>NZ_JBHRZI010000023.1:0-185149 GCF_042649515.1 Lentzea rhizosphaerae | reverse complement strand
TGCTTTCCCCGCCAAAACCGCCAATGCGCCTACCCGCCGGCGTCCAACGTCGAGATCGTCATCCGCGACCGGGAAGCGGCACCCGTCGCCGGCAAGTACAACGTCTGCTACGTCAATGCCTTCCAGGTCCAGGAGGGGCACGACGGCGACTGGCAGAGCGATCTGCTGCTGCGTGACGCCAACGGCAACAAGGTGGTCGACCCTGACTGGAAGGAGACGTTGCTCGACCTGCGCACGGCCGACAAGCGCACGCGCGCGGCGGCCGAGGTCAAGGCGTGGATCGACACCTGTGCGGCCAAGGGTTACCAGGCGGTCGAGCCGGACAACTTCGACAGCTACTCGCGGTCGAAGAACCTGCTCACGACCACCCACGCGCAGGAGTACGTCAAGCTCCTGTCCGCCCACGCACACTCGAAGAACCTGGCCATCGCCCAGAAGAACACGCCGGAGCTCGCCGGCAACCGCGTCGCCAACGGGCTCGACTTCGCGGTCGTCGAGGAGTGCGGTGAGTGGGAGGAGTGCGGCGACTACGCCGGGCCGTTCGGCAACCGGGTGCTGGACGTCGAGTACACCGACAGCGGCCGGGCGGCGGCGTGTGCGGAGTGGAGCGATCGGATCAGCATCGTGCAGCGCGACCTGTACGTCGTGCCCGCCGGGACCAGCGGGTACGTCCGCAAGACCTGCTGATCACGGAACAGGCCCGATGAGCGCGGTCTGAGAGGACTGTGAGGCGGCTATGAGCGCTCTGTGACCAGGCGAGTTCATCTTTGCCCGCAAGGTCACCGGAGTGAAGGGTCGCCGGCCATGATGCGTTGGATCGTCGGGTCGAGCCAGAGGTACCGCCGTCTCGTGCTGGCGGTCGCGGTCGCCCTCATCGCGCTCGGCTTCGTGCAGCTGCGCGACAGCAACGTCGAGGCGCTGCCGGAGTTCGGGCCGGTGCGGGTGGACGTTCAGGTCGAGGCGCTGGGGCTCTCCGCGGAAGAGGTGGAGAACCTCATCACCAACCCGATGGAGAACGAGTTCTTCAACGGCATCCCGTGGCTCGCGAAGCTGGAGTCGCGGACCATTCCGGGCCTGAGCTCGATGGAGATGACGTTCGAGCCCGGCACGGACCCGATCAGGGCCCGTCAGGTCGTGCAGGAGCGCCTCACCATGGTGCCCGCGCTGCCCGCCGCGAGCTCCCGGCCGCCGCTGGTGATCCAGCCGTTGAGCAGCACCGGCCGGTTGATGATGATCGGGCTGTCGTCGACCGACAAGTCGCTGATCGACATGTCGTTGCTGAGCAGGTGGACGGTCGTGCCGCGGCTGCTGAGCGTCAAGGGCGTCGCCAACGTCGCGATCTGGGGCTTCCGCGACCGGCAGCTGCAGGTGCAGGTCGACCCGTCGAAGCTCGCCCAGAACGCCGTCACGCTCGACCAGGTGCTGCGGACCTCCGCGAACGCCCTGTGGGTGTCGCCGCTGACGTTCGTCGAGGCGTCCACGCCGGGGCTCGGCGGCTTCGTCGACACGGCCAACCAGCGCATCGAGATCCAGCACAACCAGCCGATCAAGAGCGCCGCCCAGCTCGGCCAGGTGACCGTGCAGGGCGCCGAGGACCGCGGCCTCAAGCTGACCGACGTCGCGACCATCACCGAGGACCACCAGATCATGATCGGCGACGCGGTCGTCAACGACTCGCCGAGCCTGATGCTGGTCGTGGAACGCTTCCCGGGCTCGAGCCTGTCCGAGGTCACCGCGAACGTCGAGGCCGCGCTCAACGACCTGCGGCCGGCGCTGCCCGGCGTGCGGATGGACACCTCGGTGTACCGGCCCGCGTCGTTCATCGACACGATGAAGCAGAACCTCGTCACCACACTGCTGGTCGGCGCGCTGCTGCTGTTGCTGGTCGTGTTCGCGTTCCTGTTCCACTGGCGGGCCGCCCTGACCGTGCTGCTGAGCATCGCGGCGTCGGTCGCCGTCACGGCCCTGGTGCTGAACTGGTTCGGCACACCGCTCAACATGATGACCATCGCCGGGCTGGTGATGGCGCTCGCGGTGGTGGTGGACGACGCCGTGGTCGCGGTCGACAACGTGCGGCAACGGCTGCGCGAGGGCGAGCCGACGTCCGAGGCGATCGCGGACGCCGTGGTCGAGATGCGCGGACCGCTGTTCGTGGCGACCTGCGTGACCGTTGTGTCGGTAGCGCCACTCTTGGTCCTGGACGGCGTGCGCGGCGCGTTCCTCACCCCGGTCGCCGTCGGGTTCCTCGTCGCGATCGGTGTCTCGATGCTCGTCGCGCTGACCATTGCGCCCGTTCTGGCGACCGTGCTCCTCACCAAGGGGCACCGCGCGTCGCCGTTCGCGGTGTGGCTGGAGAAGGGCTACGCCGCACTCCTCGGGCTGTTCCTGCGGGTGCGTCTGGTGTCGTGGGCGCTCGCGGCCGTGCTGCTCGTCGTGGGCCTCGCCGTGACGCCGCTGCTCGGCGGCCACCCGCTCGCGCCGACGTTGCAGGAACGCGACGTGCTGGTCACGTGGGAGGCCGCCCCCGGCACGTCCCGGCCCGAGATGAACAGGATCACCTCCGCGCTCACCAAGGAGCTGCGCGGTGTCTCCGGCGTCCGCAACGTCGGTGCGCACACCGGTCGTGCGATGGCGGGCGACCAGATCGTCAACATCAACGCGAGCGAGGTCTGGCTCAGCCTCGACGACCGCGCCGGCTACGACAGCACGCTGAACGCGGTGCGGGACGTCGTCGACGGCTATCCGGGCATCCGCGGCAACGTGATCACCTACTCCGACCGGCAGGTGCGGGACGTGATCAGCCGCGGCTCGACGTCGGACGTCGTCGTCCGCATCTACGGTCACGAGTACCCCGTCCTCAACGACAAGGCGGCCGAGGTGCTCGGCATCCTCCGGGGAATCGACGGGATCAGCGACCCGCGGATCAACTCCACCGAGGTGCAGCCGACGCTGGAGATCGAGGTCTCGGTCGAGAAGGCCGCGAAGTACGGGTTGAAACCGGGTGACGTCCGCCGGCAGTCGGCGACGCTGGTCGCCGCGACCGTCGCCGGGAACCTGTTCGAGGACTCGAAGGTCTTCGAGGTCGTGGTGTGGGGCAGGCCGGAACTGAGGCAGAACCCCGCGACCATCAGGGACCTGCTGATCGACGCACCCGTCGGCGGCCCGGAGGGCGGGCCCGCGCAGGTGAAGCTGAGCGACGTGGCGGAGGTCAGGGTCACGCCGAAGCCCGCGATGATCACGCACGACTCCGTGTCGCGCAGCATCGACGTCGTCGCGAACGTGAGCGGCCGCTCGCTGGCCGACGTCACGCGGGACGTGTCGGACCGGGTCAAGGGTGTCTCGTTCCCGCGTGAGCACCACCTCGAGGTGCTCGGGGAGAGCCAGGCGCGGGCGTCGACCGATCTGCGGATCTGGCTGTACATCGCCGGTGCCGTGATCCTGGTGTACTTCCTGCTCCAGGCGGGCCTGGGCAGCTGGCGGCTCGCGACGACCGTGTTCCTGCTGCTGCCGGTGGCGCTGTCCGGCGGACTGCTCGCCGCGGCCACGCAACGCGCCGGCCTGTCGGTCGTGGCACTGCTCGGGTTGCTGGCGGTGCTGGCGGTCGCCGTCCGCGGAGCCCTGGTCCAGCTCAACCACTACGAGCTCGTGGACGGCGACGTCGCGCGCGGCAGCCGCGAACGGTTCACCCCCGCCGTGACGTCCATGCTCGCGACCGCGCTCGCGCTCGTCCCGGTGATCGTCTGGGGCGCCGTCGCCGGCCTCGAGATCATCGCCCCGCTCGCCCTGATCGTCCTGGGTGGACTGGTCACCACCGCGGTGGTGAACCTGCTGGTCCTGCCCGCGCTCTACCCGCGTCTCGCGCCGAAGGAGAAGGCAGATGCGTAGCCGACTGATCGCAACGGTCCTGCTCGTGCTGGGCGCCGCGGGGTGTTCGGTGGCGACCTCCGCCACGGACAGCGGTGGGAAGGAACGTCCCGCCGTGGTCGAGACGATCGCGGGCAAGAGCGTCAAGAGCGTGAAGCTCACCGAGATGGCGGAGAAGCGCGTCGGCGTGGAGACCACCAAGGTCGCCAAGTCCGGCACCGGAACCGTGGTGCCCTACCAGTGCGTGGTCTACACACCGGACGGCAACACCTGGGTCTACACCGTCACCGGTCCGCGCCAGTACGTGCGCGAGCAGGTCACCGTGGCGAACGTGGGCGGCAACGCGGGCTCGGAGGCGTTCCTGTCCTCCGGTCCCGCGGAGGGCACCACGATCGTGAAGACGGGCGTCATCGAGCTGTACGGAGCCGAACTCGGCGTCGGGAAGTAGCCCACCATGATGCGCTGGATCATCGGGACGAGCCTGAAGCTCAAGTTCCTCGTCGTCGTCGGGGCGTCGATGCTGATGTTCTTCGGCATCCTCCAGGTCAAGGACATGGCCATCGACGCCTTCCCCGAGTTCGCCCCGCCCCGCGTGGAAATCCAGACCATCTGCATCGGACTGTCCGCGAAGGACGTCGAGGAACTCGTTTCCGTGCCGATGGAACAGGGTCTCAACGGCATCGAGGGCCTGACCGCGATGCGGTCGAAGTCCGTGTCGCAGCTGTCGTCGATCGTGATGATCTTCGAGCAGGGCACGGACCTGATGAAGTCGCGACTGCTGATCCAGGAACGGCTCAACTCGATCAGCCAGCGCCTGCCGCGCTGGGCGAACTCGCCGTTCATGATCCAGCCGTTGTCGTCGACGAGCCGGACGATGAAGATCGGCATCTCCCAGGCCGACAAGTCCGACCAGGCGCACGTCGACATGGCCCTGCTGACGTACTGGACGCTGCGGCCGAGGCTGATGCGCGTGCCGGGCGTCGCGAACGCGGCGATCTGGGGCGACCGCTGGCACGTCAAGCAGGCGCTCGTCGACCCCGAGAAGATGAAGCAGCACAACGTGAGCCTGCAGCAGGTGCTCGAGTCCGCCGGTGACGCGGTGGACGTGGGGCAGCTGAAGTTCAAGGGCGGCTTCGAGATCGGCACCGGCGGCTTCATCGACACGGCGAACCACCGGTTCCCGGTGCAGCACCAGCTGCCCGCGTTGTCCGGCCAGGAGCTCGCCGGCATCCCGATCACGACCGACCCGGACAAGCCGAAGGTCTACCTGCGCGACGTCGCCGAGATCCGCGACGACATCATGCCCCCGTCCCTGCTCACCGGTGACGCCGTCATCAACGACGGTCCCGGCATCATGGTCATCGTCGAGAAACTGCCGTGGGCCAACACGCTGGACGTCACGCGGGGCGTGGAGGAGGCCATCAGGGACTTCCAGCCCGGCATGCAGGGACTGCAGGTCGACACGGAGATCTTCCGCCCGGCGACGTTCATCGAGACGTCGGTGAACAACCTCGGCCGCGCGATGCTGATCGGCTTCGGCCTGGTCGTGCTGATCCTGATCTTCTTCCTGTTCGAGTGGCGGGTCGCGTTGATCAGCGCGATCACCATCCCGCTCTCGCTGGTCGCGGCGGGGCTCGTCCTGAACGCCATGGGCGCCACCATCAACGTGATGATCCTGGCCGGCCTGGTCATCGCGCTGGGCGTCCTGGTGGACGACGCGATCATCGACATCGAGAACATCGTGCGGCGAATACGTCAGCACCGCAGGGAAGGCAGCGATCGGTCGACCGCGTCGGTCATCCTGGAGGCCTCGGTCGAGGTGCGCGGCCCGATCGTGCACGCCACGATGATCATCCTGGTGTCGACGATCCCGGTGTTCCTCCTCAGTGGCCTGACCGGATCGTTCTTCCGCCCGCTCGCGTTCTCCTACGGGTTGTCGATCCTCGCGTCGCTGCTGGTGGCGTTGACGGTGATCCCGGCGCTCGCGCTGATCATGCTGCGCAACGCACCGATCGAGCGCCGCGAGTCGCCGCTCGTGCGGTGGCTGCAACGCGGCTACACGGCGTTGCTGGCGCGCATCGTGCCGCGGCCGGGCATCGCGTACTCGGTGGTGGCGCTGGTGATGGTCGCTGGACTGGCGATCGTGCCGTTCCTCGGGCAGAACCTGTTCCCCGCCTTCAAGGAACGCGACTTCCTGATGCACTGGGTCGCGCAGCCGGGCACCTCCCGCACCGAGATGGTCCGGATCACCGAGCAGGCGAGCAGGGAGCTGCGCGCCATTCCGGGCGTGCGCAACTTCGGCGCGCACATCGGCCAGGGCACGCTGGCCGACGAGATCGTCGGCATGAACTTCACCGAGAACTGGATCAGCATCGATCCGAACGTCGACTACGACAAGACCCTCGCCGCCGTGCAGAAGGTCGTCGACGGCTATCCCGGTCTGCAGCGCGACGTGCAGACGTACCTGAAGGAACGCACCAAGGAGGTGCTGACCGGCTCCAGCGATGCGATCACCGTCCGGATCTACGGCGACGACCTGAACGGCATCCGCGACAAGGCCAACGAGGTCAAGGAGCTCGTCGCCGGGATCGACGGGATCATCGAGGAACACGTCACCCTGCAGACGAACATCCCGCAGGTCGCCGTGGAGGTCGATCTGCAGAAGGCGTCCAGGTACGGCATCTCGCCCGGTGAGGTGCGCCGCACCGCGTCCGCGTTCATCTCCAGCGAGGAGGCCGGGGACATCTGGCGCAACGGCAAGAACACCGAGGTGCACGTGTGGAGCCAGCCGCAGGCCCGGTTCAGCGTGGAGAGCGTGAAGGGACTGCTGATGGACGCGCCGGACGGCCGCAAGGTGCCGATCGGTGAGCTCGCCTCGGTGAAGATCGTGTCGGCGCCGAACCAGATCCTGCGCGAGGACGGGTCCCGCCGGATCGACGTGGGCGCCAACGTGGCGCAGGGTGCCGCGCTGGTCGAGGTGGCGCAGGAGGTCGAGCGGCGGCTGGCGCAGGTGCAGATGCCGCCCGGCATGCACGCCGAGCTGCTCGGCGAGTACAAGGAGGCCACGGCCGCCCAGAACCGGCTGCTGCTCTTCGCCGGCATCGCGGTCCTGCTGATCCTCCTGATCCTCGTGACCGCGTTCAACAGCTGGCGCCTCGCGGTGCTGGTGATGCTGACCTTGCCGATGGCGTTGGCGGGCGGCGTGTACGGGGCGTGGCTGACGGGAGGAATTCTGTCGCTCGGGTCGCTGGTCGGGTTCTTCACGGTCCTCGGCATCGCGGCGCGCAACGGAATCCTGATGATCAACCACTTCCAGCACCTGGAACGGGAGGAGGGAGAGCCGTTCGGTCGTGAGCTGGTGCTGCGCGGCGCGAAGGAGAGGCTGGCGCCGATCCTGATGACGTCACTGGCCGCGGGACTCGCCCTGGTGCCGCTGGCGATCGCGGGTGACCTGCCGGGCCACGAGATCGAGCACCCGATGGCGATCGTCATCATCGGCGGACTGTTCACGTCCACGTTGCTGAACCTGTTCGTGACACCGTCGCTGTACCTGCGGTTCGCGCGACGCCGTCCCCGGCGCCCCAAGCAGAACCCAACCCCCACCCCAACCCCCGCGTAGGCGATGAACGGCGCTTTTGTCCACCTCAAGTGGACGAAAGCGCCGTTCATCGTGAGTACCAGGGATCAGGCCGTGGTGTGCAGGCGGCGGCGGACCGCGAAGACCGCCACCCCCAGCAGCAGCGGCACGACCAGCGCGATCGGCAGGGCACCACCCGCGCTGAGGGTGCGGCGCCCGGCCACCTCGACGTGGATGGGCGGGCTGGCGGACAACGACGCCGAGCCGCCCGGCAGGACGACGGCGTACACGGTGAACGTCCCGGCGTTGACCGCCTGGATGTCCCACGACACCTCGGCGCTCTCACCGGGACCCAGCGGTGGCAGCGACTGCGTGGGCGCGGCCGTCCAGTCCTCCAGGTCGACGTACACGTCGTTGAGCGAGGCGACGTTGAGGTGGGCGATCAGCTTCCCGGTCGGCTCCGCCCCGCTGTTGGTGATCGTGGAGGTGATGTTCAGGTACTGGCCGACGGTGCTGTCGATCCGCGACTGGGTCACCGCCACCTCGACGGTCGCCGACGCGGTGGCGGGGAAGAGCGCGAGCACCAGCGCGGCGAGCAGAAGTCTCATCCGGAACCAACCCCTCCCGTGAGCCGGACGATGCGCGGCCCCGCCACGGCCAGCGCCACGACGGTGACCACCACGGCCACCACCGGCGAGATCAGGTACGACAGGTCCTGCGTCCACGCGTGCCCCTTGAGCAGGACCAGCTGGATGTAGTGCGTCCCGGCTGTCACCGGGTTGATCCGCACGAGCACGTCACCGACGGAGGACGTCGGCATCGCGGGCAGCTGGGTCGGTGCGAACAGGGCGAGCATCAGGAACAGCGACGCCGCGAGGCTCACCTTGTTGGTCGTCGACCGGGCGCTGATCAGCAGTCCGATCGCGGCCATCGACAGCGCCAGCACGGTCCCGACGACCAGGCCGAGCAGCACGGCCTCGCCCACCACGGCGACGCCCTTGCCGAGCACCCACAGGTACGGCAGCGCGACCACGAAAGCCGCGCCCCACAAGGACATCGCGGCCACCAGCTTGCCCAGCACGATCGAGCCGCGGGACACCGGCGCGAGCAGCAGGCTCTCGAACGTGCCGCGTTCGCGTTCACCGCTGATCGCGTCGGCGGCGACGACCATCGTCAGCAGCACGCCGACCGCGACGGCGATCTGCAGCACCAGGTTCACCGACTCCCGCTGTTCCAGGAAGTTCAGGATCTGGTTGGTCGCGGCCAGGTACGTGATCGCGCTGAGCAGCACGGCGTAGGCGAACGTGAGGACCGGGCCGCGGCCGCTCAGCCACAGGTCGCGGCACTCCTGGCCGGCGATGACCCGCGCGCTCACGACACACCTCCCCGCGTCATCGCGAGGAACGCGTCGCTCAGCCGCACGCCGTCGACCTCGAACGACAGCACGGTGACCCTGGCGTCGAGCACGGCCGACAGCGCCTCGTTCAGGCCGTCCGACGACGTCACCGTCACCACGTCCTTCGCCACCTCGACCGAGACGCCCGGCACGCCCCGCAGCACCTCCGACGCCCGCGCCACCTGGTCCGGCGGAACGCGCAGGTGCCCGGACTGGCGGCTCGAAGCCTCCGTGCTCGTCACCTCCGCGACGCTGCCGGACACCAGCACCCTGCCCTTGTCCAGGATCAGCACCGACGAACACACCTGCTCGACCTCGGGCAGCGTGTGCGTGGACAGCACCACGGTCGTGCCGCGCGCCTCCGCGATCGCCCGCACCAGCGCGAGGATCTCCCGCTGTCCCGCGGGATCCAGGCCCAGCGTCGGTTCGTCGAGGAACACGACGGACGGGTTGTTCACCAACGCCCTGGCGATGCCCAGGCGTTGCCGCATGCCCCGGCTGTACGTCGAGATCCGCGACTGGGCGCGGTCGGCCAGCCCCACCTGGCCGAGCAGCCGCACGGCCGTCTGCCGCGCGTCCTCGCGGGACAGGCCGAAGAGCCGTCCGTGGTAGGTCAGGTACTCGAGCCCCGTCTGGTGCATCGGGTAGCCGGCGCTCTCGGGCAGGACGCCGATGCGCGCCCTGATGTCCGCCGGCCGGGACGACGGCACGCCCGCGACGGAGAAATCGCCGCCCGTGGGCGGCAGGACCGTCGAGAGCATCCGGATCGTCGTGGTCTTGCCCGCCCCGTTGGGGCCGAGAAGACCGATCACCTCTCCGTCGTGAGCGGTGAAGCTCACCGAGTCGACAGCCGTGCGGGAACCGAACCACTTCGACAGCTCCCGGGCTTCGAGAGACACACCCGGCATGGCATCCCCTCCTCATTCGAGTAAGTACGCACAAGGAGAGCCGACGGAGATTAGAGATCGATGAGAGCGTCGGGTGGAATTAGGGCCGAATGGCCCTCAACCAGCAGCGATGAGATGTTCACGCGCTGTGATTCACGCTATTGGTGCGAAACGCATTGTGCGGTTCGACCGATTCACGAATACGGGGGCCAGGAAGGGGGCGACGCCGTGGAGTTTCAGCTGCTGGGCGCCGTGGAGGCCTGGGAACAAAAGTCGCAACTCGATCTCGGCCCGCGCAAACAACGTTTCACGTTCGCGGTGCTCGCCCTGCACGCCAACCAGCTCGTGCCCGTCGACCGGCTCGTCGACCTCACGTGGCCGGCCCGCCCACCGCGCACCGCCCACCACGCCATCCACGTCAGCGTGTCCCGACTGCGCCGGGCGATCGCGGACGCGGGAGCCGGTCGGTGCGACGCGGACATCATCACGCGCGGATCGGCGTACATGCTCAAGGTCAACCCGCTGTCGATCGACGTGCACCGGTTCCGCGCCGTGGTCAGGGGTGCGCGGGAGGAGACCGACGACACGGTGAAGGCGTCGCTGCTGCGCCACGCGCTGTCGATGTGGCACGGTCCACCGCTGGCGGACGTGACTACTCCCGACGCCGCCGCCGTGCTGTGCCACGGACTGGAAGAGGCACGGCTGGCCGCGCTGGAGGAGTGCCTCGACGCCGAACTGCGGCTCGGCAGGCACGCCTCCGTGGTGGACGAACTGACCGACCTCGTCGCGGAGCACCCGTACCGGCAACGCCTTCAGGCACTGCTGATGCTCGCGCTGTACCGGTGCGGCCGGGTGACCGACGCGCTCGACGCCTACCGCGCCGCCCGCGCCCGGCTCGCCGACGAGCAGGCGCTGGAACCCGAGTCGAGGCTGAGCGACCTGCAACGCGCCATCCTGTGCGCAGACCCGGCACTCGACGCGCCGCTGGTCCGTTCGCCGTCGAGAACCCAGCTGCCGCACGAGATCTGGTCCTTCGTGCGCACCGAACCGTTCTCGGAAGACGTCGTCGTGGACGTGCGCGACCTCTCGAAGTGCTACGGCGCCACGTGGGCGGTGAACGGCCTGACCTTCACCGCGCGCAAGGGCGAGGTGCTCGGCCTGCTCGGCCCGAACGGCGCCGGCAAGACCACGACCCTGCGCATGCTGTCCACCGTGGTCGCTCCGACCCGCGGCCAGTTCTGCGTCGCGGGCGTCCCCGGCACGCGGCACAACGACGTCCGCAAGGTCGTCGGCGTGCTGCCGGAGAACGCCGGCTGTCCCGGCCACCAGACAGGACTGGAGTTCCTGGCCTACCACGCCCGCCTCTTCGGCCACTCCCGCGGTGAGGCCAGGGACCGCGCGGCCAGGCTGTTCGCCCTGGTGGGGCTCGGCGACGGCGGCGGCGCGCGCATCGCCACGTACAGCCGCGGCATGCGGCAACGGCTCGGTCTGGCCCGCGCGCTGGTGAACGACCCGGCCGTGGTCCTGCTCGACGAACCGACGATCGGCCTGGACCCGCCCGGTCAGCGCGACGTGCTCACCCTGATCCGCACGATCGCCGAGGCGCGTGGCCTCACGGTGCTGCTGGCGACGCACGCGGTGCCCGAGGTCGAGCGGATCTGCACCGGAGTGCTGATACTGGAGCGAGGCAGACTCGTGTCCAACCAGGTGATGACGTGACCAGAACCGGACGGGTGCTGGTGATCGAGGACGAGGCGTCGTTCGCCGACGCGCTCGCCCAAGGCCTGCGCCAGGACGGGTTCGAGGTAGAGACCGCGAACGACGGTCTGCTGGGTCTCGACGCCGGGCTCACCCGCCCGTTCGACGCGATCGTGCTCGACCTGATGCTGCCGAGCCTGCCCGGTCTCGACCTGTGCGCGCAGCTGCGTCGTGCCGGGGTCAGGGTGCCCGTGCTCGTGCTGACCGCCCGCAACGGCGAGCTGGACCAGCTGCGCGCGTTGCGCATCGGCGCGGACGACTTCCTCACCAAACCGTTCTCCTACCGCGTTCTGCTGGCCCGTCTGCACGCCCTGCTCAGGCGGTCGGGCATGCAGCTGGCGGACGTGCTGACCGCCGGGGACCTCGCCCTCGACCGGGTCACCCGGCGGTGCCGTCGCGGCGAGTCGGTGATCGAGCTGACGCCGCGCGAGTTCGCGTTGCTGGAGCTGCTCATGTCGCGGCCCGGGCAGGTGGTGTCGAAGCGGTTCGTGCTGGACGAGGTGTGGGACTCGGCCATCCCGGTCCACTCGAACGTGCTGGAGGTCTACGTCGCGTACCTGCGGCGCAAGATCGACCTTCCGTTCGGCAGGCACGCCGTCGAGACCGTGCGGGGGACCGGCTACCGGCTGGCGCCCGATGGCGGGTAGTCGCTCCGCCGGTGTGCGCGTCCGGCTGACCGCGCTCGCGGTGCTGGTCGTGGGACTGGGCCTGGTCGCGGGCGGCGCGGCGGCGTTGACGCTGGTCCGCGACGAGCTCACCGGCAGGGCAGAGGAGGAGGCGAGCCGCCAGGCCGGGACGTTCGCCTCGATGATCGCCGACGACGTCCCCGCGGTGCTGCCCCCGCTGGTCCAGGTGGTCGGCAGCGACGGCACCGTGCTCGCCGCCGGCACCGACGTGGCGCACACCAGGCTGCTCGCGCTGTGGCCGGAAAACGGTGGGGTCACGGGAACTTCGCGGTTGCCGGACGGGGAGCACCACGCCGTCGCGGGTGTGCCGGCGACGTTGCGCGGGCAGCCCGTCGCGGTCTACGCGGCCGCGTCACTGGAACACGCCGACGAGGGAGTCGAGGCGGCCACGACGGCGTTGGCGATCATCGTGCCGGTCCTGCTGATCGCGGTCGGCGGCACGGCGTGGCTGGTGGTGGGACGCGCGTTGCGCCCGGTGGAGGCGATCCGGGAGCGGGTCACCGAGATCACCGCGAGCCAGCTCGACCGCCGGGTGCCGGAGCCGCCGTCCGACGACGAGGTCGGCAGGCTGGCCCGCACCATGAACGAGATGCTGTCCCGGCTGGAAGAGGTGCACGAACGACAGCGCCGGTTCGCCGCCGACGCCGCGCACGAGCTGCGCAGCCCGCTGGCGAGCCTGCGCACCCGGCTCGAGGTCGGGCTGGCGCACCCGTCGCGCACGGACTGGGTGCGCGTCGCGAGCGACCTGCACCGCGAGACGGTCCGGCTGGGCGACCTGACCGACGAGCTGATCGCGCTGGCACTGGCGGACGGCGCGACCGAGCCGGTGGAGTGGGTCGACCTGGACGAGGTGGTGCTGACCGAGGTCGACGTCGTCCGCGCCCGCGGTGCCGTTGACGTCGAGCTGTCCCCGTTCTCCGCGGCGCGGCTGCGCGGCCGGGCGGGCGAGCTGAGCCGCGTGGTGCGCAACCTGCTGGACAACGCCGAGCACCACGCCCGGCACCGCATCACGGTCGGCCTGTCGGCGCAGGACCGGTGCGCGGAGTTGGTCGTCGCCGACGACGGGCCCGGCATCCCGGACGCGGACCGCACCAAGGTGTTCGAGCGGTTCTTCCGCTCCCAGCGAGCCCGCGACCGCGACGCGGGCGGCGTCGGCCTGGGGCTCGCGATCGTGCGCGAGGTGACCGAGCGGCACGGCGGCGAGGTGTGGCTGGCCGACTCGGCCGAGGGCGCGTCCTTCCACGTCCGCCTTCCGCTGGCGGTGGACCCGGCTTGATCTTCACGATCCTCTAATCAGCCGGGCGCACCGTCGTGAGGTGAGGTTCTCCGCGTCGCCCGGTGCCAGGTTCGGACTGAGGTCCGTGCTGACGGTGGTGGCGCTGGCGATCGCGACCGTCCCGTTCGGACTGCTGTCGTTCCTGGTGCTGAGCCGATGGACACCGTTGCTGGCGATGGACATCGGCGCGCGTGACGACCTGCACCGCTACACCGTCACGCATCCGGCGTTCGCCACGGCGATGAAGACGATGAGCACGATCGGGTCCATACGCGTGTACCTGCCGGTGTTCGTGCTCGTCGTGCTGTGGCTGCTGCATCGGCACCGCCCGAGGACGGCGGTGTTCGTCGCGGTGACCGTGATGGGCAGCGCCGTGCTCAACGCGTTCGTGAAGGCGATCGTTCAGCGTGCGCGGCCGACCGTCGCCGCCCCCGTGGCCACGGCGACCGGCCTGAGCTTCCCCAGCGGCCACGCCCAGGCCGCCGTGGTCACGTACACGACGTTGCTGTTGCTGTTCTGGTCGGCGATGCGTCCGGTGTGGCGGCGGGTCGCGGTGACCGTCGCGGTGTTGGTCGTGCTGGGCATCGGTTTGTCTCGCGTGGCCCTTTCCGTGCACTACGTGTCCGACGTCCTCGCTGGGTACGTGCTGGGGGCGGCCTGGGTCGTGGCGACGACCGCGCTGTTCGACGCGTGGCGCCGGGAGCTCCGATCTCGATGACGGTCAGTGGCAGGAGGCGCTCCCGGAATCCGTGAAGGGAGTGCCCGGATCGGCGACGAACTCCCAGTTGTACCCGGTCGGGAGCAACGTCAGCTTCAGCGCACCGAAGACGTTCGTCCTGCGCACCAGACTGTTCGGCAGAGCGGTGGCGAACCCGGTGAAGAAGGAACCGCCGGTGCCGACGACGAACTCCTGGATGCCGGTGGCGGTGTCGGGCTCGCCCGACGGGGTCTGCGGCGCGAAGCGTTCGTAGCTGTGGGCGTGCCCGGCGAGCAGCAGGTCGACGCCGGCCGCGTACATCGTGTCGATGAGCGGTGCGGTGTCGGCGTAGCCGAAGCTGTTCGAGCTCCACCGGGGCCGGTGCACGAGCGCGGCGGTGCAGGAGGCCGGGTGCGCCGCGAGGTCCGCGGCGAGCCACTGCTGCTGCGGTGAGCCGACCGCGCACCCGGTGCCGCCGCTGACGCGCGCACACTCGGAGTTCAGCACGACGACGTGCCACGTGCCGATGTCGAAGCTGTACCAGCCTTCGCAGTTCGCCCGGCAGCCCGGTTGCCGTGGTGTGGCGGCGTCGCCGAAGTAGGTGAAGTACCCGCCCGCTCCGCTGGTGCCGTACTCGTGGTTGCCGATGACCGGCCGCGTGATGGACTTGAGCCTGCCCCACGTGGGGTCGTAGCTCGCCTGGAAGTTGGCGAGTTGGCCGCCGTTGTACTGGGCGTCGCCGAGCATGAACACCGCGGTGGGCGACGCGGCGAGGGCCAGGTCGGACACGACCTTCATGTGGCACTTGGTCGCGGTGCCGATGCCGCCGTTGTAGTTGGGGTCGTCGGGGGCGCAGGCGGCGTCACCGGCGGCGATCACGACCGGCGTGCCCGGCGGGACGGGCGGGGGCGCGTCCTCGAACACCAGCTCCGGAGGGTTCTCGCCCTCCCGGCTGTCGATGGTCCGCGAGGACGTGCTCGTCGTCGTGACGGCGAACGAGAACTTCCCGTTGCCGCGCACCGCTGTGGTGACGTCGAAGGACACCCACGTGTTCGCCGCGAGCGAGCCGGAGGACGCGAGCCAGTTGCCGGTCGGCGGCGCGTTGGCGTAGGTGATCGCGTTCTCGTACCAGTTGTTGTCGGGCACGAAGTACAGGTCGAGCCCGGTGGTGCCGGAGGTGCGGTTGAACACCCGCACCGTCGCCTTGAACGGTGGCTCGCTCAGGCCCGTCACGTCGAACCTCAGGTAGGAGCTGGTGACCGGTGACCCGTCGACCCGCAGGCTGGTCGCGGTGCCGAAGTTCGCGTTCGGCTGATCCGCCTGCACGTACGAGTCCGCCGGTCCCGGTGCGGGTGGCGGAGCGGTGTCCTCCACGACGAGCTGTGGGGCGTTGACGCCTTCCCTGCTGTCGATCATGCGGGAGGAAGGGCTCGTCGTGGTGAGTGCGAACGAGAACGAGCCGTTGCCGTTCACCCGCGTCGTCACGTCGTAGGACACCCAGGTGCCCGCGGTGAGCGCACCGGACGAGCCCAGCACGGCGCCGACCGCCGGCGCGTTCGCGTGCGTGATGCCGGTCTCCGTCCACTCACCGTCCACAGCGGACAGCGTGACGGGAGTGCTGCCGCTGGTGTTCACGAACACGCGCAGCTTCACGGTGAACGGTGGCGCGCTCAGGCCCGTGACGTCGAACCTGAGGTAGGCGGTGGACGTGGGCTTGTTGTCGACGCGCAACCCGGTCGCGGTGCCGTAGTTCGTGCCCGGCTGGTCGGCCTGCACGTGCGCGTCGGCGGCCGCGGTGATCGTCGTGGTCTCCGCGTGCGCCGGGGCGACGAGCAGGGAGAGTCCCAGCGCCGTCGTCGCGAGCAGGGGAAGTGGCCGTTTCATCATTCCTCCCCGTGCAGCAACTCGTCGATGTGGTGCTGTGCCTCGGCACGGGCGGTGGTGCCCTCGTCGATGAGACGCCGCATGGTGGCGTGGTCACCGGTGAGGCACGCCCGCCCCGCCCGCTGGAACTGGTCGATGCCCGCGTTCACCGGACCGTCGAGACTCGCCACCGGGATGCGCTCGTAGGTCTGCAGCTTCCGGGACACGACGGTCAGCCGGGTGCAGATCGCCGTCGCCTGCCGGGACGGTCCGGTGATGGCGCGGGCCGCCTGGAGCGCGTTGTTGAGCTCGATCTGCATGGCCTCCCGGTTCAGGAACCACCGCTGCACCGCGGGGTCCTCACCGGCCGTGATGGTCTGCGCGGCCGCGGGGGTCTGCCCTGCCGGCCGCGACGCCGTGGCGATCCCGGCGCAGCACAGGATCGTGAGCACCGCGACCGCGATCTTGGTCCTGGTCATCTCGCGGAACACCTCCCTGAGCCGGAATCCGCTGCCTGCGCACCGGGCTCGGCGACGAACCGCCAGTCGTAGCCGTCGGGTCGCAGTGTCATGCTGAGCACCCCGTACACGCCCTGGATGCGGCTCTCGCTGCCGTTCGCGGCGGGTGTGCGGATGCGGTAGTTGCTGTCGCCGCCGGTGCCGACGACGAACTGGCGCACGCCCCGTTCGTCGACAGAACCGCCGGGGGACAGCGGGGCGAAGCGCTCGTAGTCGTGGTCGTGCCCGGTGAGGACGACGTCGACGCCCGCGTCGTACAGCGCGCGCCAGAACGCGTCGTAGTCGGAGTTGCTGCCGTGCGTCCCGGACGAGAACCTCGGCCGGTGCAGGTACGCGAGCGTGCAGGTCGCCGGATGCGCCGCGAGGTCGGCGCGCAGCCAGATCTCCTGCGGTGACCCGCCGCCGCAGCCGCCGATCCGCTCGCACTCGGAGTTCAGGGCGACCACGTGCCACTCACCGAGCTCGTAGCTGTAGTAGCCCGCGTCGCGGTCGCCCGCGGCGGCACCGAAGTAGTCGAAGTACCCCTTGGCCCCGGACGTGCCGTACTCGTGGTTGCCCGGGACCGGGTAGGTGATGTCCTTGAACCTGCCCCAGGTGTGGTCGTAGCCGTTGCGGAAGCGTTCCAGGCTGCCGTTGGGGTACTGGAGGTCGCCCAGCGCGAGCACGGCGTCCGGTGCGAGCGAGGCGACGAGGTCGGCTGTGACGTGTTCGCGGCACGGCCTGGGCTGCTCGCGTTCCTCCTTGCTGAGCCCGTCCGCGTCCGGTGGGCACGCGATGTCGCCCGCGGCCGCGATGGTGACGGCGTCCGGCGAGCGCACCGGCTTGTTCCCCAGGTGGTACAGGGTCTGCTGGACGTTCTGCTGTCGTTCCTGGGTGTCCTGCCCGCCGGCCGAGTCGGAGGCGAGCGTGCCGGCCATGCACGACGCCGTCACCACGCCGGCGAGACCGACGACCGCGACCCGAGTGCTCTTGCGCACCAGGAGGAACACGGCCAGGGCGAGCAGCGCGCCGGCGGAGATGCCGAGGACGAGCATGCCGTCGTGGCCGCTCGTGCCGGCGGCGCTGGAGTCCTCGGCGAGCGGGCCGAGGTCCGGCACGGCGCTGGACCGCAGCTCGCGCAGCACGGTCAGGTACCGGTCGCCGTGGTTGACGCTCGGCTCGACGTGGGAGTTCTCGCTGAACTCGTTCCAGCTGATCAGGCCGAGAGCGTCGGGGGAGGAGCTGAGCGCGACGTCGTAGAGGCGCCGCAACGTCGCCCCGTCGTTGCGCTGGACCACGCGCTCGCCGCCGAGCAGCCGCGAGTCGAACCCCGGTGTGAACGGCGCGATCCACAACCCGTTGTGGCGGTGCACGGCCGCGCTCATCGCGGCGAGCTTGTCCGCGGCCTTCGGATCCCGCTGCGGGTCGAGCGACGACCAGTAGTAGGCGTTGCCGTCCACGGCCTTCGCGATGCGCTCGTAGTCCTCGGCGCTCTTCTCCGACCCCAGCACGAGCACCTTGTCGCGCACCGGTTGCGCCGCCTGCGCGATCTGCTCCGCGGAGAACTTCCAGCTGCCCGACCAGATCACCAGCGGCTTGCCGAACAGCGTGAACGCCGGATCGGTGCCGTGCCGGGTCCGGAACAACTTGAGGTCCGCCGCCACCTTCTCCAGCGGCAACGGGTTGCGGTAGAAGTCGAGTCCCTCGTAGATGATCGCCAGCCGGAAGTCCTCGGCCCGCGCGATGTTCGCGAGCGTCTCCAGCCGCCGGTCGAGCGCGGGCGTCGACTTCCAGCTCACGATGAACCCGGTGATGCCCGCGTTCTTCGCCTTGGTGATGTGCTCGCGCATGATCCGCGAGTCGTCGCTGGAGTAGTCGCCCAGCACCGGGTGGTCGGACTTGGCGCGGTTCCACGAGCTCTTCTCGTACCAGATGTAGTAGTACGCGAAGAGCGGATACGGTTCCTGCGCCTGTGCCTGTGGCGGCAGCACGAACAGCAGCAGCACCGCCGTCAGGAACGTTCCGAACGCCTTCGTCACGGCCGCACCACCCTCCGCCTGCCGAAGAGGAACAAACCTGCGAACACCAGCGCCGTCGCCACGACGATGATGAGCATGTCCACGTAGGACAGAATCCGGATGTCGACGTACTGCCCCCGCGACAGCGCGAGCTCCTGCGGCGCCGAGTACCCGGCCGCCGACACCGCGACGCGGTAGTTCCCCCGCGCCAGGTTCTCCACGGCGAGATCCCCGTCCGCACCCGCGTCCAGGTTCTCGGTGCGACCGTTTGGATACGTCAGCACGACCCCGGCCGGCATCGCCTTGCCGAACAACAGGTCGCGCACCTGGAACCGGACCGAACGCAGCAGCACCACGAACGTCGCCGCGGACGTGTGGTTCGGCACCAACCGCTGCTCCCCGGCGTTGACGACGTTGGCCCCGTCGATCACAACGCTCTGCAGGTAGTAGGTGACCTCCTTGCCGACCACCGTGCCGCCGTGCTGCACCGGCCGCAACGCGGTGAGCGTGACCTCCGCCGGACCGCGCAGGGTGTGCGTCTGCCCGGAGTCGCTGCGCAGGGTGAGCGAGGTGATCCTCTGCGCGGGCACGGGGTTGCGCGCCTGGTCGACGAAGTCGTAGCGCACCTTCTTCGTCGACTGGAACGCCGCCTGCAACTTCCGGTTGTGCCGCATCGCGAGGTCGGTGAGCACCGGCGTGAAACCCTGGTCGCTCTCCCCGTGCCCGAACCACCGCACGAAGTCGATCGACCCACCGGCCTGCTCGAGCTTCGGCGTGGTGAGCTCGAGCCGGTGCGTGTCGTTGTTGCGCGGCAGGGTGAACCGGACGACGCCGCGCTCGTCGGGCACGAGCTGCTGGCCGTCGAGGACGAAGCGCGCGTCGGGGAGGGCGGGGACGGTCGTGATCTCCAGCGTGCGGGTGGTGGGGGCGGCGGTGGCGGGTTGTGGGGCCAGGGCGAGGGCCGCCGTGGCGAGGATGGTGAGGGCTCTCATGGCTTCCACCGCCGCCGGACGCGCTCGGTGATGCCCTGGCAAACACGGGTGACCGTGTGCTTCGACTGCCGGCCCCGTTGCGCCGCCACCACCATTTTTTTTGGCGCGAAAAGCACGTTCGGGCCGATAGATGGCCCGAACGTGCTTTTCGCGCCAAACAGCAGGCGCTTGGTGGCGGCGGCCGGGCTCGACCTCCGGACGCGCCCAGCCCCCAAACACCCGGCCGCGATCACCACCGCGACCCCGTACGACACGTACACGACCCCCGACTTCGACCCGGCCGGCGCCGCCGACTCCAGCGTCCCCACCAGCTCCGGCGGCCGAGCCGGCGCGCTGAAGTCGAACGCGCTGAACAGGTTCGCCGCCCGCGCGTCCCGCGGCCCCAACGCCTCGAGCCCCCAGTTGTCCTCGATGAACCTCAGCACCGCCGTGTGATCGGCCTCGGTGTGGTCGACATGACCCCGCCGGGCGTAGGCGCTCATCAGCAGCGCGGGCACGCGGAACCCGTAGCCGCCGCGGTCGACCTGCGGCGGTGACACGTGGTCGTAGAAGCCTCCCGGGCCGTCCCAGGTGACCATGAACGCCGAGCTCGACCAGTACCGGCTGCGTGCCAGCGAGCTCGTCATGGACCGCACGAGTTCCTGGCCCGCCTGGATGCGGCTGGGCGGGTTCTCGCTCGACCCCGACGAGACGACGTAGGCGACCGAGGGCAACGTGCCGGCGGAAAGGTCGCGGTAGTACTCGCCGAGATCGACGATGTGGCTCGCCAGCCCGGGATCCTCGGAGAAACGCGGGAAGCTCAGCAGCGGGACGCGGGCCTTCTCGCCCTTCGCGTAGTTCTCGACGTAGAACCGCCACGACACGCCCTTCTCCTGGAGCCTGTCGAAGATGGTCGGGACGTCGCCGGACGGGCCCTGGCCGGTGACCCAGTAGAAGAGGTTGCCGCCGCGCGCGGAGCTGAAGAAGCGGTCGAACAGGGTGAAGCGGTCCGCGAAGTTCCAGTAGAACGGCAGTTCCGCGCGGTCGTAGTAGCCCATGGCGTTGGTGCCGTCGCGGCCGCGTTTGCGGTAGGCCTCGACGAAGCCGTCCATCCTGCCCTGGTTGTACTGCGCGCGCTGGGTCGAGGGGAGGTGGTCGAGGTCGGACGGGGACTGGGCGCCGAGGCGGAACGGTTTCACGCACCGGTCCGAGCTCGGGGCGTCGCTGTTGTGCGGCATGCACACGCCGGCCGGGATGCCGTCGGCGCCGAGGTAGGTGCCGAAGTAGTTGTCGAACGAGTGGTTCGACTGCATGAGCACGACGAAGTGGTCGATCGGCGTTGTCGGCGAAACGACCGGCTGCCCCAACAGCAGTCCCAGGACGAGCAGGAGCCTCATCATGGTCGCACCTCGTAGACCATGATCACTGGCGTGGTGCGGCCGGCGACGTCGAGCTCCTCGGTGTGCAGCAGGACGCCCCGATAGCGGTGGACGTAGGTCATCAGCTGCTGCGAGTAGAACGTCGTGCGGTTCGCGGAGTACGCGTCCCACACGACGTAGTTCAGCTCACCCTGGCGCAGCTGGCGGTCGGGGTTGTCGATCGGCACGTACGAAGGGTTGCGCCGCAACGGGTTCGTGCTCACCGACAGCGCGTAGGACTTGCGGTTGCCGTAGAACCGCACGAGGTTGGCCATCGACGGGCCGATCGTTATCACCGCCGCGCCCTCGGGCAGGTTGGCGCGAATCCACTCCCCGGCCTCGCGCCCCTTCGGCACACCACCGGATCCGGCGAGGAACGCGGCGCTGGGTGGCGCGGTGATCGCGAGCCAGCTCGGCACCGCCAGTGACAGCACCGCCGTCACGATCACGGCCGCGCGCACCGGCGGCCACACCGGGAAGGAGTGCACCACCGTGCGCGAAGCGAGAAGAGTCAGCGCCGGCGCGATCACGACGAGGTACTGGTAGCCCTTCACCGGCCACAGCTCGAAGAACGTCAGCGGCACCAGGATCCAGCAGAGCAGGAACGTCTCGCGCCAGGAGGCCCTGCGGCGCAACAACCACAGCCCAGCGGCCGCGAGCAGCAGCACTGCGGGGCCGATCGCGAGCGGCACCGTCTCGACGTAGAACGCCAGACCGTGGTTGGGCCTGCGGAAGAGCTGCCACCACAGGTAGTTCTGCCCGGTCCCGCTGCGGCCGGCGAACTGCAGGGACAGCGGGTACATGATCATGATCGCCGCCGCGACCGCCCCGCTGACCGCCGCGGTCCGCCACGGCACGTGGATGTCGCGCCGCAGCAGGAAGAAGACCAGGATCGCGACGCCGAGGATCACGGCGATCTCCTTGGTCAGCACCGCGAGCCCGAGCGCGGCGCCGGCGAAGTGCAGCCAGCGGCGCTCGCCGTCGAGGCAGAACCGCGTCACGCAGTAGGCCGTCAGCACCGCGAAGAACGTCAACGGCCCGTCGAGCAGCACCTGCCGCGTCACGACCACGTGGTAGGGCATGGCCGCGAGGAGTGCCGCGGCGACGAGCCCGGCCTGCTGCCCGTACATCCGCTTGCCCAGCAGGAACGTCAGCACCACCGTGCCCAGCCCGAACGCCACCGGCAGCAGCCGCGCGGCGACGTCCGACACACCTCCGAGGAACATCAGCGACAGCGTGGTCTGGAACAGCAGCGGATGCGCGCGGAAGACGGGGAACAACGGGGTGAGCACGTCGTCCCCGGCGATGCTCGCCGCCTGCCCGGCGTAGACGGCCTCGTCGCTGTTGAACCCGACCGCGCCGAGTGCCCAGAGCCGCAGCAGGGCACCGGCGGCGAGGATTCCGACGAGCGTGCGCACCGAGCGGCGCGCGGGCCGTTGTGAAGAAATCTGGTCCGTGGTGGTGGTCGCGACGGCGGCCGCCGCCGTCATGCCCAGCCCTTGGCGGTCGCGCCTTCGTCGACGAGCACCGGAATCCGATCGGCCCAGGAGAAGTCCGCTGTGGACAGCCAACGCGCCCGGATGCGGCTCAGCGCGGACTCCAGAATGGCCCGCTCTTTGTCCCGCAGCACCAGGTGGTCGTCCTCGCCGATCACGATGGACGGCGCGAGCTGGCGGAACGGCGGGAACTGGTAGGCGTCCTCGGTGTTCTCGAGCAGCGTCGCGGTGGCCTCGTCCTCGGCCAGCTCACCGCTGCCGAGCTCGCCACGCGCGATGACGAACAGGTCGCTGATCTTGCTCTCGGGCACGATCTCGCACGGCAGCAGCCGGTCGACCGCGTACTTCGGCGGCGGCACGATGCGCTGGGTGAACGCGTTCACGCCCATGATCGGCAGGTTCAGCTGGCTCAGCAGGAGCGCGAACTCCCTGCCCTCCTTGGAGTGCAGCCTGCTCTGCAGCCGCAGCCGCCGCCACTCCTTCGGCGACAGCTCGTGCGACCGCACGGCGCGCAGCGTGTGGTGGCTGATGGTCAACGGCTTCGGGAAGCAGCCGACGCGTCCGTCCGGGTAGAGGATCGTCATGTCGTCGGAGAGGAACTTGGCCTTGTGCTCGCGGACGAGACGCAGCACGGTGCCCGTCTTGCCGGTGTCGGTGCGGGCCGAGATGAGCACACCGACGCCGTGCAGCTCGACACACGCCGAGTGCAGCAGCATCGCGCCGCGGGAGACGGCGACGAAGCGCAGCAACGCTTCGAGGATGTTCGTGTACACCACGTGCGGTGACCGGGCGAGCGCCGCCGAGACGACCACGGTGATCGGGTCGCCGAGCCGCACCCGGAAGTTCGCGCCGAGCCTGCCGAGGTGCTCGCGGTAGCCGAGTCCCTGCGCGGACTGGGTGAACACCGCCCGCGGCAACGGCCTGCGGTCGCCGACCACGCCCACCCGCACCTGGATCTCGGTGTCGTGACCGAGCCACTGCGAGCGGAAGTAGTCGAGTTCGGGCAGCTCGACCTGGGATCCGATCGTCGCGAGCCCCGGCACCGCGTACCGGTAGGGCAGGTACCTGGCCGTCTCGGTGGGACGGTTTCCGTTGCGCGGCACGGGAATCTCGTGATCGAGGTCGACCAGCACCCTGATCGGTTCGCGCGGAGGCTCGTCGCAGGCGGGTTCGCCCTTGCCGTAGATCGCCGAGTCGGCCACGACGAACCTCACGAGGAAGAGCAGTGCGAGCGTCAGCGCGTTCGCGATGAGCACGTCGACGTGCATGCCGTCCACGAGCAACGCGAGCAACGGCAGGCGCACTGCCAGCGCGAAGTGGTTCAACAGGAAGAACCGCACGCCACGCGACCGCACCGTGCCCGGCTTGTCCTTGCGGTACAGCAGGGTCTCGGTCAGCACGAACAGCCAGGCCGTCGAGACCTCGGTCGCCAGTGTCGCGGCGATGAGGTAGTGCACCTGCAGTACTTCCAGGTGCAGCAACCACAGCACGGCGGTGTTCACGACGAGCCCGGACAGCCCGATGAGCCCGAAGGCGAACGCGCGCAGCAACCACCCGCGCACCGACGCCCGCGCCGACCGGGTCGCCTGCTGGGCGAGCAGCGAGGTCCGCAACCGCACCAGGTGACCGGCGAACACCAGTCCCCGGCGCACGACACCCAGCACGCCACCCCTCCGATCCGAGGACTTGTGGTAGGCCACCTCGGCCATGCGCAGCCGCGGATGCCGGACCAGCAGCTCCATCAGCACCCGGAAGCCACCGGGACGGATGCGGTCCAGATCGACCGCGTCCCGGCGAACGGCGAAGAACCCGCTCGTCGGATCGACCGGCTGGCCGAGTCTGCGGGGGAACACGAGCTTCGCGAGCGCGTTCTTGGCGTTGGTCTCGCCCGTCCGCGACGCGATCACGAGGTCGACGTCGCGGGACTCGCCGAGCCGGGCGAGCCGCACCGCCAGGTCGCCGGGCTGCGCGACACCGTCCACCACGACGATCCACCGCCCGGTCGCCTTCCTCATCGCCGCGAGTACGGCGGCGACACTGCGGTTGTCGGCGGGGACGACCTCGACGTCGCGATGGCTCAGGAGGGCGACCCCGCTGTCGAACTCGTCGCAGAGCGGAATCACCACGCTGATGGACCGGCCCATGGCAACTCCCTCGCCGACCGTCGGAGGTGAACGCACGGTGAACTTCACGGCGTAGCTTGCGGAATCGTGCGGGCCCGTCGCATCGTCAACGTTGATAGGGTCTATAGGCCCTAACCTGCGGCGTAACGCGACCGGCCGTCCTGTCGATTACTTCACCGCCAGATGAACTTCGGCGATGTATGAGCCGCCACATGCAACTGTCTGTGTTCAGCCGGACTCGCAACGCAGAGCGACACGTGACCCGCGCGTTCGCCGAGTCCGCCGTGGCCGTGATCGTGCTCGCAGTGCTGTGGTGGCAGGGAGATCGCCTGGACCACCTGTGGCCCGCGAGGCCCGCGGGCGACGTCTTCGTCCTGCTGACGCTGGCCGCCGCCGTCGTCGCCACGGCGTCCGCGATCGTCACGCGGATCATTCCCGACACCCTCGACCGCGCGATCCGCCGCCTGGCGGGCCCGCTCACGTTGTACGGCCTGGTGATCACTCCCGTCGGGATCTACCACCTGCCGGGGGAGTTCGAGCCCGCGTTGGCCGTCGGAGGACTCGTCGCGAGCACGGCGTTCCTCGTTCTGCTGGTGTGGGCGTTGCGGCCCCGGCTGCTGGCGTGGACGCACGTGCGCTGGCCGGCGGCGGTGGCGGTCTGCGCGGCGCTGAGCGTGGGGGCCGGGTTGATCGCACAACTCGTTGCGAGGACTTCGGATCCGCAGGTGCCGATGGTGGCGACGGTGGTCGTCGTGCTCGGCTGGTTCGTGGTCGCGTCGGCGTTCGTGGTGGCAGGCGCGCGCCGGCGGCAGCAGCTCACGTGGCGGGTGGGCTTCGGGCTGGCGGCGGTGGCACTCGCGCACCTCGACGAGCTCCTCCTGCGGCCGGAACTGGCGAGCCCCGACGTCGACTTCGCCGCACTCCGGCTGATCGGCCTGCTCGTCGTGTTCGACGCACTCGCGCGCCCCGCCGTGCGAGCCCTGCGCGAGCGGGGACAGCGCGACCGCGAGCTCACCGACCGGGCCCTGGCGGCTGAACGCGTGGCCGACGAGCTGGCAGCCGACGCGGCGGAACGCGAACACGAGATCCGCAACCTGGTGACCGGCCTGTCCGGGGTCACGTACCTGCTGGCCGACCGCGAGCCGCTGACGTCCGCGGTCCAGGCCGAGCTGGACCGCCTGCGCTACCTGCTGGGCCACGCCGCGTCCCACGACGACGAGGTCGTCCTGGCTCCGCTGCTCATCAGGCTCGTCGCGTTGCGCCGTGCGAGAGGCACGAAGATCGACCTCACCGTCGATCCGGGCGTGCGCACCACGATGCCCGCGGCCGAGCTCGCACAGGTGATCACCAACCTGCTGGTGAACTGCGAGAGGCACGCCCCCGGCTCGCCGGTGCAGGTGCAGGCGCACCAGCACGACGACACCATCTGGATCGAGGTTTCCGACCTCGGTCCGGGATTCCCGCACGGCACCCGGCGGGGGATAGGTCTCCAGGTGACCGCGCGACTGCTGACCGAGCACGGCGGCTCGTTCTGCATCGGGACCAACCAGCACCACGCGCGCGGCTGCTCGGCACTCGTGCTGGTGCCGGCGGCGACGCAGGCAGGTGACCGGGCAGCCGAGGAGGTCTGATGCGGGGCCGGACGGTGCTCGTGGTCGACGACCACGAGCTGGTGCGCACCATCCTCGTGCTCGCGTTGCGCACACGGGGTTTCGACGCGCACCACGTCTCGGCCACCCGCAAGGAGGACGTTCTGCGGGAGGCGGGGGAACACGCGCCTGGCCTGGTCCTGCTGGACCTCGACCTGGGCCGCGAGGTGGCGGGAGGCGAGCAGCTGGTGCGCCCACTGCGTGCCGCGGGCTGGTCCGTGCTGATCGTCACCGCGGGCCGCGACGGCCCGGCCGTCGCCCGCGCGGTGGCCGACGGCGCGCACGGCTGGGTGCACAAGACCGAGTCCTTCGAGCACCTGCTCCACGTCGTGGTCGCCGCCGCCGAAGGACGCGAGGTCCTGTCGCCCGCCGCCCGCGCCGAGCTGGTCCGGCTCCACCAGCGCGACGCGGCGAGGAAGAAGGACCTCACGACGAGACTGGACCGGCTGAGCGTGCGGGAACGCGAGGTGCTCGACCGGCTGGCGGAGGGCAGGCAGGCCGTCACGATCGCCGACGAGTTCGGTGTCTCGCTGGCGACCGTGCGTGCCCACATCCGCTCGGTGCTGATGAAGCTCCAGGTCGGCAGCCAGCTGGCCGCCGTCGCACTGGTGAACGAGGCCGACCGGCCGTGACCGGCGGCTACCCGTGCGCGGCCGGGACGGGGTGACCTTCCGACGCCTGCACGACGACGATGCCCTTGCCCGACAACGCGAGCTGGTACGCCTCACCCGAGCCGCGCCCGATGACGGCACCGAGCTTAGCCGTCTTGCGGATCGAGGACTGCAACGAGGTCGACCACAGCACGGCGGACTGCATGTCGACGTACGTCGGCACGTCCACGTTGAGCACCACCGGCGTCCCGTAGGCGGTGACGGCCAACGCGCCGGTGCCGGTGAACGTGGTGTTGAACAGGCCGCCGCTGAGCATCGACGCGCCCTCGGTCCGGTTGATGTCCCACTTCAGCGTGCTGTCGAAGGCGAGCACGTTCTTGCCGTTGACGGTGACGGCCTCGTCCTCCAGGTACAGCACGAAGATCTCGTCGGCGTCCTGGGCGAGGAACACGTCGCCGCTGCCCGAGACCTTCATCAGCGACATGCCTTCCCCGGTGAAGGCCTTCTTGAACAACTTGCCGAGTCCGCCGGCGCCTTCGTAGGCGAAGTCGACGTCACCCTGGTAGGCGACCATCGATCCCTGCTTGGCGAAGAAGAAACCGCCGCTGCCGGTGAGGTCCACCTTGAGCATGCGTTCGTTCTGCAGTTGGAAGCTTCCCGGCTCGACGGACCGTTCCTGGTGGTTGAACAGTGAGCTGCGCATGGGTGCAGATGATGCAGGTGATCACGAGAGCGCGCGCCTTGATCTGTCTGTTTTATAGCTTCAGTGCAGACCGAAATAAGATGTATCGGCGTCCTCGGGGGCATATCAGGTGCGGTTCAGGGAGAAACCCCGATGGCAGGGCGGCGGGGTGCGGGCATGCTGGAGATCGTCAAGGGGAGATCCGCAGTTCGAGGAGAGTCATGACCGAATCCAAGCCCGAGTACACCCGTACCGCCGTCGACTCGGTGGTCGACGCCGTTCGCGGGCTGGTCAGCGAGGGCATCAACCGTCACGTGGTCGTGCGTGACAGCAAGGACGACGTGGTGCTCGAGGTGCCCGTGGCTCTCGGGTTGGTCGCGGCGCTGGCCGCGCCGGTGGCCACGACGATCGGTGCCGGTGTCGCGCTGGTGGGCAAGTGCGAGATCAAGCTGGAGGACCGCCGGAAGCCGGGCAGCGAGCCCGCGACGACGGTCGAGTCCGACCAGGCGTAGTGAGCCTGCGGGGGATCGGGTGAAGGACACCGGTGGGTTCGCCTTGCGAGGCGAACCCACCGGTGTCGTTGGACTTCAGTAGCTGAAGGTGGTCGCGGGCTCGTCGCCGATCCACTTCCACAACGGGATCGTGCCGTTGATCTCCGCGCCGGGAATGAGGTTGCCGGCGTCGAGTTGCTTGGCGTTGAAGCAGAGCGGGCAGACGTAGTACCGGCCGCCCGCCGCCTCGTAGCGCTGGAAGAGGTCTGCCAGCGGCGGACAGCCGTCGCACGCGACGCCCGCGGCGGTGCCGGTCAGCGCGAGGCGCACCGCCTCCTTGGACAAGAACATCATGGTTTCGCGTCCGGTCTCCGCGGCGCCGATCGCGACCAGGAACGCGACGGTCACCTTCTCGGAGTCCTCGAGTCCCGTCGCGAGGCTGATGACTGCTTTGTTCGACATGTTCTGCTCCCTTCGTCTGAACAGGACGTTAGGAGCGGGGAGGTCCCGTGTCGTCGGGCGTTCTCCCTACGGCACTAGCGGATCGAGCAGGCCGTTGCGCAGTGCGAACAACGTCGCCGTCGAGCGTGACGACGCCCCGGTCTTGGTGTAGATCCGCTCGATGTGCGTCCCGGCCGTCTTGCGGGAGATCCCCAGCTGCTCGGCGACCTCGCCGGTCTGCGCGCCGCGGGAGATCAGGATCAGCACCTCGACCTCGCGCGGGGTGAGGCCGGCGGGTCCGGACACGCGCCGCCGGGTGCCGTTGCCCGCGGCGGCGAGGACGGCCTCGGCCGCGTCGCCGTCGAGGCCGCCGGTGCGGATCGCGTCCCGCACTGCGCTGACGGCCTGCTTGTCCGTCAACGCCGGCCGGTGCGCCCTGGGTTCGAGCATCGCCCGATACGCGCAGGCCGCGGCGAGCAGACGACCGGTCATCGGCACGGCCGCGCCGGACAGGCCGCGGTGGTAGCCGCTGCCGTCCACGCGTTCGTGGGCCGTTGCGGCGATCGAGCCCAGCTTGGCCAACGCGGCCGGGCGCGACAGGACGCGTTCGGTGTAGTACGAGCTGAGCCGCACGCGTTCCCAGTCGGTGGCCGACAGCGGTCCGGGCTGGTCCAGGACCGTCACCGGGACGCCGTGCAACCCGATGTCGTGCAACAGGCCCGCGCGCCGGGTGGCCACGACGTCGCGGACGGGCAGCCCCACGGACCGGGCCGCCGCACCGGCGAGCTCGGCAACGCCGCGGGAGTGCCCGGCGCGCGAGGCGCAGCGCAGATCGGTGAAGTCCGCCAAGGCTTCCAGCGCCGTGTCCAGTTCGTTCTCGGTCAGCGGGCGGTCGGCGGTGAGTGGGCCGATTTCGGTGCCGGACAACACTTCTGGCGCGTGCGCGAGGAACGCGTCGACGACGTCGGGTGCGAACTGGCTGCCGCGCCGTGCTTTCGCGACTTCGAGCGCGGCGTCGATCCCGCCGGTCCGGTGCCGCACCTCGACGACGTCGGCCAGGTGCAGCAGGCGGATGGTCGGCGCGATGTCCGTGCCACCCACCCCGTGCGGGACCCCTCGGCCGTCCCAGCGGGTGAAGAACTGCCGCAACGCGGTGACGACGTCCTCGCCGAGCCCGAGCCGTTCCGCCAGCGTCGACGTGGTCGTGCAGTGCGACTGCATGCCCTGCACGACGTTCTGGCCGCCGGTCGTCAGCATCGTCGTCGCGACCCGGAGCCGGTGCCACATCGGTCCACCCCGGCCGGCCCGCCGCAGGAAGAAGCCGATCCCCGCCATCCCGGCGAGATCGACCTCGTAGCTGTCCGCGCGGAAGGCGATGTCGTCACCGAACGACGCGGCCACCTCGGGTGAGTCCGCGACGCAGCCGACCCAGCCGAGCATGGAGACGTAGAACAGCGACCGCTGCTGGTCCTCCGGCAGGCCCACGTGCTGGGCGAGGCGCTCGGCGATCCGCCACGACCGGAGCACGTGCTCCATCGGCTGACCCAGCCCGAGGTCCGTGGCGAGCGAGAACGCCGCCAGCAGTTCGGCCAGGTCGATCCCGGCGTCGCGATCACCAAGCTCCACCCGCGAAGGGTAGCTCCGCGAGCTGGTTCGGCTGTGGTTTCACGTTGTCCGCCCGCGCGGCGCGAGTGCGAAAGTAAGCTGCTCGCGGCGAACGGACAAGGCTCTCGGGACACGGGGGACGATGACGCAGGAGACGTTCGGGCCGTACCGGATAGAGCAGCTGCTCGGCCGGGGTGGGATGGGCGAGGTGCACCGGGCCTACGACACGGTGCACGACCGGTTCGTCGCGCTGAAGAGGCTGTCGCCCGCCCACCACGGCGACCACGAGTACCGCGCCCGCTTCCGCCGCGAGGCCCAGATCGTGGCGCGGCTGCGGGAGCCGCACGTCATCCCCATCCACGCCTACGGCGAGATCGACGACCGGCTCTACCTGGACATGCGGCTGGTCGAGGGCGCCGACCTGTCGGACGTGATCCGTGAGAGGGCGATCGAACCGTCGCGGGCCGTGCGCATCGTCGAGCAGGTGGCGAGCGCCCTGGACGCCGCACACGCCGACGGGCTCGTGCACCGCGACGTGAAGCCGTCGAACGTGCTCGTGACCTCCGGTGACTTCGTGTACCTGGTGGACTTCGGCATCGCCCGCAGCGTCTCGCCGACGGCGACGGCGCTGACGGCGTCCGGCTTGGTGGTCGGCACGCTGGACTACATGGCTCCCGAGCGCTTCGAGAGCGGACCGGTGGACGGCCGTGCGGACGTGTACGCCCTGGCCGGGGTGCTGTTCGCGTGCGTGGCGGGCCGGCGTCCGTTCATCGCGGACGGCACCGCGGCCCAGATCTGGGCGCATCTGAAGGAACCGCCGCCGAGGGCGTCCGCGGTGAACCCGGCCGTACCGCCGGCGTTGGACGACGTCATCGCGCGGGGCATGGCGAAGAACCCCGCCGACCGCTACGCCACCGCGGGTGAGCTCGCACGGGCGGCCGCGCAGGCCCTGGCGTCGGCACCTGCCAGTGCGATCCCACCGGCAGGGCCCGCCACCCCCACGACCCCGATGACCGCTCGGCAGGCGGACACCGCGGCCACCGAGGTCGTGCGACCACAGGCGAGCGGTGCCGAGCCCGGCGCCGCGTCACCAGCCCTCATCGCCGGAGCCCTGGCGGTCGTGGTGTTGCTGGTCGTGACGGCGATCGTCTTCTCGAACGGCGACAAGAAGCGCGGCTCCGCCACCACCTCGACCACCACCACGACGAGCACGTCCAGCTCGCCCGCGACCACCACCACGACGCGGTCGCCACAGGACGACGTGCTGCTGTCCACCCTGCCGACCGTCTACCGGGGTGCCGGCTCGTGTGCACCGGTCACTCCCGACGGCGGCGCGGTCGCCACGGTCCGCTGCGCCAAGCCGAACTCGTCGTCCGATCCCGCCCACCTCCCCCCGACCGAGGCCGAGTTCCGGCTGTTCGGCGACCGCCACACCCAGGACGCGTACTTCCAGACGCTGGTGACCAGCAAGGGCATCCCGCGGATCGACGACGCCGGCAGGTGCCGGCCCAACATCGACCCGATCCACTACAAGCTCTACCGCCGCGTCGTCAGTGACGGCGAGCTCCCCGGCGAGTTCACCACGTGCTTCGTCGGCGACGGCAACGCCCAGGTCTGGTGGGTCGACACCCGCACCCTCACCATCGGCGCGGTGAAGAGGCCTGGTGACATCAACACCCTCGACAGGCTCGACCTGTGGTGGAGCACGACGGTCCTGGCGGAGCTCTGAGAGCTACACGCCGCAGCTCGGTGCGGACCAGAAGCGGGTGGAGCGGTGCGCGACGTGCACGTGGTCGTCGTGACCGGTGTAGCCCGGCCCGAGGATCTCGTTGAAGCCGTGGTTGCGGGCCTGCCGCGCCAACGCGCAGAAGCCCTGTGCGCCCGCGCCGAGGTCGACGGCGTCGCCGTACAGGTGACGGCTCGTGGGGGAGCCGCCGACGGCGTTGTTGCAGGAGACGCTGCGGAAGCCGCCGTTGACGTCGATCGGCCTGTCGCCCATGGCGTGCCGCATGGCCTGCAGCTTCCACATCGACACCAGGGCGTTGGCGCGCGCGGTGGCAGCGGAGACGTTGCCGCCGGACCAGTCGGAGTTGCAGTTGTTCAGCTCGTCGTAGGAGAAGTTGACCGGCGTGCAGTCGTTGTCCTGCAGCTCGTAGATCTTCGCGAACGTCGCCGGCCCCGCGATGCCGTCGGCGCCGAGACCGTAGGCCTGCTGGAACCGGGACACCGCCGCTTCGGTGGCTGGGCCGAACTGTCCGTCGAGGCCGAGAACGCCGCCGTAGCCCGGATATCCGGCCACCCGGATCTGCAGCTGACGGACGTCCTCGCCCGAGGTTCCTTCCGAGAGCGTGCGCCCCCAGGTGTAGCAGGCGTCGGCTGCGGAGGGACCGGTTTCTGCGGCTGCGGGAGCGACACCGGCGGTGAGGAGCAGGGCGAGCACCGGTAAGACGAAGCGGAGTTTCACGACAGCTACCTTTCGATCACAGGGAGGTGCAGCGTGTCGAGTTCGCACCGGGGCTGTCAATGAGCAACCAAGTGAACTCCTAGTTCGGCGGAGGTGAACCACCCGTCCAGCCGATGTGTGGGGTCAGGGCACGGGTGGAGACCGCGGTCGCGATGGCGTTGGCCGCGTCGTGGAAGCCGTTGGTGAAGGCGAACGCGAGCGCGAGCACGATCACGACCACCAGTCCGGCGGTCGGCATCACGCTTCCTTGACGGCGATCGAGTGCACGGCGTTCGCCACGTGTTCGAAGGCGTCGGCGGCGGCCTCCAGCTGGTCCACCACGTCCTTGAGCTTCATGACCTCGAGAGCGTCGCGCTCACCGTTGAACAGCTCCGACAGCAGTCTGCGGTAGACCTGGTCGGCCTCGTTCTCGATCTGGTTCACCTCGACCCAGTACGCGGTCAGCTCTTGCGGTTCGGCGAGCCGGGGCATGGCCGCGGCGGTGAGCTGAGCGGCCCGGCACAGCAGGTCGGCCTGCACCGCGACGCCGCCCGGCAGCTCGCCCACGCGGTAGAGGGTCGCCAGGTCGACCGCGGCGTCCATGTGGTCGACGACGTCGTCCAGCCTGGCCGCGAGGCGGTAGATGTCCTCCCGGTCGAACGGCGTGACGAACGACCGGTCGAGGTGCTCGATGATGGCGTGGGTGGCGTCGTCGGCGGCGTTCTCGAGGGCGTGCATCCGTGCCGCCAGCTCGACGCGGTCTGCCTCGGGCGCCTGGACGAACTCGCGCAGCAGCTCCACGCCGCCGCCGATGTTCGCGCCGATCTCGGTGAACAGCTCGAAGAACTTCGCGCCCGTGGGCTTGCGGCTGATGCGCATGCCGATGACCTCTCCTCAGGCGATCGAGACCGGGGTGGTCGTGGTCCTGGGCGGGCGGAGTTCGCCGGTGCTGACGGGGCAGGGCTACCCACTGGCGCGACGACCGAACACGGGCTCACGACCGATCTGCCGCGTCACGTTCACCCCTCCACGGACGATCAAGAGGTGTGAACACTGGAAGAGAGAAGCCGGCCTCATGAGCCGGACCAGCGCGGACGTGCACGGCGTCCCGGTCGTCGGGGACGTCGACCGGATCGCGGCGCACCCCGACCCCGTCGTCCGCAACCTTCAGATCACCCACTGCTACCACCAGCTGTCGCTGGCCCTGGCCGCCCGCACCGGCGGGTCCGCGAACTGGTGCACCTTCGCGGTGTGGGCCTCCAAGCAGATCGGGCAGACCATCCGGCAGGAGGACCTCGCGCGCACCGCGGAACGGCTGCTGACGTCCTCACCCGAGGCGGCCGCCGGAATCGACCTGGTGGCGCGCAGCCTGCGACGGGCCGTTCCGCAACAGGACCTGGAGCGCGTGCACGAGATCGTGCGCCGGACGATCGTGACGACCGCACGGCTCGACGACGTCAGCGCCGCGGGGGCACAGGGCAACCTCAAGGTCTTCGAGGAGATCGCGCGTGAGTTCGCGCGGTTCCTCGCCGAGTTCGGCCAGGGGCCCGGCGACGAGCGGATCGAGGAGTTCTGCGACGGGCTCCGGCCGGGCGAACCACCCGAGGGGCAGCGCTACCTGCGGCAGGCCTTCACCCGCTACCACCGCGCGATGACCACCAGCGACCCGAAACAGCGGGCCGAGCTCCTGCTCCTGGCGAACATCGAGGTGGGCCTGCACGAGCAGACCCGGTTGCAACCGGAGATCGCCGCCGCGACGGAGGCACCCGTCGTCGACCCCCGCGACCTCGAACGCCGCCTGTTCGAGGTGCTGCTGCCGGGCAACCGGGTGGTCAGGTGGTTCCGCGTGGCCCTGCTGACCGTGCTGGGCAGGCGGACCGCCGTCCGCATCGCCGGCGAGCAGCTGGCCGACCAGGTGCGCGCGCTGGTCCGGCGGGCGGTCACCGAACACCTGATGACCCTCGCGCTGCCCGGCGGTGAACTGCTCGACCTGAGCAGGGACCTGCCCGCGACGTTCCCGCCGGAGCTCGCGGAGCTGTCCGACCCGGACCTGCTCGCACTGCTGAAGACCGTCGACCCGACCCCCGACAGCATGCGCGGCACCGCCGCCCGCGACTGGGCCGACCTGCCGGACCGCATGCACTACATCGCCGACATGTTCCGCTGCCACGCCCTGCGCGGGGACCTGCTCGGGCCGCCGTTCACCGCCGAGCAGGTCGAGGCGCTGACCGGTGGACGGCGGCCGGGCGGCGCGCTGTGAGCACTTGTGCGCGCTAACAAGACGCTCCGCCGCTGTTTGTTCGAGAAATAGCTGAACCTGGACATTGTCATCGGACATGTAGCCGGTCATAGTGTTAGCGCTCACTACCGGATTCATCAACGACGATGAGAGGAGCCGGGTACATGCGCCTGCGCAACCACCGATGGCGTCCGCTGCTCGCCGCGTTCGCCACCTTCGCCGGTGCGGTCACCGGCCTCGCCGTCACCGCACCGGCCGCCCAGGCGGCAGGCCCGGTTCCGCACTACCTCATGACGGCGTTCACCAACAGCAGCGAGTCGAACATGTACGTCTACGACTCGGCGAACGCGACGAACTTCTCGCTGCTGCGGGCGAACGCCTACACGCCGCCTTCGGGGCTGATCCGCGACCCGAGCGTCATGCGGCACACCGACGGCTACTACTACGTCGTCTACACGACCGGCTGGACCGGCGACACCATCGGCTTCGCCCGCAGCGCCGACCACACGACGTGGACGTTCCTGCGCAACGTCAAGGTCGGGCTCAACGGCTCGACCGGCAGCACGTGGGCTCCGGAGTGGTTCAAGGACACCGACGGCAGCGTGCACGTCATCTTCTCCGCCTCCACCACCGGCACGGCGGGACAGTTCCGGCCCTACCGCGTGTCCGCGACCAACGCCGACCTGTCGGCCTGGACGTCACCGGTCGCGCTGGGCATCGCGGCGAACTACATCGACAGCTTCGTGGTGAAGACCGGCGGCACCTACCACAACTTCCTCAAGAACGAGACGACGAAGTACATCGAGCACGCGACCGCGACCTCGCTGAACGGACCGTGGACGTTCCAGGGGACCGGCAACTGGGCGGGCTGGGGCTCCGGCCTGGAGGGGCCCGCCCTGGTGCAGCTCCCGGACAACCGCTGGCGCCTCTACTTCGACCAGTACGGCCAAAAACGGTACTTCTACGCCGACAGCGCCGACCTCTTCTCGTTCGGTGCGAAGACGGAGCTGCCGGGCCTGTCGGGCACAGCACGCCACTTCACCGTGCTGCGCGAGGACGCGGGCGACGGAACGGCGGTGCCGACCGGAAACCGTTCTCTGCGTTCGGTGAACTACCCCGACCGTCATGTGCGGCACCGCTCCAACCTCGCCTACGTCGAGCAGATCAACACGGCCACCGACCGGCAGGACGCCACCTTCACCGTCGTGCCCGGCCTGGCGAACGCGGCCTGCGTGTCGTTGCGTTCGGTGAACTTCCCGGACCGCTACCTGCGGCACTACAACTTCCGCGTGCGGCTGGACGTCAACAGCGGTGACGGGGCGTTCGCCAGTGATGCCACGTTCTGCGGCCGCGCGGGGCTCGCAGGCGGTCTGTCGCTGGAGTCCTACAGCCACCCCGGCCGGTACCTGCGGCACTACGCCTTCGAGCTGAGGGTCGACCAGTTCGCGTCCGGCTCGGGTTTCGCGGGCGACGCGTCCTTCACGGTCACCTCGCCGCTCGGCTGAACCAGTTCGGTGGACTCGCCGCCTGCGTGGAACCCCCACCAGGCGGCATCCACAGTGGACTGCTCAGTCGTCCTGCCCGGCCGGAGCGACGAGCTGGAGAATCCAGGCGCTCCAGGCGGTGTCGGCGCGCCGCTCTGAAAGTTCGAGCGCGGTCGAGACGGTCTGGATCAGGCCCGTCGCGAAGAACGTCCGCACCTGCAAGGCATCCGCGCCCGTCAACCGGGCGATCGCCTTCATCAGGTCCAGATGACGTCGCCGCACCGCCACCTGCACCTCGGCGTCGGCCGCCGCCGCGAAACCCTGCAGCATCACGAGACCAGTACTCGGCTCACGGCGCAGAAGCTTCACATAGGCGTCGCCCAGCGCGGTCAACGTCGGCTCCGCGCGCTCGAACACGGCCTCGATCTTGTCGAAGGTGACGTCGACGACCTCCAGGAACAACTTCTTCTTGGAGCCGAAGAGCTGCACGATGCGCGGGTGCGAGACACCGGCCTGCTCGGCGATGACCTCCAGGCGCCCGCCCGCCAGGCCGTTGCGGGCGAACTCGGTGGCGGCCGCTTCGAGGATCACCGCCCGGCGCGCCGCGGCGGGCATCCGGACGGGCGCGGTTCCGCTCACCCCCTGACGGCTTCGCCGCGGACCTGGCGCTCCACGAACTTGTTGTCGTAGAGGCAGCGGTAGGCGTGAACCAGTCCGTCCTCGCCCAGCTCCAGCCGGTCGTCGCCGTGGAACTCGACCCGCCGGCCGTTGCCGGAGTGGGTGCCGGTGAAGTGCCACGCCACCACGAGCGCGCGCCGCGTCACGTCGGCGTAGTAGCCGATGCGTGTGAACGAGTAGTCCGGGAAAGTCCTGCTCATGTGCGTGACGAAGGCGCGGAGGGCGTCCGGGCCGTACTCCGTCGAGCGCAGCGCCGGTTCGTCGTACACGAGGTCGTCCGCGCACAGGGCCGCGACGGCGTCCGCGTCGTGCCCGTTCCACGCCTTCTCCCACAGCCCGCAGAACTCCTCGACCGCGTCGATGTCGGTGGCGGCCACCTCAGCCAGGATCGTCATGCTTCTAACTTACAAGTAAGTAAGAAGTTGCACCAGGGTCACGCGCTCCTGACGTCACAGCGCCGATCGTTCAACGTGAAGGACTGCGGGACCGGGCTCTCCGGTCCCTGCGTGGCGTTGAACCGCAACCACTGCGTGCCACCCGCGGGAATCGTGGCGGAGGCGCCGGCCTTCACGGTCGCGCCGGACTGCTCGATCTTCGTGTTCCACGTGTCGGTCACCCTTTCCCCGCGCGCGAACGTCCACCGCAACGACCAGTCGGTGACGAGGGTGTTGCCGGTGTTGGCGATGGTCACCTCGGCGTGGAAGCCGTTCTGCCACCGGTGGGCGACCCGGTAGGTGACGGTGCAGCCGTACGTGGGAGCAGGAGTGGCGGAGCCGGAGGGCGGCGTCGCCTGGCCGAGGCACGGCGGGCCCCACAGGCCCAGCCCGGCCCTCTTGGCAGTGTCCTCGGCGGCACCGTAGGCGGGGTCGTGGGGCGCGTCGCCGCGCAGAACGCCCTGGCCCACGGTGAGAAGCGCGTACTCGGTGCCGTCCTGGAGCCACAGCGCCGCCTCCTCGTCCGACGGGAAGCGTTCGACCAGGACGGGCCTGTCCAGGAGGAAACTCTTGGCAAAGACAGCCGCGGCGGCAGCCCAGCACGGTTCGGGTGCGGCCAGGCCGTCGATGACGATCCTGGAGCCGTCCGACAGCAGGACCGTGCGGCCGTCGATCACACCGTGCACCGTCAGCCTCACCGTGTCCTGCAGGCTCGGCGGCGCGACGATCGAAGGCGTCCGGGACGGGGTGATGGTCCCGGTGGGCGTGGTCGTGTTGCCGGCGCAGCTCGCGCTCACCAGCACCATGGCGACGGCCACGGTGCGCCACCCTTCGCGCATCACAGTTCCCCCGTACAGCGGTGATGCGTTGGCCGGATCTGACCAACGACGGGTGAACGTAGGGCCGACTTCTCTGGTGGTCAATACGAGACTTATGGGTCTCGTTCGTGATGGATCGTCGAACGTCGTCGAACGACCTGGTAGGGCGATTCATGTGGCGTTGGACATGGTGGAGGGCTTTGGCAGTTCTGGGCAGCGGCGCTCAGCACGCCCGTCTGGCGCGGTGATGGGCAGTGCGCGAGAACTCGCAATGCTCGCTCAGCGCCGCACAGGTCACGGTCACCGACGCGGCCGGAGGCACGCGCACCCTCACCGTTCCGGCCTCCAGCGGCTGGACCAGGCGCGAACTCGCGAACATCTCGCTGGCGGCGGGCACAGCGACCGTGACGATCCGGGTGTCGAGCGGCAACGGCTACCTCCACGCCGACGCGCTCTCGCTCGTGCGGACCGGCTGAGACGTTCTCAGGTCAGCCGGTGGTGCAGGAGCGGCCGTTGAGGGAGAAGGCGCCGGGAGCGGGATTGCCGGCACCGTTCGTGGCGGTGAACCCGATCAGCAGCGAACCGCCGGGCGGGATGGTCGGGTTGTAGCCGACGTTCGTGGCGCCGACCCAGCCACCGGACTGGCGGTAGGTCGCGTTCCACATGTTGTTGACGGCCTGGCCCGCACCGAAGATCCAGCTCAGCGTCCAGCCGTTGACGGCGGCCGAGCCGGTGTTGGCGATGGTCACGTCGGTGCGGAAGCTGCCGTTCCACTGGTCCGTGACGCGGTAGGTCACCCGGCAGCCGTAGGTGGGAGCGGGAGGAGCGGGCGGTGGTGGCGCGGGAGTCGCGGCCGGCTTCTGGGACTTCGGCGGCGTCCTGGGCGGTGTCTTCGGTGCGGGGAGGGCCACCGCCGGCGCCGGCGTGGTGACCGTCGTCGTGGTCGTCGGTGGCGCCGCGGCGGGCTGGGCGTTGCAGGGCGGTCCCCACAGGCCGGCCGCGTTGTCCGCCGCGGCCTGCTCGGCCTGTTTGAAGGCCGGGTAGTCGCCGGAGTCGGTGCGCATCACGCCCACACCCACGGCGAGGAGTGCGTAGTCGGTGCCGTCGGACAGCCACAGCGGCGACGCGTCCGGCGCGGACTCGGTGACGCGGACCGTCTTGTCCAGCAGTGTGGTCCTGGCGAACGTCGCACCTGCCTCCGCCCAGCACGTGCCCGGCTCGGCGAGTCCGGTGATGCGGATCTGGGAACCGTTGGACAGCAACACGGTCCTGCCGTCCTTGACTTCCTTCACCGTCACCTCGACCGAGCCCTCCGGCACCGGCGGCCGCAGGCTCGCCGTGGTCGGCTCCGGCAGCGGACCGGAACTGCCGCCGGCACATCCGGCCGAGAGCGCGGAAACGGCCAGGGTGGCGATGGTCAAGTGCGGTGGCCTCATCGTTCAGAAGCTAGAGGGCGTGACACGGCACGGGCGGAACCTTCCGGAGTACCCGGAAAACTCTCGGCGTTCTTCGGCGGGACAACCACTCAGGGTTGCAGCCTGACCGACGTCCACCCGCCGTCGGTGAGGTCGTAGCGCAGTCGCCGGTGCAGCGCGTCCGGGCTGCTCTGCCAGAACTCCGCCTCGGTGATCACGAGGTGGAGCGCGACCCAGGTGCGTGGCCGGGGCAACGGCATCCGCTGCCTGCCCAGGGCACGCGCGAGCAACGACTTCTGGTCGGTCAGCGGTTCGCTCTGCGCCGTCGTGGCCGACATGGCCCTCACCAGGGCCGGCCGTTGCCGCCAAAGCACGTCCGCGAGCCCCGCGTCGGCGGGCTCGACGTGGCCGCTGAAGGTGATCTGCTGGTTCGTCTCCCGCCAGTACGTGACGCCGGACCACTGCCCGGTCTGCTCGATCTCCTGTCCCTTGCGGCTGGTCGCGTGGGTGGTGATGACGAGTCCGCGGTGGGTGATCCGGTGCACGTGCACGGTGCGGCTGGACGGGCGGCCGTTCGCGGCGACAGTGCTCAGCGCGATCGCGTCGGGCTCGTCGACGTCGCGTGCCACGGCCAGCGCGAACCAGTCGCGCAGCAGGGAAATCGGCTCGGCGGGCGGGACGGTGAACTCCGGCCCGATGTAGGTGTGCCGGACGTTCACTGTCATTCCGCTGCTCCTCTGCTCGCACGCGCGTCACATGGTCGGAAGATCGACACCGTTGCGCAATGCGTGCGCTGAGGAGGAACGTCCGAAAGTCGCGGAAGGCCAGTCCGGACTCGGCTCCGACAGAAGTCCGAATACTTAGGGGATTTCTTCGTGACGGACTGTCCAGGATGGATGGTCGGGCACACTCCGGTGCGCTCGTACGACGAAAGGTTGCTGAAGATGAATCGCATGTGGGCCGCGAGCGCAATCGCCGCGGTCGTGACGTCGGCCGGCATCGCGGTGCTGACCGCGGGCCCGGCCTCCGCCGCGACGTGCAACGCGCCGGAGTTCAAGTCCTGCGTCGGCCTCTCGTACCAGACGTCGCACGTCAAGAGCATCCGTGTGGACGGGCGGTGCCTGATCGGCGCGTCCGGAACGTACTCGAGCGTCCACGTCGACGACGTGGCCGACGCGTTCCCGGACGTCCAGACCTACGGCGGCAGCAGGTGTGAGAGCAACACGCACAACTCCGCGACCGTTCGCTGGGCGCTCACCGAGGACGACCGCGGCTACCGCTGGGTGACGATCTCCCGATAAGTGAAGGAAAAGGTGCAGATGATGAATCGCAAGAAGGCGTGGCTGGCGGGAGTGGCAGCGGTGGCCGCCGTGTCGGCGAGCACCGTGCTGGTACCGGGTTCGGCCGTCGCGGCGACCTGCCGGGCGCAGCCGTTCTCGTCGTGCGTGGCCGTTTCGTACCAGGTCTCCCACGTCAAGAGCATCCGCGTGAACGGCCGGTGCCTGATCGGCCCGTCGGGTCAGCACCCGGACGTGTTCATCGGCCACGACGAAACGCCGTTCGTGCAGACCTACGGCGGCGGCAGGTGCGAGGGCAACACCGAGAACCGCGCCCGGCTCAACATCGGTGGCGAGGACGCGCAGCGCTACCGCTGGATCTGGGTCTCCTGAGCTGAACACGAGTTCGTCTGTGCGGTTCCCCGAAATGGATCGCAAGACGACGGGCGGCCTGGCCATGCGAAAGCCCTGGACGAATGTCCAGGGCTTTCGAGGTCCGTCGGCTAGTTGCTGTAGCAACGCCACTTGATGAACCAGGCCCAGCTCCCGTCGCCGCGGTTGAAGCCGTTGATGCTCTCCGGCTTGTAGTCGCGAGTCCTGAACCCGTACACCCCGAAGCAGCGCCGGCTGGCCGCACCCTCCGTCGCCCTCACCGAGGGTTCCCAGGCGGGCTTCTGCGGCGATCGCGACGCGAGCTCGAAGTCGATCGTCGACGACTCGGCGCTTGCGGGCGCGGTACCGAGCACGACTCCGGCGCCCGCGGCGAGGACGAGCGCGACCGCGGTCGTCCGCACCGTCCTGCCGAACTTCGTGAGCACAGCAACCTCCCATGAGTAGATCTTGAACGTGCGGTCACCTAAGCCTGGCGGTGGTCGTTCCGACAACGCTCAGGCGAGGTGTTCCAAATTCTGCGGAATCTTTCCGAGATCCTCGCAAGCGTCTCCGCCGGGAGGAATCAGTTGCTGTAGCAGCGCCACGGCTGGACCCACCTGTTGGACCCGTCTGGCTGTTGCAGGCCGTACAGCATGCCGGGCTCGACCCCGCGTGCCCGGAATCCGTAGGTCTGCACGCACTTCCTGTCGGCGGCAGGTCGCGTCTCGTTGATCGCGGCGCTCTGCGAAGGGAACTTGTTGCCTCGGTAAGCGAGGTCGAACGTCATGAACGTGCTGGCGGCGCTCGCGGGCGTCACCCCGAGCACGGTCGCCGCGGCCGAGGCGAGCACGAGCGCGACCCCCGTCGTTCGCACAGCCCTGCTGAATCTTGCGCGCACAGTCACCTCCGGTGAGTACCTGACGAATGTGAGGAACCCTCCTTTGTGGACCGCGTTGATCGCAAGGCGGTCGGAGCATGTTCCGCGTGATTCGGAAGGAACCGCTCACACGCCGATGAGCTCGCGGCTGCCGGGCATCGGCAGGGCGAGCGTCGAGTCCAGAACGGACCTCAGCGCCGCGCGGGGTTCGGCCGCCGAGTCCAGCTCGTCGAGAAGGCCACAGGCCTTGCCGTGCAACCGGCGCAGGTCTCGCGCGTAGGCCGACACGGTCCGCGGTGAGCGCAGGAGGTCGCGCAGCACGGCCTGGCAGCCCGGGTCGCCGGAGGGCACGGACCGCAGCAGGCGGGTGAGCTCCCGTCCCGCGCTGCCCTGCCGGGAGGCGTGTGCGAGCAGCAGCGGAGGCACGACGAGCCGCGGGTGCGCATCCAGGTCCACTGTGGATCGGAGGTGGTCGGCGTGCAGTTGCCGCATCACTCCGTAGAGCGCGCCGAACCCGCGCCACCCGTCGTCGGCCTGGCGGTCGGTGAGCAGGGTCGCCATCGCCGCGTCCCTCGCGTAGGCCGCCCCGGCGAACCCCAGGTTCCGCGCCAGCACCGTCTTGCGGCTGATGTCGCTGCGCGGGCGGCTGTGCTCGGCGAGTCCGGTCTCGAGGGCCGAGGTGGTCGAGCGGGCGATCTCCGAGAACCACGCGAGCTTGCGGCTGTCCGGCGCTCGGACCGCCTGCAGGTGCCGCATCGCGAGCACCGCGCCGCACTGCGCGCCGGGGGTGTCCGACTCGGCCGAGATCCACCACAGCGCGGAGGCGACGCACAACGGCAACGCCTTCTTCGGGTTCTCACCCCTCGCCGCCACGACGAGCGCGGCGAACACCCGCTCGGAGATCGTGGCCCGGCAGCGCGTCGCCTGCGTCGTGATCTTGGCCGCCAGGTGGGGCAGGTCGGTGATGATCGAACGGAGGGCCGTCGTCAACGCCTCGCGCAGCACGTGCGTCTGCTCTTCGACCAACCGCGTCGCTGGGGTGACCATCCGGCCAGCCTGGCACGGGACGTGCGGGCGAACCCGTGGTCGTGAAGGATTCCCGAAGGCGTCGGAGTCACTGCGCGGAACACCGAAGGAAGTGCGAAATCCGCGTATTGCGTTCGAAATGCTGAACGGGGTTCCATGGACCGAACGAGAGGTGGGTGATGTGCCGGTGCGGGAGGCGCTGGAGGTCCTCGTGGAGGATCCCGGGTTCACCGAGCTGATCGATTCGCGGTACGGGCTCGAACGGCTCGGCGGCGGGGCGACGTGGAGCGAAGGGCCCCTGTGGCTGCCGGGCGAGGACGCCGTCATCTGGTCCGACATCCCCGGAAACCGGATCCTGCGCTGGTCGGCCGCGACCGCAGAGGTGACGGTGGACCGCACGGACGTCGAGTTCACCAACGGCCGGACACTCGACCGTCAGGGACGCGTCGTGACGTGCTCGCACGGCAGGCGCGCGGTCGAGCGCACCGAACCGGACGGCACGACGACGGTCCTGGTCGACCGCTTCGGGTCCGCGAGGTTCAACTCTCCCAACGACGTAGTGGTCGCGTCCGACGACGCGATCTGGTTCACCGATCCGCCGTACGGGATCATCCTGCCGCAGGAGGGGCATCCCGGTGAGCGGGAGTACGGCGCCCACCACGTGTTCCGGTTCGTTCCGGGCACCGGCGAGCTGACCGCGGTGGTCGTCGACGTGGAGGAGCCGAACGGGCTGGCGTTCTCGCCGGACGAACGGCGGCTCTACGTCTCGGACACCTCGGCCGCGTTGCGCACCGACGGCGGCGGGCAGCACTGCATCCGCGTCTACGACGTCAGCAGCGACTGGGAGTGCCGAGACGGCCGGGTGTTCGCGGAGGTCGAACCCGGTGTGGCGGACGGCTTCCGCGTCGACGAGCACGGCAACGTCTGGACCTCCAGTGGCGACTCGGTGCAGGTCTACGCGCCGGACGGCACGCGGCTCGGCAAGATTCCGGTGCCGGAGAAGGTCGGCAACGTGTGCTTCGGCGGACCGGATGGTGACGAGCTGTTCATCGCCGCCTCCACGAGCCTCTACCGCGTTCGCACCAGGACCAGAGGTGCAACCGCGACGCGCTGATCGTTTTGCGGAAATCACGTGCGCGAAATGCGGAAATGGTTCCAGGCGAAGCGCATTGTTCACGATGTGGACGCGTGGTCGAATGATGTGAACGAAGATCATCGCGGACTTCCCGTTCGCTGCAACGCGTGGTGGTGATGGACGAATGACAGGTCAGGACCTGATGGCCGGAGTGCACGGCCGCAACATCGCTTTCCTCGACGGCGCCTTTCAGCTGCGCGAGGTGAGCGCGGGTTTCGCGAGGCAGTTCGCCTGCCGGCCGGAGGACCTGGCCGGGGCGGATTTCACCTGCCTGTTCGGGCCCGGCCACGAGATGGCGCTGCTCGGGCTCTGCCTTTCGTTGCAGGGCAAGGGTGAAGGCGTGTTCCGCGAGCACGTCGACGTGCGCCGGACGCGGGCGCGTCAGGTGCTCAGCGTGGTGGTGCGGGCCGCTCAGGGCGTGCTCCTTGCCTCCGTCCACCCGACCACGCGGCCGGACGCAGGGTTCACGCTGAGCGCTCCGCACGCGCGCGTCCTGGAACGCGTGGCCGAGGGGTGGACCGTCGACCAGATCGCCGCCGACCTCGGCATCGGCACGCAGGCGGCGCGCAAGCGGATCGACGCGGTGGTGGAGCAGTTCGGTGTCGCCAGCAGGATGTCGGCGGTGTCGAAGGCCTACGGCTGGGGCGTGCTCGACCCCAGCATGTGGCCGCCGCGCGTCGTGGTGGCGCGGGGTGCTCAGTCGCTGCCGGTGCGAACCAAGGCCGGGTGAGTGCTTGCGCGGGAAGAACCTCGGCGGAGTCCTCGCCGCGGCGGTGGTGCCGTACGTGCTGGACGCGCGGGCACCCGCGGGCCTGCGCGTCGACGTGGACCGGTTCGAACGTCACTGCGCCTGGCTGGTCCGCAACGGGTGCAGCGGAGTGCTGGTGAACTCCTTCGCCCTCGGCGAGTCCGGCTCGCTCACGTGCGCGGAACAGCGCGAGGTCACGAGGGCCGCGGTCCGCGCGGTCGGTTCGCGCGCGACGATCGTGGCCGCGGTTCACGACGCCGGTGCGCATCAGGTCGTCGACCGGATCGGGCAGGCGGCCGAAGACGGTGTGGACGCGGTGTTGTGCATGCCGCCGTTGTCCTACGAGCCCAGCCACGCGGAAACCGTGCTGCACTACGAGGCGGTGGCGGCCGCCGGAGTGCCGGTGCTGGTGAGCAACAACCCGTCCGGCTGCCGGGTCGATCTCAGCCCCGCGGCCCTGGCCGAACTGTCGTCTTTGGACAACGTTGTCGGCGTCTGCGACTTCTCCGGCGACGTGACGAAGATCTGGAAGACACTGGCACTCGCGCCGGGCACGGCGGTGATGACCGGCGGCGACGCGATCGTGGTGGACAGCCTGCTCTCCGGTGCCTCCGGGTGGATCGGGGCGCTGCCCAACGTGTTCCCGGGACAGGCGGTGCAGCTGGCCGACCTGCTCGCGTCGGGCATGCTGGTGGAGGCGGAGGCACTGCGGTGCGCGCTGGACGGTCCGCTGCGGTGGTTCGGACGGCCGGCGGTGGTGCAGATGATCAAGTTCGCGATGGACTACTGCGGCCTGTACGGAGGTCCGTACCGGCCGCCCCGGCACAGGCTCGCCGGGAAGGTGCTGTCCCAGGTGCGGCACGACGTGCGGTCCGCGGTGAAACGACTGACGCCGGGGTGACCCGCGCGAAATGCGGAAAACACTGCGGAAAATCGGCATTGATCCGGCTGTCCCGCGGTGCCTAGGCTCGTTCCAGCCGCACTGACGGTGTGGCGGGAATCGTTGTCCTGCAGGGGGACCACGCTTTCCGCGCTCAATGCGGCGGCGTCCTGTGAAGGACGACAGGTGCGCACGGTTCGCCACCACTCCCCGACACCCCGGCGGACCGTGCCGCCCTCTCCCGCTGAACGCCCGCCGACCGGTCAGGACTCCCGGACGGCGGGCGTTCGGTCTTCACCGGACGTTCACCGCCCGAGTGAGGGATATCCCCGGCAGTCGGGCCGGGGGCCACCGGAGCCGTCCCGCGACGGCGCGTTCCGGTGATATCGATTGCCGTGTCGGGGAAGTACGAACAGGAGGTCGCATCGTGTCTGCACCCGCGACCAGTGCACGGTCGGCGCACCCATCATCGCCCGCGGCAGGCGTTCTGCTCGCCGAGCAGTGCGGCCCGCACGTGTTGCTCCGCCGCCGCGACGAGACACCGCGGGAAACCGCCGTGCTCTCCACCATTCCGGCCGTGCCGGGCAACGTGCTCTTCCTCGCCTCGTCCGGCGCCCACCGCCACCCGGCGTTGTACGACACGATCAAGGACCGTCTCGCGACCCTGCGTTCGTCCTCCGAGGGCGCGACGCTGGAAGCCGCGTGGCTCGGCGTGTCCGACCTGGGGCACGCGCAGGGCACGTGCGGCCCGTGGCTGAAGGGCGTCGCCGACGACTGCGGCCTCGACGTGCTCGCCCCCGACGGTCCGCTGACGGCGGGCCGCGGCATCGGCCTGTACGTCAACCGCACGACCGGCGGCACCGGCTGGCGCCGCTTCGGCCCCGGCTGCAGCGGCGCCGTGGTGGTGAGCTCGAGGTTCCCCGTGCCCGCGTGGGAGTACGAACTGCCGCACTCGCCCGTCGTGGCGCAGGGAGCGGTGGCCGAGTGCGTCCCGGCGGGCCTCGCGATCCGTCCGGAGGGATCGAGCCCCGCGGGCCTGGGCGATCCCGCGTTCGGGGTGCCGCTGAACCCGCGCATCCCCAAGCTGATCGTCGGCGCCGTGACGCCGGCCGCGGTGGCGGAGATCATCAGCCGCCTGTCCGCCGAGGTGCGCGCCGACCTCCTCGTGGTGCCCGCCGCGCTGCCGGTGACGGCACCGGAGTGGTCACGCACCCTGGCCCGCCTGCTGGGCCGCCCGGTCACGATCACCACGGGCCTTCAGGTGCTGGGCAAGGGCGGCCTGCACACCGTCGTGCCGGACGCCTCGGTGACCGAACCGCTCACTCCGCTGGCGACCATGCTGCGCCAGTCACCCGGCGGCGAACCGCCGCAGGTGATCGACGTGGCCCCCGCACCCGCCGGCTGGCAGCCCGACGGCGCACACCGCTACCGCCTGCTGTCCTCGCTCGACGTGGTCGCGGAGGTCGTGCCGGGCGGCGTGCACGTGCTGCTGGACGGCGAACAGTCGGCCGTCGCCACCCGCTTCGACCCGAAGTGGTGGACCCTGGCGATCGGCGCCCACGGCCGCGAGGTGACCGAACGGGAACTCGACGCGGCCCGGCTGCTGATCGACCAGTTCGGCCCCGCACACCGGCGCGCCTCCCGCCTCCGTCCACTGGGGACGTTCGACCCGGCCGCGATCGCCGCGCTGGAGTCGCGGGCGTGGTCGTTGCGGGGGCAGGAGACCGCCGCGCCGCCGCCGCGGTTCGTGCACGGTGTTGATTCGCGGCCTGAGGTGGAGAGGACGGCGGGGCTCGCGGCGGTGACGCCCGCGCCGGTGAAGGCCATCTCAGTGTCCGCATCGGTTGCCCCACCCGCACCGATGGCTCCGCCCGTGTCCGCACCCGTGGTCCCGCCTGCGTCGGTAGCTCCACCCATGCCCGCGTCAGCGGCCCCCACGCCGACCCCGGTCGCGCCGATGCCCGTGGCGCCTCCACCTGTGCTGACTCCGCCCGTGCCGGTGAGCACTTCAACCGGGCCCGCGCAGCAACCCGTTGCCCCGCAACGCCCAGAGACGATTGCCGCTCCCGTGACCACCGACCAGGTCGTCCACGAACCACTCGCCACCGCTCAGACCACTGCGGCTCACACCACCTCCGAACCCGCCGCGGCCCCGCTCGCGATCACGCCACCACTTCCGATCGTGACCGTGTCCGGCCCAGCTACACCCGCGGCCCCAGAGCCCGCGTCCACCGAACCACCCCAGGAACCTCTCGAAGCCCCCGCCACCCCACGCCGAGCCGTCGTGATCGAGTTCGCCGACCGCTCCAGCACCACCGCCGAGCAGTCCCGGCTGGCGGTGAGCGCCGGCGCCCAGTACACCGAGGCGCTGGCGGCCGTGAACGTAGGCCTGTCGGCGTGGCCGATGCTGCGCCCCGAGGCCAAGGCCGACTACGTCGCGGTCTGCCTGTTGCTGGGCAAGGGCGCGGCGGGCGCGGTGGCGTTGAACGAAGCGCTGGCCGACGGGGCACCGGAACCGTTCGACGGCTATCTGGCCTGCCTGACCTCAGGCCTCAGGCGCCTGCCAACGCACCGGAAAGTCGTGCTGCGCCAGCACGAGCTGCACGGCGGACAGCCCCACCCGGTGGGGAGCGTGCTGATGGAGCCCGGCTTCCTCAGCGCGAGCGCCCAGCTCGACGTCACCACTCCCGGTGCGGACCTGGACGTGCTGATCTGGCCCGCCACCGCGCGGCGCACGTCGGAGCTGTTCATGGGCCGGGCGTTCGAGGAGACGGTGTTCCGCGGCGGCTGCCGGCTCAAGGTGCTGGGCCTGCGCGTCGACGAGTCCGAACAGGACGGTGACGTGCGGCGGCCGGAGCAGGCCCTGTTGGCGCGGGAGTTGCTGCCCGGTGAGGATCCCGCGGACGCCCTGGCACGGGACGAGGTGGCGCTGGCCAAGCTCGACCAGGCCTGGCGGACCCGCCGGGCCGTGGTGGCGCGGCTGGTCGACGACGAGGACCACGTGGCACGGCTGACCACGCCGATGGCGGAGGTCACGTCGTGAACCGCAAGGTGCTGCCGGTGCTGGGCGCCGCGCTCGTGTTCGCCGCGACTTCGTTGCCGGGCAACGCCCAGCCAGGAGTCCTGCGCCCCGGCCAGGAATGCCTCGGTGCACCGCCACAGAAGGTCACCGACGTGCCGTGGGCGCAGCGACAGCTGGCGCCGCAACGGGTCTGGCCGCTCACCCGAGGCGGGGGAGTGACGGTCGGCGTGGTGGACACCGGCGTCGACGCGGGCAGTCCGCAACTGGCCGGCCGCGTGCAGCAAGGTCTGGACGTCCGCAACCCCGGCGGGAAACCCGCCAGCAACGACTGCTTCGGCCACGGCACGTTCGTCGCGGGCATCATCGCCGCCGCGACCGCCGGGGACACGTTGTTCGCCGGCATGGCACCGGAGGCGACAGTTCTGCCCATCCGCGTGGCGAACGAGGCGAAGGACGCGTCAGCCGCGTCGCTCGCGCAGGGCATCCGCGCGGCGGTGGACGGTGGCGCGCGGGTGATCAACGTGTCGGCCAGTGCCGGTGGACCCACGCCTGAGCTCACCGCCGCCGTCGCCCACGCCGCCGAACGGGACGTGCTGATCGTGGCGGCTTCCGGCAACAACGACAACGACGGCAGCCCCACGCCGTACCCCGCGACCGACAAGTCGGTGCTCGCGGTCGGTGCGGTGGACCAGGAGGGCAAGCGCGCGTCGTTCTCGGTGACCGGCCCTCACGTCGGGCTGGTGGCTCCCGGCGTGAACGTGTGCAGCATCGGCCCCGGCGGACCTGGCCAGTGGGAGGCCAGCGGCACCAGCTACGCCGCGCCGTTCGTGACCGGAGTGGCGGCGCTCGTCCGCGCCTACCGCCCGAAGCTCACGGCCGCGCAGGTGCTGCACCGACTGCACGCCACCGCGGACCGTCCTCCCGCGAACGCGCCGTCCCCGGAGTACGGGTGGGGAACGGTGAACCCGCTGGCGGCCGTGACGGCCGTCCTGCCGGAAGAAGGCGAGGCCGGCGCTGTGGTGGCGCCGGTGCCCGCGGCCGCGAGCTTCCCGGTGCCGCCGTGGCAGGACCGCGCGAGCACGCTGCTGGTGACGCTGGGGCTCATCGGCGCTGCGGTGATCGTGATGGCTGTCGGGTTCGCGGTGGTCGTGCTTCCGGCCGCACGGCGTCGCCGCTGGGCGCCTGCCCGCCGCCTGGACACGAAGAGCTGAGCAACGCGAAGAACGGCCCGTCGCCACTTGGCGACGGGCCGTTTTGGCTCATGGGGGTGGAGGCCCGGCGACCTCCACCCCGTCCCGTTACTCGACGATCGGCGTCTGCACCAGGTTGACCACCCGGCGCCGGTTGACGTACTGGGCGCGGCCCTGGATCAGCGTCTTCGGCTTGACGTTGCCGACGAACGTGCCCTCCTCCCTCGGACAGGAGAACATCACCACCGGCGTGCCCAGCTCCCACAACCGCCGCATCAGCGGGTTCATCATCGTGCGGCTCGCGTTGGTCGTGCTCCTGGCGACGATCACGTGCAGACCGATGTCCGCGCCCTGCTGCAACAACGGCATCAGCGGCGCCATCGGGTCGTTGAAGGCGCCGGACTCCATCAACTCGAAGTCGTCGACCAGCACGAACAACCGGCCACCGGTCCACCAGTCGCGCTGACGCAACCTGCTCGGCGGGATCTCCGGCCCCGGCACCCTGCTCTGCAACAGCTCGGCGACCTGCTTGATCGACGACTCCAGACCGTCCGTGCTGACCGTGTAGTTCACCTGGTTGTCCTGCGGGACGGCGTCGTGCAGCTCCCGGCGGAAGTCGACGAACATCACCCGTCCGTCGGCAGGGGCGTAGTGCCGTGCCACGGAACCCGCGATGTGCCGCAACAGGTTCGTCTTGCCCGTCTCGGCGTCACCGAAGATCATCAGGTGCGGGTTGGCGTCGAAGTCGTGCCACTGCGGCCCGAGCGCGCCGTCCTCGATGCCGAGCGCCATCGTCAGGTCGACCTGCGGCGCTTCCGCGGTGGGCGGCGGGAGCTCCGCGACCGTCAGCTGGTTGGGCAGCAGCCGGACCTTCGGCGCCCGCGGTGCCGACGGCAGGTCGAGGGCTTCCGCGATCTCCGCGGTGGCCTCGGCGATGTCGTCGGTGCGGCTGGTGCCGTCGATGCGCGGCAGTGCCGTGAGGAAGTGCATCTTGGTGGTCGTGATGCCGCGGCCGGGCAGTGCGGGAACGGTGGCCGCCAGCCTGCTGTTGACCTCGGACTCGAGCGGGTCGCCCAGACGCAGCTCGAACCGGGTGCCCAGCACGTCGCGCAGCCACGGCCGCATGTCCGACCACCGGCTCGCGGCCACGACCAGGTGGATGCCGAACCCGAGACCGCGCGAGGCGAGCTCGGTGAAGCGGGGTTCCAGCTCCTCGTAGTCCTGCCGGATCGTGAACCAGCCGTCGACGACCAGGAACACGTCACCGTACGGATCTACGTCGAGGAACTGTCCCCGTGCGCGGGCCCGGCGGTAGCTGGTCATCGAGTCGATGTTGTTCTGCGCGAACAGCTGCTCGCGCTGGGACAGCAGGTTGTACATCTCCATGACGGTCCGCGTCACGCGATCGCGGTCGAGCCTGCCCGCGATGCTGCCGACGTGCGGCAACCGGGCGAGCGGGCTGAGCGTGCCGCCGAAGTCCAGGCAGTAGAACTGGATCTCGGCCGCGGTGTGGGACAACGCCAGAGCGCTGATCAGCGTGCGCAGCAGCGTGCTCTTGCCGCTCTGCGGACCACCGGCGATGCCGATGTTGCCCTTGGCGCCCGCGAGTTGTGCGGTGAGCAGCTCGCGCTTCTGCTGAGCCGGCAGGTCGACCAGACCGACCGGGACGGACAGGGTCGAGGCGTCGTACTCGCCGACCGGACGCGGGCCGAGCTCCGGGTGGTCGACGAGCGGCGGCAGCAGCTGGTCGAGCGTCGGCGCCTGCTTGAGCGGCGGCAGCCACACCTGGTGCGCCACCGGTCCGATACCGCGCAGCCGGGAGATCATCACCTCCAGCATCGTCGTGGTGTTCTGCTCGGTCCTGTCCGGTTCCTGCTCCACATCGGACGGTGTGACCTTCGGCGCGACGTACTCCGTGCCGAACGCGACGAGCTGCTGCTCGACCTCGGAACGCCGCAGCCGCTTGCTGACCGGCGGACGGTACGGGCCGGAGCAGTACGCGCCCTTGAACCTGATCAACGACGTCGTGTCCGGACGCAGATAACCGTTGCCAGGGTTGTTGGGCAGCTCGTAGGCGTCCGGGACACCGAGCACGCTGCGGCTCTCCATGGCCGAGAACGTCCGCAGGCTGATCCGGTACGACAGGTGGCTCTCGATCTTGTGGATCCGGCCCTCGTCGAGCCGCTGGCTCGCGAGGAGCAGGTGCACGCCGAGGCTGCGGCCCAGCCGGCCGATCATCGCGAACACGTCGACGAACTCGGGTTTGCTCGCCAGCATCTCGCTGAACTCGTCGACCACGATGAACAACGCGGGCAACGGTTCCAGCGGCACGCCCTGCCCGCGAGCGGCCTCGTAGTCGCGGCGTGAGGCATAGTTCCCCGCCGCGCGCAGGAGCTCCTGGCGCCGGTTCAGCTCGCCGGTCAGCGCGTCCTGCATGCGGTCGACCAGCTCCAGCTCGTCCGCGAGGTTCGTGATGACCGCGGAGGTGTGCGGCAGCTCGTCGAAACCGAGGAACGCCGCGCCGCCCTTGAAGTCGACCAGGACGAGGTTCAGCTCCTCCGACGAGTGCGTGGCCGCCATGGCGAGCACCAGCGTGCGCAGCAGCTCGCTCTTGCCGGAACCGGTGGCGCCGATCAGCAGGCCGTGCGGGCCCATGCCGTCCTCGGCCGCTTCCTTGATGTCCAGCTCGATCGGTGTTCCGGTCGACGTCATGCCGATCGGCACGCGCAGCCGTTTCCGGGCGCCCGCACGGGTCTGCCGGTACGGCACCGGGTCGAACGTCCTCAGGTCGCCCAGCCCGAGCAGGCTCGGCAGCTCGTAGTCGCTCGCCAGCGGTTCCTCGTTGTCCTGCACCTCGCCGATGCGGTGGCGCGCGATCAGCCTCGCCAGCGCGGCGGTCGCCTGCGGGCTCAGCGCGTCCGGCCGGCACAGCGGGCTGGTCGACGGCTTGCCGAGCCGGTCGAACGAGACGGTGCCGAGGCTGGTGGCGGTCACCTCGACGTGCAGGGTGTGCGGCCTGGCCTGCCAGGAGAGCGTGCCGGCGAGGTCGAGCACGACGACGTTGCGGTACCCCTCCTCGGCGATGCGGTGGTCGGCGGGCAGGGAGACGCCGTCGAGCACGATCACCACGAACGGCTCGCTCGCCGTGATCGGGCTGTCCGGCTCGAACGAGGGCCTGCCGGTGAACTCGACGCCGCCGAGGAGCTGTTCGAGCTCGCTGATGCTGTCGGTGACCACGCGGCGCGTGCCGCTGGCGTCGCGCGAGCCGGGATCCTGGTTGTGCGGCAACCACTTCACCCAGTCCCAGTGCTCCCGCGCCTCGTCGCTCACGCACAGCGCGACGAGGGCGTCGCCGGGACCGTGGGCGGTGGCGAGCTGTCCGAGCATCGCGCGCACCAGCCCGCGCACGTCCTGAGGCGCGCCCTGGAACTGCAACCGCGCGAACCCGCGCAGGTACACGGCGATCGGCGCGTTGTCCAAAGTGGAGTAGGCGCGGATGAACCGGCGCAGCGCGTGCGCGGACAACGGTTCGAGGTCTTCCAGCGGCTTGGTCTCCGGTGGCAGCAGTTTCGTCGAGCCGCGCTGCTTGCCGAGCCCGATCCTGACCTCGCCGAAGTCGTCGTGCGCGGGACGGCGTTCCCACAACCGGTAGCCCATCGCCATGGACCACAGCGCACCGGGGTGCGGGTGCACCCACAGGGCCGCCTTGCGCTGCTGGGTCAGCGCGCCGCGCATCTTCTCCCGCACCTGGCCGAGATAACGCACGTAGTCACGCCGATCGCCGTGCAGCTTCTGCTTGTGCTCCACACCGGCGCGGAGCAGCTGCGCCAGCAGCATGCCGATCGCGGCGACGAGCATGAGTCCCGCGCCGACCCAGGCCAGCGGGCCGGAGCCGGGCCGGACGAACATCAGGACCATGGCCAGCGAGCTCAGCGCCATGGGTGCGTAGAGCAGGACCGAGCTGATCGCCCCACCCGTGTTTTCCGGCACCGCCGGTGGTGGTTGCAGCTCGATCTCGTCGCTGGGCGCCGTCGGGCCGGGTCGACGCGCCTTTCTGGTGAATGCCTCGGTGCCCACCGTGACTCTCCTTGGTGAAGGGTTTCCCTCGACGTGGCGTGACGCGGGCCTCGTGCCGGCTGACCGGGGAGGTCGGGAACTAGGTTCCGCGCCAGGATTTCGCTACTCGAGAGTTGTCGTTCGCCAGGAAGAATCCGGGGCTCGATATGGAAGAACGCACGCAGTCTCGCACAAATGCACCGACCCGGCTACGGTTCGTTCTCGGCGATCACGCGGTGGACGTGGCCCTGCCGGGCGACGTGCAGCTGGTCGACCTGCTGCCGTCCGTGCTGGCCCAGTTCGGGAAGGAGTGGGTCGAGCAGAGCGTCGACCACGAGGGCTGGGTCGCCCAACGACTGGGCGAGTCCCCTCTGGACGAGGACCGCTCCGCCGCAGAGCTGAACCTGCTGGACGGCGACACCGTCTACTTGAGACCGCGTGAGGACGCGCTCCCACCACTCGACTACGACGACCTCGTCGACGGCGTGGCCGAGCGGGTGCGGGCCGACGCCGGTCAGTGGACTCCGCAGCGCACCAGGTGGATGCTGCGGATCGGCGGGCTGGTCGCGCTGCTCGGCGGGCTCGTCGCGTTGCTGGTGGGCGGGAAACCCCAGACGCTGTGGCTGGTTCCCCTGATCACCGGAGTCGTGCTGATCGCGGTGGCGGGAGCGCTGGCCCGTGCCAAGGGCAAGGTCGTCGATGGAACGGCGCTGGCCTGCGCCGGTGTGATCTGGGCTGTCGCCGGTGGATGGCTCGCGGCGGTGCAGATCGCCCCGCTGGGAGGCGTCCCGGTGCGGCTCGTGACGGCGGTCGCCACCGGAGTCGTCGCGGTCGTGCTCGCGCTGGTGGCCGTCGCCGACGCTGTGCTGATCTTCACCACCGCGCTGACCGCGTTGCTCACACTGCTGGCGCCGGTGGTGATCTGGGTGGCGAGCGACCTGACCGCTGCTCAGTCGGCGGGCATCGGCATCGTCGTGAACTTCATCGCGATCCTCTTCGCGCCAGGTGGCGCGTTCCGGCTCGGCGGGCTGAAGCTGCCCATGCTGCCCACGGACGCACCGGAGGTGAAGGAGGACATCGACCCGGTGCCGCACCGGGTCGTGGTGGAACGCAGCACCGTCGTTTTCGGTTACCTCAAAGCGTTCTACATCGGGTACGGCATCGTCCAGACGGTGCTGCTGCTCGTGCTCGTCCGGCCGGGCGAGATGTGGGCGATGATCACGGCGTCGGTGTGCGCGTTGCTGTTGCTGCTGCGGTCCCGTCACCTCACCGGCGTGGTGCCCCGCTGGTCGCTGCTCGTGCCGGCCGGGTTGACGGCAGTGGCGCTGGCGGTGCGCCTCGGGATGCCGGAGGAGCCGTTCCTCCGCGCGGTGGCGGTGCTCGCACCGCTCGTGGCCGTCGGCCTCGGGCTGGGTGTGCTGAGCCACTACCTGCCCGGTAAACGACTGCGCCCGTACTGGGGCCGCGCGGTCGACATCTTCGAGTACGCGACGGCGATCGCCGTCATCCCGCTGCTGCTCGCGGTGCTGGACGTGTACTCCTGGATCCGGGGGCTGAGCGGCTGATGCAGTCACGCAGAGATCAGGTCCAGGCTTACTTCTTCGTCGTCGGCCGGTTGGTCGCGGGGCTCGCGCAGGGCAGGCCCGACGTGCTGGAGCACCCGAACCGGCGGTTCAACAACGGCACGGTCTTCGGGGTGCTGCTCGCGTGCGTGATCATGGCGATCTTCGGCATCGTCGGGCTGTTCTCGCCGCGCGGCAACAACTCCTGGCGCACCGACGGCGCGATCGTGCTGGCCGAGGAGACCGGGGCGCGGTACGTGTACCTCGGCGGCGAGCTCCGCCCGGTGCTGAACATGGCGTCGGCGATGCTGGCGGCCGGGCAGTCCGGGTCGAAGTTCTCCGTCAGCCAGAACTCGCTGACCGGTGTCTCGGTCGGTGCGCCGATCGGGATTCCCGGTGCGCCGGACGGCATTCCCACCGCGGACCGGGTGAACAAGGCGCAGTGGACGGTGTGCGCGCGGCCGCCGGACAGGCAGGCGGTGGTGAGCGCACCGACCGTGACGCTGCGTCTCGACCAGGAACCGGGACAACCCGTGCCGGACGACCAGTCGTTCCTGGTGTCCACACCGGACGGTGTCGTGCAGCTGGTGTGGCGGGGAGTGCGGCATCGCATCGTGGACGCGCCCACGCTGGAGGCGTTGGGCTACAGCCAGGAACGGGTGCTGCCGGTCTCGCCCGCGTGGCTGAACGTCATCCCCTCGGGCGTGGACCTGAAGGCGCCGGCGATCGATCGCGCCGGCACACCCGGACAGGCCGTGGGAGGACGCCCGAGCCTGGTCGGCCAGGTGTTCCAGGTGCGCAACCCGGCGATCTCGTCCGAGGAGTACTACGTCCTGCGCGCCGACGGGCTGATGCCGATCAGCCGGACGATCGCGGCGATGCTGCTGGCCTCTCCCGACATCCGCAACGCCTACCCGAACACGCGGGTCGTGCCGATCATCACGGGACCGGACGCGCTCGCGGGCCTGAAACTGCTTTCCCCGGCCCAGGACGGCCTTCCACCGCAGCCTCCCGCCCTGGCGGACCTCGGAGTGGGCATGTCCGCGTGCGCCAGGTTCGACCTCGCCGCGGACGAGGGCCGCGTGCCGCGGCTGGTGCTGGTGCCCATCGCGGCGGACAAAGCAGCGGTGGCCCCTGCCGGCAAGCACGTCGTCGGATCCACAGCGGACCGTGTCGTGATCCCGGCGGGCACCGGGGCACTCGTGCACACGATGCCCGCTCCCGGTGCGTTGCCGGGCACCGGGTTCCTCGTGACCGACCTCGGGGTGCGCTATCCGCTTTCCGATGAATCCGTTGCCGCGTCGCTGAACCTGGGTGGAGCGCGCCCCGTCGCCGTGCCGTCGGCGTTGCTCGCGCTGCTGCCCGTCGGACCCGCGCTCGACCCTCAGCGCGCGGTCCTCAGCCAGGTCACCGAGCTCGCCAGAACGGGCTCATGAGGGATCTTCCCCCGTCGACGCCCAGGCGGGTGGATTCCGAAGAAATCGGATGTACGACGGGCATCTAATCCAGTTCAGGCGCCCTTGCGAATGGGTGGCCATTCTCCAGCAGGGACGATCAAGGAGATACACGATGAGCAAGACCAGGCTTACTCCGCAGCAGGTCATCGAGATCGCGAACAAGCACTCGCAGGAGGCTGAGCGCATCACGAGCGAGCAGCGGACCCTCCAGAACAACATCAACACGCTGACCTCGATCAACTCGGGCGCCATGATCCAGAAGCTGATCACGGTCCACCAGGAGTGGGACGCCAAGACCAAGGAGATCGTCTCGACCCTCAACGAGATGGCCACCACGCTCAGCCGTGCCGCCAACACCCTGCAGTCCACGGACGAGGCCGGCTCGTTCTGATCTCCCTCCAAGCCCGTTCTTCTTTCCGTTCGTAACAAATTCTTCAGGAGTGAACCGTGACCGGAGCGATCGTTTACGACTACCAGGCGCTTGCCGACGGCGTGCGTCAGATGCAGACCGCCAACGCGAACATCGAGGCGAACGTCAAGGCGCTGACCCAGCAGGTGCAGAACCTGATGGAGTCGTTCGACGGTGAAACCGCGAAGCAGTACAACACGTGCGCCGACCGGATCACCCAAAAGCTGACTGAGAGCAACGAGGTGCTCAACCAGATCTCGGTCAACCTGAACAAGAACTCGAACAACATGCACGACAGCGACCGCTCGACGGCTTCCACGTTCAACTTCTGAGGTGCGCCGGTGGTGCCGGTCCGCTCTCCGGCCGGCACCACCAGCCCCGCTTCGACGAAAGGCGAGCGACATGGCCAACGGTGGCACCAAGACGACCATCGACCCGGAAGCCGTGCGGGCGATCGCCGCTCGCATGGGCGTGTTGATGGACGATCTCGGCCCTTTCCAGCAGCTCCTCTCACTGCCCGCACACGCGGGCAACTTCTCCACGGCGACGTGGCTGGAGACGCTGCTGGGAGATCGCAAGAAGAAGCTGTCGCTGCACGCGGAAGAGCTGAAGAAGCTCATGCACGACGTGCAGGGGAGCCTGGAGAAGGCCTGCTCGAACCTGGAGCAGACCGACAAGTGCAACGCCGACAGGCTCTAGCACCCGGTGGCAGTTGACCGTCAGCGCCCCTGGTGCTGGCGGTCGCTCGTTTGTGGACGGTCGTGGTGCGGGAACTCGACTTGGTGAGGGCGGTTCGGCGTGACAAGTCCTGAAGGCACTGACCCGGCGGCGGCTGGCGGTGGCCTCGACGCCGACAGCATCCAGTCGCTGGCCCAGTTCAAGGCGATGGCGGGAGACGCGCTCAACCCCGGCGCGCCTGCCTCGTTCGACGCCCTGGCCGTCGGGTTCAACGTGGCGAGCGATCGGTTGTTGCAGTTCCGCCGGTCCTTCTGGGACGAGACGACCCAGATGGGCGAGGCGTTCACGGGGTTCACCGGCGACCAGTTCCAGAGCTTCGCCGACGACGTGGTCATGAAGCGGAGCCAGCTCGTCCAGGAAGCGGTGGAGCTTTACTCGAACGCGCTGCGAGGCGCCTCCAAGGCCCTCGTCTTCTTCCAGGCGAAGGTGGCCGAGATCGAGGCCCAGTTCGCCAACCGGGTCAAGGAGTACGGCAAGCAGGTCGTCAAGCTGGCCGACGCGATGGCGACGCTGGAGCAGGAGTTCGACGCCGGCGCGTATCTCAGCGCGGTGATCCAGCGCGACGAGCAGAACAACCTGTTGCCGGAGCTGCGCAGGGCGCTGCTCGATCTGTCGTCGAGCTACCAGAGCACCGGTAACAGTCTCACCGATTTCCAGAGCAACATCGTTTCGCCCGGCGCCGGATCCGGTGGGACTGGTACCGGTGGTGGCAGCAGCACCGTCGACGTCGATGGCGACGGCGTCGTCGACATCTCGAACGGCATGCCGCCGTTCTTCGGTCCTCCCACGGGGGGACCGGGGAAGAGCGGCGGTCAGGGCACAGATGCCGCCGCGGGTGGCGGTGGCACGGGCTCCGGTGCGAACTCCAGCGAGCGGGAGACCGATCCGGTCGCGAAGAAGGCCGTGGAGGACGCCAAGAAGGCCGCTCACGACGCCATCCAGAAACTGATCGACGAGACGAAGGGCGACTCGCCGGAGGCGCAGGCGCGCCGCGAGGCGTTGCGGCAAGCCCAGGAGGCGCTGGACAACGGGCTCGGCCTCGGAGGCGGCAGCGGTACCGGCGGAACGGGCTCGGCCGTCACGGATCCGGTGCGACGACAGGCGATGGAGGACGCGAGGCGGGCCGCCACCGATGCGATCAACGACCTCGAACGCCAGTCCGGCACCGGTGATCCGACACGGCAGGAGGCGTTGACGCGGGCGAACCAGATCGCCAACGACGCGATCACCCAGCTGCAGAACGGTGGGACCGGTGGTGGCGCCGGCGCGGGTGCCGGTGGGACGGGTGGTGGTTCCGGCGCGGGTGCCGGTGGTGGCGTGGGCACGGCCGGCGCCGCGGGCGGCGGTGGTGGCGTGGGCTCCGGTACGAACTCCAGTGAGCGGGGGAACGATCCGGCCAGGCAGAAGGCCATGGACGACGCCAGGAAGGCCGCGAACGACGCCATCCAGGCGCTGACCGACCAAACGACGGGCAACTCGCCGGACGCACAGGCGCGCCGTGAGGCGCTGGAGGAAGCGCGGCGGGCGATCAACGACTCCTTCGGGGGCGCCGGCGGGGGCGGTGTCGGCGGAGGTGGCGCCGGTGGGAGCGGTGTCGGTGGGGGCGGCGGGAAGACGCCGTCGTCGACGGATCCGGTGCGGCAACGAGCGTTGGAGGACGCAAGGAGGGCTGCGGGCGAGGCGATCAACGCGCTCTCCAACGAGTCCGGTGGGGGAGGAGGCTCCGACCCGTCGCGTCAGCAGGCCTTGGCCGATGCCAACCGGATCGCCAACGAGGCCATCAACCAGTTGCAGAATCCCTCGCTCGGCGGCGGCGGCGGGGCGTCTCCGGCGACCTCGTCGAACGGTCCCGGCGGCACCGGCACCGGCACCGGTGGCGGCAGCGGCAGCGGCACTGGTGGCGGTGGAAACGAGGCGGCGCGGCAGGCGGCGGCACGTGCGGCGGAGGAAGCCAAGAACGCGCTGAACGGCCTGTCCGCCGGCGGCGGCAGTGGTGGCGGCGGGACGAGCCTGATGTCGGACGGGCCTACCGGCGGTGGCGGCGGCACCGGCGGCGGCGGTGCCGGTAGTGGAGCGGGCGGCGGTGCCGGTGGTGGAACCGGTGGAGCCGGTGCCGCGGGCGCGGAACGGGCGCGGCAAGCGGCTGCGGCTGCGGGCGCGGCGCGTGAGGCGATGTCCGCGATCGATGGTCTGGCCGCTGGTGCCGGTGGGGGCACGGGTGGTGGCGCCGGTGGCGGCATGGGTGGTGGCGCTGGTGCCGGCCTTGGTGCCAGCGGTCTCGGCGCCGGTGCCGGCAGCGGCGCTGGTGGTGGTGGTGCTGGTGGCGGCGCCGGTGGTGCGGGTGGCGGTTCCGGTGCTGGTGGTGGGACTGACAGTGCGAGTGCGGAGCGGTCGCGGCAGGCGGCTGCGGCTGCGGGTGCCGCGCGTGAGGCGATGTCCGCGATCGATGGTCTGGCCGCTGGTGCCGGTGGCGGCACGGGCGGTGGAGGTGCTGGCGGCGGCGCTGGTGCCGGCCTTGGTACCAGCGGTCTCGGCGGTGGCGCTGGTGGTACGGGCAGCGGTGCTGGTGCCGGCGGCGGTCCCGGTGGTGGTGCTGGCGGTGGGACTGACAGTGCGGGCGCGGAGCGGTCGCGGCAGGCGGCTGCGGCTGCGGGTGCCGCGCGTGAGGCGATCTCCGCGATCGACGGTCTGGCCGGTGGTGCCGGCGGTAGTTCCGGCAGTGGTTCCGGCAGTGGTGCTGGTGTCAGCCTCGGTGACAGTCGTCTGGGTGGCGGTACTGGCGGTTCCGGTAGCGGAACCGGGCACTCCGGTTCGCCTTCCGGTTCCGGGGACGGCGGAGCCTTGGAACGGGCGAGGCAGGCGGCCAACCAGAGCGCGAGCGACGCGATCGAGCGGATCCGTCAGATCGGCAGCGACTCCGGTCTCGGCGGTGGGTTGCCGCTGGACGGCAAGTCGCCGCTGGCGAGCTTCCTGTCCGGCGATGCCGCCAGTGGCGGCGGGTACGGCACCGGTCTCGGTGGCGGTACGCCGCGGTTCGGTGCCGACGGCAGAGTCGCGGCGACGGCCGCGGAGATCACTGCCGCCGCGCAGCAGAAGGGCTACCAGGTCCCCACTCGCAGCGGCGTGGTCGGCGTGCCCACGACCATCTCGCGTGGCCCCGTCGGGCTCGACGCCGGCGCGGGAATGATGCCGCCGCCGATGGGTGGCGCGGGCGCCGGAATGGGTGCCGGGCAGGAGAAGAAGGACCGGGAACGGACGGTCTGGCTCACCAGCGACGGCAAGGACTGGGAAGAAGACGACGAGAACTGCGCGGGGCCATCGACCCTGGGACGGAGCTGAGCAATGGCGACGCGGAACCCCGACCTCGCGATCGCGGGCGAGATCAGGAACATGAACTTCGACCAGGTGCGCGCACGGGTGGCGGCGGCGGACCCGCACACCTTCTACCGCAAGGCGGCCGCGTTCGAGCAGGCGGCGGAACGACTCGAACTGTTCGGTGACCTGCTGCGCCGGTACCGGGCAGAGCTCGAGTCGGTGTGGCACAACGGCGACCCGCGGCAGTTCGAGTGGGTGGACCGGATGCTCCGGCACGTCGACGCGCTGACCGCGGGCCTGCGGGAGCCGAGCTACCCGGCGGCGTTGCGTCACATGGGCGATGCCGTCGCGCACAGCCAGCAACGTCTGCGCGGGCTCGAGAACCAAGGCGCCACCGTGCCCGACGAGAGCACGGTGCTCGCACGGGACGAACACGCGCGACAGGTCCTCGTGGATCTGTCCAGTTCGTACGTCCATTTCGGACAGGCGTTGACCGAGCTGCCCGAGCGCAGTGTGACCGGTGCACCGATCCAGCTTTCGGCCGCACAGGCCGAGGGGGCGGCGACTCACCACCTGATGGCGTCAGCGGGTGTGGGGCGTGGCAACGGTACGGGTACGACCGCGACGAAGAGCTCGCGCTCGGGAATCTCTGCGTCCCCTGTGGACGGTGGTGTGCCGCGCTCGGTCGCCGCGGAACCGTTCGGCAGGTTGTCCCACTTCGCCACGTCGCAGCCCGCTCCGATCAAGGCTGATCAGCCCGTGCAGTTCGGCGGGTTCGCGACCATGGCACTGCCGGCGGAAGGAGCCGTGCCTCTCCTCGCGTCACCCGCGCCCGCCGGTGACAACGCCAGGAAGGGCAGCTCCAGCAAGGCGGAGAAACCCGCCACCCTCCCGGTGTCGCCGCTCGCCGGCGCGACCGCCGCACCGCCGGCCACGGTCTCCGCGGAACCGGCGAGGGCGGCCGGTGCCGCACACCCCGTGACGGTTGCCGGGCAACCGGTGGCGACCGCCGCGCAGCCGGTTGCGACCGCAGGACAGCCGGTGGTTCCCGCGGTGACCTCTGGTGCCCCGGCGGCTCTCCAGTCCACGGGGGTTTCCCCTGTCATAACGGCCGCAGCGGCTCCCGCACCCGCCGCCGCGCCCTCCGCGCCCCCAAACTTGGCGTCCAGGCCGCCGCTCCCCGGTGAGTTCCCCGCGATGTCCACGTCAGTCGGTGGGTCCGCAGCCCCGCTGGGCGACGTGCACGCGGGAACGAGCTCCACCGCGGCGGCAGCTTCGACGGGCGCGGTTCCGCCACCTGCGGCCGTCGGCGCGGGCTCGATGGCCGGAGCGCCCGTGTCGCGTGTGGACAGCACGTGGCTGCGGGCCGATCCGGGCACGTGGTCCGCGAGCAACGCCCAGGGCGTGGCCGCACGGCCGGGCCACGGGACAGGCGGTGGTGGCTGTGCGCTGACCGGCGTGATCGGTCATTCGGAGAACGGGAAGGGCGAGGTGCGATGACGGACTTCGCGGACTGGATGGCCGAGTACCAGCAGCTCCAGCAGAGCAATGCGGCCATCACGGACGACTGGGTTCGGCTGCGTCGTGAGCTCGCGGATCTCCTGGAGGAGATCGAGCGGGAGGCCGCGGCGAACTCCGTCCAGATCCACAACGGGGAAGGTGAGACGCGATGACCGACTGGTTCTCCCAGTACCGGACTCTCGACGAGGCCAACGAGGCCGCGATGGCGTCGGTGGAACGCGAGCAGCGCAAGATCTCCGAGCTGACCCGCCAGATGGACGAGAACACGACGACGGTGCGGTCCAAGGACCGCTCGTTCACGATCGACTTCGACGGCCGCGGCGAGATCACCGGGTTCAACTTCCAGGGCACCAGGTACCGCACCATGGCGCCGGCCGAGTTCAGCCACCTGCTGGTGCAGACGATCAAGGCCGGCAAGGCCCTGTGCATGCAGAAGCTGGTGGACTCCATGGGGGACGAAGTCCTGCCCGGCGTCACCTTCACCGACCTCGCGAGCGGAAACCTGAGCGTCGAGGAGGTCTTCGAGAAGGTCGTCTCGCCGTTCCTCGGCGAGGAGTACAGCGACGGCATCCTCGGCCGCCCGGCCGCGGGCGAAAAGGAAGAAAAGCGCAATGGTTGACCGGACCTCCATCGACATCGAGGGCACGCGCGCGGTGATCGCGCGGCTCCAGGAGCTCGGCCTGAACTTCGAACAGGCGGCAGCGACCTTGAAGGACGCGGCGTCCCGATACGACGGCTGCTGGGGCAGCGACGAGTTCGGCGAGGCGTTCGCCAAGGCCTACGCGCCCAACGCCGCCAAGTCGATCGAGTACGTCTCCACGCTCGCCAAGAACCTCGGGCTCACGGGCGATGCCGTCACGAAGGCGATCGACAGGCTGGTCCAGACCGACACCGACAACGCCAGCCGCACCTGACGAGCTCCGTCGCGAGCCATCTGAGGAAGAGCTCCCGTGACCACCCACCTGCCTCCCGCGCTTCAGAGCTTGCTGAAGTTCACGGTCGGCATGCCCTGGCCGGAGGGCAGCGAGGGTGATCTCCGGGAGCTCTCGTGGCAGTGGGAGGTGATGGCGGGAGAGCTCGACGCGCTCAGCGCGCAGCTGCTGACCGTCTCGGGCGAGTTCTCCACCGTGATGGAGGGCGCCACGAGCGACGAGATCCAGAAGATGCTCTCCGGGACGTTCCGCGAGGGCGCCGGCCAGCTGGAGGAGCAGGCCAGGGCCTACGCCAAGATGCTGAAGAACGCGGCAGCGGACATCCAGAAGACCAAGATCATGATCGTCGGGATGCTGGCAATCCTGGCTGCGACGATCGCGTCGCTCATTGCTTCGCTGTTCGGTTCGTTCCTCGTCCCGGGAGTGATCGCGGCCGCTCGCGTCGGCATTGGTTTCGCGCTGCGGATGCTCGTCACCAGACTGATGCAGTACGGGCTCATGAACATCGCCAAAACCCTCGTCATCAGGACGCTGACGGGAGCGGCGTTCGGCACGGCGTTCATGGTGGGCCTCGACGGTGGCATCCAGGCCGGCCAGATCATCGCGGGCAAACGCGACGGCTGGGACCTGAACTCCCTGAAGGGCAGCGCGATCGGCGGCGCGATCGGCGGCGCCCTCGGCGGCCTGGGCGAAGGCGCCGTCGGCATCGTCGGCAAGTTCGGCCGCGACATCTTCCGGATGCTGCCCCGCAGCATCCGGGGCCTGAGTCCTCTGGCCAACACCATCGTCCAGATCCCGCTCGCGGCCCTGAGCAACCCGCTCACCAACAAGGCAACCGGCACCCCCGGCGGCGTGACGGACGGAATCTTCGGCTCCCTGGAACCAGGCGGCGGCAGCAAGGGCGCCAAGGTCCCCAGCGTCGACCCCGCAGTCGTCAAGCCGATCACCGTCCCGAACTTCACCGTGCCCAGCCTCGACCTCCCCACCACGTCGCCGTCGCCCGCCATCGACAACGGCACGCCGGTCGGCACCAGCTTCACGGCGCCGAGCGACACGTCTCCCGTCACCTCTACGCCGGTGCCCACTCAGAGCAGCCCGGTCACGACGGGTGGGGTGACTGGTGGCACGACGGGCGGCACGACGGGTGGGGTGACCGCTGACGTGACGACGGGTGGCGTGACGACCAGTGGTGGCACGACCGGCGCCGTTCGTGATCCCTCCAGCAGCACTCCCAGCACGGCCCGCGGCGGCATGTCCACGAGCGGCTCCGGCGCCACCACTCCCGTCGATGCAGGCGGCCGCCCGGTCACGACGAGCACGGCTCCGGCGACGAACACGGCACCGAGCACGGGCACGGCTCCCGTGGCGGGTGCGATTCCGGCAACGGGCGCCGCACCGAGCACGGGCACGGCTCCCGTGGCGGGTGCGATTCCGGCAACGGGCGCCGCACCGAGCACGGGCACGGCTCCCGTGGCGGGTGCGAATCCTGCGACGAGCGCTGCACCGAGCACGGGCACGGCTCCGGCGACGAGCACCGGCACGGCTCCCGCGACAGGCGCGACTCCGGCAACGAGCACCGCACCGAGCACCGGCACGGCTCCGGCGGCGGGCACGACTCCGGTGAGGAACACGGCACCGACCGCTGGCACGGCTCCTGCGGCGGGCACGACTCCGGCCACCGGCACCGCTCCCACCGCAGGCACCGCGCCGACGACGGCTACAGCTCCGTCCACGGGTACCGCGCCGACCACAGGTTCGACGCCGGCGACGGGTGCCTCTCCGATCACGGGCACCGTTCCGACCACGGGTATGGCGCCGGCGACGGGCGCGACCCCGGCGACGGTAACCGCACCGACCAGCGGCGCCGCTCCCGCGACGGGCACCGCTCCGACCGTGGGCAGCGCGCCGGCGACGAGCACCACGCCGTCCACGGGCACGGTTCCGACGACGAGCACGGGGCCCGCGACGGGCACCGCTCCGATCACGGGCACCGCACCGGCAACGGGTGCGACGCCGACGACGGGTACTGCTCCATCCACGGGCACCACGCCGACTGCGGGTGCTACGCCGATCGCGGGTGCAACGCCGTCCACGGGTGCGTCACCGATGACGGGCACTAGTCCGACGACAGGCACCGTGCCGACGACCGGCACCATGCCGTCTGCGGGTACGACGCCGACGGCAGGTACTGCTCCGGCGACAGGTGCCGCGCCGACCACGGGCACCACGCCGGCGACCGCTACCACGCCGTCCGCAGGCATCGTTCCGACGGCCGGTACGTCGCCAGCGACGGGTACCGCAACGACGGCGGGTATGACGCCGGCGGCAGGCGCCTCTCCGATCACGGGCACCGCACCGGCGACGAGTACGAATCCAGTGACGGGCACTGGTCCGGCGACAGGCACGACACCGATCACAAGCACCTCTCCGACGGCGGGTACGTCGCCGATCACCGGCGCGACGCCAGCCACGGGTGCGACGCCAGCCACGGGTGCGACGCCAGCCACGGGTGCGGCGCCAGCCGCGACCACGACGCCGGCCGCGACCACGACGCCGACCGCGGGCAATTCCCCGGCCACGGGTGCGGTTCCGCCGGGCGGTTCCGTGGCGGGCGATCGGTTGGGCGTGGGGCCGGTCGAGGGGGCGACTGGTGGCAGGCCGGCCGACGGTGTGGCGGCGCCCGGTTCGGATGCGTCGCGGCTCGGTTCGGAGGCGGGGCCGGTCACGTCGAACTCGGTTGACGGGGCTGCGCCGCGTGGGTTGGACGACCCGCCGGTTCCGTCGGGTGGGGGCGATCGCCAGCCGCTCGGCTTCCGGGAGGGTGGCGACCCGGCGGTCGAGGGCGAGGAGGGGCGCGCGCCCGACGGTGGAGAGCGGGTTGTTCCGCAGGTGCCGGGTCGCGTGGTCGAGGCGCCGGCGCTCGAGCAGCACGCCCACGACGGCTCGCAGGTTCCGGTGGGCGGCAAGCTGGGCGTGGAGAACGTTGGTGCTGATCAGCGTGGCGACGGTGCGGGCGGATTCACGCCGGTGGCCGGTGGCAGGGTGGACGGGCAGGACGTTGGTGCGCGGCCCGATCAGCGTGGGGCTCGTCCCGAAGTGGGCGGGCGGCCGGATGCGCAGTTCGGTGGGGCTCGGCCGGATCAGCAGGTGCCCACCACGGGGGTGCGGACGGAGGCCCAGGCGGTTCGTCCGGACGTTCCCGTCGCCGGTGCTCGGCCGGAGACGCAGGCGGGGCCCGGTCAGTCGACGGGTGGTGCTCGTCCCGCGGACGGTGGGCGGGCAGGCAACGTCACGGATTCGGTGCGCGACGGGCAGCAACCCGGCACGCGCTCGTCCGGGCCGGGTGCGGCGCCGCAGGATCGGGTTGTCACGACGTCCGACGGCGCACCGGTGGCCGAGCGCACTCCGGATCCCGGCCGTCAGCAGTCCGGTGTGGACGGACCCGAGGCGAGTGGCCGCACGGACGAGGCGGCCACGCGCCTGGACGAGCCGTCGACCACGCACGAGCCCGAGATCACCCCAGCGCGAGAAACACCCCCGGACCCGGCCACCCCGGACCCGGCGGATCTCGTCCAGCGGACGCGGTCGGAGCGGCCCGTCGTCGACGGCGACATCGACGGCACGGCGGTGCGGAAGGCGATCATCGACCAGCTCGGCCTCAAGGACACCGACCGGGTGTTGCGCGAGGCGATCGAGACGCACTTCTCCGACGAGAACCTCAAGGCACACTTCCACCGCGCCGCCGACGGTGGTGTGGTCGTGGATCTCGGGGTGAAGACGCGGCAGGCGCCCCAGGTCAAGATCGAGGTCGTCGGTGTCGGCAGCGGGCGCGACGTCCAGCCGAAGGCGACCGACTTCGCGAACAAGCGCACGCGCACGCCGTCGGAGCAGTCGGTGACCAGCGAGCGGTCGCCGATCATGGCCGACGCGCGCAACTTCCGGGTGCCTACGCCGTTCGTCAACGTCACGCTCAGGCTCGCGGGTCTGTTCAACCAGCCGTCGACGTCGATGGCGGCGAAGCTCTCACGCGGCCTGAAGACCGAGGTGACCGAGACGGGCCTGCGTGCCGAACGGTCCGTGCACGACGTCACCTTCAAGCTGACCGTGCGCGAGCCGCGGAAGTGGCCGTGGCTGAAGGGGCAGACGAAGACCGACGCGGTGTCGGTGGACGTGCCGCTGGTGTGGCCGCGCCGGGAGGTGGCCGAGCCGCCGTCACAGCCCATCAGGCCCGAGCTGCGGCCGAGGGACATCGCGCAGGTCGAGATCAACGGCCTGCACAAGATCTACAACGAGGTCGAGCGGGCGCTGGCGAAAACGGAGCACTTCCCGGTCGGGCATCCCGGTGCGCGCAGGTTCCGCGACTGGCTCGCCACCCTGCCGGACCGCGGCACCGAGCTGCTCACCGGCGAGCCGGTGCGCGAGACGTTCAAGCTGCCCGGCAGTCGTGAGCGGGTCGAGGTGTCGATCGCGGTCGTGGACACGCAGGCCGTCCGTCCAAAAGAGACGGTCGACGGCAGGATCGTGCGAACGCACGACACCAGTTACGAGGCGACGTCCGGGCAGTCGGTGAGTCTGCGCTGGGGCGGCGGTCTCTTCGTCCAGGCCGGTGACATCACAGGTGCGCTGGGCGGCGGCGCCGGACCGCTGCTGTACAAGTACGCCACCACGACGACGGGGAGCAAGACCACCGCCAAGGGACGGCAGGAGGTGACCAGCACCTACACCGGACCCGTCGAGACCCAGCAGGTGCGGTTCTCCTACGTGGTGCAGGCCGGCTCCCACCGCTTCAAGATCGACGCGGACGGCACCGTGTGGAGCAGGCCGGAGGGGGCCGTCGAGGAACCGGTCCGGCACACCGCCGAACCGGAAACGCACGCCGTGCCCGAGACGGTGGACCTCGACCGCGCGCTCCACCAGCTGGACGTGATCCACACCCTGCCGGAGGAGACGGTCGCGGGCATCGTCGGCCCCACCCTGCACCGGTTGTGGGTCGAGGGTGTCGTGCGCTCGAAGGACCTGGGGCCGTTCGAGCAGCGGCTGCGGCAGTTCGTGCACGACCACGCCAGGGAGATCGGCAGGGGCGAGCCGGTCCGGCTGCCCGTCAGCTCGTGGGCTCCCGACGCGCCCGACGTGTTCGTGACGACCCGGCCCGTCACGGCCGAGGCCCGGTACGGCGGCGTGGTGCCCGGCGAGACGGCGAAGACGGTGACTTCGGTGTCGCGCAAGGAAAGCGTCGACCTCACCAAGTCGTGGGACACGACCGGCGGCGTCTCCGGCTACGTCTTCGACGGCCGGGTGAAGAACTACAAGGCGGGCAACGCCTACATCTACGGCAAGCACAGCACCAAGAACGTCGAGAGCCTCACCCACGAGATCGGTGTCGAGCGCAGGTTCGACGGCGAGAAGCCGCTGCACCGCACCAGCTACCCGATCGAGATCGAGGTCGCGCTCGGTGACCGCTGGGCGGCCAACGGCGAGAAGGTGCACACGTTCCGCGGCGAGGCCGACGTTCTCGTTCCCGAGCGCCCTGCACCCGTGCCCGACGACACGACGAGGCACCGCCGCGACAGCGTCGACGAGGAGACGGCGCCGCGCTGGGAGAAGATCGACGACACCGCCGGCTGGCGGGCGGCGTCGAGGATGGGCACGCACCGCGCCGCCTACCTGCCACCGGTGTTCCAGCTCGACTCGCTCAAGCCCGTGCCCGACCTCGTGCCCACGGTGGCGCGCATGGTCGACGAGGAGCCGGGGAACAAGGTCGCGGGCTGGGGCAGGCGGGTTCTGTTCGGCAACCGGCCGGCCAACATCGACCAGCACAAGCCGAACAACCTGGCCGGCGCCGACCTGAACACACCGGACGAACGCACCGCGGCCAGGGAGGCGCTCGAGGCGTTCGCCGAGCTCCCGGCGCGGGCCGGGCGGTTCGACCGGACCGCGGTGTTCAAGGACAGCGTGGAGCTGCGGACCTACAACCGGCCCGGTCTGCTCGGCGACCGGGAACGCGTCGTGCGCGTCGACCTGTCCGCGGACCTCACGAACCCCCGCGTCCTCTCCGTCGACACCACGCACCAGTTCTCCGCCTCCGAGGTGGTGGAGCACGGCCAGACCGCCGACCGGCAGAAGGGAACCGGCTTCGAAGTCGGTGCCGGCGCTGTCGACGTGCCTCCGCTCGGCCACAAGTTCACCAACGTCGTCGCGGTGGGCGGCGGCGGAGTGAACTACATGAGCAAGCAGGGCTCGACCGAGGGCACCGGCGTCAAGGAGTCCGTGGTCCACACGCGGACCGAGCGCGCCTACCTGGTCGCGTTCGACGCCACGTACGACGTGCACACCAGCAAACGGCAGCGCTGGCACGACTTCCTCGGCGGTCAGCACGACGGCCGCAGCACTTCGGACGCGATGCGCGTGCACGTGCCGGACGCCGCCACGGCGTGGATCCCCGCCAGCGAGATCCACCAGATCGGCCTGCTGCGCGACGCGGACCTCCAACACCTGCTCCCCGAGGAGGTGAAGGCCTACCGGCGCACGAACGAGGGCGAAACCGACTCCAGCCCGGACCGCCGCTCGGACGACTCCGGTGCGGGCGAGGAACAGAGTCCGCGCCAGGACAACACCGATCTCGACGTCGCCGCGCCCTCCAACGTGGGCCGCGGCAGCGGCCGGGTCGAGCTGCACCGGCTGGAGGCGGGCAAGGAGCTGCTCTTCCAGATCTCCAGCAGGATCGACGAGTGGTCGATCGAGCAGGGCGCCAGGAGCGTGCCCGCCTCGGTCGTCGAGCTCGCCCAGGAGGTGCTGTCCTCGCCCCGGACCGACCTCGTGAGCCGCGGCGCGGGCGACTTCGGCTCGATCAACGACCGGCTCGTCAACGACGTGCTCGGGCCGACCCTGACCGGTGCGGAGTTCGGCCCGGCCCTGCGCAGCATGCTGAACGGCGGCCTGCCCGTCTTCCTGCCCGCCATCAACGTCTTCGGCCGCGTCGAGCAGCTCGTGGTGCTGCGCGCGAACCTCGGTCCCGGTGAGTTCCACCGCGTCGCCTTCGACGAGACCGTCGAGGCCCAGACGGCGGCAACCCGGTCCTCCGGCTCCTCCACCGGCTCGACGTGGGCCATGGACTGGGGTCTCGGCGGGCAGGTCGCGATGGGCAAGAAGGGACTCCCCGCCGGCGGCTCCGGCCTCAGCATCGGCGGCTTCGGCGACACCGCGACCACCCGCACCGTGACGCACGAGCACGGCGAGACCGTGACCGCCAAGAGGTCCTTGGACGCCGTCGAGTTCCTGCACGACCTGCACGTCACGATGGACGTCTACAACTACTCGCGGGCCACGAAGTTCCGCCGCCTCTTCCCCGGCGGCACCTGGTACGAGAAGCCCTGGTCCACCGACTTCACGCTGCCCGCCGCGGTGCGTTCGGTCGTGCCGAAGGACGAGACGGTCCCGGTCGACGGGCAGCAGACACCGGCGCAGCGGGAGGCCACCGGGTCGCTGACGGAGTGGCAGCAGGCGCAGGAACTGCCCGCGGGACTGAAGGAACAGACGCCGCTGCACGTACGGCCGTTCGACTCGCCCGCGTTGCACGAGGCACTGGACGTGCTTGCGCGCGGCGACGGCGAACGACCCGTGCTGCACCCGCGCGCGATCCACCAGCTGCAGGCCGCGACCGGATCCCTGCCGCTGCGGGCGCACATCCGCGACCTGCTGGCCGGACAGCCCTACACCGTCAAGATCACGTCGGATGCGGTGCGACAGGTCGACATCACGGCCGACGTGGTGAAGCGGGAGCTGATCGGCCCGGTGCGGACCGAGCTGACCACCAAGGTGTCGGACACGGACACCACCAAGGTCAGCACGGTCACGAATGCCCAGACCGGCCTCATGCCGGCGGCCACCGCGAGTGCGGTGCACCTGGACAACGCCCAGCAGCGGCCCGGCATCAACGTGATCGAGAACTTCATGAAGGCGGTCGACTACAAGTCGACGGCCGAGCAGACCGTCAAGACCACCAAGGAGACCTCGTCGTCGGACGGCGACGGGCAGCCCGCCAGGACAGACGAGCGCTACCTGGTCCGGCTCACTCCGCAGTGGACGGTCACGCCCACGTTCCGCAGCTCGAAGGCGCCCCGGGCGTGGACGGAGCCGGTGCGCACGGCGGTGGACAGCCCGATCGTCGTCGAGACCGACCGCGCCGGCCTCGAACAGCTCGGCCTGGCCGATCCGACGCCGCCGGCCGCGGACCCCCGGCCGCGGAAGTCGCTGATCGACTTCCTGAACGAGCCGATCGAGGAGAATCCTGCCGGGCAGCAGAGGACGATCGCCGACTTCCTGAGCGAACCGGCGGACGCGAGCCCCCGGCGGGCGGACGAGGCCACCGGCACGTCCGGGCTCGACACGATCGACGAGGGCGGCGAGTCCGTCCTGACCCCCGCGGAACGGGACGCGGCGCCGGTTCGCGGGACCGTGGCCGAACTCGACCGGATGACGTGGACGGACCAGCGGCCGTTCGGGGTGGACCCGAGCGGGGAGATCCGCCACTTCGAACCGGGTGAGGTGCGGGTCCGGCCGTTGACGCGCAATGGTCAGGAGATCGGCCTGACCTTCCTGTCCGGCAAGGAAGGCGCGCGTTCGCTGAAGTGGGCGCAGGCACCGGCGGAGTCGCACCTGCGCGGCTACGTGCACCCGGAGACTTCTTCTGCGTTCCCCGGCCTTCGTGGCGCGGAACGGATCGTCTCGCCGTGGCGTGCCGACTCGACGTACGTCGCGGTGGGCGGTGGGGAGCACCACTTCGAGCTCCGGCTGGGCGACGGCACACCGCTGCGCGTGGACGGCACGACCTTCGCGAACGTGTTGTCCGGACTGGATTCCTTCCGCCGTCTGGCGGAGAACAACGCGGCCGCGTCGCTGGTCCTGCTGTCCGGTCGCAGCGGCTCCCTCGACGTGCCGGGTGGTGCGGCACGGGACTTCGAACGCGGGCTGCGGGCCGCCGCGCTGGACCACCTGGTGGTGGCGCCGACGACGGACGTGCACCTGCGCGGCCCGTTGTTCGGAGGCGCAGGGGCCTTGCTGGACCGCGGTGGCGAGACCGTGCTGGACCGCGGCGGCAGCTGGCGCGCGTTCCCGACGCCGGACGTCGTCGAGAACTCCGTGCTGCCCGCGACGATCGGTGACAGCCGGGTGCCGACCACCTTCCGCACCGGCGACGTGCGGGCCACCGGCATCCACCGCGCGGACGGCACGCCGGTGGGCGTCGCCTTCACCGTGGGCCGCGACCTGCGTGACGACGTGGGCGCCGTGACGTCGGTGCCGACCGGCACCACGCGCCGCTACGACGCCGGATACCCGACGGAAGAAGGTCTCGACGCCGCCGAGCTGCACGGTAGGGGGCGCTCCGAACCAGCGCCGTGGCCGGAGAACTCCTCGTACGTCTTCGCCCACGGCGAGGGCGACGCCGTGCACCTCGACCTCGTCGACGGCCGCACCGTCGAGGTCGACGGCGAGACTTTCGGCCGGGTGTTGAACGACCTGAAGGCGTTCCGCGACGGCACGGCACACACCGAGTCCCTCACGCTGATCTCGTGCGACACCGGCGTGATCCCCGGGGCGGGAGGCGTCGGGCACGACCTGCAGCGCGCGCTCAACCAGTTCGGCTACCGCCAGCCCGTGGTCGCGCCGACCCGCCAGGCGGGCACCTGGCGGCACGGCGACGGCACCTGGGAGCCGTGGATCGCCGACGCCGGCACCTGGGAGAGGTTCGCCTCCGACGACGCGCGGCAGCTCGGCGTGCGCAACGCGGACGGCGAGTGGACGTCGTTCACGCCTGCCGACGTGCGGTCCACCCCGGTGGTGCGCGACGACGGCAGTGTGGCCGGTGTGTCGTTCCGGCCGGAGGGAGCGGCCACTCCGGCAGGGCGGGCTTTCGCCGTGGACGTCGAGTCCACTTCGGACGGTTGGCTCACCGTGCACACCACCGACGGCACCGCGCTGTCGGTCGACGGGCCGACGTTCGCGCGGCTGGTCGCCCAGTCCGAGCCGTTCCGCACCGCGATGGGTGACGGGGAGCAGGTGCCGCTCGCGCTGGTTCCGTCGACGGCGGCGGAGGTGCCGAGCCGGCGCCAGGCTTTCCAGGACACCCTGCAGCGGGAGTTCGGCTTCCGCGAGACGGTGTACGAGATGCCGGTCGCGCGCGTCGAGACCGAGACCGTTCCCGGCACGTCAGGGAAGCCTGACGCCGAGCCGGTGCGGGCCGAATCGGACCCGCAGGTTGTGGAGAGGGACCGTGGTGAGGGCGAGTCCCAGCCGAGCCGGACGCCGTCGCGGCTCGACACGATCGACGAGGGTGACGAGTCCGGGCTGACCGTCGCGGACCGCGAGGCGGCGCCGGTTCGCGGCACGGTCGCCGAGCTCGACCGGATGACCTGGATCGACGAGCGACTCGCCGGCGTCGACCTGCACGGCGAGATTCGCCGGTTCGAGCCGGGTGAGGTGAGCGTCCAGCCGATCTCCCGGCGTGGTCAGCAGATCGGCCTGACGTTCCTGTCCGGTGATGAAGCCGTTCGTTCCCTGGAGTGGGGCGAGAAGCCCTCGGCATCGCACCTGCGCAGCTACCTGCACCCGGACACCTCCTCGGCGTTTCCGAGCCGCCGCGGCGCGGAGCGGTTCGAGTCGCCGTGGCACCCGGACTCGACGTACGTCGCGGTGCGCGGCAGCGAGACCTCGTTCGAGCTGCGGCTGGCGGACGGCACGCAGGTCCGCGTGGACGGGGCGACCTTCGCGGACGTGCTGACGGGCCTCGACGCGTTCCGTCAGATGGCCCAGGCGAACCCGGCCGCGTCGCTGGTCCTGCTGTCCGGTCGCAGCGGCTCGCTCGACGTGCCGGGAGGTGCCGCGCGGGACCTGGAACGCGGGCTGGCCGGCGCCGCGATGGACCACCTCGTGGTGGCGCCGACGACGGACGTGCACCTGCGCACCGCGCGGTTCGGGCGCGGTGGCGAGCTGGTGCTGGACCGGGGTGGCTCGTGGCGCGCCTTCCCGTTGCCCGACGTGATCGAGAATCTGGAGCTGTCCGGGGTCCACACCGACGGCACCCCGGTCACGTTCCGCACGGCCGAGGTGCGCACACGCGCGGTCACCGGGCCGGACGGCACGAACACGGGGACGGCTTTCGTCGTCGGCCCCGAGCTGGGCCCCATCCGCGGCGTCGAGCGGGACCCCTACCTGAACCGGACGTTCCTCTACGACGAGGGCTTCCCCGAGAACGGGAACAGCAGGTCGGACGGGACACCGCCCGGCCGCTACGAGGCGCCGTCCTGGCCTGCGGACTCGGCCCACCTCTTCACCCACGGCACCGAACGCACGATGTACGTGGAGCTGACCAACGGGCGCATCGCCGAGGTGACCGGCGAGACCTTCGCCCGTGTGGTCAACGACCTGCGCCCGTTCCGCCAGGTGCTGGCCGAGCGTCAGCCGGGCGCGATCCTGCTGATGGCCTGCGACACCGGGGCGGTGCTCGGACCGGGTGGTGCCGCGCACGACTTCCAGCGGGCGCTGGCGGAGTTCGGGCACCACCAGCCGGTGGTCGCGCCCACCCGCCCGGTGGGCATCCACGGCTGGAGCGGCCGCGGCTGGGAGACGCGGGTCAAGGACGGCGGCACGTGGGAGCGGTTTTCTGCGGCGCCCGCGCACGTGCTGGGCGAGTTCATCAGCCCCGACGGCACGGGCCGGTGGGACTCGTTCGCGCCTGACGCCGTCCGTTCGGAGCCGGTCGTGCGCGACGGCCAGGTGGTCGGTGTGTCGTTCCGGCCGGAGGGTTCGGTCCTGGAGGCCACCGGCGGCCGGATCGCCGACGGTGGTGTGCCGGAGCGCGCGTTCGCCGTGGACGTCGAGTCGTCCTCGGACGGCTGGTACGTGGTGCAGACCTCCCGCGGCGACTCCGTGTTCGTCGACGGTCCGGCCTTCGCGCGGGTGGTCGCCGAGTCCGAGGCGTTCCGCGGTGCCGACGAGGCTCCGATGGCGCTGGTGACGTCGACGCCGCTGGACCGGCCGGGCGAGGGTGCCGCGTTCCACGAGGCGCTGGTCCGCGACTTCGGCTTCCGGGAGTCGGTGTTCGAGCCGCGCGGCGCGGTCGAGGTCGTCGAAGGCGTGGACGGCACGCCGGTGTTGCAGACCGAGGACGGCTGGAGGGCACACCACGAGTCCGGCACGCCTTTGTCGGAGGACGTCCCGTGGGCGGACGAACGGCCGCAGGGCGTCGATCTCGCCGGTGAGGTCCGCCGGTTCGAGGCCGGTGAGGTGCGGGTCCGGGAGATGCTGCACGACGGCCGGCCGGTCGGCCTGACGTTCCTGAGCGGTTCCGAGCAGGCGGCATCGCTTCGGTGGGGCAGCGCGCCCGAGAGCGAGCACCTGCGGACGTTCATGCACCCCGAGGGGTCGTCGTCGTTCCCGAGCCGCAGGGGCGCCACCGAGATGGCGGGTCCGTGGCGCCAGGACGCGATGTACGTCGCGGTGCGCGGCACGGGAGACTCCTTCGAGCTGCGGTTGGGCGACGGCGCGCCGGTGCGCGTGGACGGGGCGACGTTCGGCCAGGTCGTGGCCGAGCTGAGGCCGTTCCGCGACATGACCCGGGACAACGCGGGTGGCTCGCTGGTGCTGCTCGCGGGCCGGTCGGGCGAGGGCACGGCGGCGCGGGACTTCCAGCAGGCGCTGGCGGCGCACGGCTGGGACCACTTGGTGGTCGCGCCGACGGCCGACGTGCACCTGCGGACACCACTGCTGGGCCGGGGTGGCCAGCTCGTCGTGGACCAGGGCGGGGCCTGGCGGGCGTTCCCGCTGCCGGACGTGGTCGAGGACCGCGTCCTGCCCGCGCTCACGACCAGGCGGGAGCCGACCGAGTTCCGCACGAGTCAGGTGCGGGTCACCGGGGTCGTCGATCCGCAGGGCAGGCCGGTCGCGGTGACGTTCGGCATCGGTGCGGAACTGCGCGCCGACGTGTCCTACCTGCGTCGTCCCGACGGCGGGACGACGTTGCTGCTGCCGGAAGGCGACCAAGGGCAGCGGGTCGAGCAGGACTTCGACGAGGGCAGGGACGGGTCGCAGCCGGCTCCGTGGCCGGAGCGCTCGGCGTACGTGACGCTGCACGGCTTCCCCACCCACGCGTTCCTGGAGCTCACCGACGGCCGCAAGGTCGGCGTGACCGGTGACGTGCTGGCCGGGGTGCTGCACGACCTGCAGGTGTTCCGCGACCTGATGTCCGCGCGTGAACAGGAAGCGCTGACCCTGCTGTCCTGCTCGACCGGTGCGCTGCGGGCCGCCGGTGGTGTCGCGGACGACTTCCAGCGCGCGCTGGCCGAGTTCGGCTACCCCCAGCCGGTGGTGGCGCCCACCAAGCCGGTCTACCTGCACACGTTGCGCAGGACCGTGTGGGAGACCTTCATCGTCGACGGGGGTCGCTGGGAACAGTTCTCGTCGGGACCTGCTCCGGCCCTGGGCAGGCTGTCCGGCGACGGGTGGGTGCCGTTCACGCCGGCCGAGGTGCGTTCGGCTCCGGTGCTGCGCGACGGCCAGGTGGTCGGTGTGTCGTTCCGGGACGGTGGCGCGGCCTGGGGCGAGACGGGCGGCAGGTTCACGGACCCGGTGCCGGAGCGGGCGTTCGTCGTGGACGTCGAGCCTGCCGGGGACGGCGAGTTCGTGGTGCGCACCTCCCGCGGTGACGCCGTGTTCGTCGACGGTCCGGTGCTCGCGAGGGTGGTCGGTGAGTCCGAGGCGTTCCGCGGTGCGGAGCGGGCCCCTGTCGTGCTGGCGCTGTCCGAGCCGGTGAACGTGTCGGGGCAGGTCCGCGGTTTCCACGACACGCTGGTCCGCGACTACGGGTTGCGCGCCTCGGTGTTCGAGTCGCGCGGCGGGATCGAGGTCGTCGCGGGTGCGGACGGCACGCAGGTCCTGCGGGCCGGGGACGGCTGGGCCGAGCACCGCACCGCCGCCGATGATGCGGAGATCACGCTGGCGGACGCCGACGGGCAGCGGCCTGCCGAGCGCACCGGCGAGGACAGCGAGAGCACGCCGTCGGAGGCGGAGTCCGAGCAGGCTCCCGCACCACAGGCGCCGCCGTGGGTGGACCGGCGGCCGATGGGCATCGATCTCGACGGTGAAGTGCGCCGGTTCGAGCCCGGCGAGGTCCGGGTCAGCCGGATGTGGCGGCGGACCGACCCGATGGGGCTGTGGAACAACAACCCGGTCGGCCTGACGTTCCTCAGCGGCACCGACCGCACCAACTCCCTGCGGTGGGGTGCCGAGCCGAGGGACACGCACCTGCGAGCGTTCGTGCACCCGGAGGGTTCGACGTCGTTCCCGCACAGTGCGGGTGCCACCGAGACGGGCGTGCCGTGGCGCAGGGACGCGATGTACGTCGCGGTGCGCGCCGAGGGCGGCACTTTCGAACTCCGGTTGAAGGACGGCTCGCGGCTGGGCGTGGACGGTTCGACGTTCGGGCGGGTGACGACCGAGCTGTCCAAGTTCCGGCACATGGTGAGCCACAACCAGAGCGGCACGGTGGTGCTGCTGGCGGGCCGGTCGGGTGTCGGCGGCGCGGCGGGGGACTTCCAGCGAGCGATGGCGGCTCAGGGCTGGCACCAGCTCGTGGTGGCGCCGACGGCCGACGTGCACCTGCGGACGGACTGGCCGGGCCGCGGCGGTCAGATCGTCGTGGACCGCGGTGGCGCCTGGCGGGCGTTCCCGGAGGCAGAGGCCGTCAGGAACCTGGAGATCGAAGCGGAGACGGGACACGGGCGCCCGACCAGCTTCCGCACGAGCGAGGTGCGGATCACCTCGATCAACGGCCCGGACGGCAAGCCTCAGGCGATCACCTTCCAGATCGGGGTCGATCAGCGCTTCGGACTGAAGTCGCTGTCGCGCCCGCACGAGGGCACGACCGGACTGCTGCCGGAAGGTGTGCGCAGCCTCTCCGAGGCCAGGCGCGCCATGCGCGCGGGGCGAATGGATGTGCAGCTCGCACCGTGGCCGGAGCAGTCCGCGTACGTGAACATTCACGGCTCTCCCGAGACCGTGGCGGTGGAGCTCACCGACGGCCGCACGGTCAGCGTGCGCGGTGAGGCGTTCGCCGACCTGTTGCTGGATCTGCGGGCGTTCCGCGACCTGATGGCCGTGCGCGAGCAGGAAGCGTTGACTCTGCTGTCCTGTTCCGTCGCCGCGGAACGGCGCAGCGGCGGTTTCGCGCACGACTTCCAGCGGGCGCTTGCCCAGGCCGGACATCGCCAGCCGGTGGTGGCGCCGACGAGGGTCCTCATCACTCACACGCACCACGAGGGTGTGTGGGGGAGCCAAGTCGAAGACGGTGGCCGGTGGGAACAGTTCTCGTCGGGTGGGGCCGTCACGCTGGGCAACCTGGTCGACGAGGCGCGCTGGGTGCCGTTCGAGCCGAGTGAGGTGCGGTCGGCGCCGATCACGCACGGCGACCGCACGGTCGGCGTGTCGTTCCGGCGGGACGGCGCCGTCGAGACCGTGCCCGTCGACGGGCAGGCGAAGCAGTTCCCGGAGCGGACGTTCCACGTGTCCGCTGAGTCCGATGTGGACGGCCGGATCGTGGTGTACACGGCCGAGGACAGGGCCGTGCACATCGACGGCCGGACGTTCGCACGGGTGGTGGCCGAGAGCGAGACGTTCCGCGGCACGGGAAGTCTCCGGCGAAGCGACCCGCTCGCGCTGGTCGTGTCGACCCCGCTGGACGGCCCGACGCAGGGGCGCGCGTTCCACGACGCCCTCCGCCTCGAGTTCAACGTCGAGAACCCGGTCCACGAACCCAGGGGAGCGGCGGGCCTGCGCGACGGTGCCGTGTGGACCCAGGACGGTTGGACCGTCTACAACCACAACGACAACCTCAACGTCCGCGTCATCGCCAGCAGCGACGGGACGACGTTGCGCGGTGTGGACCCGTCCGGTGAGGTGCGCCGGTTCGAGGCGGGCGAGGTCCGGGTCCGGCGGATGTGGCGGCAGACCAACCCACTCGGTCTGTTCGGCGAGCCCGTCGGGTTGACGTTCCTCACCGGCGCCGGTCTCGACTCCTCGCTGAAGTGGGGTGCCGAGCCCAAGAACACGCACCTGCAGACGCTGGTGCACCCGATGCCTTCACCGGACGGCACCCGCGGCGAGCCCACGCGGACGGCCGCACCGTGGCGCGAGGACGCGACGTACGTCGCGGCGCGCGGCGACAGGGACTACTTCGAGCTGACGCTCAAGGACGGCACGACGCTGCGGGTGGACGGCTCGACGTTCGGGCGCGCGACGGCACAGCTGGACAAGTTCCAGCACGTCGCGAACCGCAACGAGGGCGGCGCGGTGGTGCTGCTGACGGACTGGTCCGGTTCAGGTGAGGCCGCGCGGGACTTCCAGCAGGCGCTGGCGGCCGCCGGACGGAGTGAGCAGGTGATGGCGCCGACGACCGCGGTGCACCTGCGGACGGACGCGGCGCAGGCCGGTCAGATCGTCGTGAGTCACGGCGGGACGTGGCGGGCGTTCCCGGCGTCGGACGCGGTGCCGGCGCGCACGTACGGGTTCGGGCGGCTGCGGGGTGTGGACGCGACCGGTGACGTGCGCCGCTTCGAGCCGGTCGAGGTCCAGGTGCGGCCGATGACGCGCAGCGGTGACCAGATCGGCCTGACGTTCCTCACCGATGGCGAGCGGTCCGCTTCGCTGCGGTGGGCTCGTGAGCCCGGGAGCGAGCACCTGCGGACGTTCATGCACCCCGAGGGCTCGTCGGCGTTCCCGAGCAGCAAGGGCGCCGCAGAGGCGGCGGGTCCGTGGCGCGAGGACTCGATGTACGTCGCGGTGCGGGGTGGCGCGGACTCCTTCGACCTGTGGCTGGGCGACGACGCGCGCGTGCGGGTGGACGGGTCGACGTTCGGCCGGTTGATGGCGGAGCTCGCGCCGTTCCGCGCGATGACCGAGCACGACAACAGCGGCACACTGGTGCTGCTCGCGGGCCGGTCGGGCGGAGGTGCGGCGGCGAGGGACTTCCAGCAGGCGCTGGCGGCGCAGGGCTGGGACCACCTGGTGGTGGCGCCGACGACCGACGTGCACCTGCGGACCGCGTGGCTGCAGCGCGGTGGTCAGATCGTCGTGGACCGGGGTGGGTCCTGGCGAGCGTTCCCGTTGCCGGACGTGATCGTGGACCGGTCCCTGCCCGCGCTCACCCTGAAGTCGGAGCCGACCGTGTTCCGCACCGGCGAGGTGCGGGTCGCCAGGATCGACGACCGGCAGGGCCGGCCGGTGGCGGTGACGTTCATGGCCGGGCAGATGCTGCGCACCGACCAGCAGATGCTGAGCCGTCCTCACGACGGCACCACGTGGCTGTTGCCGGAGGGCGACCGCGGCGAGAGCTTCGACCAGGACGTGGCCGACGGCCGGGTCGCGTCGCAGCCCGCGCCGTGGCCGGAACAGTCGGCGTACGTGACGGTGCACGGCGTTTCCCACCTCGTGGGCTTCGACCTGACCGATGGCCGGAAAGTCCTGGTGGGCGGTCGCGTGCTGGCCGAGGTGCTGCACGACCTGCAGGTGTTCCGGGACCTGATGTCCGCGCGCGAGCAGGAAGCGCTGACCCTGATCTCCTGCGAGGTCGGCGCGAGGCGCGGCGCCGGTGGTGTCGCTGACGACTTCCAGCGCGCGATGGTCGAGCTGGGCTACCACCAGCCGGTGGTGGCGCCCACGAAGTCGACCGCGCTGTACGAGTGGCGCAGGAACACGTGGGACACCTACACCATCGACGGGGGACGCTGGGAGCAGTTCTCGTCGGGTTCGGCCACGGCGCTGGGCAGGGTGGAGGACCGGTGGGTGCCGTTCGCACCGGCCGAGGTGCGTTCGGCTCCGGTGCTGCGCGGCGGCCGGGTGGTCGGCGTGTCGTTCCGGGACGACGGTGCGGCGGCTCCGGGCTCGGCCTGGGCTGCCACGGGCGGCCGGGTCGCGGACGGGTCGGTGCCGCAGCGGGCGTTCGTCGTGGACGTCGAGCCGGGGGCGGCGAACGAGTTCGCGGTGCGCACCACCCGTGGTGACACCGTGTTCGTCGACGGTCCGGTGCTCGCGAGGGTGGTCGGTGAGTCCGAGGCGTTCCGCGGCGCGGAACGGGTCCCTGTCGTGCTGGCCGTGTCGCAGCCGGTGGACGTGTCGGGGCAGGTCCGGGGTTTCTACCAGACGCTGATCCGCGACTTCGGCTTCCGCGACTCGGTGTTCGAGTCGCGCGGCGGCGTCGAGGTCGTCGCGGGTGCGGACGGCGCGCCGGCGCTGCGGGCCGGTGACGGCTGGGCCGAGCACCGCGCCGACGCCGTGGCGCTGGCCGACGGCGGGATGCCACAGGACCGTCAGGCGAGGGTGAACGCCGAGGCCGGTCTTCGGCTCCTGGACGGCCCCGAGCAGGCTCCAGCGCGGGTGGACTCACGGCCGACGGGCGTCGACCTCAACGGCGAGGTGCGCCGCTTCGAGCCGGGCGAGGTCCGGGTCCAGCGGATGTGGCGCAAGACCGATCCGCTGGGGCTGTTCCGCGAACCGGTCGGGCTGACGTTCCTCAGCGGCGGCGAGCGTTCCGCGTCGTTGCGGTGGGGCGCCGCGCCCAGGAGCGAGCACCTGCGGACGTTCGTGCAGTCGGCGAACGACTCCGGGTTCCCGAGCAGCAAGGGGGCGGTGGAGGCGCCCGCGCGGTGGCGCAGGGACTCGATGTACGTCGCGGTGCGCGGTGGTGAGGACTCCTTCGAGCTGCGGCTGACCGACGGCTCGCGGGTGCGGGTCGACGGCGGGACGTTCGGGCGCGTGGTGTCCGAGCTGCCGAAGTTCCAGAAGATGGCGGAGGCCAACGAGGGCGGCTCGGTGGTGCTGCTCGCCGGTCGGTCCGGTGCGGGCGCGGCGGCGCGGGACTTCCAGCAGGCGTTGATGGCGAACGGCCGGCACGAGTTGGTGGTGGCGCCGACGACGGACGTGCACCTGCGGACGGACTGGCCGGGCCGCGGCGGCCAGATCGTCGTCGACCGCGGCGGTTCCTGGCGGGCGTTCCCGCTGGCCGACGTCGTCGAGGGCAGGGAACTGGAGGCGCGCACCCTGGGGAGGGGCTGGCCGACCAGGTTCCACACGAGCGAGGTGCGGGTCGCCTCGATCAACGGCCCGGACGGCCGCCCGCAGGTCGTGTCGTTCGTGGTCGGGCGGGAGCTGCGCCACGACGTGACGGAACTGTCGCTCCCGCACCGGGGCACGACGTCGCTCATCGAGGGGAGGTCGGATCACGGCAGGCCGGACCATTCGCAGCCGGCGCCGTGGCCGGAGCGGTCTGCCTACGTCACTCTGCACGGAAACCCCGACAATGCGCGGCTCGAGCTGACCGACGGCCGCACCGTCACCGTGAGCGGGGACGCGCTGGGCGAGCTGCTGCACGACCTGCGGGTGTTCCGCGACCTGATGTCCGTGCGCGAGCAGGAAGCCCTGACCCTGGTGTCCTGTCTGACCGGTGCGGACCGCTTCGGCGGCGGCATCGCGTTCGACCTGCAGCGCACGCTGGCCGACTTCGGATACCGCCAGCCGGTGGTGGCGCCGACGACGGTGGTCCAGGTCGGGGCGCCCCGCAGGGACGCGTGGGACACCGTCGTGGTCGACGGCGGCCGGTGGGAGCAGTTCTCGTCGGGACCGGCGTGGACGCTGGGCGAGCTCCACGGCGCGGCCAGGTGGATCCCGGTCGAGCCGGCCGATGTGCGGTCGACGCCGATCATGCACGGAGACCGGCAGGTCGGAGTGTCGTTCTGGCGCGAAGGCACGGGCGAGGCCGGGCCGGTTCCCGCTGACGCGCGGCCCGTGCCGTTGCCGAACCGGACGTTCCACGTGTCCGCGGAGTCCGATGTGGATGGACGCGTCGTGCTGCACACCCGCGACGGTGCGACGGTGCACCTCGACGGCCCGGCATTCGCGCGGGTCGTGGGCAACAACGAGACATTCCGCGCCGTGGGCGACTTCCGGAGGTCGGGACCGATCGCACTCGCGGTCTCCACTCCGCTCGGCGGTCGGAGCTGGGGCAGGGACTTCCACCAGGTCCTCAACCGCGAGTTCGCCGTGGAGAACCCGGTTCACCAGCCCAGGGGCGCGGCCGGCCTGCGCCGCGGCGAGGACGGCGCTCCGGTCGTGTGGAGCCAGGACGGCTGGACCGTGCACGACCGCACAGCCGACGTCTCCGAACTCGTCGTCCGTCCCGGCGCCGGACCGGACACGGGCTCCGGGCGGATGTCCCGGTCCGGCGGGGAACCGTCCTCGACGGGGCGGCTGCACGGTGTGGACGCGACCGGTGGGGTGCGCCGCTTCGAGCCGGGCGAGGTCCAGGTCCGGCCGATGGTGCGCGGTGGGGAACAGGTCGGCCTGACGTTCCTCGGCGGTGGTGAGCGTTCGGCTTCGTTGCGGTGGGCCGGTGAGCCCGGGAACGAGCACCTGCGGACGTTCATGCACCCCGAGGGCTCTTCGTCGTTCCCGAGCAGCAAGGGTGCGGCCGAGGTGCGTGGGCCGTGGCGCACGGACTCCACGTACGTCGCTGTCCGAGGTGGCACGGACTCCTTCGAGCTGCGGCTGACCGACGGCTCGCGGGTGACGGTGGACGGCTCGACGTTCGGGCACGTGATGTCCGAGCTGACGCCGTTCCGCAGGATGGCGGACGCCCCCAACGGCGGCACGCTGGTGTTGCTGGCCGGCCGGTCGGCCGCCGGTGCCGCGGCACGGGACTTCCAGCAGGGCCTGGCGTCCGGCGGGTGGCACCAGCTCGTCGTGGCGCCGACGGCGGACGTGCACCTGCGGACCGCGCTGCTCAAGCGCGGCGGCCAGATCGTCGTGGACGGCGGCGGCTCCTGGCGGACGTTCCCCGAACCCGCCGTGATCGCCAACCGGCAATTGGACGCGGAATCGTCCTACGGTGCGTCGATCACCATCCGCACCGGTGACGTTCGAGCGACCACGCTCAACGGTCACGACGGCAGGCCGCTGGCGGTCTCGTTCCTGGTCGGTGACGAGCTGCACCACCACGTGCAGCGGCTGGCTCTCCCGCCCACGCACCGGACGTCGCTCGTGCCGGAGGGCGTGGACGGCGCGCGGTTCGTGCAGGAGATGAAGGCGGGGCGGGACATTTCGCAGCCGTCACCGTGGCCCGAGCGGTCGGCCTACGTCATCACGCACGGCTTCCCGGAGAAGGTGCAGCTGGAGCTGGTCGACGGGCGCACGGTCATGCTGCGCGGAGCGGCGTTCGCCGACCTGCTCGGGGACCTGCGCGCGTTCGGGGACCTGATGGCGGCCCGCGATCCGGAGGCGCTGACGCTGCTCGCCTGCTCGACCGGCGAGATGCGCGGTGTCGGCGGTCTGGCGCACGACTTCCAGCAGGCTCTGGCGGTCCTGGGACATCGCCAGCCCGTGGTGGCGCCGACGAACACGGCCGGAACCTACTCCCTGAAGAAGGACGTCTGGAGCACCCACGTGCTCGATGGCCGGTGGGAAACGTTCTCGTCGGGCCCGGCCCCCGTGCTCGGTCAGCTGCACGACGAGACCCGCTGGGTGCCGGTCGACCCCGGCGAGGTGCGGTCGCGGCCGATCACGCAGGGCGACCGCCCGGTCGGAGTGTCGTTCTGGCAGGACGACGCCGGAGACGTCGGCCATCCACAGGCGCGGACCGCACGGTTGCGCGAGGGCACCTTCCACGTCGCAGTGGAGTCCGATGTGGACGGACGACTCGTCGTGCACACCACCGACGGTCGCACCGTGCACGTCGACGGCGCGGCGTTCGCCAGGGTGGTGGGCAACAGCGAGACGTTCCGCGCCGTGGACGGCTTCCGGCAGCCGATCGTGCTGGCCGCCTCGACGCCTCTGGACGGACGGACTCCCGGCGCGGACTTCCACCAGACGTTGCGCGGCGAGTTCGGCGTCACCACTCCTGTGCTCGAGCTCAGGGGCGCGGCCGGCCTGCACGCCGACGGCCTCAGCAGGCCCGTCGTCTGGTTCCAGGACGGCTGGACCGTCCACGACCGCGACGCCGCCGTTCCCGCACAGGTCGTCCGCCCGCCCGCTCCTGGAGCGCGCGCCGACGGGCTGACGTCACTGCCAGGGCTGGGACGCCTGGAGGGTGCGGAACCCTCCGGTGAGGTGCGCCGGTTCGAACCCGGTGACGTCCGGGTCGAGCAGCTGCGGGGCAAGTCGAAGGAGCCGATCGGGTTCACCTTCCTCACCGGTGCGGAGCGTTCCGCCTCGCTGCGGTGGGGTGCGGAGCCCGGCAAGGAGCACCTGCGGACCTTCGTGCAGCGGGAGGGTTCGTCGTCGTTCCCGAGCAGCAAGGGCGCGATGACGGTCCCCGCGAACTGGCGCCAGGACGCGATGTACGTCGCGGTGCGCGGTGACGCGGACTCGTTCGAACTGCGGCTGACCGACGGCCCGCGGGTGCGGGTGGACGGGTCGACGCTCGGGCGGGTGCTGTCCGAGCTGCCGAAGTTCCAGCGGATGGCGGAGACCAACGCAGGTGGCACGGTGGTCCTGCTCGCGGGCCGGTCGGGCGCCGGCCGTGCGGCCGCGGACTTCCAGCAGGCGCTGACGGCGCAGGGCTGGCCGCACCTGGTGGTGGCGCCCACCACCGACGTGCACCTGCGGACGGCGTGGTTCAAGCGCGCCGGCCAGGTCGTCGTGGACCAGGGTGGTTCCTGGCGGACGTTCCCGACCGCCGAGGCGGTCGAGAACCGGACGCTCAGGGCGCGGACGCTGAGGGGGCAGCGCACCTACTTCAACACCGACGACGTGCGGGTCACCTCGATCAACGGCCCGGACGGCAGGCCACAGGCGGTGTCGTTCGTGGTCGGCGGGGAGCTGCTCCAGGACCTGAACACGTTCGCGCGGCCGCATCGCGGCAGGACGACGTTGCTGCCGGACGGAGAGGCCGGTCGGCGGATCGAGCAGGAAATCAACCAGGGTGCGGATTTCTCGCAGCCCGCACCCTGGCCGGAGCCGGCCGCGTACGTCACCGCGCACAGCAACCGCAACATCGCGAGGATCGAGCTGACCGACGGCCACTCGCTCCTGGTGGGCGGAGCGGTGCTGGCGGAGTTGGTGCACGATCTGAGGCCGTTCCGCGACCTGATGGCCGCGCGAGAGCACGAAGCGGTGACGCTGCTGTCCTGCTGGGCCGGCGCCGACCGGCACGCCGGTGGTACCGCGTTCGACTTCCAGCAGGCACTGGAGAGGCTCGGGTACCGCCAGCCGGTGGTGGGGCCGACGGGACCTGTCCGCTTCGGCCTCGACGTGCCCGGGACCTCGTGGGAGAGCTTCGTGTCCAGGGGCGGCCACTGGGAGTCGTTCCCGTCCCCGTGGGAGTGGTCCCCGAACCGCCGGGGCGACGTGGACCTGATGGCCGCGCCGCGGACGAGCCGGCTGCCCGAGGGCGTGGGACTCGACGGACAGGTGCGCCGCTTCCGGCCGGAAGACGTGCAGTTCAGGGCGATGACGCGCTGGGGCTCGCCCGTCGGGCTGACGTTCCTGACGGGCAGTGAGCAGTCCGCCTCGCTGTCGTGGGGAGGTGCTCCCCGCGGCGAGCACCTGAACACGTTCGTGCACCCGGAAGGTGATGGTCCGTCGGCGTTCCCGAGCAGCGACGGCGCTCAGCCGGTCCCGGCTCGCTGGCGCGAGGACTCCCTGTACGTCGCGGTCGAGGGTGCTGCCGGCGGCTTCGAGCTGCGGCTGACCGACGGCTCGCCGGTGCGGGTGGACGGATGGGACTTCGGCCGGCTGCTGGGTGGCCTGGACAGGTTTCAGCAGATGGCCGCCTCCAACCAGGGCGGTTCGCTGGTGCTGCTCAGCAGCCGGTCGGGGCTCAGCGGCGCGGCGGACGGCTTCCAGCGCGGGCTGGCTGCCGCGGGCTGGGACCACCTCGTGGTGGCGCCGACGTCGCACGTGCACCTGCAGCCGGGGACGTGGCGGCACAGCGGTGGCCAGCTCGTCCTGGATCGCGGTGGTTCCTGGCGGACGTTCCCGACGACGGACGTGCTCCACGGCGTGGACCTGCCCGCGATGACGGTCGACGGAGAGTGGACGCGGTTCCGCACGAGCGAGGTGCGCGCGACCGTGCTCCACGGCCCGGACGGCGCTCCGATCGGGATGGAGTTCCTCGTCGGTGCCGACCTGCGTGACCACCAGGCGCAGATGTCGCACCCCCACCGCGGCACGACGATGCACCTGGGGGAGTGGGAGACCACTCGGTGGCGAGCGGCGCAGGACCTGCGCGACGGCACGGACAGCTCGCGACCCGCGCCGTGGCCGGAACGCTCCGCCTACGTCGTGCTGCACGGCAACACCGAAGGGGTGGACTTCACGCTCACCGACGGGCGCACCGTCGGGATGAGCGGTGACGTCCTGGCGCGGGCGCTGCACGACCTCCGGCCGTTCCGCGAGCTGATGGCCGGACGCGACGCGGAGGCGCTGGTCCTGCTGTCCTGCGAGGCCGGCGCGGTCAGGGAAACGGGTGGGGTGGCCCACGACTTCCAGCGGGCGCTGGCCGAGTTCGGGTACCGCCAGCCGGTGGTCGCCCCGGCCGCCAAGGTCGGCCTCCACACGCACCGCGGAGACGGGACGTGGGAGACCTACGTGCGCGGCGACGGCCGGTGGGAGCACTTCTCGTCGGGCGCGGCGCTCGCGCTGGGCAGGCTGCCGCAGGAGTCCCGCTGGGTCTCGTTCGACCCGGCCGCCGTGCGGTCGGCTCCGCTGGTGCGGGCGGGCCGCACGATCGGCGTGACGTTCTCCGACGGCGCAGAACCCGCGCCGCGCCACGAGGTGGTGCAGGGCGTGCGGTTGCCGCAGCGGACGTTCCACGTGTCCGCCCAGTCCGATGTGGACGGTTTGCTGGTGGTGCACACCGGCGACGGCAGGACTGTGCACGTCGACGGCAGGACGTTCGCGCGGGTGGTCGGCAGCAGCGAGGTCTTCCGCGGTGCTGACGGCACAGGGCCGCGGATGCCGATCGCGCTGGTCACGTCGACCCCGCTGGACGTGCCTGGCCAGGGCGGTGGCTTCCACGAGATTCTGCGTCAGGAGTTCGGCGCCCACGAGCCGGTCTTCGTGCCGAGGGGTGCGGCTCGGTTGCTGTACGCCCAGGACGGCGGTCCACTCGTGTGGACGCAGGACGGGTGGACGGTCCACGACCACGCGGCCGGTGTGCACGACCACGTCGTCCATCCCGCCGGGGCCGGGCAGTCCGGTGCTGGGCAGGCCACGTCCACGCCGATCGAGGCCGGTCGCAGGGACGACGTGGACCTGATGACCGCCGGGCCGAGCCGGTCCGAGCCGCACAGCGGCGCTCACAGCGGTGTCTCCGAGCAAGATGCCCGGCTGGCCGCCTGGTTCGACGAGGCGGATCGCAAGGCGGAGACGCCCGCACCGGTGGACCAGGTGCCGCTGGCCGAGCGCGGTGCCGCGCTGAAGTCAGGCCGTTCCTGGCTGCAGCGTGTTTTCGACCGGTCGACGGTCCTGGCGGCCCTGGACGCGGCGACCGGCGAGCCGCGGACGTTCCGCCGGCGCGATGTCGTCGGGCATCTTCTGACCTCCGGGGGCCGCACCGTCGGCGTGACGTTCCGCGGCGGAACGGATCAGGTCGCGGTGCCGGTCACGGCAGCGCGGGGCGGCGTCTTCCACGTCGATGCCGACGCCAGCGCCACCCGGTTCGGGCTGACGTTGAAGGACGGTTCCCGCATCACGGTCGACGGTGGGACGCTGGCCGCCGTGGTGGCGAAGGCCAAGCCGTTCCGGTCGGCGGAGGCACTCGCCGGTGTCGCCCTGCCGGGAACGGCGGCGGGCGCGCTCGGCCACGACGGTGGTGCGGCGCACGACTTCCAGCGCGCGCTCGCCGCCGCGGTGGTGGCCGAGGACGGCCAGGGCCGCTGGCGCGGGTTCGGCGGCGTGGTGGCGGGCACCGACGCCACCGGCCGGGTGCGGCTGTTCAGCGCGGCCGACGTGCCGGTCGAGCCGATCCGTGCCGGAGACTCCGTCGTGGGCGTCTCGTTCCGCGGTGCCGTGGACGAGCCTGCGACGGGCCCGTTCCAGGTGGCCGTGGACGGCGACGTCGAACGCTTCCACGTGAGGCTGGGCGACGGGACGCGGGTCGCACTGGGCGGCTCGGCGTTCGCGGACCTGCTGGCGTCGCACAGCGAGTCGCGCGAGGTGACGCTGCTGGCCTCGAGGGTGGGCGCGTACAGCTGGCGCGGCGGTGCGGCGCACGACTTCCAGGCCGCCTTGAGCGACAGGCTCGGCGCGGAGGCGAGGGTGACGGCGGCCCTCGGCGAGCTCGCCGGGCCGGAGACGGCGTGGCGGGAGTTCCCCGAGGTGCCGCTGCACCAGCCGGCTCAGGGCTACCGCGCCGACCTCGGCGCCTACGTCGACGTGACATCTGCCGACGTGCGGGTCGAACCTCTGGTGAAGGACGGCCGGACCATCGGTGTCGTGTTCGGCATGAGCGACGACGACGTGGCGGCCGCGCACGCGTGGACGGCGGCGGACGGCCGAGGCACGATGTCGGTGCTGCCGCAGGGAGTCAGCGACATCAACGCGGTCGAGGGCGGACTGGATGCTCAGTCCGGCCCGGTACCGTGGCCGGAGAACACGTTCTTCATCGTCAGCCACAGCTTCGGCGCCGAGGGCGCCTCCTCCGGCTTCCGCGTCCACGACCGCGACGGTGCGGTGGTGTCGCTGTACGGGCACCCGTTCGCCGACCTCGTGCGGCGGCTGGAGCCGTTCCAGGAGCGGATGAGCGGGCCGGACCGTCCGGAGGCGATCGCTCTGATCGTCTGCACGGTGGGCGACGACGGCGCCGGTCAGGCCGCGCACGACTTCCAGCACGCCCTCTCGGCCTCGTTCGGCCACGATCTCCCGGTGCTCGCCTCGACGGACTCCGTCCACATCGGGGTGCGGGACGGGCGCGCGGTGACCGCGCTGCACCACGGCGGTCGCTGGAACACGTTCTCGGGCGGGTTCGGCCTGGTGCTCGGCACGGACTCCACCGGCCGGATCGCGTCGTTCCGGCCAGAGGACGTCCGGTCGCACCTCGTGGATCACCCGGCCGGAGTGTCTTTTGTGGATGGTCCGGAACGGACTGCCGTGGAACGGTGGCCGGACGGCGCGGCTGGTGTGGACGTGCGTGCGGCCGAGGACCGGTTCAGCGTCACGCTCGCCGACGGCCGTGAGCTCACCGTCGACGGCCCGGCTTTCGCGAAGGTGCTCGTGGCGTCCTCCGCGTTCCGCGAGCTCACGGCGTCTGGAGCTCCGACCGCGCTGGTGGTGACGGACGGTGCGCCGAGCGCGGTGCGCGAGTTCCAGGCGAAGCTGGCGTCGACCTTCCACGTGCACACGCCGGTGCTCACGCCCGGTGCCGAGTGGGCTGTCCACGCCGGGCGGCCGTTGGTGGTGGAGCGTTCCGCCGACGGCGAGGTGCGCCTGGTGAGCGCGCCGGAGACCGAGGACGACGCGGCCTCCGAAGACGGCTGGTCGGCGGCTGCGTCGTCCGCCTGGGACGAGCGCTCGGTGCCGGATCTCGACGACGTGGAGACGCCGCGCTCGATCTCCCTCGCCGACTTCCTCGGTGGCACGCCGCCCCGTGAGGAGGATCGATGAGGACTACAGTGGGTGTTCACCTCCGCACGGGCGTGGCCAGGACTTCCGTGAATGATTCCCCCGGAGGTTGCCGCCTCCGCGCTCCAGGAGGCCCACCGGCCGTCGACGGGTTCCTTGAATGGACACGCACGAGAAGCATCACGACGAGCACATCGGCCGGGAGGCTGTGATGGCGGAGACCGCCACGACGACCGAGCAGACCGAAGCCCGGTTCGAGGGTGATCAGTGGGTGTTCCTGATCGACCCCGCCTGGCAGGCAGAGCAACCGGAGCCCGCGGAAGGCGAAGAACGTCCGCGCCCGCCCCTGGAGGTGGTCGTCGGAGGGTGGTTCGTCGAGCAGGACGGCACCACCAGCCGCTTCCACGCCAACCCCGACTACCTGCCGACGCGACCGGACTCGCCGACCGACCCGGTGGACGCGACGCTGCAGATGGTGACGCGCGGCGAGGCCGAGCCCGGCGAGCTGCTGTCGATCATGACCGAGGGCAGCGTCTTCGGCGTCGCCGTGACCGAGGAGAACACCCCGGTCGTGGTGATGTCGCCGGACGAGGTGCCGTGCGTCGTGCTCGCCACGGCCCCCGCGCACAGCCGGCGGATCGCGGAGATCGAGGAGCTCGACAACATCGCGGCCTGGGCCGAGGTCAGCCTGGAGCAGCTGGTCGGCCTGCTGCCGGAGGAGGGCGTCGACGTGCTCGTCAACGCGGGCGCGCCCGCGTCGATGCGCCTGATCGCCGCCGCACTCCGTCAGGCCCTCGCCGAGGCCCCCGCCGCCTCCGCCGCTGCTGAGAGCCGCCCGTCCACCGAGTCCGATGCTCCCCAGCCCCGCGGCAAGAAGCCCAAGCCGGAGTCCGCCGCGGGCTGACGCCCGCCCGCCGTGTTCCCGGAAGGTAACGCGGGGGCCCCGCGTTACCTTCCGGGAAACGCGGGGCCCCCGCGTTCTGGTTTGAAGGGCGCCGGGATCAGGCCGTGAAGCGTCCGGTCAGCATGGCGGCGGCCAGTTCGACCCGCGACCGGTAGCCGGTGCGGGAGAACAGCCGCGAAAGCCGCCCCTCGACACTCTTCTCGCTGGTGTCGAGCAACGTCGCGATCTGCTTGTTGCCGAGGCCGTCGGTCACCAGCACCGCCAGCAACCGCTCGTTCTCCGCCACCGTCGCCTGCCGCCCCGGCACCGGAATGCCGTGCGTGCGCATCAGGTTGCGCAAAACCGACCGGTGCAACAACGCGTCCACGGCGCCCGCCGCCTCGTAGGCCTCCGACAGCAGCTCCGGCGCACCCACGCCGAACCGCACGAGCCGCTCCAGCCCTTCGGCGAGTTCCAACGGCGGCCTCGTACGCAGCAGGTTCGCAGCCTCGGTCGCCGAGTTGCCGTGCACGGTGGCGTGCAGGACGAGCCTGCTGATCTCGGCCTGCTCGGTCGGCATCCTTTTGGCCACCTCGGCGACACGCTCGAGATGGCACGGCAGCGGCGACCGATCTCCCCGGCTGACGGCGATGTCCGCCAGCGCCATCCACAGCAGGTCCGTCAGCGCGACCACACCCGTCGCTCTGGCGTGGTCCAGCGCCCTTTCGAGGAGGGCGACGGCATCCGCGTGCCGTCCGAAGAGCACGTGATGCGAGGCCTCGGCCACGGCGAGCAGGTGGGGAAGCGCGGGCCCGCGCTCGCGGCTCGCGGCCACCATCTCCAGCGCCCGGACGAGCTTCCCCTTGCGCAGCAACAGGGTCGCGGCGACGTGGAACATGACGCCCTGCCCGGGATCACACGCGGTGCGAGGCTGCGTGGCCATGCTCTTGCGCACCAGCTCCAACGCCTCGTCGGCCCGCCCACCGGCCGCGGCCAGCGTGGCCTGACACGAGAGCCGGACCTGCCCGGTGAGGGCGAGCAGCGGCTCGGCGCGCCGCAGCTCGCCGAGCGCCACGAGCACCTCGGCGTCGCGCTGGAGCAGGTCGGGCAACGGCTCACCGGCAGCCACCTCGGCGTCGAAGGCGGCCGAGTCGCCCAGCCACAACCGCGTGATCGGTTCGAGGTCACGCAGGTGCCGTGCGACGAGGTGCCCGTCCGGGTGGTCGCGCACGTCGGCCAACACCTGCTGGGCGGCCCGCCAGTCGCCCAGCGACGACAACGCGGCAGCACGACCCACCGCGCGCTGGACCTCGCCCCCCGGCCACGGCCACCACGTGCCCGCAGCGACCCGGCTGACGGTGTCCAGCTCACCCGCGGCACCGAGGGCGGCGAGGTGGGTCAGGCAGACGTCGACGAGCCGGTCGTCGGACAGGTCGTCGACGTGCTCGTGCAGCAGGACGTCCGTCGAGTCCAACGCCCACCAGGCAGCACCGTGCGCCAGGCACGCGCGGGCGTGGGCGAGCAGGGTGAGGGCACGCTCGGCGGGGTTCGGTGCCAGGTCGGCCGCGGCGCGCAGCCACCGCAACGCTCGATCGGCGTCGTGCGCGTGCAAGGTGAGGGCCGCGGCCAGTTCGCTGCGGCCGGTCTCCGCGGCTACCGCGTGCCCGCCCAGTTCACCGTCGCTGCGGCCAGCCGCCTCGGCTACCGCGTGCCCAGCCCGCCCGAGCAGCTCGGCCCGCGCCCGCCCGGCCTCGACCAGGTTGCCCGCCTCCACGATCCGGTCGGCGAGAAACGCCGGATCGGCGCACTCCGCGGTTCCCTGCCACAACGCCGTCACCGCGATCTGCGCGATCCGCCGCCGCTCGTACGGCCCGAGCGCGGACCGCAGCGCGAGTTGCAGCAGCGGCAGCCGGAACCGCACCAAACCCGCCCGCATCGGCAGCAGCACGCCCGCGTCGGCCAGCGCGGTCAGCAGGGCGGCGGCCTCGTGTGTCGGCACGCCGAGCGCCTGACCGGTCAGACGCGGCACGGCACGGCCGAGCGGGGCCAGGACGGCTGCGGCCTTGGCAGCGCTCCACAACGGCAACCCCAGACCGCGGATCCTCGCCAGCAGGTCGTCGGCCTCGAACCGGGTGGGCCAGCCAGAGAGGTAGCAGTGGCGATCCACGACGGTGATCGACCCGATTCGGAGGGCGGCGGCGACGGCGCTGGGCCAGCCGCGCGTCAGGGACCACAGCAGCGAGCACAGAGCGGCTTCCGGCAGGGCACCGGTCAGCGACACCACCAGGTCCGGCAACCCGCAGCGCGGCACCGGTCGCAACGTCACCAGCCGGACCAGGCCGTGCAGGCGCGCGAAGGCCGCAGCGAACGCGGGTCGGGAGGACGGCGCCAACGGCAGGACGACGGTGGCCAGGCATCGGGTTCCGGCGGCGGCGATCTGACGTGCCAGCGACTCCACCGCCACGCCAGGCAGGCGGTGCAGGTTCGTGAACACCGTCAGGCAACCCCGCGTCAGCAGGTCGGCGGTCGACTCGCTGAACGACAGGTCGACGACCTTGACGCCCTGACCGTGCCGCCGGCGCAGTTCGTCGACCACCACGGCGAGGTCCACTTCGGACCGGCCGCACACCACTGTCAGCCCACCAGAACCGAAGTCGGGGACGAACGGGACACGTTCGGAGGAGACGACGAGTCGATCTTGCTGCAACGGGCGCTCCACCGGGTAGGTCGCGGAGGAAGGTCCGTGAGGGAACTCCCTGGAGTGCCACGGGGTTCGGTGCCGGCCGGCACCAGCCCCCTCACTGCGGCGCCACACTAGTCCAACCGGTGGGTGGCCGCCAGACGAGCGCGCTCTCCGCGAATCGAGGAATTTGTTGCGCGAGTGCGGACATGTGCGGCTGAACGCGGGTGGCGGCGTGGAGGATCGGACGCGGCGCAGACGGGAGGAAACGAGTTGGGCCACGACGTGATCACGGTCAACGCCTCGGCGGCTCGCGGGCACCGGTCCATTTCGGACGCTCTGGCGTCCGCTGTGGACGGTTCCGTGATCTTGGTGGGTCCCGGCCGGTACCAGGAGTCGCTGGTGCTGACCAAGGCCGTCACGATCACCGCGGAGGACGGTCCCGGCACCGTCGAGCTGCTCGCCGCGAACGGGCCCGCGGTGCTGCTCAACGCCGGTTCCGCCGCGCTGACCGGGCTGACCGTCTCCTCCGCCGACACCGACTCGCCCGCCGTCCTCGTGGCCGCGGGCCAGCTGAGCTTCACCGAGTGCAAGATAACGGCCGCCGCGTGGTCGGCGGTCTACGCCACCGGCAAGGGCACGGTGCTGATGCGCGGCTGCGAGGTCCGCAATCCGGCCGGCGCCGGTGTCGTGATCACCTCCTCCGGCGGCAACCTGATGGACTCCTGCCGGCTGCGCGAACTCGGCACGTCGGGCGTGGTGATCGCCGAGCACGGCGAGCTCGTCATGCGCGCGTGCGAGGTCCGCGAGGCCGGCGGCAACGGCATCTGCCTCAACGGGCACGGCCGGATCACCGTGACCGACTCGACCGTCACCGGCACCGCCAAACCGGCCGTGGCGGTCGAACAGCACGCGAGCGCGGTGGCCACCCGCCTCGCGGTGAGCGACGTCGAAGGCATCGGGTTCTACCTGGCGTCCTCGGGCGACGTCCTGCTCGAGGACAGTTCCGTGACCGGCGCGGGCGCGGAGGGCGTGTTCGCCGCCGAGTCGTGCGCGCCCGTGCTGCGGAGGTTCCAGGTCCGCCGGACCAGGGAGCACGGCTACCTGTTCACCGGTCAGGCCGCCGGCACCGCGGAGGACTGCGAGGCGCGCGACGTCGTCGGCGTCGGCATCGGCGTGGCTGACCGCGGCACCACCGAGATCACCCGCGCCTCGGTGTCGTCGTGCACGGGCGCCGGTGTGCGGCTGGCGACCTCGGCCGACCCGTTCTTCCGCCGGCTGCACGTGGCCGGCTGCGACGGCGCGGCGATCGAGGCGGGTGACGGCGCGCTCGGCACGTTCGAGAACGTCGAGCTCGAACGCTGCGGGCGCAACGGAATCGTGGTGCTCACCGGGGCGCGCACGTCGATCACCGGCGCGAGCGTCCGCGGCACCGCGGGCGCGGGTGTGCTCGTGCGGGAGGCGACGCTCAGCCTGACCGACTGCGAGATCGCCGAGTCCGGTGGCGACGGGGTGCTCGTGGACACCGCGGGGGAGATCACCGCAGTCCGCTGCCGGGTGCGCGACGGCAAGGGCAGCGGTTTCCTGTTCGGCGTCGGGTCGTCGGGCACGCTGGAGGAGTCCGAGTTCACCGCGAACAACGCCGACGGCATCGGCGTGCAGAGCGAGCTGAGCATCCGGATCGCCGGCTGCCTCGTGCGCGACAACCTCGGTTCCGGCCTGCGGCAGACCAGGGGCAGCACCGCACTGCAGGTGCTGGACCTGCGCAGCACGGGCAACGCGACGCGCGACGCGTACGGCACGGTGTCCGCGAGCGGTACTGCGACGGCCACGGCCGCACCCCCTCCGCCCCAGCAGCAGGACCGCGGCGCGGCGAACGACCCGATCAGCGAGCTCAACGCACTGGTCGGCCTGGAGGGCGTCAAACGCGAGGTCAACTCGCTGGTCAACCTCAACCTGATGGCCAAGCGCCGGGTCGAGGCCGGTCTCTCGGCGCCGCCGATGGCGAGGCACCTCGTGTTCGCCGGCGCGCCCGGCACCGGCAAGACGACAGTCGCCCGGCTCTACGGCACCGTCCTCGCCGACCTCGGCGTGCTGCGCTCGGGCCACCTCGTGGAGGTCGCCCGCGCGGATCTCGTCGCCCAGGTCATCGGCGGCACCGCGATCAAGACGACCGAGGTGTTCAACACCGCGCTGGGCGGTGTCCTGTTCATCGACGAGGCCTACACGCTCGCTGCCGGGCAGGGCGGTGGCACCGGTCCCGACTTCGGCCGCGAGGCGATCGACACGCTGCTCAAGCTCATGGAGGACCACCGCGAGGACGTGGTGGTGATCGCAGCCGGCTATTCGCGGGAGATGGCCGAGTTCCTCCGCTCCAACCCCGGCATGGAGTCCCGCTTCAGCCGCACCGTCGAGTTCGAGAACTACAGCGCCGACGAGCTGGTCACGATCGTCCGCACGCACTGCAAGCGGCACGACTACCGCCTCGACGAGTCCGCCGCCGAGGTGCTCGAGGACTACTTCGAACACATCCCCAAGGACGGCACGTTCGGCAACGGCCGGACCGCGCGCAAGGTGTTCGAGGTGATGGCGGACAGGCAGGCGTCCCGGCTCGCGATGTCGCCAGAGGTGACCGCCGTCGACATGACCGTGCTGCTGGCCGCGGATTTCGACGCGTCAATGGTGTGAGGAAATAGTTCCGCACATCACGGAATTCGTGGAGTCCGCGTGGTTGCGAACTTTGCGGAAAGTCTTTCAGTCAATAGTCAGTCACTTCTCCTCCGTGCCTAGCCTTGCCCCCATCTGGCCGCCGCGGGCGAGGAGGGGTGATCGTGGCCAACGAACGCAAAGCTGTGGTGGGGCGCGCGACGGAGCTCGCGGCGCTGGGCGAATGCGCTGATACGGACGCTCTGGTCCTGGTCAGCGGGCCCGGCGGAATCGGCAGGACAACTCTTCTGAACGAATTCGCGCGAACGGCCGGGGAACGCGGAATCCGGGTGATCGCGCTTCCGTGCGCGGTTGACGAAGAACGCTGGGACCTGTTCCGGGCCAAGGCGGTCGTGGAATTCTTCCGCAACTCGTTCGCGGAGTTCGGCAGCCCGGACGTGCTCGAGTCCCTCGCGGCGATCACCAGGTCCTGCCGGCCAGAGACCTACGAGTCGGCGCGATCGCGGATCGCGTTGTTCACCGACCTGGTGCGCCTCTTCGACCACGTCCGCGCCGAGGCGCCGCTGGTGGTCCTCGCCGATGACGTGCACCTCGCGGCACGGCCGTTGCTCGCCATGGCAGCGGCGCGGCGTGCCGGGTGCACGGTCGTCGCCACCGCCGGGACGGACGTCGGACCGGCCGAGATGAGCGGGCTCGCGGACCGGGTGCTCGACCTCGGCCCGATGTCCGCCGGCGAGATCGGCGAGCTGCTCAACCGCGCCGCCGGCGGACGCCTGGACGCGTCCGTCGCACCCGCGCTGCGCACCGCGCTCGGTGAGCTCGCGGGCAACCCCGCCGCCGCACTCGCCCTGCTCGACCGGGTGCGTCGCGAGGACGGCCTCACCGAGGTGGTCGGGCGACTGTGCCTGCGAAACCTCGTGATCGCGCTGCCGGCCGAGCACGACCTGGTGGCCCGCACCACGGGACTCGGCGACGTGGCGGTGCGGCTCGTCGCGCTGGCCGCGGCGGGGTGGTTCGGCGTGGACGAACTGCCGCTGTTCGCCGAGGCCTTCGGGCACGACCTGGCGGACAGTGGTGCCGTGGTCGACCGGCTGGTCGCGGCGGGCGTGCTCCGGTGTGCCGACGACGGCGTGCTGACCACGGCTTCCCCGGCGCTGGCGGACTCCGTCGTCGGCACGCTCGGCACCGACGGGCTGGCGGCCGTGCGCCGCACCTTCGCCGTCCACCTGCTGCGCAGCGGGTCGGCCCGGCCCGCGGTGCTCGCCGCCCACGTCGCACGTGCGGGTACCGCGCTGTCCCCGGACGCCGCGCTGGTGCCGGTGCTGGACCGCGAGGCGGCCCGGCTGCTGCGCGTCGACCCGGCGCTGTCCGCCCGCTGGTACCGCGCGGCGCTGTGGCACTGCCCGGCGGGCCAGGACCACGAACGTCTCCTGTGGACGGTGCTGCACCTGCTGGTGCGCGTGGGAGACCACGAACTCCTGGCCGAGGTCGTCGAGGACGCGGTCCGAGCGGGAACCGGGAACCGGTACGAGCTCGCGGCCGCTGCCGCGCTCGCTTCCGTCCACATCGGACGACCGCTGTCCGGCGCGGTGCACAGCGCGCTGGCCGGGTACGCCGAAACCCGTGCCCCGCTGGCGTTCGCGGTCCGCTGGTTCGCCGGAACGCCGATGCGGGTGAGCGACGTCGCGGCCGCGTTCGCCGAGTTCCGGATCGAACCGTGCGCAGTCGTCGACCTCGCCGAGATCGAGGCGATCCGGGCCGCCGACGACAACCACGACGTGGTGGCGATGTTCCGGCTGGTGCTCGGCGACGAGTACGGCGAACCCGCGAGCGGCCCGCTCGCGAGCTGCACGCGGTTGCTGCGCGACTACCTCGGCGGGAACTGGCAGTCGATCACGTCGCACGCCCGGCGCCTGGAGCTCGACGCGGCACCGCGGGTCGCGATCCACGACGTCGCCCGCCTGCTGACCGCGGAGGTCCTTTCGTCGACGGACCACAAGACCGCCGCGCGCTGGCTGGAGCTGGTCGACCAGGACTGCGCGCTGCCCGCGTTGCGCGCGTGGACCGAGCTCGGGCTCCTCTACCGCTCCGTCGGCTGGCGCGAGGCCGCCGAGCTGGGCTGGGCCGCGTACGACAGGGTCCGGGACGAGGCAGAGCTGGACAACACCGCCGGACTGCGGTGGTTCCTCGCGCGGATGGGTTACCTGGAGTGGACCATCGGCGACACCTGCGCGCTGGCTCGGGTGCACGCCGAGACCGAACGCTGGCACGCCAGGTTCGGCGGCACGGGACTGCACGCGACCGAACGCATCGTGCGCGCCCTCGCCGGACGCGACGGCGCCGCGGCCGCCGAGGCGGTGGAGCTGTTGCGCGGCGGGGAGAGCCAGGCGGAGCTGATGCGGGCGTGCGTCACCGCGGCCTACGTCGGCGACGACCCCGCGACCTGGTACCAGGAGGCGCTGAGCATCGCGAAACGCCTGGGAGAGGGCTGGATGGACGCCCACATCAGGCGGACGATGCGCGAGCTGGGCATGGCACCACCCCGCGCGAGGGCCGCCAGGGACGACTTCTCCGACGTCGAGCTCCGGATCATCGCGCTGGTCAAGCAGGGCAGGACCAACCGGCAGATCGCCACGGCGGTGCGGATGAGCGAGAAGACGGTGGAGAACTACCTCACCCGGTTGTTCTCCAGGACGGGCTGCCGCACGCGGCTCGACCTGGCGGCCGCGAGCCTGGAAGGGCGGCTCGTCGCCCAGCCGTGACAGGACATTCGCGAGCACGTTCGGGTCCTGATATTTGCACGAAGAATTACCTGGGATTGACCCTGTTTCGTTTTGTTGGCTGACGAGGAGTCGATTTGGACGCCGTGCGGTCCTTGCGATCGGTGGAGAGCAAGTCGCCTGCCGTGACCCGGGCCGTGGCGCTGGTCGAAGAACTGGCCCGGCAGCGGCGTCCACTCGGCATCGCGGAACTCGCCCGGTCGCTCGACCTCGCGAAGTCGACGGTGGCGAATCTCTGCACCGCCCTCGAGGGCACGCACATGATCCGGCGGGTCGACGGCAGGTGGGCGCTCGGATACAAGGTGGTCGAGCTCGGTCAGGCGTTCCTCGCGGGCACCGATCTCGTCCAGGAGTTCCGCCGGACCGCGAGCGGGCTGCCGGTCGGCGCGCAGGAGACGGTGCTGCTCGCCGTGCTCGACGGTCTCGAGGTCGTCTACCTCGCCCGCCACGACGGCAGCCAGCCGGTCCGCCTGGCGAGCGACATCGGCCGCCGCATGCCCGCCGTGGTGACGGCCCTGGGCAAGGCGATGCTCGCGTCCCTGCCCGGCGACGAACTGGAGGAACGGCTCTCCGGCGTCGGCAGGCTCCCCGTGCTCACACCCAGGTCGCACCGCGGCGTGGACGAGCTGCGCGCCGACCTCGACGCGACGCGGGAGCGCGGGTACGCGGTCGACGACGAGCAGAACACCGAGGGTGTCGTCTGCGTCAGCGTGGCCCTGCCCGGCACCGAGATCCCCACCGCCGTGAGCGCGACCCTGCTGGCGGCCCGCATGACCGACCAGCTGCGCACCGGCCTCGTGCGGGATCTGACCGCGCTCGCCGAGGGACTGGCCCGATCCGTCACCCGATAGTGGGAATTCTCGTCACGATCCGCCGTGCCGGGCGTCTCAATTCGTGAATCAGCTCGAAACTGCGCGGGCCAGCGTCAACACCTTCGTGAAACCTCAAGTGGTGCTCAAGTTGTCGAAGCGTTATGGCGAATGTGAGTAACCTGTTTCGCGATTGAAAGTTGTACCAAATGCTGAACGCGATGGCGGGCTGACTCGTTCGGTACGACCCTGGTGCGGACAAGGGAGTCGGGGAATGGCGCTGTCCGAAGTGGGTGAGCGGCTGACCACCGGGCGACCGGCCGGGCGGCGCCGAGAGCTGCGCCGGGTGGTCGCCGAGGTGCGGGAGGTCGTCGCCGGCCGTTTCGGGGTCCTGCACCTGCGCGGGCCGCGTGCCATCGGGAAGTCGGCGCTGGTCGAGCTGCTGCGCGAGCAGGTCTGCGACGAGGCGGACGTCCTCGTGACCACCTGCACCGGCAGCGAGGACCTCGCCGCCGCGAGGAGCCTGCTGGGCGCGGACGCGGTCGACGCGCTGCCTGCCGGACGCGACGAGCACGCCCGGCCGTACGCGCTGAACGACCTGGTCGTCCTGCGCGCGGCGGACCGGCCGCTGGTGCTCGTGCTCGACGACGCCCACCGCTGCGACCGCGCGACCGCCCGCTGGCTCGCGGTGCTCGCGCGTCGCATCCCGCAGCCGCGCATCTGCGTCGTGCTGGTCTACCCGTGTGCGGAGCGGATCGCCGCCGAGGAGATGTTCGCCGATCTCAGCGGCGCCGTGGACACGACCACGATCGACCTCGGCCCGTTCGACGAGGCCGACGTGACGGAGCTGATCGCCCGCGAGTGCGGGTTCATTCCCGAGCGCGACACCGTCCTCACCGCGCTGGAAGCCACCGCAGGCATCCCGGAGGTCGCACTGGCCTGGGCGGCGAAGGCCTGCTCCCGCGACGTCGTGCCCGACGTCGAGGAAGAGCTCGTCGCGTGGCAGCTCGCGTGGCTGCAGGACCAGCCGGAGCCGACGCGCCGGTACGTCACCGCGGTGGCCGTGCTCGGCGGCACCGAGGCCGCGAGCGCCGCGACGCTCGCCGAGATCTCACCGGCGGCAGCCGAGGCGAAGCGCGCGGAACTGATCGCCGTCGGCGTGCTCACCCCGGCCGGGTGCTTCCGTTCGTCCGTGCTGCGCGAACGGGTGCTCGACGGCGCGGAGGACCTGGCGGAGGTCCGGACGAGGGCGGCACGGCTGCTCACGGACGAGGGCCGCCCGCAGGAGGAGATCGCCCGGCTGGTCATGCTGCTGCCCGAGCTGACCGAGGTGTGGATGTTCTGCGCGTTGCGTGGCGCGGCACGGGAGAACACGCTCGCCCCGGAGCTGGCGGTGAGCTACCTGCGCAGGGTGCTGGACGCGGTGCCCGGCCACGTCGACACGCGCCGCGAACTGGCGACCCGGTTGTCCGAGATCGACCCGTCGGCGGCGATGGACGTCTACGCGGAGCTGCTCGCCGACGTCACCGATCCCGCGGTGCGTGTGTCGGTCGCGATCAGCTGCGGCGCGGTGGCGCTGCGGGTGGGCCGCGGGCCCGAGGGGTTCCGGTTGCTCTCCGGCTACCTGTCCGAAGAGGAGCGCACGGGCAGGCTCGCCGCGGTCGACCCCGAGCTGCGGGCCCAGACCGAGGCCATGGCCCTCGCCAACGGGTTCGGTGGCTCGGCCACCGTCAGCCAGGCGATGGACCGCGCGCGTGTGATCACACCGTCCGAGGGCCGGGCGGAGGGCGGGCGCAGGCTCGCGCAGCAGCTCGCGAGGGCCGAGGTGCTGCGCGGCGAGTCACTTCCCACCGCACTGGGCCACCTCCGGTCAGCGCTTCCCGCGCCTGGCGGCGCCCGCGGGTTCTGGGACGTCTTCACGGTCACGTCGCTGCACTTCTGCGGCGAGCCGGCCGCCGCCGTGACGCTGGTGGACGAGATCGTCGAGGCCGGTGATGTGGAGACCCGCAAGGTCGCCCTGGCAACTCGCGCAGGCCTCGTGTACGACACGGGTGACCTGCTGCAGGCGGAGCGGGACGCCTGCGCCGTGCTGGAGATGCCCGGTCCCGAGGACTTCTGCGCGCTGACGGTGCTGGCGTCGGTGCTGGTGCGCCGCGGCGACACCGACCGGACCGAGCAACTCCTGCACCGCATGCACACACCGCGCGACCCGGTCGAGTACGGCTGGGCGCTGGACGTCAGGGCGCACTGGCTGTGGAACTGCGGCGACCACGACGCGGCACTGGACATGCTCCAGCGGTGCGGCCGGGAGTTCGACGCGATGGGCGTGCACAACCCGGTGCTCGTGCCGTGGTGGATCGACGCCGTCGCGGTGAACATGCGGCTGGGCAGGCTCGCCGAGGCGGCCGAGATCGCCGAACGCGGTGCCGACGCCGCACTCGCCTGGAACACGCCGGCCGCGCGCGGCTACGCCCTGCTCGCCGAGGGGATGAGCACGGGAGACGTCCTGACGCTGGAGCAGGCCGTGACCGAACTGGGCGAGGCGGGATCGCGGCTGTGCGAAGCACAGGCGTTGCGGGCGCTGGGCAACGCGCTGATGCGCGCACAGGACGAGAAGACGGCCCGCAAGCACCTGCGTGCGGCGATGGACATCGCGGTGCGCTGCGGCGCGAGCATGGCCGCGGACCGGGCGCACGAGCTGCTGACCGCCGCGGGCGGCCGGGTGAGCGCGGTGCACGCCTCACCCAGGGACGCGCTCACCAGCGGTGAGCTCAGGGTCGCGGAGCTCGCCGCCGACGGGCTGACCAACCGGGAGATCGCCGAGAAGTTGTACGTGACGGTGCGGACCGTGGAGAGCCACCTCTCGAACGCCTACCGGAAACTGGGCGCCCAGACCCGTGCCGAGCTCGCGGTGCAGCTGCGATGAGCGGCGGGGGAGTTGTCGCGATGGTGGAACGAGACGCTGTGCGGGCAGTGGAGCTGCGATGAACCCCCGGGGAGTGATCGCGCTGGTCGAACGGGACGCCGCGCTCGCCGTGCTGGAACGGTCGATGCGGATGCTGGCAGCGGGCCGGTCGTCGTTGCTGGAGATCTGCGGCCACCGCGGCACCGGCAGGACCGCGGTGCTGGACCACGCCGTCCACCTCGCCCGGCGCGCGGACGTCACGGTGCTGACGGCCGCGGGCGGGTGCCCGGCGGTGGGCGGACCCGGCGGTGCGGTGGCCGAGCTGATGTCCCAGCTGCACCGCGACGACCGCGGCCCGGCGGCCGTCGGGGCGCTGGTGGAGCTGGCTCGTGACCGCCCGGTGCTCGTCGCGGTCGACGACGCGGACCTGCTCGACGCCGAGTCGCTCGCCTGGCTCGCGAGCCTGGCCGGACGGGCCGTCGGGGTGCCGATGGTGGTCGCGGTCGTCACGGACGCCTGCCTCCCGGTGCTGCCCGGCGCCACGACTGTGCCGTTGCGGCCGCTCGGGCACGACGGTGTCTCGGGGCTGGTGACCGGCAGGTTCGGCAGGCCGGGCGACGACGAGTTCGCCACTGCCCTGCACGACCACACCGGTGGCCGTCCGGCGACGTTGCGGCCGTTGCTCGACCGGTGTGCGGAGGACGGCCTGGAACCCGTCGGCGCCAGCACCGGCGCGGTCGCGGGCATCGCGGCCGACGTGCTCGCGGACTTCACCACGCGTGCCGTCCGCTCGCTGCCCGCGGAGGCCGTCGACCTGCTGCGGGTGATCGCGATCTGCGGTCCGTCGTTCCCGGCCGACCTGATGGGGGTGCTGGCCGGGCTGCGGACGATCTCGCCCGGCCGGGCTCTGGAGCTGCTCGTGGGCGCGGGACTCGTGACGGCGCCGGGCAAACCGGAGCTGGCCGCGGGCATCAGGGTCGCGCGGGTGCTGGAGGGCATGCCGACCCGAGCACGCGAAGACCTGCACGCACGGGCGGCCCGGCTCGGACACCAGTGCGCCGTCCACCCGTCCGAGGTGGCGCGGTTGCTGGTCGGGGCCCCGCCGCTCGGCGAGCCGTGGGTGGTGCCGCTGCTGCGGGCCGCCGCACGGGACGAGGTGGACGGTGACTGTCCGGCCGAGGCCACCGCGTACCTGCGGCGGGCGTTGGCCGAGCACGTCACACCGCTCGTGCGAGCCGAGCTCGTGCTGGAGCTCGCCACCGCGGAGCACGTGGCCGAACCCGTCGCCGCGGACCGCAGGCTCGCCAGGATGTTGCTGGAACCCCAGCCACCGGAGTGCGCGGACGTGCGGCTCGCGGCGGCGGACCAGTTGTGGGGACGCGGCGACGCCGCCCTGCTGCGGCGCACGCTGACCGCGGTGCGGTCGTCCGGGGGCGATCGCGAAGCCGTCACGTCGTTGTACTGGATCGCCGACGACGCTCCGGTCGAGACGCCGGAGCTGGGCATTCTCGAGACGGCCGAACTGCCCGGCTCGTGCGGCAACCCCGATCGCGCGGGGGTCGCCGCGTGGATGCACGCGTGCGAGGGCGTCGACGCCGAACGCGCCAGGGCGGCGGCGAGGACCGCCCTCGACGCACCCGCCAAGCTGCTCACGTCGCGGCTGTTCGGGTGCCTCACGCTGGGCGCGCTCGACGACGTCGCCGGGGCCGTCGCCGGCCTGGACCTGGTCATCGCCGAGGCCCGGCGGAGGCGGCTGATCACGGTCGTGCCGCAGGCGCTGATGATGCGGGCGAAGGTGCGCGCGATGGCGGGCGACCTCGACCACGCCGCCGCCGACATGGAGCAGGCGCGGTCGGCGTACCCGCTGGAGAACCTGCACCCGGACGCGCGACCGATCATGGTCGCCGCGGACGTGCTGGTGAACCTCGAACGCGGCGACCTCGACCGCGCGATCGAGCTGGCCGCGAGCCAGCCGGACGAGCGGATCGGCTTCGGTTACGCGCGGACGTTCTTCAGCTTCGCCCGCGCCGTGCTCGCTCTCGTGACCGGCGACCCCGCCGAGGCCGTGGCGCGCGCGGACGAGTGCGGACGCTGGATGCTGTCCCGGCAGTGGGTGAACCCCGCCGCACTGCCGTGGCGGTCGATCGCCGCTGCCGCCCTGGCCGCGACCGGCGATCACGAACGCGCGGCCCGCACGTGTGCTCGCGACCTGGAACTCGCCCAGCGCTGGGGCGCGCCCAGCACCACGGCCCGCGCTCACCTGAGCTGCGCGGCCGTCGTCGGCGGAGAGGATCACCTGCGGGAGGCCGTCCGCCTGCTCACGGGCTCACCGTTCCGGCTGCTGCGCGCGACCGCACTGCTCGAGCTCGCCCAGGTCGTGGACCCCGCGTCCGCGGCGCCGATGATCGGTGAGGCGGCGGAGATCGCCGTCCTGTGCCGATCGACCCCGCTGATCCACCGGGCCCGCGGGCTCGGCTGGGTTCCCACGGCATGACGAGAGGATGCGCGACCGGAGTGCTGCTCGAACGCGATGACGAGACGAGCCAGGTGGCCCGGGCTCTCGAGCAGGCCCTGGACGGCAGCGGCAGCGTCGTGGTGCTGTCCGGTCCGCTGGGGAACGGCAAGACCGCGCTCCTCCGCGCGCTGTCCCGGCATCCCGCCGCCGCGTCGTTCTCCGTGTTGCACGCCTCCGCGACCTCGATGGAACGTGATCACGCCCACGGGGTGGTGCGGCAGCTCCTCGACCCGGTGCTGGCCGCCGCTCCGGCGGAGGTGTGGGAAGGGCCTGCGGCACAAGCAGGTCCGGTGCTCGGCAGGGGAGACGCCGACGACGTGACCCAGTCCGTCCACATCGGACTTCTCGCCCTCGTTCGCAACCTCAGCGCGGCCAAACCGCTCTTCGTGCTCGTCGACGACCTGCAGTGGTCCGACGAGCCTTCGCTCGCGGTGCTCGAACTGCTGGCCGGCCGCATCCGGCACCTGCGGGTGGTGATGGTGGTGACTGTGCGGGAGGGAGATCCACTCGCCGAACGGCCCGCGGCGGCGGCGGTTCTCGCGGCGGCCACCCGGCGGCTGAGACCGCGGCCGCTGAGCCCGGCAGGAGCCGCCAAGCTCGTTCGCGCCAAGCTGGGACGCGAGTGCGACGAGGCGTTCGGGCTGGCCTGTCACGAGGTGACCGGCGGCAATCCGTTGCTGCTCACCGGACTCGCGCTGGCGTGGGCGGTGGGGGACGAGCCGCCGACGGAGACGAACGCGGAGCTGGTGCGCACGGTGCGTCCGGCGCAGGTCCGGGAGCGGGTGGTCGCCTGCATGAGGGCGCAGCCGGAGCCGGTGCGGCGGCTGTTGAAGGCGGCGGCGGTGCTGGGGGAGTCCGCCGAGCTGGACGTGGTGAGCGCGCTCGCCGATCTCGACGAACCGTCGACCGCGGAGATCGTGCGCGGTCTGGAGCGGCTCGGGTTGTTCCGCGGCACCGGGTTCGCCCATCCGGGTGCGCGGGAGGCGGTCGACGACCTGATGACCGCCGGTGAACGCGAACAGCTCCACCTCCGCGCTGTGCGGTTGCTGTACGACCTGGGCAAACCCGTGGAGGCGGTGGCGGGGCAGCTGCTCGCCACCACGACGCCTCAGGGCGTGTGGGCGGTGGAGGCCCTGCGGGACGCCGCGCACGTCGCACTGCGGCGCGGTGCACCGGAGACCGCTGTCGCCTACCTGCGGCGCGCACTGCTGGACACGTCCGTCGACGGGCAGGACCGGGCCACGGTCCTCGTCGAGCTGGCGAGCGCGGAACGCCTGCTGGACGTGAACGCGGCGGTGCGCACGCTCTCGTACGCGATCGCGCTGCTGCCCGGTCCCCGCGAACGGGCGGCCGCGTTGATCAGGCTCACGCCCGCGGTGATGGGGGACGCGCCGGACGCCGTCGTCTCGATCCTGCGCGGCGTCGTCGACGAGTTCGGTCCGCCGGAGCAGCTCAGCGGGGTCGATCGCGACCTCTCCCTGCGGCTCGAGGCCAGACTCCGCTTCATCTGGCGGACCGAGCCGTGGGGGCTCGCCGGCACCGCTGCGCGGCTGGACGAGCTGCAGGAGGCCGAGTGGACCGACAGCGGGGCGGCCCGCGAACTGCTGTCGGTGCTGGTCAACGCGGCGGCGCTGACCGCGAGCGTGCCCGCGCGCCGGGTGGCGGTGCTGGCCGAGCAGCTGCTGGCTCGTCAGCCGGCGTCGTCGACGCACTCCGCCAGCGCGGCGCCGCTGCTGGTGACGGCACTGGCCGCGGCGGACTCGCCCGGCGCGGTGGCGGGCTGGCTGGAGAGAGCGCTCGGCGCCGCGCGGCAACGGGGTGACGTCGTCGAACAGGCGATGATCCGCACCGAGCAGTCGTTGGTCCACCTCGTGACCGGCCAGGTCGCCGAGGCGACGCGCGCCGCGTCCGACGCCCTCGACCTCGGTGCGTGGGACTCGGGTTCGGTCGGCACGTCGGCGGCTGTCGTGTCCGGCGCCGTCGCACTGCAGCTCGGTGATCCGATCCTCGTCGACCAGGTGCTCGCCTCGGTCGAGGCGGAGCGCGGGAACCCGTGCCTGGTCACGGTGACCGGGCTGCTGCGCGCGCACGCGGCCGTCGCACGCGGTGCGCACGCCGCCGCCGCGCTGACGCTGACCGACTGCGGCGCACACCTGGACCGGTCCGGCTGGCGCAACCCCGTGCTGTTCCCGTGGCGGTCGGCGCTCGCGCTCGTGAAGCTCAAGCTCGGCGCCACCTGCGACGCGATCGCGCTCGCCGAGGAGGAGCGGCTGATCGCGGAGGAGTGGGGTGCGGCGTCGGGCATCGGCAGAACGCTGCGGGTGCTCGGGAGAATCGTCGGAGGCGACCGCGGCCTGGAGCTGACCGGCCGCGCGATCGAGGTGCTGCGGACCTCGGCACACCGGCTGGAGCTCCTGCACGCGCTCAGACAACGTGCCGAGTTCACGGAATGTCCGGATTCGTGGCGTTCCTGTCTCGAACTCGCCGAGGAAACCGGTGCGCAGAGAATCGCCGATCGTGCTCGTGTCGCACTCGGTTTCAGTGCTCCTTCGAGCGCCAGCGGAAAACTGACGCGATCCGAGCAGAAAGTCGCGATGCTCGCGGTGGGCGGCCGGTCGAACCAGGAAATCGCCGAGATGCTCGACGTCACCTCGAGAGCTGTCGAGAAACACCTCACGAACACCTATCGCAAGCTCGGGGTGCGGGGGCGCTCGGAGCTGGCCGAGGCGCTCCGGAGCGTGGGGTCGACGTCACCCGGCTTGATGACGCGCTGACACCAGTTCGGAGCAGTCCGACCGATGCAGAACGGCTAATGCAATCGCCTGAACAGCCCATCTTCAACTGAGCACACGTCATACGTCTGACCGAACCGTCACGCTCCGTGCACCCCCTACCGAACCATAGGTGGTACGGCACCACAGTATTTGGTACGCGACGTTGACCCGGACTCCCGAGACTCCCTAACATTTTTCCCAGATCGGTGGAAACTTCAACGACCTCGGCTTTGTTCGGTCGAGCGTTCGGAGAACAGTTGAGGAATCGTGTTTCGTCGACACGACCGTGTCCTTCGGGAAGGTGGATCGACAATGACGGAAACCGCGGTCGAATGGGAGCCCTCGGTGGATGTCAGGGCCCCGTTTTCGGGTTTGCGACCGGTGAGCGACTCCTCGTCCGAGCCGGTGGACTTCCTGGCCAGAGTGCGGGCTGTCGGTGAGAAGTGGAGCGGCGACCGCCACGGCGAGCTCGTGGACGTCCTGCTGCAGGCGGCCGGTGACAACCCCGAGCTCGCGAACCTCGTGCGCAGCAGCGGGTCGATCCTCGAGGAGTTCCTGGAAGGCTTCCGGCGCAACGCGGGTCAGGCCACGAGCGTGCCGCGGGACCTGGCCGCCGACCTGATCGCGGGCCGCGCGGTGCCGCAGCCCGTGCTGGACAGCCTGGCCACGCGCTACCTCGTCGCAGTCGTCCGCAGCGGCGCTTCCGGGCGCGGCAAGGCGGTCTCGGCCGAGCTCGCGGGCCCCGGCGTCCTCAGCACGCGCCACGACGGCGACCTCGTGCTGCTGATCCCGGACATCGACGACTGCCGCACGAAGCGCATCACCGGACACCTCACCCAGTGGCTGAACGGCAGCGGCTGGCTCGCCGTCGCGAAGCGGGGAAGGGCCCAGCTCGCGGACGGCTTCCGCGAGGCGAGCGACGTCCTGCGCCTCGTCGCGGCGGGCAGGCGCGCCAGCGGGATGTACAGCATCAACGACGTCCTCGTCGAGTACGCGGTGATCCGCCACGAGGAGGTCACCGAGAACCTGGTCGCGGTGATCAAGCCGCTGCGGGCCCACGCGGTCCTGTGGGAGACGCTCACGGCCCTGATCGACGCCGACTACAACCGCAACAAGGCGGCGAAGAACCTCTTCATCCACCGCAGCACGCTCGACTACCGGCTGCAGCGGATCGCCGGCGTCACCGGCTGCGACCCGACGAGCGGCCGCGGCGTGCAGCTGCTGACCGCCGCGCTGATCGCCGATTCGGTGCGCTGACTCCGGCCGCAGGAACGAGAGCCGTCCGCCGGGTGCTCCGGCGCACGGCTCTGCGTCTGCTCCGTGCCAGTGCGGGAGGGACTGAGCAGACGATCCGGGGGTCAGAAAGCGTTGGTGAGGCAGGCCAGCCGGTCGCCCGCCGTGCCCGCCTTGCCGTGCTCCGTGCTGGTGTGCGCGGCGTGGACGACGACGGAGTTGGCCTCGCCCTTGCGGAACTCCCAGCCGACCGTCGCCGAGGAGGTCGCCCAGCCCTTGGCGTCGGTGGTGAAGTCCAGCCAGATCTCGTTCTCCGCGTTGGCGTACTTCGAGTCGACGCTCGGCGTGACCGGGTCCTTCTGGTCCTGGTAGTGCGGGCCGGAGTCGGCCGGTTTCGCGCCGCACGGCTTGGTGTGCACGTGCGAGCCGTACTTGGTGTCCGGCAGCAGGCCCGTGACCGTCAGCGTCACGGTGGTCCGCCCGCCGTCGACCTTCGCGGACGTCGCGAGCTGCGCGCCGGCCGGAATCCGCTTCGTGTCGTAGGTGATGCCCTTCGGCTGCTCGCCGGAGGCCGCGGGCCCGGTGACCGCGACTCCCACCACCGGGGTCACCCCGGTCGAGGCCGGGGCGGGGCTCGCGTCGCCGCCGGAGGAACAGGCGGCGAGTCCGGCCGCCAGCAGGACGGTGCCCGCGAAGGCGGTCGCGGTCGTGCGCATCGATTCTCCTAGTTGTTTCGTCCGAAGTGGATGGACAGTCGTGAAAGTGCGCTACCCGATCGGGTACGTGAGGGTGGAGCCGTTCCGCTCGGAGGAGCTGATGGTGATGGACGCCCCGATCAGGCTTCCGCCTCTGCGGGCGGCCACGCTCACCGTCTGGCCCGTCTTCCACCACCAGTTCGCGAAGAGCCGGCAGCCGCGTCCGGAGATGACGAGGATCGGCGAGGAGACTCTGGCGTTGTGCTGGTTGAGCCCGGTGATCTCGAAGTCGCCCGACTCCGGCCTGGTGTTGCAGAGCTCCAGCTGCACCGACGGCGAGGACGCCTGAGCCAGTCCGGGTGATCCCAGTCCGGCGGCGACGACGGCCGCGACCACCAGTGTCTTGCGTGTGAAGGGAAGCATCTCTCACCTCTCGTGGGGTGCTTGCAGGTAAAAACTAATTCCACAGTGGACGGTCTTGGGCGGCTTTCCGGACGATGCGCAAGAAGTTCGTGGGTCGGCGGAGATGTCCGGACAAGAAGACGGTCCCCCGCCCCGGCCGTGGTGGCCAGGACGGGGGACCGTCGCGTTCGGACGAGCTCAGCCGGCCAGGCCGACCCTGCCCCAGTACGGGTGGTAGGTCCGCCAGGACACCCAGACCTTCGCCAGGTTGTCCTGGTTGACGTCGATGAACCCGCTGCTCTGCGCACCGCGGGAGCAGTCGGAGGAGGAGTAGAACGTGAGGTCCGGCGTCGAGTAGTTGTCGACGTGCACGCTCGAGCTGTACGTCTGCCCGGACGGCAGGTTCCTCAGGCAGACGCGGGAGCTGGGCGCGCTCGTGTTGTTCGAGCGGTCGATGAGCACGCTCTTGGTCTCCGAAGGCACCTTCGAGAAGGCGACGACGTGCTGACCCGCGGGGGAGTCGGCCTGGGCGGCGGGTGCCCCGAGGAGCGCCGCCGCAGCGACGACCACGGCGACGGCGGAGCGCTTCACGACGAACTTCGGCATTGCTGGTCCTTCCGGAATGTGACGGCACCGAGAGCGTGACACGGCGAATTCCGAAATTCATCGGTGTGGAAGCGGCTCACGCTCAGACTTCATCAGTCTTCTGAACGACTTCCGCAGAAACCCGTGATCGGGCCGGCGCGGGCGAGGTGAAGTGGGCGACGAGGCCGATGATGAACAGGACGACGCCGAGGATCCAGTAAGACGTGCCCGAGATCAGTCCGATGAGGACGAACGCGACGCCCGACGCCATGATCACGGCCAGGTGCTTGGCCGGCGATCCGGGCGTGAGGCTGAGCGCGATGATCCGTTCCGAATGCCACGGATTGGCTTGCTCGAGTGAGGTCCTGCTGTCAGGCAACGACGTGTTCTTGGTTCTGTCCATTGCAGCGAGTACGTCCTTTCGACGGTTCGGCATCTTCGGGTGGTACGTGCGCCCAGGGCTTCCATCGGTCGTCAGATCCGGTTTCGCCAGGCCTGCCAACCTGTGGCCACGGGAACGGCCGCAGTCAGCAGAGCGCCCAGCACGATCACCAGCACGGAGGAGACCTGCACGCCCGCGACGACCAGGGTCAGGCCGGCCAGGTACGTGGCGATCACGACGAGGGCCGGTCTGATGCCACGTGGTGCACCGGCGCTGCCCAGCGCGGCCAGTTTCTGGGCCAGCTCGGGGGATTCCTCGGCCAGGTGTTGCTCGATCTCGGCGAGCTGGCGCTTCTCGAAGTCTCGTGCCGCCATGATTCGGTCTGCTCCCTCCAGGTGTGGTTCGTCCTTGACCTCGATTCACGTCCGCAGCAGTGCGACGGTGGTCGTGTCCTTCGGCAGGCGCTGGGCGGGGATCGTGAACACCGATCCCGCGTGGTCGAGAACGGCGGCCGCGGCGGTGCCGAGCTGCTCGTGCGGCCTCGGCTCCTCTCGCAGGCGGATGACTTCGGGGCCGTGCGGATGCCGTCCCCACCAGGTGGACTCGGTTGCCACGACGAGGGTCTGGACGTGACCGCGCTCCGCCGCGGTGACGACCCCGGCCGGTTCGTGGAGCGTCCGGCCGGTGCCGCGCAGGGCCAGCACCGCGTCGGCGGCGGCGAAGTCGCGTGCCCGCAACACGGGTTCGACGATCGGCCACGTGCGCCGGTGCATCGTCTCGGGACTGATGCGGTCGGTGATGTCCGGGACCGTGGGCGTCATCAGGCCCGGCCAGGAATTCGTCCCGCGGTAGGCGGCTTGCAGATGGGCTTCACCGACCACCACCAACGGCGCCCTGGTCCGGCCCGCCGCGTCGCGAACGACCGCCTCCACCAACTCGAAGTGGTGGTGGGCGAGCGTGGTGCGGACGTCGAGCGAGCCGAGTGAGGTGACCTCGTCGAAACCGGAGCGGGTGCCGGAGAACAGGCGGGTCTCGGCCTTCCCGAGCTGGAGCACCAGGAACCTGCCGCCCGCGTTGAGCGCGGGCAACAGCGGTGTGAGGGTGAACCTGTCTCCCACGGTGGCCATCTCCGGCAGCGGTGTCGGCACCCAGTACGTCCGCGTGGCGCCACCGCTTGCGAACAAAGCGATTCCGGCGGCGGGCCGTTCCCACAACCACAGGTCCTCAGCGAGATCCCGGGCCCCGTCCAGGACGGCCGCGACGTCGGCGGTGCTCGTCCCGTCGGTCCGCAGAACGTGTTCCACCCGTCGCACGAGGTTCGCGAAGCGAACCCGCGCCGGAAGCGCTGAGCCGCCGGCTCGCCGCGTGGACAGGAACATCGACGCCCGGTGACCGCCGCGGTCCGCGGCGAGACGCGGGAACTCGTCCACGTGCGGCACCGTGCAGCCGGACACTGCCGTTCGCACTTCAGCCTCCTGAGACTCGGGTTGGTTCATCCACTCCCACGGTGCCCGGTGGCGTGGCGGATCTCAGGAGCGTCCGCCGGTCGATTGAGGAGAGATCAGGTTGCCGGTGGTCGGCAACGTCCGGGTGTCGCCGTCCGGGTGAACTGGGTATGGTCGAGACCGACACAGGTCGGAGGTTCCGATGACGCGGCAAGTGATCCACGTCCGCCAGGGCGTCGCCCAGGCGCTCCGATGACCCCGAAGGCACGCGGCAGGCGGCGCAAGGCGAACCAGGGCCTGGACGAGCCGGGCGGTGCCTGGCTGGATGGTGTCGCCCAGGACGCCAGCGCGGCGGCGGGTGGTGTGCCGGTCGAGCTGCTGGGTGACTTCCTGCCGTTGCTGGCCGACGCCGCGGCGAGCGGGAGGCGGCCCCGGCGCTCCGAGTTGGAGGCGGTGGAGGCGCTCGGCCGCCGAGCGGCGGAGCTGGGTGTGTCGGCTGGTAGCGCCGTCCAGCTGTACCTGTCGGCGTCCTGGCGGCTGTGGCGGGAACTTCCTGTCGTGGTCCGTTCCAGCGACAGTGAAGTCGTGCGCGCCGCCGCCGAGGCCGTGTTGCACGTGGTCTCCGACGCGGTCGCGATCCTCGCGGACGGCTACAACTCGGCGCGGCGGCAGATGGTCAGGCGTGAGGAGACGCTGCGGCGGGAGCTGGTCGACGACCTGTTGCGCGGTGACTCCGACGTGGGTGGGATCGTGGAGCGCGCCGAGCCGTTCGGCCTGGACCTGGCCCGGCCGCATCAGGTCGCGCTGGCCGCACCGCACCGGCGGCTCCCGGACGTCGACGCGGCGACCAGTTCGCTGGAGCGCATCGTGTTGGACAGTCTCGGTGACCGCGACGTCCTCGTCGCGACGAAGGACGGATTGGTCGTCGTGCTCGCGCCGGGGGAGTCCGAAGCGCTGGGGCGGACGGATCTGGGGTCGCTGATGCTCGCCGAGCTCGACCGGCTGCCGCGGGGCAGGCCGTGGCAGGTGGCGGTGGGCCGGGCGTATCCGGGGTCCTACGGCATCGCCCGTTCCTACGAGGAGGCGCGTGAGGCGTTGACCATGGCGTCACGGCTGCACCTCGACACGCAGGTGATCCGGGCCGAGCAGCTGCTCGTCTACCGCGTGCTGGTGCGCGACCAGCCCGCGATCGTCGACCTCGTGAACGCCGTCCTGGGTCCGCTCGAGAACGCCCGTGGCGGAGCGGAACCGTTGCTGGCCACCCTCGAGACCTACTTCGCCACCGGTGACGTGGCGACCGAGACCGCCCGGCAGCTGCACCTGTCCGTGCGCGCGGTCACCTACCGGCTCGGCCGGATCAAGACGCTGACCGGCTACGACCCCACCGACCCCGCCCACCGGTTCACCCTCCACGCCACCGTGCTGGGGGCGAGACTGCTCGGCTGGCCGGGGAAGTCACCCCAGTAGTTGCCGACGATCGGCAATCTGAGCGAGGACTAGTCGACCGGCCGGAGACGCTGCCGAACCCTGGGCGCGGGAGGCAGAGTTGATGTCAGCCGGCCGAAGTTCGCCCACCGCTCGACCTTGGAGACCATCATGCACAGCGTGCCGGTCATGGAGACCGTGCAACCGAATCGGCTCACCGACCACCTGCCCGCGTTGAGGGACCGGCTGGAGCGGGAACGAGCGTTCCGGCTCGAGCAGCTCGCGGAGCTCGGCTCGACCTCCCGGCCAGGTGACGACGCGCTGCGTGAGGTGACCGAACAGATCACCGCTGCCGCCACGATCGCCCTCAACGACATCGAGATCGCTCTTCTGCGCATGGACATCGGGTCCTACGGCCGCTGCCAGACCTGTCACGCGGAGATCCCGATCCGTTTGCTGGAGGCGATTCCCCAACTGCGGCTCTGCCCGGCCTGTCAGCACGACGGCACGAGCAAGCGGTCGAGGATTGACCTGGTCGACGTCTGGGGCCACGGCTCGTTCCCGGCGAGCGATCCACCGGCCAACTGGTGAGGTCGCTGTACGACGAGATCAGCCGTCGATCCACTCCGGACGTGTCGTGGAACCGGGGTCGAGGCGCTCGAGAATCCGTTCGTGCGCAGTGCGCATCTGGTCGAGCTGAGCCGGACTGAGGACGTCCACGATCAGGTCGCGCACGAGGGCGACATGACCGACCGCCGCTCGTTCGACTGCGGCCAGGCCCCGGCGCTGGAGGAGATGGCGTTCCTGAACATCACCCTCAACGTCCGCAACGGCTGGTCCTGGCAGAGCGGCTGGAAGCTCGCCGAACCGTCCGCCTGACCTGATCTCGTTCACCAGAGAGGAATTCGCGCCGTGATGGCCCCGGTACGTCTCAACCACGCCGTGTTGTTCGTCGCCGACCTGGAACGCGCCGAGCGTTTCTACACCGACGTGTTCGGCATGGAACTCGTCGCTCGTGAGGCCGGGGTCGGCGCCGTGTTCCTCCGGCTGCCCCGCTCCGGCAACCACCACGACCTAGGCCTGTTCGCCGGCGACCAGGCCGGCTCCCGGCAGCGCCGCGTCGGCCTCTTCCACCTCGCCTGGCAGGTGGACACCATCGACGAGCTCGCCGAGTTCCGTCAGCGGCTGACCGAGGCCGGCGCCCGCACCGGTGAGTCGAGCCACGGCGCCACCAAAAGCGTCTACGGCATCGACACCGACGGCAACCAGTTCGAGGTCATGTGGATGCTCCCGCGCGACGACTGGGGCGCCTACGCCAACGCCGGCGTCGTGGAGTTCCTCGATCTCCCCGCGGAGGTCCTCAAGTGGTCGGGCGTGCGCACCGCGGGCCAGATCGTCCAGGAAACCGTTGTGTGAGCGAGGGAGTGACCGATGACTGACAAGCCGATTGTGGTGGGAGTGGACGGATCCCCCTCGGCGATCCACGCCGCGCGCTGGGCCGCCGCGGAGGCCGCCCGGCGTGGCACCCGGCTCGTGCTCGTGCACAGCAGCCCGCCTCTTCCCGTGCACTCGGCGAAGGTCGTGGCACCGCAGGTGGAACGAGCACCGAACTCGTCACCGGTGGTGCGGCCGAGCAACTCGTCGGACGATCGGCGTCCGCGGAGCTCGTGGTCCTGGGCTCACGCGGACTGGGCGGGTTCACCGGGCTCCTCGTGGGCTCGATCGCGGTGGCCGTCAGCACGCACGCCCTGTGCCCCGTGATCGTGGTGCGCGAAGCACAACCCCAAGCCGACCGCGCTGAAAACGCACCGATCGTGGTCGGCGTCGACGGTTCCGCCGCCAGCGACGCGGCACTCGAGTTCGCGTTCGAGGCGGCCGCACTGCGCGGCGCACCGGTGCTCGCCGTGCGCGCCTGGCGCGACGATCTGGCCGACGCGATGCGGCTCACCGTGCTGACCGCGGCGAGCGTAGAGGCGATCGAGGCCGACGAACGACGGCTGCTGGCAGAGCAGGTGGCCGTGCGCGCCCAGGCCTGCCCGGATGTGCCGGTGCGGCAACTGCTCACCCGCGACGGACCGGCGTCCGCCCTGATCGGTCGGTCCGCATCGGCACAGCTCGTGGTGGTTGGCACGCGTGGGCGGGGAGGCTTCCGCGGCCTGCTGCTCGGATCGACCAGCCAATCGCTGATCTACCACGCGGAGTGCCCCGTCGCGGTTGTCCCGCCCGCGCACCGGTGACGCCCTGGAGGTGGTCACACCCACAACAGCACGAGGAGGCAACAAATGACGAACGTGCCCAACACCGTGCAGAGCCCGCCGCGCGGAACCTATCGGCTGCGACTCGCGCCGGGCGAGGTCCGTGAACTCGGCAGGTACCTGTCCGTCATCGTCGCCAGGGTGCGAGCGGCGATGACGGACGAACGAGGTCCTCTCCCCAACGAGAAGCTGACGATCGACCTGGCCGGCGCCCCCACCGCCCCTGGCGCGCAACTGGTCCTGCTCGTCAAGCTGTTGCGCCGCAACCTGGGCGACGGCGTCGTCATCGAGCTCACCGGCGTGGCCCCGACGATCCGCACGTCTCTCGTCGCGTTCGGCATTCCACGCGACGTGGCGGTGATCGACTCTCGCGGCCGCTCCTGGAAGGCCTGAAACGCCAAGGCCTTCACGTTTCGCAGGAGCTTCGCTACGGTGGTTCTGGGAGCGCTCCCAGGCCAATGCCCCGCGCGACCTGCACAGAGGAGTGCCGATGCCGGGAAGAACCAGAAAACGCACCACAGCGCTCGCCGCCCTGGGAGCCGCGGTGTCCATCGCGTGCACCGTCCTGACGGCTGCGGCGGGCGGGTCGTGGGCGAGTGACACGAGCGCGGCGGCCCCGTTCGCGTGCCGGGTCGAGTACACGACCAACGACTGGGGCGGCGGGTTCGGCGCCGAGGTGACCATCTCGAACCTCGGATCGTCGGCGATCAACGGCTGGACGCTGACCTACACCTACCCAGGCAACCAGACCTTGCAGCACGGCTGGAGCGGTGGCTGGTCCCAGTCGGGCAAGAAGATCACCGTTACGAGCCTGAGCTGGAACAGCACCGTTCCGGCGGGCGGCAGCGTCGGTGCCGGGGCGACCTTCTCCTACAGCGGCACCAATGCCGAGCCGACGGACTTCGCCGTCAACGGTTCCGCGTGCACCGGCACCGGCCCGACGACCACGACGACCACGACCACGACGACCACTCCGCCGGTTGACGTTCCCGCACCGGCGTTGCGCGTCTCCGGCAACAAGATCGTGACGGCGGAGGGCGAGCCGTACCGGCTGCTGGGGGTGAGCAGGTCCAGCGGTGAATACGCCTGTGTGCAGGGCAAGGGCATGTGGGACGGCGGCCCGGTGGACCAGGCGTCGGTGGACGCGATGAAGACCTGGAACATCCACGCGGTGCGGATCCCGTTGAACGAGGAGTGCTGGCTCGGTGTCAACGGCACACCCGGCGGCGCCGTCTACCAGCAGGCCGTCAAGGACTACGTGGACCTGTTGGTGCGCAACGGCATCAACGTGATCCTCGACCTGCACTGGACCTGGGGCGCCTACCCGAACGGGCCGGACTGGCACTGCAAGGACGAGCACGCCGTGTGCCAGAAACCGATGCCGGACGCGCGGTACGCCCCGCAGTTCTGGACCGGTGTCGCCACCGCGTTCAAGGGCAACGACGCCGTCGTCTTCGACCTGTTCAACGAGCCGTACCCGGAGATCGCCAGCGACTGGAACAAGACCCTGGGCTGGCAGTGCTGGCGGGACGGCGGCACCTGCACCGGTCTTCCGTACGAAACCGCGGGCATGCAGGACCTGGTCGATGCGGTGCGGGCCACCGGCGCGACGAACGTCCTCGTGCTGGGCGGTCTCGAGTGGGCGAACGACATGCGGGAGTGGCTGGCCCACAAGCCGGTCGACCCGCTGAACAACATCGCGGCGTCCTGGCACGCCTACAGCTTCAACGCCTGCGCCAGCGAATCCTGCTGGGACACCCAGGTCGCCCCGCTCGCCGAACAGGTTCCCGTGGTGCTCGGCGAGTTCGGCCAGGACAACTGCGGTTTCGACTACATGCAGCGGCTGGTGAACTGGGCGGACACGCACCGGCTGAGCTACCTCGCGTGGACCTGGAACCCGTGGGGCTGCAGCACGGGCGCCGTGCTCATCAAGGACTGGAACGGCACGCCCGAACCCGGCGTCGGTGAGGGCCTCAAGGCCCACCTGCTCACCCAGAACCCTTACGCCACCAGGTAACCGGAGAGCGTGCGGGCACCTGGTGCCCGCACGCCCGCTTTCAGTTCACCCGGACGATCTGCCACTGCTGGCTGTTCGCAGAGGTGTCCGTGACCTGGACGATCCGGTCGCCCGCCTTCGTCGACGAGTTCAGGACGGCGAGAACCTTGCCGCTGTTGACGTTGCGGAGCTTGCTGTACCCGTTGCCCGCGTCGATCAGCTTGCCGCTGCGCCTGCTGGAGATCTCGTACGCGCCCGCGCTCACGGCCTCGAACTTCCAGTTCTGGTTGTCGGCGCCGTTGTAGCCCCACTGGGTGATGCCCGCACCGTCCGAAGTGGACCCCGAGGTGACGTCCAGCGTCAGCCCGCTGTTGCGGTTCACGATCTTGTAGTAGCCGTTCTGGCCGGGGAAGGGCGTGCTGGAGAACGCGTCCAGCGCACAGGTGGTGTTGGAGGAAGCCGCATTCTTCGTCCCCTTGCACACGACCTTGATCGTGTGCGACCCGGCGGACAGGTCCGTCCTGCGCAACAGCACGACCTGCTTCGTCACGGACGGCGCGTACGCGTCGATGTCGGACTGCGAGAGTGTGCCGTCGAGGTACACGTCCGCGGAACCGGCGATGACCAGCGCGAACGAGGTCAACGCCGACGACCAGGACAGTGTTCGCCTTGCAGAGCGGAATGTTGCCACACCGTTTCCTCTCGTCGACGTTCGCGGAAACATATGACGTATAACGTCGGACGTCAACGGGTGACTTCTGTCGGTCGGGTCCCTTGGGTCCACAGTGGAGGGGCGGTCAACTCCTTGGTGGACAAGTGATGACACGACCCGGTGGTTACCAACGAACATGTGCGTGCGGTAGTGCCACCTGCCTGAACCGTGTATGTGAGCGTTAACAGAAATGGATGTTAACGCGGATTGTCAACGATGGGACTCGGTCCTGTTGGATGCTGAAGACTTGACTTCAAAATTCCTGGAAACCCTGTCTCAGTAGCGAACATGGTGACAGGGGGTGTGTTGCTCCTCGATTCCAAGTTGCTCCGAAATGAGGTATTGGGGTTCCCGTTGCGTCCTGTTAGCGTTAACGCCGCTCTGGACGAGACCGGCGGCACGGTTCCGGCCGCCTTCTGTCCACAAAGGACGAGATTCCTGCACATCGCAGATTGGGAGTGGTCACCATCGAGACTTCACGCCTGAGGAAACGTCGTGGCGGGAGCCGGCGCCTGCTGCGCGGTGCCCTGGCCGCCGGCGTGCTCCTGAGCTCAACGGTGATCGGCGTGCCGCCGGCGAACGCCGCCAACCCGATCATTGCCGACCGCTTCGTGGCGGACCCGTCCGCGCACGTGTTCAACGGGCGGGTGCACCTCTACCTCACCGACGACCAGACCAACAGCGGTACCTACTGGGACTCGAAGGCGTGGCGGTCCTACTCGTCGTCGAACCTGGTGGACTGGACCGACCACGGCGACATCTTCTCGGTCGCGGGTTTCTCCTGGGCGAGCCAGTACGCGTGGGCGCCAGGCGCGACGGAACGCAACGGCCGCTACTACCTCTACCTCCCCGTCGACCGCACCAAGATCGGCGTGGCGGTCTCGTCGTCGCCGACGGGCCCGTTCACCGACGGGCGGGGCAGCGCGCTGGTGGACAAGGCCAGGGACGCGAACACGGGGGAGGAGCCCATTGACCCGATGATTTTCACCGACGACGACGGATCGTCCTACATGTACTTCGGCACGCGCACGCCGAAGGTGGTCAAGCTGGGCGCGGACATGGTGTCGACCGCCGGGCCGATCGCCGACGTCGGCGTGACCGGTGCGACGAAGTACGGCGAGGCGCCGCACCTGCACAAGATCGGCGACACGTACTACTTCTCGTACTCGACCGGCTGGCCGGGGCAGATCCACTACGCCACCGGCTCGTCACCGCTGGGCCCGTTCACCTACCGCGGCGTGCTCCTCGACTACGTCAACGTCAACACCAACCACCACTCGCTCTTCCAGTACCAGGGCCAGTGGTACGTCGCGTACCACAAGAACGCGCGTGAGGGCGGCGGCAACCACAAGCGGTCCGTGGTGATGGACCGGCTCTTCCACAACCCCGACGGCACGATCCGCACGGTGGTGCAGACCGCGGGCGGCGTGGGCGCGTTCGCGAGCTTCACCGCGCAGCACAGCGGTTTGCGGCTGGACACCTCGGGTTCGGCGGTCCAGCAGGCGACCGCGTCGAACGCCGAGTCCCAGCACTGGCAGCTCCGCGCGAAGCCGGGCGGGTACGTCGAGGTGCTCAACCGCGCCACCGGTTCGTGCCTGGACGTGTCCGGTGGTTCGACCGCGGACGGTGCGAGCGTGCTGCAGTGGCAGTGCCACGGAGGCACCAACCAGCAGTGGACCGTGCGCACCGTCGACGCGACCACCGTGTCACTGGTGAACCGCGCCAGCGGCAAGTGCCTCGACGTCCCGTCGTCGAGCACGACCAGCGAAACGTTGCTCGTCCAGTGGACCTGCAGCGGCAGCGCGAACCAGCGCTGGCAGCAGACGGTCGCCTGAGGTGAACCGTGCCGGCTCCGACCAGCGGTGGACCTTCCACCCGGTGAACTGATCCTGACCAGACTGGAGTGTCAATGACGACATCAGGCATGTCCCGCCGGGGTTTCCTGGCCGCCACCGGCATCGCGGCGGCCTCGGCCGCGGTACCGGGGCTGACCGGCCTCTCACCGCTGGCTCACGCGGCGGATCCCTTGGCCGATCTGGTGAACATGCGGTTCGGCATGTTCAACCACTTCAACCTCGGCACCTTCACCAACGAGGAGTGGGCGGCGGGCGGCCAGAGCCCGTCGAAGTTCGCGCCGCCCTCCGTGGACTGCGCGCAGTGGGCGGCAGCCGCGGCCGCCGCGAAGATGAGCTACGGCGTGCTCACCACCAAGCACCACGACGGCTTCGCCTTGTGGCCCTCGGCGTTCGACAAGCAGAACGTGGCGTACTCGGGCTACAAGCAGGACGTCGTGCGCCAGTACGTCGACGCGTTCCGCGCCCAGGGCCTGCGGGTCGGGCTGTACTACTCGGTCTGGGACCGCACGCACACCATCGAGGCGTACGGCGGCTATCACGGCAAGGATCCGCTCCAGGCCATCGAGCCGGGCGACATGACGGTGGTGCTCGGCCAGATCCGCGAGCTGCTGACCAACTACGGCACGATCGACATGTTCGTCACCGACGGCTACGCCTGGCAGATGGGCCAGCAGCAGATCTCCTACCAGGAGGTCCGCAACCTGGTGAAGTCGCTGCAACCGAACTGCGTGATGGTCGACCACGGCGCCCTGTCGCAGCCCTGGCTCGGCGACGCGATCTACTTCGAGGCCCCGCTGGGCGTCCGGTCGCCCGCGGGGAACACGTTCGCGGGCATCCAGGGCGAGACGATCAGCAACGGCTGGTTCTGGCACCCGGACACGCCCACGACCGCACCGCGCAGCCGTGACGCCATCCTCGCCGACCTCAGGGACCTGGAGCCCAAGTACACCTCGTACCTGTTGAACTGCCCGCCCAACCGCGAGGGCAGGCTCGACACCAACATCGTCAACCGGCTCGCGGAGGTCGGCGCGGCCTGGAGCCCGAACCCCTCCCGCCCGCCGCTGCCGGCCCAGCCGCTGCGGGTCGAGTGGCCGGTGAACGCGGTGGCCGCCTACGCCTCGTCGTACAACCCCGGCGAGGTCGCGTACAACGCGATCGACAACCGCAGCGACAACAAGCTCGAGACCTGCTGGTCGACCTGGGGCGGAGGTCGCACGCTGCCGCAGACGATCACGATCGACCTCGGCGGGGTGTGGAGCAACGTCTCCACGCTCGAGTACCTGCCGAAGCAGTGGAACCGCACCAACTCCACCGACGGCGACATCACCGCGGCCGCCATCTCCACCAGCACCGACGGCGTCGCCTTCACCACGGTGGCCACCGTGAACTGGGCCGCGAACGGCCGGGTCAAGCTCGCCGAGTGGACCAACCGGGACGTCGGCTTCGTGCGCATCCACGTCACGGCCGCCACCGGTGACTACGTCAACGTCGGCGGCGTGCACGTCGGCGGCCGCAGCGCCCGCCCCCAGCTGGTGTCACGCTTCCCGGTGGCGAACACGGTCTACCGCATCGAGTCCCGGGCCAGCGGCAAGGTGCTCGACGTGCGCAACGCCGGCACGGCCGACAACACCCCGGTGCAGCAGTGGTCGTGGCTGAACAACGCGTGCCAGAAGTGGACTTTCATCTCCACCGGGGACGGGTACTTCGAGATCCGCGACCAGAACAGCGGCAAGCTGCTGGAGGTCGGTGGCCGGTCCAGGGCCAACGGCGGAACCATGAACATCTGGGGTGACGCGAACGTCTTCCAGCAGCACTGGGCCGTCACGCCGGTCGGCAGCGACAGCTTCCTCCTCACCAACCGGCTCAGCCAGCTGGTGCTGGAGGTCCCCGGTGCGTCCACTGCGGACGGAACGCAGCTCGACCAGTGGGAGCACAACGGCGGCGTCCACCAGCAGTGGCGGCTGGTCCGGTCCTGACGGAACTCGGCCCGGTGTTCCCGTCCTCGACGGGAACACCGGGCTTTGCCAGCTCCAGGGGGCAGGTACTTCGTCGGGAAGTTGGCGGACTGGAAGGAATTGCCGGTCCCGCTGTTGCCCGTGATGCGACAGAAGGTGGCGTCCTTCGCGAGCGCCGTGCCGCCGTCGTCAGCACTTGAACACCCCGTTCACCGTGGCGTTCGTCGCCCGGTACAAGGACGTAGCCGCCTGTCTCGGGGTTCCAGGTCGCTTCCGGCGCCCACCCCTCCACGACTGCGCGGTCCGGTCAGCTGGTCACGCGGAACGTGGCGTCGCTGCGAGCGGTCGCGGTGGTGATCGGGTCGAGCTTCAGCTGGTAGGCGTAGTGCCGGATGTACCGGTCCGTGTGGTTGTAGGACTGGAAGGAGCTCCACGACGACGAGGCCAGGCCCGCGACTTGGCGGAACGTCGCGTCGGCCGCGAACTGCGCGGTGCCGTCGTAGGGCGCGAGCACGAAGTCGTAGTTGATGTGCCGCAGGTAGTAGCCGGGGTAGTTGACGGACTGGATCGACACGGCCGTGGCGTCGGCCAGGCCGGGCGTGATGCGGAACTGGGAGTCCTGCAGCGGGCTGACGTTCGCGTCGATGCGCACGTCGAAGTTGGCGTGGCGGACGAAGCGGTCCTGGAAGTTGAACGACTGCAGGCGGTTGACCGGCCTGCTGACGCCGTACTTGCCCAGGACGCGGCTCTCCTCGGCGGCCGTCAGGTTCATGATCCCGCCGTGGCGCTTGCGGTTGGTGCCGAGCGCGTAGTCCGTCACAGTCTGGAAGTTGGTCGTGCTGCCCAGGTTGGTCGACGTGATCGGCATGTACCCGCGGCCGGTCTTGAACTGGTCCAGCCACAACGCCCACTCGGTGCGGTCGTTGAACTTCATCCACATCGGACCCTCGACGACGTTGCCGCCGGTGGCGCCGTTGGAGATGCCCATGTGGGACAGGTCGCCGATCCGCGTCCACGAGCCGAGGATCGAGTTGCTGCCCTCGACGGTGATCTGCCCGTCGGCGGAGGCGCGGTAGTAGCGGAAACCCCCGACGCTGGTGGGCGACTCGACGATCTGGGTGTCGATGATGTGCTGTCCTCCCGGCCGGTCGATGTAAACAGCCGGTGCGGTCACCGTGCGGAAGTCACGGGTCCGCGTGTAGTAGACGCGGTGCTTCTTGACACCGTTGAGGGTGGCGTTCGTCGCCCAGTAGATGACGTAGTCACCGCTGGCGGGGTCGAAGATCGCCTCGGGTGCCCACGCGTCGCCCGCACCGGGGATCGCGCCGGCCACGTCCAGCAGCCGTGGCGCTGACCAGTTCACCAGATCCGTGGACTCCCAGACGACCAGTGAGGTGCTGCCGCGGTTGGCCGCGTCGCTCCACGACGTCCCGCTCGCGATGCGCAGGTCGGTCGCGATGACCCAGTAGCGGTCGCCGGCGGGGGAGCGGACGAGCGCGGGGTCGCGCACACCCTTGGTGCCCACGGTGGACAGCAGAGCGGGGGCTCCGTCGTTGAGGTCCGTCCAGTGCAGGCCGTCCCTGCTGTGCGAGAAGTAGATCTGCTCTCCGATCGCGGTCTCGCCGGTGAAGTGCGCCATCAGGTAACCGGTGAACGGGTCGGCGGCCGACGCCCGGTCCACGGCGACGAGAACCTGGGCGGTGAGCAAGAGCAACGCCGCGACCAGCGTCGCACCCAGGCGTGACAGTGTTCGTTGCACGGTCTTCTTCCTCCTGCGGTCAGAGGGTGGGGACGATCGGGGCGATGGTGCCGTCGGCGTTGAACGTCATGCGGTCGACGGTGACCTCGCGGTTGGTGCCGTTGCCCCCTGGCACGGCGAAGCGGTGATAGGCGATGTGCCAGGTGTCGGTTCCGGGCAGTTGGACCACCGAGTGGTGGCCGGGGCCCTTGATGCCGAGCTCGAGGCGCTTCTGGAGCACGACACCGCGTTTGGTCCACGGCCCCAGCGGCGAGGGGCCCGTCGCGTAGGCGACCTGGTAGTTCTCGTCACGGGTGTCGTTCTCGGACCACATGAAGTAGTACGTGCCGTTGCGCTTGAACACGAACGACCCCTCGCGGAAGCCCGTCGTGGTGATCGTCCGCACCGCCGCCGGGTCGAACGACACCATGTCGGCGTTGAGCGGGACGACGTGCGCGGCGCCGTTGCCCCAGTACAGATAGGACTGTCCGTTGTCGTCGGTGAACACCATCGGGTCGATGGCCTGACCGGGATACGCCCGTGCCGGCACCAGCGGCTTGCCCAGCGCGTCGCGGAACGGCCCGGTGGGGGAGTCGGACACGGCGACGCCGAGGTGCTTGGCGGTGTCACCGGACGCTGCACCGCCGCTGAAGTACAGGTAGTAACGGCCGTTCTTGGCGACGACGGCCGGCGCCCACGCCGAGTTGTCCGCCCACGACACGTCCGGCCCGTGGTCCAGGATCACGCCGTGGTCGGTCCAGTTGACCAGGTCGGTCGAGGAGAAAGCCTTGTAGTAGGGGGAAGACCAGCTCGCGTAGCCGTCCGTCGTCGGGTAGAGGTAGTAGCGGCCGTTGAAGAACGCGATGTGCGGATCTGCGAACAGGCCGGGGATGACGGGTCCCTTGGTGTTCTTGGGTGTCCAGGGAGCGGTCAGCCGGAAGGAGCTGTCCGCGCGGAACCGCTCGGTGTCCTGGAAGGTCTCCACCCACAGCTCGAAGTTGCGGTGCCGCAGCCGCCGGTCCGGGAAGTTGAACGACACCAACGACACCGAGCCCGTGACCGAGCCGTCGGCGGGGCAGAACGTCGCGTCCCCGCGGAACTCGGGTGTGCCGGTGTTGGCCTCCAGACGCACCCTCAGGTCCCGGTGGCGCAGGAACATTCCGTTGGCTGCCTGGAACGAGTAGCACGACGGCGATGCGAGGCCGTTGACGACGGTGAAGGTGGCGTCGGACTTGGTCAGCGACGAGCTGCCGGAGCTCACGGGATCGAGCCGGCCGAGGTAGTCGGCGTGCCGGAGGAACCGGCCGGGGTAGTTCACCGACTCCAGCGACCGCGCGCCCGTGGGCAACGTCGCGGCGGAGGCGGGCTGGGGCAGGGCGAGCGTCGAGGCGACGACGAGGAAGGACACCGCGAGCAGATGTGCTCGTCGGTCCATGATGTGCTCCGATCTTCGTTGAGCGGGGCGGTGGAGGTTCTGCAGAGGCGAACCGGCTCGGTCGAACCCGCGGGCCGAGGTTCGGTGACAACGCCATTCGCTGATGCCACACCTGCGAACTCCCTGCGTCTTTGCAGCGGCAGTCTTGGTCGATGGCGTGTCGGGGGCACGGGTGATCGAGGGCTCCACCACAGGTGGTCCCGCAGGTGCGTTCAGATTGTGAGCGTTAACATTACGGCGGACCTAGATGAAAACACGATGGCAACTTTCACGTCAATGGTCGTGCTGACGTGTGCGTCCTGCGGTCCGTCTTGATTGGCGCTTCGTTCGAATGGCCCCGATGGTGAAGTCCCTGGAGAACGTCGGGCCGCTCCACCGTTTGCCGGAAGTCTTCGGCGGCGATCTGTCAGGCAGTTCCTGTTAGCGCTAACAGGGTTAACACGTTTCAGCAGACAATTCCCGGCGCCGGAGTGTTGACACGGGGTCAACGCGGAGGTTACCTGTACGCCACACCGGATCGGACCTCGGTCTGCCGCACAGGCTGGAATGTTAGCGATAACATTCGTCCCGCCCGGTGTGTGAACTGGTGCGACCCCGACGGAGAGGTTGTCGAGAATGCGATGCCCTGCCGCGCTGCGCACCAGACCGGTCGCCAGGCCACTGCTCAGGTGAGAGAGCAGCTGCTCACCGCTGGCATCGCCTGAGGTCAGCGTCGGTCCTCCGACGCTGACTGACGCGCCGCCTCGAACCAGGAACGGGGTTCGGGCGCCGGCCCGCCGCACCGCGATCGACACGGACGTCCGTTGCCGATCAGTTCATGTTGACGAGCCCAAAGGTGTGCCCGCAGCTGCTTCCGCAGCGGCGGCAGTCGATCCAGGAGCACCATGTCATCCTCCTTGAACCGTCGCCGGCTGTTGCAGGCCGCGGGTGTTGCCGCTCTCGCGTCGGCCGTGCCGACCCTGGTCCCTTCGCTGACTCCGGTCGCGGGGGCCGCGGTGGTGCCGCCGGTCCGCGACGACATCGGCGCGTCGGCGTTCGCGTTCGACCTCGGCCAGGTCCGGCTGACGTCGAGCCGCTGGATGGACAACCAGAACCGGACGCTGTCGTACCTGAGGTTCATCGACGTCAACCGGTTGCTCTACAGCTTCCGCGCCAACCACGGGTTGTCGACGGGCGGCGCGACGGCGTGCGGTGGCTGGGAGGCCCCGAACTTCGACTTCCGCACCCACAGCCAGGGGCACTTCCTCAGTGCGTGGGCCAACGCCTGGGCCGTGCTCGGCGACACCACGTGCCGGGACAAGGCCAACCTGATGGTGGCGGAGCTGGCCAAGTGTCAGGCCAACAACGCCGCGGCGGGCTTCAACGCCGGCTACCTGTCCGGGCTCCCTGAGTCCGACTTCGACCTGCTGGAGTCCGGCAGGCCCAAGGGGGTGCCGTACTACACCCTGCACAAGACCCTGGCCGGCCTGCTGGACGTGTGGCGCTACATCGGCAACACCGAGGCCCGTGACGTGTTGCTGCGGTTCGCGGGCTGGGTGGACTGGCGCACCGCGAGGCTGACCACTGCCCAGATGCAGGCCGCGCTGCAGACGGAGTTCGGCGGCATGAACGCCGTTCTCGCCGACCTGTACCAGCAGACGGGCGACTCGCGTTGGTTGACCACGGCACAACGGTTCGACCACGCCGTCGTGTTCGACCCGTTGGCCGCCAACCAGGACCGGTTGAACGGCCTGCACGCCAACACGCAGGTGCCCAAGTGGATCGGTGCGGCCCGTGAGTACAAGGCCACCGGCACCACCCGGTACCACGACATCGCCCGCAACGCGTGGGACATCACGGTCAGCGCGCACACCTACGCGATCGGCGGCAACAGCCAGGCCGAGCACTTCCGCGCCCCGAACGCCATCGCCTCCTACCTCAGGGCCGACGCGTGCGAGGCGTGCAACAGCTACAACATGCTCAAGCTGACCAAGGAACTGTGGCTGCTCGACCCGGACAAGGCGTCGTACTTCGACTTCTACGAGAAGGCGTTGCTCAACCACCTGCTGGGGCAACAGGATCCCGGCAGCGCCCACGGCCACGTCTGCTACTTCACCGCGCTCAACCCCGGCGGCCGCAGGGGTGTGGTCGGCCCGGCGGTGGGCGGTGGCAACTTCAGCACCGACTACGGCACTTTCTGGTGCTGTCAGGGCACCGCTCTGGAGGTCAACACGCGGCTGGCCGATGCCGTCTACTTCCACAGCGGCACCACGTTGACGGTGAACCTCTACACGCCGTCCGTGCTCACGTGGTCCGCGCGGAACATCACCGTCACCCAGACGACGAGCTTCCCTGTCAGCGACACCACCACGTTGACCGTGACGGGCGATGTGGGCGGGTCGTGGACCATGCGGTTGCGCATCCCCGCGTGGACCAGCGGCGCGACCGTCAGCGTCAACGGCGTCGCCCAGAACATCACGGTCACGCCGGGCACGTATGCGAACCTGACCCGCTCGTGGACCTCGGGTGACACCGTCACCGTGCGGCTGCCGATGCGCGTGGTCCTGCAGCCCGCCAACGACAACGCCAACGTCGCCGCGATCACCTACGGCCCGGTGGTGCTGTCCGGCAACTACGGCGACACGGTCTTCAGCACGTTGCCGGTTCTCAAGCCCGCGTCCATCACCCGCACCAGTTCGTCCGCGTTGACGTTCACGGCTTCTGCCGACGGGGCGAACGTCAACCTCGGCCCGTTCTACGACGCCCACGGGTTCAACTACACCGTCTACTGGAACACCGGGAACGACTCCAACGCGGGCTACCGGTTGTTCAACGCGTCGAGCGGACTGGTGCTCGGCATCCAGAACATGTCGACCGCGGACGGCGGACTGGCGTTGCAGTGGGGTGACAACGGCACCGCCGACCACAACTGGCAGCTGGTGCCCGACGGCACCTCGGTCCGGCTGCGCAACCTCAACAGCAACAAGGTCCTGGGCGTGGACAAGATGTCCACAGCGGACAACGCCACCGTGCTGCAGTGGGCCGACAACGGCACCGCCGACCACCGCTGGACGATCGTCGACAACGGCGACGGCACGCACAAGCTCCGCAACGCCAACAGCTCCAAGGTGCTGGGCATCCTCAACGGTTCCACCGCGCAGGGCGCGCAGGCCGTCCAGGACCCGGACAACGGCAGCGCGGACAACAACTGGCGGTTCGTGCCGACCGGCGCCCGGCGCATCCAGAACCTGCGCAGCGGCCTGCTCCTCGGCGTGCTGAACATGTCCACTTCGGACGGTGGTCTGGTGATCCAGTGGGACGACAACGGGACCGCCGACCACCTGTGGACCGCCGTCCTCGACCCCGACGGCTACTTCCGGTTGCGCAACAGCAACAGCGGCAAGGTCCTCGGTGTCGAGAACGGCGCCACCGGCAACGGCGCCCGTGTCCAGCAGTGGGCTGACAACGGCGCGACCGACCACAAGTGGCGTCTGCGCTACGGCTCGGACGGCTACTTCCGCATCCAGTGCGCCAACGGTGGCCGGGTCCTCGGCATCAACGGTGCCTCCACCTCCCGCGGCGCGCAGGCGGTGATCTGGGACGACAACGGCACCAACGACCACCTCTGGCGCTTCGTCTGATCACACCACTGGGCCGGCCGGTTGCCCGGCCGGCCCAGTGGTGTGAGCTCAGATCTTGCCCGCCACCACGTCGGCGAGGTTCACGCGGGACGACTTGTAGGTCACCTTCGCGGGCTTCGACGGCGTGGGTGAGTTCGGCGCAGGGAAGATCTCCTGGAGGATGGGAAGGCCGTTGTCGGCGTTGATGGTGAGCACCACCGAGGCGTCGCCGCCCTGGATGTCGGGGCTCGCGGAGATGGTCAGCGCGCGCTGGCCGTCGATCTCGGTCGTGCCGACCTTCGTGTCCGGGATGGTCGAGATCAGCTTCAGCACACCGGCGCGGATGTCCGCGTTGGCGGCACCCAGGAACAGCGCGGACGTGGCGTTGCTCCACAGGTGGTTGTTGCGGAAGTTCTCCAGTTCCTTGCCCTCCGGACGCGGCCTGGCCGGGGGAGCCGGCTTGCCGATCTTGCGGAAGTCCTCCGCGATCTTCGCCTGGGCGTCTGCCCAGGCCTTGTCCGCCTCGGCGGGGCTCAGGCCGAGTCCCGTGACGTTGTGGGCCGCGGTGATCATCGCGATCCTGGCCTTCTCGAGGTCGCCGTTCGCGGCTTCGCGGGCCGCCGCCATCAACTTCGCGTGGTACGGCGTGGCCTGGTCGTCGTTCTTGCTCGCCGAGGCCGCCACGGTCTTCGTCGAGTCTCCGCTGAAGATCTGGCCCTTGTCGGTGTAGACGCTGTAGAAGGTGTACGACGGAAGGTCTGCGGGCATCTTCGTGCCGATGACCAGCGAGGAGTCGCCCTGCACCGTGGCGGCGGCCTTGACCTCGGACGCCAGTTTCACGAGCGGTGACTCGACCACCGGCGGGGCCTGGGGCGCCGCCTGGGTGGCGGGGCCGGTCGGGACGTTGCCGCCCGTCGTGGCCATCACCACGGCCGCGGCGACGGCCGCCACCCCCACGGCGGCAACACCAGCTCTGGGCCAGGAAAACCAGCGCTTCGGCCGCACGACCGTGTCCACTGGTTCAGCGGGTTCCGCCATCGCCGTCTGCAGCGCCGTGCGAGCACGGTCGTAGGCCTCAGGACTGGGGGATGGCACATCACTCAGCTTCTTCATCAGGTCCATTTCATCCATGAGTCGTCTTCTCACGTCGTCGGGACTTGCAGCAGCGCGGCAACTTCCGGGGCCTCTCGCAACGCCTTGCGCGCCTGGTGCAACAGACGGCGAGCCGTGCCGGCGGGAATGTCGAGCACCCGCCCGGCCTCCGCGACGGTCAGGTCCTCCCAGGCGACCAGGCCCAGAACCTCCCGCTCCTCGGGTTTGAGCCGGGCCAGAGCCCTGCGCAGCAACGCCTGCGTGTCGACGCGGGCGTCCACCGCCGGCCAGGGATCCCAGTCGCTCGCCACCCCGGTCAGGTCCGGTGCCGGCTCCTCGGCCGGTTCGGACCGCCAGTACCGCCGCAACCTGTTCAGCGCGACTCCGTAAAGCCAAGGCCTGGCCTCGGGATGCGATCGGTCGTAGGTGGCCCGGGACTCGTAGGCCGCCACCCACACGTCGCCGAGCACGTCCTCGGCGGCCTGACGGCCCACTCTGCGCGCGAGGTAGTTGCCGATCGCCGTCTCGTGACGGCTGATCACTTCCACGAACGCACCGGTGTCTCCGCGCAGCGATCTTCCGATCAGTTCCGCGTCTGACGACATGAAGCTCCTCGGGTTTCGCTTCGCCCTTTCACCCCGTCTTTGCCAACGCGCGGCGAAAGTGTTCAGGTTGCGCGAAACCTGCTGCTCAGCCGAGGTTCTGCGGACCTGCCACCAGAACCTTGAGCCGCCGGGGAGCCGCCGTCAGGTAGCTCTCCAGGAGCAGTTCCCCGACCTCGCCCCAGTCGGTGTCGTCGTCGAGCACCAGCCCGACGACGTTCGCCGCCCACCGGGGCTTGAAGAACGGGAGCGGCGCGTTGCTCAACGCGCTCAGCTCCGGACCTTCCGACCGGAACGTCAGCACGGTGCCGTCCGACATCCCGGAGGCCTCCGCGTAGGACGGAGGCCGGCCGGCCTCCACTTCGAGTACGTGCGCGAACGCCCTCTGTCCCACCCGCCAGCGGATGCCGCGCCAGGCCCGCTCCTCGACCACCTCCGGCAGCACCGCGCACACCGCCCGCAGGCGCTCCACGACCTCGTCCGAAACTTCCGCGTAGTCAGCCACGTGTCCCCCTCCTCGATCTACGCCGGCCGGTGCCCGTCGAGGAACCGCCGCACGACGGCCTCGGGGTCGGCGGGCGCCTGAGTGGCCCGCTGGTCGACCCGCCGGGCGATGGCCCGCATCATCACCGGACCGACCAGCGCGAAGAACGTGTGCCGCGGCGGTTCCGCGACGAGGGCTCCCCGGCGCTGGTGGTGCAGGATGACCTCGTCCACCTTCTCCAGCAGCTTCTCCGGTTCGGTGAGCACCGCCGCCACCTCCGGGCTGAACTTCGCCTCCCGCATGAGGGTGAGCACCACGCCGCCGCGGGTCTCGTAGAGCCGCAGGTAGTAGCGCACGATCGTGAGCAGGTCGGCGGCCACGTCGTCGCCCGGCGCGCCGAGGTCCAGTGCGAACTCCGCGAAGCTGCCGCGCACGGCCTGGCGCAGCAGGTTCTCCTTCGAGGTGAACCGGCGGAACAGCGTCGCCTCGTTGATCCCCGCGGCATCGGCGATCGCGCGCGTGGTCGCGCGTTCGTACCCCTGTTCGGCGATCACCTCCAGGACCGCGTCGAACACCGCCTCGTCGGGCACCCTGCCTGCCACTCACCCTCCTCGAATCCACATGCAAGTGGACACTTGCATTGACGGGAGCACGTGGCTACCTTGTTTGCAAGTGACCGCTTGCAAATCAGCCTACCCAAGGACAAGGCTCATGGCCGACAGCAGCTTCCCCGCCCGCTCCTCCGTTCTCGCGCCCAGTGCTGGAGAGGTCGTGGTCGGCCTCCTGGGCGCCGCGGTGGTCTCGATCGCGGTCAACGCGCTGATCGCCCTGATCGCGGGCAACCTCGTCCCCGCCGGCGTGCAACGCACAGGACTGGCGCTGGGGGAGTACGCGCCCGCCACCGTGATCGGCATCCTGCTCGGCACGCTCGGCTGGTATCTCGTGCGCCGCTTGGCACGATCTCCGCGGCGGGTGTTGCGAGTTCTCGTGCCCGTCGTGGTCGCGCTCTCGTGGATCCCGGATCTGGGCATCCTCGCGGGAGGTGCCAGCGTGGTGAACTCGTTGGCGCTCATGCTGATGCACGCCGTCGTCGCCGCTGCCGCGGTGCCCGTGCTGTCGCGTGTTCTGCCGCTCGGCGACAGGTGACCGTCCGTCTGCGCGGCAGGCACTGCGCCGGTCGCCGCACCGTGTAGCGAGGCCGTCACTTCGCGCGATCAACCTCGGGGGAGACCTCCCGTGTCGAAGCGATCGCGAGGAGAAACGCATGGCCTGGCAGGACTTTTTCGACCCGTCCCGCGTGAGATCGGTGTGGCCCAAGGTCTTGGCGGCCGCCGCGGCCGTTCTGTTGTTGCTCTCCGGTACGGCTCACGCGGTGGCCCCGCTCCCGCAGTCCCACATCTACACGCCCTCGAACGGCGGGCGGATCGAGGTCGGCGAACCCGTGCTGATCTCGGGTGGTGGCTACGAACAGACCGGGCCCGACAACCTGCGGGAGTACGAGGTGTCGGTGGACGGCGGAACGACCTGGAGGTCCGGACACCGGACCGCCACCGTGAGGCTGGGCGGTGAAACCGGCATCACGCAGGCGCTGTGGGCGTACGTGTTCACTCCGGACGAGCCAGGCGTCTACACGGTCGTCAGCCGGGTCAACACCGACACCGCGTACGGCCAGGTCTCTGCACCCAGGACGCTGTACGTCGGCGTACCCGCACCCGTGACGGGTGGCTGCTACTCGTGCGGCTTCTACTCGGAGAACCCGGCCGCGTACGAGGACGAAGGGCGGCCGGTGGAACTGGGGCTGCGGTTCCGGGTCGACCGGCCTGGCTCGGTGACCAGGATCTTCCTCTGGAACCTCGCCGGCGGCGAGGTCAGCATGGTGCGGTTGTGGCGCAGCGACGGGACTTTGCTGGCTTACCGGCACGTCAGCAGTTACTACACCGAACCGTTCCCGACGCCCGTGCCGGTGGTGCCGGGCGAGGAGTACGTCGCGTCGTTCACCTCGTGGCGTGGCATGTACCGGTCGACTGAGAACATGTTCCCGGCGACGGTGATCCAGGCGCCGTTCATCCTGCCCGCGCACGCGGGTGTGTACAGCTATGACGGCGGATTTCCCACCCAGACCTGGAACGACAGCCACTACTGGGTCACGCCGGAATTCCAGTCCTGACGAGGAACGTTTCTTTCAATCCCGCCGACGTCCGCGCGTGGTTCGCGCGGGTGTCGGCCTGAACTGGGTGCGGGACGACTCGGGCCACCGCATCAGCGTCGTTCAGTCGCTGATGCGGCGGATGACGCTGATCGGCCCGATCGAGTCGATGTCGGCGATCCTCACCGGCACGCCTTCGGTCGACGCGTGCACGGCGCGCACGCTGTCCACCGCCATCGCCACGTGGGACTGGCCGGAGTAGTAGACGATGATGTCGCCGGGCTTCACCTCGCCGCGGCTGACCGCGCGGCCCGCCTTGGCCTGGTCGTAGCTGGTGCGGCCGATGGACACGTTGGCCGAGCGGTACGCGGCCTGGATCAGCGAGGAGCAGTCCCAGGCGTCCGGGCCGGTGGCGCCGTGGACGTACCTGTCGCCGCGCTGGTCGAGTGCGAACTGCAGCGCCTTGCCCGCGGTTCCCGGAGGGGCCTGGATCGTCGACGTGTCGCCGGCGTTCTTGAGTGAGCTCTTGGTCGAGGCGTTGAGCGAGTCGTACTGGGTGCGAGCGTCGTTGAGCTGTTTCTGGAGGTCTGCGCTCTTCTGCTCGATCTCGGCGAGCAGCTTCTTCGACGCGTCGGTCGCCTCGTCCGCCGTTCTGGTGGCGGCGTCCGCGGCGTCGATGGCGCTGGTGAGCTTCTGCATCGCCTCGGCGTTGTCGGCGGCGAGGACGTTGAGGGCCGACATGCGGTTCAGGAAGTCCTGCTGCGAGTCGCTCACGAGCAACGCGGACAGCTGGTTGAAGCGCGCGCCCGAGTAGCTGACCTCGGTGAGGAGGTCCACCTGGCCGCGCTGGAGCCGCGCGGCCTCCTGCGCGGTGGCCAGGGTGGCCTCGGCCCTGTCCAGCTCACCCTGCTTGGCGGCCAGGTCGCCCTGCGCCTTCAGCTTGTCCTGGTTGAGCTGGGTGGCCTTCTGGGACAGCTCGTTGAACTTCGCGAGCGCGTCAGCGGCGGAGGGCTGTGCGGTGGCCGGCGTCGTGGGGAGCACGGCCGCGACGACTGCCGCCGTGGTGACGAATGCTCCGCGCACGGCGCGGCGCGAGGGGTGCGACGTCACGTCGCGGTCCTCCTTCTCGTGTGCCTGGCGCACTCAGACGGTGATGCCTCGATCGTTGAGCCAGGGGAGTGGGTTGATCTTGTTGCCGGCGGGGTTCCACACTTCGAAGTGGAGGTGGGGGCCGGTGGACTCGCCGCGGTTGCCCATGCGGGCGATCTGCTGGCCGGCCTGGACCCGTTGTCCCACGCGGACGCTGTAGGTGTCGACGTGGCCGTAGACGGTGATGGTGCCGTCGTCGTGCACGAGACGGACCCATTGGCCGAAACCGGAAACAGGGCCCGCGTCCTTCACCACGCCGTCGGCGGCGGCGAGGATCGGGGTGCCGATGGGGCCCGCGATGTCGATGCCGAGGTGCAGCCTGCCCCAGCGGCCGCCGTAGCCGGAGGTGAAGTCGCCGGCGGCGGGACGGGCGAACTTCGGGCGGTTCTTCTCCGCCTCCGTCGCCTCCCGCCGCGACGTGATCTGCTGGCTGCGCAGGAGCTTGGCGGCTTCGGCCGCACCTTCCGGCGTCGCACGGGAGACGGCGAGGACCTGCGGGGCGGAGAGGGTGTCGCCACCCGTTCCGTCGAAGGTCGCCCCGCCGTTCGCGGATTGGACCTCGTTGGCTGCGGCGTGCACGGTCTGGCCCGCGCCTGCCGCGGCGAAAGCGCCTGCCGCGACGGCGGCGACGACGACGCGTCCGCGCAGCGCCGACGGAGGCGGGGGGAGCCGGTGTCGCATGACCGCGGAGGTTCGGGCAAAGTTGTTAAGAACCCGAGAAGATGATGTTCAGGTTTCTTCGCGGGGCAGCCGGATCGTGAACGTCGTGCCCACCCCCACCTCGCTCGCCGCGCTGATGTTTCCCTTGTGCGCCAAGACGTAGTGCTTCGCGATCGCCAGGCCGAGACCACGTCCGCCGGTGACGCGAGCACGGGAGCGGTCGGCCCGCCAGAACCGGTCGAAGACGTGCGGCAGGTCCTCCGCGGCGATGCCGTTCCCGGTGTCGGAGACGGTGAGCACGACCTCGTCGCCCTCGACGCGACCGCCGACTGCGACCTGTCCGTCCGCGGGGGTGTGCTGCACGGCGTTGACCACGAGGTTGCGCACCACCTGCCGCAGCCGCACCGGATCCGCGGTCAGCCGCAGCTCCTGCCCGGCGGGCACGTCGAGGACGACCTGGTGCGCGGCGGCGATTCCGGCGAGGAGTTCGGCGGCGTCCACCGGTTCCGGACGCAGGTTCAGCGCACCCGCGTCGGCGGCGGCCAGCTCCTGCAGGTCCTCGACCAGCTGCTGCAACACCAGTGTTTCCTGCAGCAGCAGTTCCAGCAGGTCGGCGTCCAGGTCCGCAACACCCTCCTGCGCGGCGACCAGCCACCCGCGCATCGTGCCCAGCGGCGTCCGCAGCTCGTGCGACAGGTCGTTGACCATGTTCTTGCGCAACGTCTCCGCGTGCGCGAGGTGCGCGGACATGTCGTTGAACGCCGCCGCGACCTCGGCGACCTCCCAGCGCGACCTGACCTCCGCCCGCGCCGACAGGTCGCCCGCGCGCATTCGCCTGGCCGCCGCGGTGAGCACGGTCAGCGGCCGCAACACACGCCCCGCCAACAGGAAGCTCACGGCGATCGCGAGCACGAGCACGAGCGACGCGGCGAGTACGATCTGCGTGATCCCGGCGGCGGGCAGGCCCACGACTGTGCGCTGGCCCGCCGGTTGCCCGACGAACAGGAACGCGGCCGGGGCCACGTGGGACGCGAGCACCGCGCGCCGGGCGTTGGCCAGGCACTTGTCGTTCAGAGGTGTCGAGTCCGGGAACGGCAGCATCTCCAGTGCGCCGTCGGCACCGATGTACGCCGGACTGTACGGCGTCCTGTTGCTGATCTGGCAGTCGCGCACGTGCTTGTTGATCTGCTGGAGCGCGCTTTGTTCCGTCGGCTGGTTCAGCGTCAGCGACCTGCACCTGTCCGCGTACGGCCAGGCGTACGAGCGCCCGGACGGACTCGTCCGGATCTCCGCCGCCACGCCCCCACCACGGGCACAGGCGACGTCGACCTCGGCTTGCGTCCGGGACACCCGCTGTTCCTCGGTGGTGAGCAGGAACGGGCCCACAGCGCGGGGGTCGATGCGGTCCTGCGGGGTGTCCGGTCGCAGGTCGAGGTCGACGTTGAGCGGATCGACCACCGCGGCCGGCTGGTTGGTCGCCTGCAGGTCCTCCGCACCGGCCGTGCCGCTGATGAGGGTCCGCTCCGCCGTGGTGAGCTGGACGTGCAACCCGGTCTGGCGGCTGAGGTCCTCGATCAGCGGCGTGATGCCCGACCAGTCGGGGTGGACGGCCCCGTACCCGAGCACGGCGTCGTAGACACGGGCCAGTCCGGCCTGCTTGCGCCCTTGCTCGGCCTGCAACGTCTGCGTCGTGCTCTGCACCGACAGCCACGCCGTCGCCGCGATCGAACACGCCGACACCAGCACGGTGCCCGCCAGCAACAGCAACCGCAGGCGGCGGGGCTTACCGGTCACGATCGCTCAGGTCCGCGATCTTGTACCCGACCCCGTAGACGGTCAGCAGGTACGCCGGGGACGCCGGGTCGGTCTCGATCTTGCGCCGCAGGTTGCGCACGTGCACGTCGATCGTGCGCTCCGTGATGAACCCGTCCAGCCCGTACCCGTCCTCGAGCAGCTGCGCCCGGCTGAACACCCGCCCCGGCTCGGCGGCCAGCACGGCGAGGATGCGGAACTCGGCGGGCGTGCAGGCGACCGGCCGGCCACCGATCCGCACCTCGTGCCGCATCGGATCCAGTTCGAGGTCGCCGACCCGCAACGCCCGCCGCACCGCAGTGCCGTTCGCCCCGGACCGCCGCAACAACGCCCGCACCCGCGCCATCAGCTCACGGGGGTCGTACGGCTTGGCGAGGTAGTCGTCCGCACCGAGGTCGAACCCGAGCAGCTTGTCGTCGGCGTCGGCCCGTGCGCTGATCACCAGCACGGGCAGGTCCGCGTCCTCGGCTCGAACGGCCCGGCAGACGTCCCACCCGTCGACGCCGGGCAGCATCAGGTCCAGCACCAGCAGGTCGGGCCGACGGACGCGGATCGCGTCGAGCGCCGTGCGTCCGTCGCCGACCAGCTGGAACGTGTGGTTCTCCCGAGCGAGAAAGCGCCCTATCAGCTCAGCCTGTTTCGGTTCGTCTTCGGCCACCAGGACGTAGGCGCACATGACGGTCATGATGCCAGCCGGGTGATCAAGGCTCGGCGGGCCGCGTTCCGGACGCGCACCACCAGAACCTGGACAACGACAGTCGCCCCGGCGGCGGCTGCGAACGCGGCGATGCCGAGCGGGACGGCGAGAACGGCGAGCACGAAGCAGAAGGCCGCGAAACCGAACAGGCCGGTGATCACGCCTGTCAGAGCTCGCGCGGTGATCACGGACCCGTGCTGCGCGTGGACGAAGCCTGCCAGAACGCTGGTAGCGATCGGGAACGGCGCCAGCAGACCGGTCCAGCCCGGGCCGAGCGCGGTGGATGCCGTGGTGATCACGAGCACCAGGCCGCTGGTGGCCGCGGCACGCCCCAGCAGATCCCACCTCGGTGGCGGTGACGATGTCGAGTCGGGCGGGTGGTCCGGCTCGGGTTTCGGCATCGCGACCACCGCGACCGCGGTCGCGGTGAGGGTGCACACGAACGCGACGAGCACCGGAACACGGAGGAAGGACAGCGCGAAGTCCGCGCAGAGCACAGCGGCCCAGGTCGTCGCCGTGGTGACGAACCAGCCCGCCCGCCGGCCGACGTGGGCGAACACCACGGCGAACACGGCGAGCGACACGAGTCCGAGCAGCGACGAACTGGCTGCGCTCTCGAGGAATGCGGCGCCGTGCTGCTGGTAGGTGATGAACAGGATCGGCCCGGCCACGATCGGCAGCCCGACGAGCACTCCCGCGACGGCCGGTCCCCACCTGCGGCCGGCCAGAGCGGAGACCACGACCAGAGAGGGCGCCAGAAACAGTTTCAGCAGAAGAAGGTCCACTTGATGGCAGTGTGCCACACGGACCGGGCAGCAGGGCCGAGGCGATCACCGCGCAGGTTCCGGCTGCGGTGCGGTGTTCGCTGCGGGTGCGCCGCGAACCGCCACGCGCACAACGATGACGGTGTAGGCGCAGAGCACGAGAAGACCGGCCCACCAAGGCAACGGGTAGTACCCGGCCGAAGGCGCGTAGTGCGCGATCACCTGTGAATACTCGACTCTTGTCTGCCCGACGGCGAAAGCGGCGGCCGGCGTGAGCCGCAACAACCACTCGGCGACCGGGTCGGGCAGCAGTGGCAACGTCGTCACCGCATAGGGAAGCGCGATCAGCGACAGTCCGATGAGGACAGCTGCCCAGCCACGGCGCGCCCACACACCGAGCGCGAGAACGAGAACGGCACAGAGTGCGAGCACAGTTGCGATGCCGACGACCAGCCGCACGGTGGTCAGCACGGACATCGGCTGCACCGGAACACCGTTGGTCTTCAGGATCGCCGTGCTCAGCGGGAGAACGACGGCGACGGCCACCAGTCCGGTGACGAAGGTGGCCGTCCCGGTGATCACGGCTCGTGCGGCGATCACCGGTCGAGACTGGTGCGCCGCGCGGGCGCCGTGGCGTGCCGCGACGACGATCACGATGATCAGCGCGATCACCAGGCCGGTCAGGGACTTCTCGGCACCACGTGTGCCGCCTTCGCCGAGCGGGCCGATGTCGCCGACGCCGCTGATGGTGACGACGCCGTCCTTCTCCACCGACCCCGACGCGTTGTGGTACTTCTCCCAGTCGGTGTGGTTCATGTCGCCGACCGGCTCGCTCTGCCACGTGCCCACGGTGCCGCCCTGGACGGTGATGTTGTCGAAGACGCCGACCGCCTGGGTGAACCGGACCTGTTCGATCGCGCCGCCGAGGCCGGTCCTGCGGAGGGTGAGGTCGCCGGGGGAGGTGGCGAAGAGGCCGACCTGTGCGGTGGCGGGAAGTCCGTCGAGCTGCACCGTCGCCACGGTGTGCCAGCGTTCGCCGTCGGCCGACTCGGAGCCGGTGATGGTGTCGCCCGCACGGGTCAGGCGCAGCCAGCGAGGTGACTGTTCCGTGGCGCCGGTTCCTGCGACGTCGTGCCGGTAGTTGTGCTGGAAGCGCACGCCGTGGCTGCCGGTCATCATCAGCGCGGCGTACTGCGAGCCCTGCCGGACCCCGTCCTTGATGATGATCCCGGCCTTCGCCCACGGCACCAGGCCCGGCACGATCTGGTCGTGGCCGGGCGGGGGATAGGTGATCGTCCCGGTCATCGCGGTCAGCCGGACCGTGATGCTGCCCTGTTCGCCCAGATCGCGATGCCGGAACCAGAACTGGTCGCTCACCACGGAGCCGTTGTCGGCGGTGGGAACGGCCGGGCAGGGACCGTCGCAGGACGAACGGTTGCCCACGGCGTAGAGCAGGCCCAGCGAGATGATCGCGAGGGCAGCGGTGGCCAGTGCGGCCAGGCGGCCGAGGCTGCGGAAGGCGGTCCATTCCCGCCGGAGGAGCTTGGTCGACATGGGTTCTGTTCTAGGCAGCGGCCGGGAACACGGGCCGAACCACGTCTGTCATGCCGTTGTTAGGTCGGTCAAGGCATGCTGAGCGCATGATCGGTCAGCGGAGACGCACGGTGCAATGGCGGTTCACGATCCTGTACGCCGTCGTGTTCCTGTTGTCCGGCATCGGACTTCTCGTGCTGACCTTCCTGCTCTCGGGTGGCAGCGCGAGCGACGTCGCCCCGTCCGGGAACCAGAGCGGTTCCGCAGAGCTGAGAATCCGGCTGCTGGAGGAGCAGTTGAGCACGGTGCACGAGCAGCAGGCCCGCCAGCTGCTGGCCGGTTCGGTGCTCGCGCTGATCGTGATGGTGGTGGTCTCGTTGCTCCTCGGCCGTGGCCTGGCACAGCGCGTGCTGCGACCGCTGCGGCTCATCACCGGTGCCACGCGCCGCATCTCCGCCGACAGCCTGGACCAGCGGCTCGCCGTCACCGGCCCGGCCGACGAGGTGAAGGACCTCGCGGACACCATCGACGAGCTGCTCGAACGGCTGGAGACGTCGTTCACCGCTCAGCGCCGCTTCGTCGCCAACGCGTCCCACGAGCTCCGCACACCCCTGGCGACGATGCGCGCCTCGCTGGACGTCGCCGTCGCCAAGCCCACCCCCGCCACGTCGACGGTGGCGCTGGCGGACCGCCTGCGAACCCAGCTGGACCGGGTCGACCACCTGCTCGACGGCTTCCTCGTGCTGGCCCGCGCGCAACACGGCGCGCTGGCCGACGCCGCCCTCGTCGACCTCGGTGACCTGGTCGACACGGCGTTGCGCGAACGGAGCGCCGACACGCGGAGCAAGGGCCTGACCGTCACAGTGGACCTGCCGCCGGGGATGACGACCGTCGGCAGCCCGGCGCTGCTGGCCCGACTGGTCGGCAACGTCGTCGACAACGCCGTCACGCACAACGAGCACAACGGCTGGATCAAGATCTCCGGATCGGCTGACGAGAACGAGACGGTGCTGGTCGTCGACACCGGCGGGCGAGTCCTCGACCAGCAGGACGTCGACCGCCTTCTGCTGCCCTTCGAACGTCTCGGCGAAGCCCGCACCGGCACCGCGGGACTCGGACTGTCCATCGTGGCCTCGGTAGCCACCGCCCACAACGGCCACGTCACTCTGCTCGCCCGGCCGGAAGGCGGCCTGCGGGTGACCATCCACCTCCCGGCATCATGAGGATCCTCGTCGTCGAGGACGACCACGCCCTGGCGGAGGTCCTCGCCGAAGGTCTGCGCGACCAGGGCATGGCCGTCGACCTGGCCCACGACGGACTGACCGCCGCCGCCAAACTGGACCTCACCGCCCACGACGTGGTCGTCCTGGACCGAGATCTCCCCGGCCTGCACGGCGACACCCTGTGCCACATGATCACCGAACGGCCGGAGCGCCCGATGGTGCTGATGCTGACCGCCGCGAGCACCCCTGGCGACCGAGTCAGCGGCCTGACGCTGGGAGCCGACGACTACCTCGCCAAGCCCTTCCACTTCCCCGAACTCATCCTGCGCATCCAGGCCCTCGCCCGGCGCAAACCGCACGCGCGTCCCCGCACCCTGCACGCGGCCGGGATCGAGCTGGACCCGTTGCGGCGCACCGCTGTTCGCGACGGGCGCCAACTCCAGCTCTCGGTGAAGGAGTTCGCGGTGCTGGAGGCGTTGCTGCGGGCGAGTCCTGGGTTCCTGAGCGCTGAAGCCCTGCTCGAACAGGTCTGGGACGAGAACGCCGATCCGTTCACCAACACCGTGACGGTGACGGTGGGGCGGTTGCGGCGGAAGCTCGGGAGTCCGGCGGTCATCGTGACGACGCCGGGCATCGGTTACCGCATCTCCTGACGGCGGAACCATGACAGTTGTTGGCTCCCGATACGAGCATGAAGAGCGATAGCCTGCTCGGCATGTCCGAAGACGGCGAAGTTTCCTCGGCGGCAGCACCACTGGTGAACCTCACCCGCCTGCAGCCTGTGGCGATCACTTCGGTGTGGCCGACCGAGCCACATCACTTCACCCCGTGGCTGCTCACCAACGCGGATCTGCTGAGTGAGGCTCTCGGGCTCGACGTCGAGCTGGAATCCCGGGAGTACAAGGTCGGGAAGTTCTCCCTCGACATCATCGGACACGAGGTCGCGACTGGCACACCCGTGATCGTCGAGAACCAGTACGGATCGACGGACCACGGCCATCTCGGTCAGATCCTGACGTATGCCGGTGGAACGAAGCCGACCACAATCGTCTGGATCGCCGAGCACTTCCGGGAGGAGCACCGCGCCGCACTGGAGTGGCTGAACACCCACACCGATCCCAGCATCCGCTTCTTCGGCGTACGTCTTGCGGCCGTCACCCTGAACGGAGCACCTGCCGGCCTGATCGCCCCGTGGCTGGAGTTGGTGGTCAAACCGAACGACTGGGAGAAGCTCGCGATGGCCGCCGCCTCGGCGGGAGCGGCGGGCCCGACCCAGACCCAGCAGCTCTACCAACAGTTCTGGTCTCTGTTCGAACCGCGGGCGAAGGAAAAGGGCTGGACGAACGCCTCCGCGCCAGCACAGAACTGGTGGAGCATGCCGACCGGGGTTTCCCACGCGATCTGGTCGGTGTCCTACGCAACGTTCGGCTGCCGCTCGGAACTCTACTTCGAGCATCCGGACGCCGAGATCAACCTCCTGCGCTGGCAGGTGCTCAACGCCCGCAAGGAGGAGATCCTCGACGTGTTCGGCGATGACTTGATCTTCGACGATCTGCCCAACAACAAGGGCTGCCGTGTCGAGGCCAGACTGCTAGGTCCGAAAATCGGTGAACAGCAGCGGTGGGAAGAGGTGCTCACGTGGATGCTCGACACCCAGGCACGCCTTCGCACCGCGGTGAGCCGAGTGGGTGGAGTGCCGAGCCTGACCGAGGACGCGGCACTCCCAGCCGGCGAAGGCTGATCCCAGCAGCGTCGCTCTGCACGACGAGCCAGACGGTCAGTCGGTGCACGGCGGCGCGGTCGACTCGCGCACCACGAGAGTCGTCGCCAACTCCACCCGCGTGCTGTTGAGAGTCTCACCGGCCGCCAGCTGGAACAGCGCCTCGGCAGCCGCGCGCCCCATCTCGGCGAACGGCTGCCGCACGGTCGTGAGCGGCGGCGACGCCCACCGGCTGGGCGACATGTCGTCGAAGCCGACGACGCTCAGATCCTCCGGGATCCGCAGGCCGCGAACGCGAGCAGCGGCCATGACCCCGAGCGCCTCAGGATCGTTGGCCGCGAAGACCGCAGTCGGCGGGTCGGGCAGGTCCAGCAGGTCCAACCCTGCCTGGTACCCGCTCTGGAACGTGAAGTCGCCAGGCCGGACGAGGTCGGGATCCGGAGTGATGCCCGCCGCGGCCAATGCGGCGTGGTAGCCGTGCAGGCGCGCGACTCCGCACAGCGCGTCAGCTCGTCCCTCGACCATGCCGATGCGCCGGTGGCCCAGTTCGGTGAGGTGTTAAGCAGGGGCCCGGCAGATCCCGGCCGTGCTCTACGAGGCGGCGGTCATCGACGGCGCCGGTCCGTTGCGCCAGTTCTTCAGCATCACGTTGCCGCAGCTGCGCTACACGATCATCACGTCGTCGACGCTGATGCTCGTGGGGTCGTTGACCTACTTCGACATCGTGTTCGTGCTGACCGGGGGAGGGCCCGGCAACGCGACACGTCTGCTGCCGCTGGACATGTACCTGACCGGGTTCTCGAACAACGACATGGGCAGGGCGAGCACCATCGCCGTTCTGCTCGTGGTGGTCGGGGTCGCGCTGTCGCTCGGCCTGTCCCGCCTCGCCCGGTTCGACCGCGGCAGCCAGCAGGAAGGAATGGGATGACGTCTCGCACGCGCCCGAACATCGCCGGTGGTCTCGGCGGTTTCCTCTGGCTGATCGTGATCCTCGTGCCGGTCTACTACGTGGTGGTCACCAGCCTGCGCAGCCAGGCAGGGTTCTTCGACGGCAACCCTCTCGCGCCACCGGCCGACCCCACGCTCGACAACTACAAACTCGTTCTCGACAACGAGTTCGCCTCGTACTTCGCCAACAGCGTCATCGTCACCCTGGCGACCGTCGTGATCACCGTCGCGATCTACGACGGCCTCACGGTCTGGAACGGGTTCCTGTTCCCGTTGATCCTCACCCAGAGCCCGGAGTAGCGGGTGCTTCCGCTCGCGCTGTGGTCCTTCCAGGGCCAGTTCACCGTGAACGTCCCCGCGGTGCTCGCCGCCGTCGTGCTGTCGACCGTTCCCGTCCTCGTGCTCTACGTCCTGGGCCGCCGTCATCTCGTGAGCGGCATGACGGCCGGATTCGGCAAGTAGCCCATCACCGCAAAGGAAACCCATGCCATCGAACGACCGCATCGAGGCACTGCTCGGTGAGATGACCCTCGAAGAGAAGATCGCCCAGCTCGGCAGCGTCTGGCCAGGCGCCTCGCACGGCACCGACGACGAGGACGGCGCGGTCGAGAACGTCGCACCGATGCAGGACATCTTCGCTCAGCAGGTCGACTTCGAGACCGCGACCCGGCACGGGATCGGTCACCTCACCCGTCCGTTCGGCAGCAAGCCGGTGGATCCCGCCGAGGGTGCGGCCGCGCTCGCGGAGCTCCAGCGCGGGCTCGTGGAGAAGACCCGGCTGGGTATTCCGGCGATCGTCCACGAGGAGTGCCTGACCGGCTTCACCGCCTACCGCGCCTCGGTGTTCCCCGCTCCGCTCGCGTGGGCCGCCACGTTCGACCCCGCCCTGGTCGAGCAGATGGCGCACGCGATCGGCAGCGGCATGCGCCAGGTCGGTGTCCATCAAGGACTGTCACTGGTGCTCGACGTCGTGCGGGGCTACCGGTGGGGACGCGTTGAGGAAACCCTCGGTGAAGATCCGTACGTGGTCGGGATGATGGCGTCCGCCTACGTCCGCGGCCTGGAGAGCGCGGGCATCGTGGCCACGCTCAAGCACTTCGCCGGCTACTCCGCCTCGCGCGCGGCCCGCAACCACGCACCCGTCTCGATGGGGCGGCGCGAACTGCACGACGTCATCCTCCCGCCGTTCGAGATGGCCGTCCGCGAGGGCGGCGCACGTTCGGTCATGAACTCCTACAACGACAACGACGGCGTGCCCGCTGGAGCCGACGAGTCGTTGCTGACCGGAATCCTGCGCGACGACTGGGGTTTCGAGGGCACCGTCGTGTCGGACTACTGGTCGATCGCTTTCCTCGTGTCGATGCACCGCGTCGCCACCTCCAACGGTGAGGCGGGCGCACTCGCGTTGCGCGCGGGAATCGACGTCGAACTGCTCGACGCCCTCTGCTACCGCGAAGATCTGCTCGACCAGGTCCGTTCCGGTGCTCTCGAAGAGAAGTACGTCGATCGCGCGGTCCGGCGCGTGCTGCGCCAGAAGGCCGAGCTGGGTCTCCTGGACGACGACTGGGCGCCGGTGCCGCCGGGTCCCGTCGACCTCGACCCACCCGGCAACCGGGACATCGCCCGCCGGCTCGCCGAGCGCGCCGTCGTGTTGCTCGACAACCCGCAGGGCGTGCTTCCGTTGGCAGCCAACGCCTCAATCGCCGTCGTGGGCCCTTGCGCGGACGATCCGCAGGCGTTCTTCGGCTGCTACTCCTTCCCCAACCACGTGCTGCCCCGCCACCCCGACCTGCCGCTCGGCATCGAGGCGCTGTCCCTGCTCGACGCCCTGCACGCGGAACTGCCCGGCGCGACCATCACCTCGTCGCCCGGCTGCCCGATCAAGGACGACGACCGGTCGGGCTTCACCGCCGCGACCGACGCCGCACGCGCCGCGGACCTGTGCGTTGCCGTCGTCGGCGACCGCTCCGGCCTCTTCGGCCGCGGCACGTCCGGTGAAGGCTGCGACACCGAGGACCTGAGCCTCCCGGGAGTGCAGGACGAGCTCGTCGAAGAGCTGCTGGCGACCGGAACCCCGGTGGTGCTGCTCGTGGTGTCCGGCCGCCCCTACGCGCTGGGCCGGTACGTGAACAGGGCCGCAGCGATCGTGCAGGCGTTCTTCCCCGGTGAGGAAGGCGGTCCCGCCCTTGCCGGCGTGCTCAGCGGCAGGGTGGTGCCCAGCGGAAAGCTGCCCGTGCAGATCCCCGCCCTGCCCGGCGGGCAGCCCGGCACCTACCTGCACCCGCCACTGGGCGGGAACACCCAGGGCGTCAGCAACCTCGACCCGACACCGGCGTACCCGTTCGGCCACGGCCTGTCCTACACGACGTTCGCCTACGCCGATCTCGCGTTGTCCGCGGACCCCGGTCCCGGCCGACGGCGAGATCACCATCAGCTGCGAGGTGAGGAACACAGGCGGGCGCGGCGGGGAGGAAGTCGTGCAGCTCTACTTCGACGACCCCGTCGCGCAGGTGACCCGCCCCGTCCAGCAACTCGCCGGCTGCGCCCGTGTCGCCCTCGAACCGGGACAACGCGCCCGAGTGACGTTCCGCCTGCACACCGATCGCCTCGCCTTCACCGGCCTGGACCTGCGGCGGATCGTTGAACCCGGCCGGTTCGACATCGCTGTCGGCGGTTCGTCGCTGGACACGCCGTTGCGTGGATCCTTCACCGTGACCGGCGGCATCCGGACCGTTGACGCGAACCGGGTGCTGACGACTCCCGTCGAGGTGGTGCATCAGGCGGACGCCGCGGAATCCTGACGTGTGGAGCCCGAACCCCGCGGCGATGGGGAACCGGAAAGACTTCGACGGGCGTTGGGACAACCTTGGTGCACTGGCGCGCGTCGAGGACTGACGTGGACGTTTCCAGTTCAGGCCTGTTGATCTGGATGAAGGGCTCCTTCATCCACGTGAACTGGTCCCCGGAAGTTGGACTGGCTAACTGAAGGTTAGGCCGTGAGGGCCTGGGCTCGGTATTCGACCGGGCTCAGGCCCTTGAGCGTGGTGGAGATGCGGGTGGTGTTGTACCAATCGAGGTAGTCGTCCAGGGCTGCGGTGAAGTCCTCGATGGTGTCGAACGTGTTGTGGTGGAACAGTTCTTCCTTGAGGTGGCCGAAGAAGTTCTCGGCGATGGAGTTGTCCAGACAGGTGGCCCGCCGCGACATTGACTGGGTCAGGCCCGCGTCGTCGAGCAGCTTGCGCCAGGAGGCGTGCTGGTAGTGGAAGCCCTGGTCGGAGTGCACCAGCGGTGCGGCTCCGGCGGGCAGGGTGGCGATCGCCGCGCGCAGCGAGGAGTTCGTCAGTTCCAGCGACGGGGACAGGCCGTGGGTGTAGGCGATGACGGACCGGTCGAACAGGTCGATGACCGGTGACAGGTAGAGCTTGCGGGCGCCGATGCGGAACTCGGTCACGTCGGTGACCCACTTCGTGTCCGGCGCGGACGCGCCGAACTCGCGGTTCAGCACGTTCTCGGCGATCGTGCCGGTCTGCCCGAGCCAGGACCGATACCGCCGCGGCCGGCGGACCTTGCAGACCAGGCCGAGGATGTTCATCAGCGTGAGCACGGTCTTCTTGGCCACCTGCCAGCCGGCACGGGTCAGCACCGTGTGGATCCGCCGGTGCCCGTAGCGGCCACAGGCCGCGTGGAACGCCTCGGTGATCGCGGCCTTGAGCCCGGCCTGCGGGTCGGGCCGGGTGAGCCGGGCCTGGTGGTAGAAGAACGTCGACCGGGCAAGACCTGCGACCTCCAGCAGCACCGGCAGCGGGTAGTCGGTCTTGAGGGTGGCGATGACCTGGGCTTTCACCCTCGCCTTTGTTCCCTCAAGGCCCGCAATTTTTTCAGGTAGGCGTTCTCCGCCGAGAGCCGCAGGTTCTCGGCCCGCAACTGTTCCAGCTCGCTCGGCCCGGAGGAGTCCGCGGCAGCGGCGGGCCGACCTTTGGGCTTGGGCCGCAACCCTTCCTCGCCCTCACGCCGATACGCCCGCACCCAGTTCTGCACGAGCCTGGGCGAGGACAGCTCGTGCTCCCGCGCCAGCTCGATCGCGGTCGCTTCACCGGCCACGAACCGGCGCACGATCTCGAGCTTGACCTCGAACGTGAACGACCGCTTGCCCGTCATCGCCACCAACGCTCCTGGGCCTCGCAGCCTCCAACGATCACGCAAGCGTCGCACCGCGGTCGCGGACACACCCAGCCGGGTCGTCACAGCAGCTCTGCCATACCCGGCCTCGAACAACGCGACAGCAGCCTCCTGCTGCCGCTCAGACAACGAACTGTGTCGATGCAACGAACCGCTCCCCAAGAGTCGGAACTGGATTCCCAGTCCAACTTCCGGGGAGCGGTTCAGTCGATGAAGGGGCCCTTCATGGCGCTGGCTACGTCACGGCAAGGCGCACCAGAACATGAGGACGGAAGCTTGGTTTCGTTTCCTCGACTGCACTTTCACTCGATCGTGAGGCCCTGAGCCCCCTTTGCGGTTTTTGATCACGAATAAAATTGTGGGCATGGAAGCGGTCGAGGTCCTCGATGCTCTCGATTATCACCACAAACAGATTGCCTATCACCAGGCGCAGTCGTTGCGTGTGCTCGCGGAGTACGCGATCGCGTGTGAGGGCGAGGAGTTCTTCGACGCCGAGATCGCGGCGGCGATGCGCTGGACGTCGCGCTGGACCACCGACCAGATCGCCCTGGCGCTGGACCTGGCGTCCAGGCTGCCGCAGACGCTCGATGCCCTGGAGAAGGGGGAGATCGACTTCTACAAGGCCCGCGTGCTGCACGACCAGACCATGCCGCTGTCGGCCGACCTGGCCGCCGAGGTGGAGGCCCGCGTGCTGGCCAAGGCCGCAGGCCAGACCGGCGCACAAATGCGCCGGCTCACGCGCCGCGTGGTGATGAAGGTCGACCCGGAAGGTCACCGGGAGCGCGCTGAGGAACGCAAGAAGCAACGCTGCACCGGCCTGGACTCAGTCGAGGACGACATGGCGCGGATCTGGGCTTTCCTGCCCGCGCACCTGGCCGCCGCGTGCTCGGCTCGGGTCGACGCGATCGCGCGTCAGGCCCACACGCCGTCCGACCCACGCACGCTGGACCAGACCAGGGCGGACGTGTTCGCCGACCTGCTGCTCGCCACCCCCGACAAGACCAGCGCGGTCAAAGTCGAGCTGTACGTGACAGTCTCAGCCGCCACGCTGATGGGCTTGTCCTCACAGCCCGGCGAACTCGCGGGCTACGGCCCGATCACCGCCGAACTGGCTCGTAACCTGGCCGGAGACGCGACCTGGCGGCGGTTGCTGACCGACCCGGCCACCGGCGAGGCCCTGGAGTTCGGCACCGCCACCTACCGCCCACCCGCAGCACTGCGCCGGTTCGTGTGGACCCGTGACCGGACCTGCCGTTTCCCGGGTTGCATGCGCCCCTCGCACGAGTCCGACCTCGACCACACGGTCCCGTTCCCGCGCGGCTCGACCTCGGCGGCGAACCTGGGCGCGTTCTGCCGCCGACACCACCGCGTCAAACACCGCACGGCCTGGCAGGTGAGCCAACCTAACCCCGGCAGATTCTGCTTCCGCAGCCCCGCAGGAAAAAACTACGAACGCCACCCCGAACCAGTACTCGGCGATCCACCACCATTCTAAAAATTTGCAACCCGCACCTAAGCACCTGTTTCCGAGCTTGAGCAGGTGAGAGCCCTGTGGTGTGCATACAGAGGAACTCCTGGTAGATCGGACGTTGTCGAAGCGCCGTTCTGCCAGGAGTTCCGTTGTTGTCGTGCCCGATCCCCGCGGGCGGTTCCACCCCGGGTCCCGCCTGTTGCCGCTTGGCCGTCACACATCAGCCCGGTCGGCGGGTGAGCCGGTATCCCACCGACATCGCCGACGCCCAATGGGCCGGGCTCGACCCCCTGCTGCCCGATCCGGCGTGCCTGGCCGGTCGTGGCGGACGGTGGGAAAAGCACTGCCGCCGGCTGATCGTCGACGCGATCCTCTACGTGGTCGACAACGGCATCAAGTGGCGAGCCCTGCCCGCCGACTTCCCGCCCTGGCCAACTGTCTTCAAGCGCTTCACCGCTTGGGAGAAGGCCGGCACCACCCAGCGACTGCTGGACGCGTTGCGCGGCCGTGCCCGGCCGGCGGACGGCCGCAACGTCGCCCCGTCGGCGGCGATCATCGACTCTCAGCCCGTGCGAGCGGCGCCTACCGTGTCCACGTCGACCCGCGGTTATGACGCGGGCAAGAAGGTGCAGGGACGCAAACGCCACATCGCCGTGGACACCCTCGGGCTGCTGATCGCGGTGCTGGTGACCCCAGCATCCACATCGGACAGAATCGCAGCCCGCTCCCTGTTGCGGCGCCTGCGGTCCGCCGCCGGACGGCGGGTCCAACTCATCTGGGCGGACGGCGGCTACACCGGAACCCTGCTCGGCTGGGCACGCAATACCCTCGCGCTGACAGTCGAGATAGTGAAACGGCCCGACCTACCGCATTTCACGGTGCTGCCACGGCGGTGGGTGGTGGAACGGACCCTGGCATGGATCACCAACCACCGCCGCTGCGCCCGCGAGGCAATGGTGCGATGGTCGATGATCCGCATCACCGTCCGACGACTCACGCAGCCTCAGTAGCTCAGAAACAGGCACTAAGCTTGATCTTTAACCCGTTCGTCGTGGCTTGGTGCCTTTCTTGTGGTGGGCAGGGCGTTGGTAGGCCTCGCCGGTCGCCAGGATGCGTCCGACGTCGTGGCGGGGAGCCCGGCACTGGTTTGTGGTGCCGGGTGGCCGTCCGGGGCCTGGGCGGGAGGGTTTCGGTGCGCTCGCTGGAGAGGTCATCTTCGCGCGGATGTTGCGAAATCCGCGTCGGACCCGAGCGGGGGTGAGCCGTTCTGGCGGGGTGGGCTTCTCCCAGGGGCGGCGCAGGTCGGTGGCCAGTAGCCGGGCGAGCCGGAGCTGTGTGTGCACGATGATCATCAGCCAGGTCCAGCGGTCGGCGGCCTCGGGATCGCGCAGTTTCGGGACGGTCCAGCCCAGGGTTTGCTTGAACAGGCGGAAGGTGTGCTCGATGTCGAAGCGGCGCAGGAACATCTGCCAGCAGCGGTCGACGTCGGCTTCGGAGGCGCCGGTTTGCGACCACCACAGCCAGACCGGTTTCGCCTCGCCGCCGTGGGGCAGCCGTTCGACGGTCAGCCGGATCACCGTGCCCTCGATGATCGGCAGTGGTCCCTGGTGGTCGGTCCAGGCCGCTCGGCTGGTGAGCTTGGGGTGCAGCCGGTCCCAGGCCTGTGCGGTGGCGGTGCCGTAGAGGCGGGTGCCGGTGGTGGTCGTGGCCTGTTCGGTGCCCCAGGTGGCGGGGTCGCCGAAGGCGAACTCGGCGCCGTGGCGGGCCGGGCGGCCGGGGCTGGGGCCGGGCCGCAGTGGTGGCGCGGGACGGCGCAGCACGCGGTCGGCGCGCATCCGGCCGAGGATCTGCACCGGCAGATCGGCCAGCAGGTGGGCGATGCGCGGGGCGTCGTAGCCGGCGTCGAGCACGACCAGGATTTCCGGGTCGCCCTCGCGCCATTGACCGGTGGTGATGAGCCGGTGCACGACCTCGCGGACCTGCGCGGTGCTCACCGCCGCGACATCCGCGCCGGGGAGTAGCCGGATCGCGTCGAGCAGCGCGGTCCACGAGGTGCGGCCGGTCTCCAGCGCCGCGACGACCGAATAGGGCCAGCCGGGGATCATCAGGTGCTGGCCCTTGCCGCGGCCGTAGGTGTGGCAGAACGACCGCTGTGGTGAGGTGTTCGCGTCCGGTCGCAGCCACGGCGACACATCCACCGCCAGCACGATGCGGTCATCGGCGGCTCTGGGTAACCGTTGCGCGGCAACAAGATTACGCAGACGGGCGAGATCGACCCGGCCGTGGTTGATTCCGTCGTAGAGCGCGCCGTGCCCGCGCTGGTGCTCCGGCGCCAGCGACAGGCCGACCAGCGAGCGGACCGGACCGTCGGTGCACAGCACCGCGTCGGCCAGCTCGAACAACGCATCCGCCCGAGCCGTCAGACACCCGTAGAACTCCTCGCGGAACCGGGTCAACTCCCCGAGTGCCGCCTTCTGATCGGGATCGTGCACACTGATCACCGCAGCCCTTGTGTCGATCGTTCTTCTGTCGCAAGACGAATGATCAACCAAGGGCTGCGCTCATGATCAACCAGGGTGCAGGTCACCGCTGCCGAGGTTAAAGATCAAGCTAGGTGTTTGAGCATGCAGTCGCGGAGTCGCGGATACGTGGAACGATCGAGAACTCCCCTCGGCCGGATCACCACGCAGTGGCCGAGCAGGTCGGCGTCGAGGGTCAGTTGGTCCGCGGTCATCGGTCCGCGTCGGCGCGGGCGCCGATGCTGGTCAACGCCGCTGAGATGGACCGGCTCAGCGGGAGGTAGCTGTCCAGGCCGCTGATCTCCATGGCGCGCAGGACAGCACGTGTGCCGACGACGATGCGGAGTGCGATGGTGCGGCTGAGAGCTGTCTCGTGAGCCCGCACGAGGATGTTCAGACCGGTCGAGCCCATGAACTCGACGTTCGTCAGGTCGACGATGACCGCGCTCGACGTCGTGTCGAGGCACGAGAACAGGGGATCACCCGCAAGGACGACCCCAACCCGCCCAACCTAGTGCGCACTGATCGCGCTTATGAGGTGGTGCCCGTGTCCGCCGGGCCGGCGACGCCACTCGGGACGAGGACGCCTTGCCCCACACCGGTGCCTTCATCTCGTTCCTGCTGCAGGAATGCGGTGCGAATTCGTCCGTACGGACGGGCGTTGGCGAGTGTCACGTGGATTCTGCGGGGTAGCCCCTGCGCTGCGCGGCACCTGCCGTGCGGGTCGAAGGGGGACCATGACCACGCTGAAGCCCACACCGGTCATCGCGCACCCGACGCCGGCCACTCGGGGCCGCAAGGGCGCCGCGTTCCTGAAGCTGCTGAACACCACCGATCACAAGCTGATCGGGATCATGTACATGGTCACGTCGTTCGGCTTCTTCATGATCGGCGGCGTGATGGCGTTGCTGATGCGCGGCGAGCTGGCGCGGCCGGGATTGCAGTTCCTGTCCAACGAGCAGTACAACCAGCTGTTCACCATGCACGGCACCGTGATGCTGCTGCTGTACGCGACGCCGATCGTGTTCGGGTTCGCGAACTTCGTGGTGCCGTTGCAGATCGGGTCGCCGGACGTGGCGTTCCCGCGCCTGAACGCCTTCTCGTACTGGCTGTTCCTGTTCGGCGGCCTGATCGTCGTCAGCTCGTTCATGACCCCGGCGGGCGCGGCGGACTTCGGCTGGACCGCGTACACGCCGTTGTCGAGCGCGACGCACTCCCCCGGCATCGGTGGTGACCTGTGGATCTCCGGGCTCGTGGTCGGTGGTCTCGGCACGATCCTCGGTGCGGTCAACATGATCACCACCATCGTGTGCCTGCGGGCGCCGGGCATGACGGCGTTCCGGATGCCGATCTTCACCTGGAACATCCTGGTGACGTCGATCCTGGTGCTGCTGGCGTTCCCGATCCTGACCGCCGCGTTGCTCGGGCTGCTCGCCGACCGGCACTTCGGCGCGCACGTCTTCGACCCGGCCAACGGCGGTGTGATCCTGTGGCAGCACCTGTTCTGGTTCTTCGGCCACCCTGAGGTCTACATCGTGGCACTGCCGTTTTTCGGCATCGTGTCGGAGATCTTCCCGGTGTTCAGCCGCAAACCGCTGTTCGGCTACAAGGGCCTGGTCTACGCGACGATCGCGATCGCGCTCTACTCCGTGGTCGTGTGGGCGCACCACATGTACGCCACCGGCGCCGTGCTGCTGTTGTTCTTCTCCGCCACCACGTTCATCATCGCCATCCCGACCGGCATCAAGTTCTTCAACTGGATCGGCACGATGTGGAAAGGCCAGCTGACGTTCGAGACGCCGATGCTGTTCAGCCTCGGGTTCATCGTGACGTTCCTGTTCGGCGGCCTGTCCGGCATCCTGCTCGCCTCGCCGCCGCTGGACTTCCACGTCACCGACACGTACTTCGTCGTCGCGCACTTCCACTACGTGCTGTTCGGCACGATCGTGTTCGCCACCTACGCCGGCATCTACTTCTGGTTCCCCAAGATCACCGGCCGGATGATGAGCGAACCGCTGGGCAAGCTGCACTTCTGGACGACCTTCCTGGGCTTCCACGGCACGTTCCTGGTTCACCACTGGCTCGGGAACCAGGGCATGCCCCGCCGCTACGCCGACTACCTGCCCACCGACGACTTCACGTTCCTCAACACCTTCTCCACCATCGGATCATTCGTGCTCGGGCTGTCGGTGCTCCCGTTCGTGTACAACGTCTTCCGCAGCCGCCTTTACGGCGAACCATCCGGTGGAGACGACCCGTGGGGCTTCGGCAACTCGCTGGAATGGGCGACGACCTCTCCCCCACCGCGGCACAACTTCCACGAGCTGCCCAGGATCCGGTCGGAGCGCCCGGCGTTCGAGCTGCACCACCCGCACATGGTCGAGCGGATGCGAGACGAGTCGCACGTGTCCATCACGAAACGCGGGCCCGCCGGCATCGACAAGACCACCGACCAGGTGCTCGCGCCGACCGACCGCGAGACGAAGCACTGAGCCGTGGAGCCCGCGCTCGTGTTTGAAGCTCAACGAAGTGGGCACAGGCAACGTATGGGAATGCGAGATCGCCTCGGAGACCAGTCGCTGCAGCTCCTGCTCGAGGGCTACGCCTGGCTGCCGGGCCTGCGGCGCAGCACCGGCAGCGACGTGGTCCGGACGCGTGTCATGGGCCAGCCCGCCCTCGGGTTGTGCGGGCCGGAAGCCGCGCAGTTCTTCTACGACGAGAAGCACGTGCAGCGGCACGGCGCGATCCCCGGACCTGTGCTGAGCACGCTGTTCGGTCACGGCGCGGTGCACACGCTGGACGGCGACACGCACCGGCAGCGCAAGAGCCTGTTCCTGTCGCTGGTGACCCGTGAGTCGATCGCCTCGCTGGTCGCCTGCGTGGCGGCCGCGTGGGAGGACACCGTCGTCGGGTGGCGCGCGGGCCGCGAGGTCGTGCTGTTCGACGAGGCGAGCCGGGCGCTGACCGCGGGCGTGCGCCGGTGGGCCGGCGTTCCGGTGGAGACCCACGAGGTGGCGGACCTGGCAGCCGATCTGGTGGCGATGGTCGACGGGTTCGCCACGGCCGGACCGCGGCACTGGCGTGCCCGCAAGGCTCGCAATCGCCGTGAAGCCTGGCTCGCGTCGCTGGTGCAGCAGGTGCGCGACAACGAGCTCGACGCACCGCCCGGTTCGGCCCTCGAGGTCGTCGCCGGCCACCGTGAAGCGGACGGCGAGCTCCTCGACCCGCACACCGCAACGGTGGAGCTGCTGAACGTGATCCGGCCGACGGTCGCGGTGTGCTGGTTCGTCGCGTACGCCGGACATGCGCTGCACCGGTGGCCGCAGCACCGGGAACCACTGCGGGCAGGCGGTGACTTCGCCGTGGCGTTCGCACACGAGCTACGCCGGTTCTACCCGTTCGCGCCGTTCCTCGGTGGCCGCGCCGCACAGGACCTGACGTGGCAGGGCGAGCACGTGCCGGAGGGTTCCCTTGTCCTGCTGGACCTCTACGGCCAGAACCACGACAGTCGCTTGTGGACGAATCCGTACCGGTTCGATCCGCAGCGGTTCGTGGGCCGTGAGATCGGTGACTGGGAGCTGGTGCCGCAGGGCGCCGGTGATCCGCACACCGGGCACCGCTGCCCCGGCGAACCGTTCACCGTCGCGCTGCTCGCCGAGCTGTGCACCCGCCTGGCCTGCCTCGACTACGACGTGCCCGAACAGGACCTCACGATCTCGTTGAGCAGGATTCCGGCGCGTCCGCGCAGCGGGTTCGTGCTCAGTCCAGCGCATCGGCGATGAGCTGAGGTTGAACAGCGTCCGCACGGGAACACCTGCGGTGCCGTAGTCCCGTCTCGTCACGAGGTGCCCGCAGATGCCAGAAGACCAGTACACGCGCCAGGACCCCAGGGAGCAGTACCCGCGCCCCGGCGACCAGGAGGGCCAGGAGCAGCCGCATCCCGGCACCGACCGGCGGATGGGGCCGGAGCCCGACCACGGCGAGCGCACCTACCGGGGCAGCGGACGCCTGCCCGACGTCAAAGCCGTGATCACCGGCGGGGACTCGGGCATCGGCCGCGCCGCGGCAGTGGCGTTCGCCCGCGAAGGCGCGGACGTGCTGCTGTCCTACCTGGAAGAGGAACAGGCCGATGCCGAACGCACCGCCGAACTCGTGCGCGACGCCGGCCGGGAAGCCGTGCTGGTACCAGGCGACCTGCGCACCGAGAACGCGTGCCGCGAGCTGGTCAAGCGCGCCGAAGAGGAGTTCGGGCGCATCGATGTCCTGGTGAACAACGCGGCGTACCAGATGGCGCAGAGCGACGGCCTGCTCGGCATCAGCAGCGAGCAGTTCGACCGGGTGTTCAAGACCAACATCTACGCGATGTTCTGGCTGTGCAAGGCGGCGGTGCCGCTCATGCGTCCTGGCTCCACGATCATCAACACCTCGTCGATCCAAGCGTTCATGCCCTCGCCCCCGCTCATGGACTACGCGGCGACCAAGGCCGCCATCGTCAACTTCACCAAGTCCCTCTCAGCCGACCTCATCGGCAAGGGCATCAGGGTCAACTCCGTCGCCCCCGGTCCGGTGTGGACGCCGCTGATCCCCGCGACGATGCCCGCCGAGAAGGTCGACGACTTCGGTGCGCAGACGCCGATGGGCCGTGCCGCACAACCCGCCGAGCTGGCACCGGTCTTCGTCTTCTTCGCCTCGCAGGAGTCCAGCTACATCACCGGCGAGGTCCTCGGCGTCACCGGAGGCCAGCTGCTCACGTGACTCGTTTACCCGGACACCGGCGCCGACGTGTTCGTCACGTCCCTCGCCTACGCCACCCTCGACGGCTGGCGGCGCCACATGGCCCAGCACGGCGAAGAACGTCTCACCGCGACCCTCGCGCTGGCGCACTCGACCCGCGCCGCGATCCACGACCTGCCCGGCCTGCGCCTGATGGGCGAGAACGAGTCCCGTCAAGATGTGCGTCGACGTGTCCGAACTGGGCATCAGCGACTACCAGGCCACCGACTGGCTGCCTGCGTGAGCACCAGCGCATCACCCTCGGCCTGTCCGACCACCGGCGCGTCGTCGCGCAGTTCACCGACTCCGAGCTGAAGAGCTTCCGCGTCGTGGCACGGACGCCGTGACACGTGCGCGTGCCGCCGGATGGGCGGTCCGCGGTGGGGTACCCGCAGCCATGAACCTTCACGAGGCGTTACGAGCTGTCGAGAACCTCCGGGCCGCCGACCGGCCGGCGGCCGTGGTGGCGGCGGTGGCCCGACGGCTGCTGCGGCCGCCGCACCTGCGCGAGGTGCTGCGCGGATCCTGGCTCGGCCACCCCCTCCATCCCCTGATGATCACCGTGCCGATCGGAGCCTGGGTGTGCGCGTCCGCGCTGGACGCCCAGGCGGGCAACGAGGACGCGGCGCGTCGCCTCACCGGCATCGGCCTGGCAGCGGCACCACCGACCGTTCTCCTGGGACTCGCGGACTACGACCGGCTCGGACGGCGGCAGCAGCGGGTCGGGGTGGTGCACGCGATCACCAACACCGCCGCGTTGGCGTGCTTCACCGCCTCTTACGCCGCGCGACGGCGAGACGCCCACACCGAGGGGAAGCTGCTGAGCCTGCTCGGGCTGACGGCCCTGGGCGTGGGCGGCGCGCTCGGCGGCCACCTCGCCTACGCGCTGGGCGCTGGCGTGTTCCGCTGGCAGCGCCCCGCGGAGGACGACAACGTGCGCCCGTTCGAGGCGCGGCGATCGACCCGACCGGTCCGTTGACAGCACCACTCACTCGTCGGCGGGCTCCAGCTGCACGACGAGCCCGCGGACGGCGAGCACCGTCGACTCCGGGCTCTCCGGCAGCACGAACTCGACATCGACCGGTCCGCCGTCCCAGCGCAACGTTTCCCGCGCGGCCAGACGAATCTCACCACCGGGCTGGGTGACGGTCGCCGCATCCTGCTCCAGCACGACGGTCCCGCCGTCCTCGGCACCACCCGCGTCCGGCAGCTCGGCCACCAACCGGATCCCGGCGACGACGTCGCACTCCCCGGTGAAGTCCAGGACCATCGTCTTGGACCGCAGCGTCACTTGGGCGCCGTCAACGCGGCAACGAGTTCGGGTCATACGTCAGCCCTACCCGTCGACGTCAGGATCAAACCCTCATCGGCAGCGCGACGGTATCTCCGCGCGCCACCACCTGGACGTCGAACCTGGCCCTGCGCCGCGAGATCTCCGCGGTGAAGTCGGACAACGGCGACTTCATGACCCCGTACTCCTCGTAATGCACCGGCACGGTGGTGCGCGGGGCGAGCAACTCGATCAGGTCGGCGCCCTGCCTGCCGTCCATGGTGAGCAGCACTCCGAGCACCTTGGTGCCGCCGAGGTGCACAACCGCCAAATCGATGCCCTCGAAGCGCTCGCGGATCTGATGCAACGCCGGATGTACCAGCGTGTCGCCGCTGAGGTAGATCCGGAACGGCAGCACGCCCGCCGCCTCCCGGTATTCGAGCATGGTGCCCATGACCGGAGGGAGCAGGCGTCCCAGCGGCCCGAGCGCGTGCTTGCCCGGCAGCGAGGTCACCGTCAGCTTCGCGGCCCCGCTGGACAGCGTGACCGTCTCCCACGTGCGCAACGGCGCGGCTTCACGGAATCCCCTGCGGTGCAGGCGTTTCGCCGCGTGCGGGGTGGTGAGCACCGGCAGGTTCCGCGACAGCTCCCTGCTCGCCACCCGATCGAAGTGGTCGCCGTGCAGGTGGGAGAGCACCACGGCGTCCAGCTGCGGCAGGTCGGCGATCTCGATCGCCGGGTCGGTGAGCCGGCGCGACACCACTCCCTGACCGATGTGCGTCCACTGTCCTTTGTGGAGGAAGTTGGGGTCGGTCAGCAGCGTGAACGGTCCGAGCCGGAGCACCGTGGTGGCGTTGCCGACGAAGTGCAGCGAACCGGTCATGGTCAGCCTCGGTCCGGGATGCGTGGAGCCGGAACGTCGCACGGTGTCGGCCTCGCCTACCCTCGCCTCCTCCGGCGAGGCGCGGCTCGCTTCGTCGTAGTCGTGCTCCGGGTTCTGCCGCTCAGTGCTCATGCCGGTCGGCTACCCCGGTACGCCGGCGGTGAACGTGCCGCCGTCGCAGTGGCGCGGTATCAACGTCGATCATCGACAACCAGGATTGGCGGTGGCGCACATGTCCGCCACCACGGGCAACAAACCGCATTCGAAAGTTCGGCGCGAAACAGGCCGCCGTCACGCTTCACCGAAATGGTCGCAACACTCGCCAGAACCAGAAAGCAGGCGACCTGCTCGGACAGTTCATGGCCAACGACCACATCGGCGAAGAAGACCCGTTCTACGTGCTGATTCGCGACTGATAACGTGCCGTGGTGTGCGGCAAGAGCCTTGCCGCACACCACCGGTGTCAGCTGAGGAGTCGAACTTGACTGCGAACATCACCAAGACGGTGAAGACCAGAATTCCCGTCGAGTTTGCCCAGTTCGTCCTGTTCGACTATTTCGGTGACGCGAGCGTGTCTGACATCGAGCGCCCCACCAACTCGAACTGGGTGGGGTGCGCGGGCCGAGGAGGAGCAGTTTTTCACCCCTCCGACCAGTCGATCGCCGCACACGTCGAGCTCGAGCTGTGGTCGGACCAACCGTCAACGGACGACCTGCACGACGATTTCGCGCGATTCGAAGGCCGTTTCACCGCAGATTCAGGCCGCGTGATCCTGGCGAGCCTCACCGGCTCACCTAGCGACGTCACCATCGAACTGCCCGCAGCGCCAGTCTATGAGGTTCGTGCGATCCAGCTCGGCTCATCAGTCGACGAGGAAGGCCATCAGAACGAAGCATGGCGACTGCTGGTTTGGCCGGTGTCTGGTGAACGAGGGGCTCACAGCGTGGCCTGATGTCCGACCACCCGCCTTGCTCCCACTTCGTCGAGATCTGGTCAAGCCTGCGGCAAGCAGTCCGCGAGACAAGGACCCGAAGCCGGTGATCAGAGATCAGACACAGGGCGCCGAGTCGCCCGCGAGGCAAGCGCAGGAATGGCGGCGATCTTCGCCGGGTCCAGCTCCGACCACAGGATCCCGACCGGTCGTCGAGGCGGTCCACACTCGATGACCTGAGTCGGAGTGACGATCACGTCGACGGAGAAGTCGTCGCTCATGGCGCTGAGACGCGTTCCAGACGAACTGGCCCATCACAGAGGCGACCAGGGTGTGCCCTCCCCAGGGCCTCGTAGACGAAGTCGCCAGCGGAGGCCGTCCACGGCCGTTCCAGGTAGCCCCACTTGCCGGAGATCGTGTACGCGAACACCTCGTGCGGGTGATAGTGCCGGTTGACCAATCCGGCCTGGGTGGCACGCAGGACGTCCGCCCAGGAGTTGTCCTTGACGTTGATCCACAGTGGTCGGGAACCAGCGGTGTCGGTGAACGGCACGTAGTACCGGTACCTCAGCCAGTTGGAGAGCTGTCGGATGCCCTGGCGGTGACTCGGTGCCCGAGTCTGCGGCGTGCTCAGGGTGGTGTGTCTCCCAGTCGCACCAGGCCGTTCTGGTAAGCGAAAACCACGAGCTGGGCGCGGTCGCGGGCACCGACCTTCGTCATGGCTCGGTTGACGTGGGTCTTCGCGGTCAGCGGGGACAGGACAAGACGCCGCGCTATGTCGTTGTTGGACAGTCCGAACGCGACGAGGATCACGACCTCGCGTTCCCTGTCGGTGAGCTGGCGGAGCGCGGACGGTTCCGGCGCGGGTTCCGGTTGGGCGAGGACGTGCTGGACGAGTCCCCTGGTGGCTTTCGGAGACAGCAGGGCGTCGCCTGCCGCGACGACGCGGACGGCGTGGAGGAGCTCGTCCGGGCCGACGTTCTTGCCGAGGAACCCGCTGGCACCGGCACGGATGGCGTGCAGGACGTTCTCGTCGTTCTCGAACGTGGTCAGCACCAGGATCCGGACGCCTGCCAGGGCGTCGTCGGCAGCGATGCGCCGGGTGGCCTCGATGCCGTCGACCTCGGGCATCCGGATGTCCATGAGGACGACGTCAGCGCGCGTGGTGCGCGCGAGGAACACTGCGTCGCGTCCGTTGGTTGCTTCGCCGACGACCTCGAGGTCGGCTTCGGAGTCGATGATCATCTTGTAACCGGCGCGGATGAGAGCCTGGTCGTCGGCGAGCAGCACCCGGATCACGTCTGTTGTCCTGTCCTGGTTTTCGCCGCTGGGGCGGGGAGTTCCGCGTGAACGGTGAACCGTCCGTCCGGCTGGGCCTGTGCCTGGAAGGTGCCGCCTGCGGCGGCGGCACGTTCCTTCATGCCGAGGATGCCGTATCCGGACCGAGTGCGGCCGCGTTCGGCGGCGGTCGGGTTGGCCACGTCGAGGGCGATGGAATCCGCGGTGTAGGTGATGGTGAGGTGGGCGGTGCCGGTGCCGTGTTTGTGAGCGTTGGTGAGCGACTCCTGCAGGATGCGGTAGGCGGCGAGGTCGACGACCGCGGGCAGTTCCCTGGCCTGTCCGAGCTGTGTGCGTTCGACGGTGAGACCGGCGGCTGCGAGCGCGTCGACCACGGCGGTGAGGTGGGCCAGACCGCGCACGGGTTCGGTGGCCGGGTCGGCCGTGTCGGCCGTGTCGTCCTCGGACTGCCGCAGGACGCCGACGATCGAGGCGAGCTCGTCGAGCACGGTGGCGCAGGCGTCCCGGATGTGGGACAACGCCTGGCCTGCCTGTTCGGGATGCCGTTCGAGGACGTGGCCGGCCGCACCGGCCTGCACGTTGATGACGGCGATGTGGTGGGCGACCACGTCGTGCAGCTCTCTCGCGATGCGGACGCGCTCCTGGATGACGCGGCGGGCCGCTTCTTCTTCTCGGGTCTGCTCGGCGCGGCGGGCGCGTTCCTCCACCTCGTGGACGTAGGCGCGGCGGCTGCGGACGGCGTCACCGGCGGCGGCGGTCATGCCGATCCAGGCGACCAGCCCGAGGCTCTGCGGTGACCACGCGGTTCCGGTGGAGGCGAACGCGTCGAGGAGGTACAGGCAGGCGGCGACCGGACCGGCCAGCGCCAGGCCGGTGCGGCGGTCGACGCGTGAGGTCACGGTGTAGGTGACGATCCCGATGGCGGGGACCAGCACCGGCGTCCGGACGCCGACCAGGATGAACACCGCCGCGGCCACCGCGGTGGCTACCAGGGCGAGAGATGGCCGCCAGCGGCGGGTGACCACCGCGAGCGCCGCGACCGCCAGCACCAGGACGTCGCGAGTGGTGATGACTCCGTCGGTCTGGCCGCGCATCCCGCTCAGCTCACCGGCCGCCCCGAACGCCACGATCACGCCTGCCAGGACGACGTCCTGGAACAGGGGGTGACGGGACATCCACCGCCGGACCGCCGTCGGCTCCATACCGGCCAAAGTAGACGCTCGCGGTGGTCCTGCGCGTCCATCCGTCGTCGTACGGCGTGCAGCCGGGCGTACCACGACCGCGGTACTCGCGGCTGTCCTCGGTGTCCACGTGGAGACGACGCGCACCGGCCCCGGTCCCGCGCATCGTTGAGACATGATCGAGCTGAGGCAACTCACCAAGACCTACGGTGACAAGAAAGCCGTGGACGGCATCACCGCCACCATTCGTCCCGGTGTCGTGACGGGCTTTCTCGGCCCCAACGGCGCCGGCAAGTCCACCACCATGCGCATGATCCTCGGCCTCGACCGGCCGACCTCCGGTACCGCACTGGTCAACGGGCGCCCGTACGTTTCCGCCGGCGCACCGCTGGCCGAGGTCGGCGCGCTGCTCGACGCCAAAGCGGTCGACGGCGGACGTAGCGCTCGCAACCATCTCCTGGCGCTCGGCGCCACGGTCGGCATCGGCCGTCGGCGGGTCGACGAGGTCCTCGAGTCGGTGGGACTGAGCGAGGTGGCGCACAGGCCGGCGAAGTCGTTCTCGCTCGGCATGGGCCAGCGCCTCGGCATCGCCGCCGCGCTGCTCGCCGACCCGGCGGTCCTGCTGCTCGACGAACCGGTCAACGGTCTCGACCTCGACGGCATCCAGTGGATCCGCGAACTGCTGCGCGAGCTGGCGGACCAAGGGCGCACGGTGCTGCTGTCATCGCACCTGATGAGCGAGATGCAGCTGGTCGCCGATCATCTGCTGGTGATCGGTCAAGGCCGCATCCTGGCCGACACCACGATCGACGACTTCATCGACTCGGACGGCGGCGCGGTCGTGGTGGTCTCGCCGGACGCGAGCGCGCTTGCCCGGCTGCTCACCGGTGACGGAGTGACCATCACGACCAGGGAAGCGGGCCGGTTCGAGGTCCGCGGCCTGACCGCGAGCGTGATCGGTGACCTCGCCTTCGAACATCGGCTGCGCATCCACGAGCTGACGCCCGTCACGGCCTCGCTCGAGTCCGCCTACCTGGAGCTCACGCGAGACAGCGTCGAGTACACCGCCACCACTCCCGCGCACCGGAAGGCAGCCTGATGACCACCACCCTCGAACGGACGCCCGACTCCGCCTCGTCCGCCGGTCCGATCGTCGCCGGTCCCGCGCGCCGCCAGACCCTCGGCCGGGCGATTCGCGCCGAATGGATCAAGATCCGCAGCCTGCGCGGCACCTGGATCGGCATGGCCGCAGCGGCCGTGGTCATGATCGGGTTCGGCGCGATCGCCTCGGCCGTGTCCTCGGGATCGATCGCGTCACCCGACGGCGGGGACGGCCCCGGCCCGTTCGGTGACACGGGTCCACTGTCGACTGTCCTGACCGGCTCCACGTTCGCCGTCCTCCTGATCGGTGTGCTGGGCAGCCTGGCCGGAGCCCGCGAGTACGGCTCACGCATGATCGTCGCCACGGTCGCCTCCGTACCGCGCCGCTGGCAGGTCGTCGTCGCGAAGACGGTCGCACTCGCCTTCGTGGTGGTCCCGACGGCGTTGGTCGCCGTCATCGGCGCCTACAGCGCGGGCATGGGCATCCTGTCGGCCAACGGCGCCGCGACCGTGTCGCTGAACGACGACGGTGTGCTGACGTCGCTGCTCGGCATGGTCGGCTACCTCGCCGCGATCGCCCTGCTGGGCCTCGGGATGGGCGTCCTGCTGCGCAACGTCGCGGGCACCATCGGTGTCGTGGTCGGCGGCATCATGATCCTGCCGAACATCGCCGGGGCGTTGCTCCCCGACAGCTGGGACACCGCTCTGCGGTTTCTGCCCAGCTCGGCCGCGTCGGCGTTCACCGAGGTCGGCGCTGCGGGCGGCAGCACCCTCAGCGCGGGCGCCGGTGTCGCGGTCCTGGCCGCGTGGGTGGTTGCCGCCCTTGTCGCAGCCATGGCCACCATGCATCGCCGCGACGTGTGACCACCGATGTGACGCGAGAGCCCGGTCGCCGGGCTCTCGCGTCATGTCCGGATGTTGACCCGCAGTGGCCAGTGCGTCAGGACCGGAGTGGCAGCACGCGGAGGTTGGGTGCCCACTGCGACAACGGTCCTGACCTCGGGCTGTGGAGTGGCTCTACTGGGAGGCGGCTGGCTGGGAGAGGAGCGCGAGTGCCTGTTCCCCGAGGGGCCAGTCGGTCCTGGCCAGGTCGCTGCCCTCGACGGCATCTCAGACCGGAGTCGTCCGGGTGCTGATCAACCGCGCAGGGTGGCGGCCAGCCAGCCGGCGCTGCGGGTGATGATCTCGGGGAAGTGGTTGCTGAGGATCTCGTAGTGCTGGCCGTGGTACTCGATCACCTCCTTGCGGCCGGCGATCCGGTCGTACATCTCCCTGGCCTCCTCGACCGGGGCGACGGTGTCCTTGGAGGCGAGGATCATCAGGACGGGGGCGGTGATGCGCTCGGCGTAGGCGCGGACCTCCATCTCGTAGATGCGGTCGAGGGTCGAGATGGTGATCTCGTTGCGGAAGCTGGGCAGCCGGTGCGTCATGTTCTCGACGAACTCGAGTCCTTCCTCGTCGCTGAACATCACCGGGTCTCCTGGCGCGGGAACGCCGTGCAGGCGGATGGTGGCGGCCGGCTCGCCGCGCAGCTGGGCCTGCCGGTCGGCCGGGATGAGGGCTTCCAGCTCCGCGAGGACGTCGGGGTGTTGCAGCGCGCGGGCGCTCCAGCCGCTGACCGGCGGGATGATGCTGACGACGGCCTTGACCCGGCCGTCGGTGGCGGCCGTGAACAGCGAGTTGGCGCCACCGATGCTGATGCCCCAGAGGCCGATCCGGTCGGGGTCGACGTCGCGGCGCAGGGTCAGGTGCGTGATGACGTCGCGCAGGTCGCGGCACTGCTGCCAGGGGTCGAACTGCTGGCGGGGCTCGCCGTCGCTGTAGCCGGTGTTGCGGTGGTCGTAGATCAGGCAGGCCAGACCGGCGTCGGTGAAGCTCCCGGCCAGGGGGTACAGCGACTCCGCGGGGCCGCCCAGTCCGCTTTGCAGGACCGCGACGGGAAAGCGGTCCACTCCGTCGGGCCGGAACAGCTTGCCTCGCAGGGTCAACCCCGACACGTGGAACTGGACGTCTTCGGTGATGGGCACGACTGTCTCCTCGAAGTGCGGTGGTCAGCGGTTGGCGGCCAGAACGTCGTCGGGAAGGAAGTTGGGATCCAGGGCTCGCGGGTCGGCGGACGCGCGCAGGATCGGGAAGACTTCGGCGCGCATCTCGCTCTCGTACTGGGCGACGGCCTCCACCACCGGCCGGTCACCCCGGGCGGCCTGGGCGAGCACCCGGCTCAGTGCGGCGGCGTCACGCAGCGCGGTGTTGGCCCCTGAGCCGAAGGAAGGGGGCATGGCGTGGACGGCGTCACCGATGAGCGTGACGCGACCGGCCGGCCAGGGATCAGCCGGCTGCAGGTGACGGATGGCCACCGGGAAGATCGTGGTGGGGTCGACGTGCTCGACCAGGCCGACCAGGGCGGGGTGCCAGCCCTCGACGGCGGTGCGCATCACCGAGTGCAGCGTCTGGGCGGAACTGCGCCACAGATCGGGTACGTCCCCCCAGTTCGGGGCGGTAGCGGGAGGGAGTCCGAGGTTGACCATGAGGTAGGGGTCGACCGGGTCGATGGAAGCGGCGGGTGCGAGTTCCGCCACCGCCTCGGCGATCGGCCGGCGCGGCTGGTACGCGCCGTAGGCGAACAACGCGCCGTTGGGTCCGGAGGCGCAGGCGAACCCGTCGAAGAGCGCTTCGGGCAGTCCGGCGGCCAACTCCGCAGTCAAGGGCGCGATCGAATACAGTGCGCGCGTTTCGGTTTCGACGATCGAGACGTCCGGCAGCAGCTGTTTGCGCACGACGGAGTTGATGCCGTCAGCGCCCACCAGCACGTCCCCCACGGCCGTAGTGCCATCGTCCAAGAGGACCCGCACTCCGTCCGTGTCCGTCTCGTAGGCCCGCACGGCGCGGCCGAACTGAACGACGTCTTCCAGACCCACGTTCATGATCTGGCGCAGAGTGCGCCGGTTGACGGCCGTGTGAGGCCGATCCGGGTCGTTGGGCGGCCCGATGTGGGGACGTGAGCCGAGTTCGCGGGCCTGGTGATCGAGTATGACCATGACCTCGCGGCGAGGCGTGGTGCGCGAGGTCTGCATGTACAGCTCGAAGAGGTGCTCCGGCAGACACTGCTGAAGAGCGCGGCCGCCGGCGCCGTTCATGTGCAGGCGGTAACCGGTCAGCACGACACCGGGCGCGCTTTCGTAGACGGTGCAGCTGACGCCGGCTTTGCGCAGGCCCTGTGCGAGGCACAGTCCTCCGATGCCGCCACCGGCGATCAGGACGTGAAACGACGACACGTTCGCCTCCTCGGGAACGTCGGGCACAGGCTCGGCGCTCGAGTTCGCGCCGCGCTCTGCATCACTCTGGCGACCGGCGCAGGATCGGGGAAGCTGAATCTGACTATCCTGAACATAGACAACATCAATGATCATTCGGAGATGGCGCCGTGTCCCTGGATCTCAATCTGCTGGTGCCGCTGGACGCGCTCCTGCGAGAACGCAGCGTGACCAGGGCCGCACATCGGCTCGGTCTGAGCCAGCCCACGCTGAGCGCCGCCCTGGCCAGGCTGCGCCGCCACTACGGCGATGAACTGCTCGTGCGGGCGGGTGGCGGCTACGAGCTGACTCCGCTGGCGGAACGGCTGGTGGAGCACACCGGCCAGGCACTGAGCTGGGCCGACCGGGTACTGCGCACCCGGCCCGACTTCGACCCCGCCAGTGCGCGGCGGGAGTTCACCGTGGTCATGGCCGACTGCCAGCTACCCACGTTCGGACGTGTGCTGGCCGACCTCGTCCGGACCGCCGCGCCGAACGTCCGGCTTCGCTTCCAGCACAGCACCGAACACGTCGTGCGCCAGGCCCTCGACCATCTGCGCAGTGTCGACGTTCTCGTGCTGCCCCAAGGCCTCCTGTCGCACATCCCGAGCCTGGACCTGTACAAGGACCGCTGGGTGTGCGTGGTCTCCGCCGACCGAGCCCCGGCCGCGCTCGACCGCGAGCAGTTGACCGGACGGCCGTGGGTGCTGCCCTACCGTCATCCCTCCCCGGTCTTCTCGCCGCTGAACCGGCTGCAGGCGGAGGGCATCGAGCCCCGTGCGGAGATCGTCACCGAGAACTTTCTCGCCATCCCGCATCTGGTCGCCGGCACCGATCGAATCGGCCTGATGCCCGAACGCGTGGCGTCCTCGTCCGCCCGTGGTGTCGTCATCGCCCAGCTCGACTTCGAGATCGGCCACCTGGTGGAGTCCCTGTGGTGGCATCAGCTCCACGAACGGGATCTGGCCCACATCTGGCTGCGCCGGATCGCCGCCCAGGCGGGCCAGCTCGTCGAGAACGGAAGTTCCTGACGGGCTCGGAGAAGTCGTTCGACGGTGCGGTTTCTGATGTCCAGGGCGAGCCGCGGCGACGGAGAACCGAGCGGGTGAATGGTCTTACCGTGGTCGAGAACGATGGCAGTGGAGGGCGTGAGGTGCCGGAGACGACACCGGCAACTGGCCCTCGACCAGCGACCACCCGAGGCCCAAGAGCACCCCGCCACGGTGGACGGCCTCGATACCCGGCGCCTGCTGCGCGACAGCGCAGACGATCCAAAGTGGATCCTTCAGGTCTTCGCGGTCGAGGGTGTCCGACCCTATGCGCACTCAACTACGCTCCGCAGATGCGTGACGACGCCGAACGGAGCCCTGAGGATCTCTTCGACGGATTCCCCGAGGGACTTGCCCTCTGTCGCGCGGTCCAGATGGCCGTCTCCACGATCGGCGAAGCGACCACGACGGCGACGAAGAGCCAAGTCGCCTTCCGCCGCCGCCGGGGCTTCGCCTATGTCTGGCGTCCGGGTCAGTACGTCAACAGTGCCGTTCCGGCGGTGCTCACCATCGTCCTGCCCCGCGAGGTGAGGTCCGATCGCTTCAAGGAAGTCGTCCATCCTTCGGCGAACGTGTGGATGCACCACATCGAGCTGCATGAGGCCGATGAGCTGGACGATCAGGTTCTCGGGTGGCTGGCGGAGGCTTTTGCCAGCGCAGGTTGAGCGCAGCAGTGCCGGACGAGTGCGATGCTCGGGGCATCGTCAGGTGGTTTCGCGGAGCACTTCGGGGTATCGCTCGGCCAGGCCGTCGAACGCGGCCGGCTGGTCTTTGAGGTGGCGGTTGAAAAATGCCAGCGAGTAGGCGGTCACGATGTCGTGCGCCCTGTGCTTGTCGATCGGTCCGGTGACGCCGAGCCAGCGGGTGAGCGGGGACAGCAGTGATGCGTCGGAGAAGTCCTGGTGGTACATGCCGGGCACCTGCACCAGGTACGCGTCGCCGGGCATGGTGTCGAACACGGCTCGGATGGTGGTCAGCGTCCGGTCGACGTCCGCCTGCGACCAGCCCTCGCGCCGCATCGTCCCGGCATCCCGGGTGATCCACATCGTGGGCTGGGACAGGCCCGACCGGACCACGCTGGGCGGCATCCAGACGTCCATCGGAAGGCAGGCGCGGAAACGGGGTTCCTGACGGCAGGCTTCGGCGGCGACCTCGCCGCCGAGCGACAGTCCGAAGATGCCCACGCGGGAGATGTCCAGGTGTCCGGTGAGGATGCCGGTGGGGTCGGCGTGGTTCAACGCGGTCAGCCGGTCGAGGGCGAAGACCGCGTCCTGGGCGAGGAACGGGACCACGGTGTCGACGAAGTCGTTGTCGAGCATGCGGGAGTCGAGCGTCACCAGCCGTCCGTCCGGGAAGCGCACGCCGGCGACCGCGTGCGGGTGGTCGATGGCCGCGACGACGTAGCCGTGCGACACCAGTTCTTCGACCTGCCAGGTGTTGTGCTGCCGGTAGCCGCCCCGGCCGGGTGAGAAGATCAGCACCGGGAAGCCCGGCTCACCGCGCGCCACCGGCGCGGACGGGACGGCGTTCGTGGAGACGTACTTGAGGCATCGCAAGGCAAAGCGCGGCAGTGTGAGCAGCTTCGCCAAGGGTGCGAGACCGTCGGCGTCGGGAACATACGGAGCCCGTGTGGCGGACGCGAGACGTGTCGCCGGATACCAGATCTGCACGACGAGCTCGCGGCGGTCGCCGGGATCGGCGGTGAAGGCGTCAGGCCTGTCGGTGTCCACCCAGTGCTGCGTGATCGTGCCGATCGCACACGGCCCGGACGGACGCGGTAGGCGGAACAACAGTCACTCGCGGGCGGCCAGGTGCTGTTGCACCCGGTCGACCGCGGCCTGTGGCGTGCGCCCCACACCACGCACCCTGTGCACGCCATCGGGCGTCAGAGCGGTCAGGTCGGCGAGCACCGCGTCGGGCATCGCCGGATGCGGCATGCGGCTGATCGTCAGATCGACGGTGTCCGCGTCCGGGAACTCGGCGGCCGCGAGGACGCGCATCCGGCGCGACAACGGGGAGAACCAGTCGGCAGCCGCTCCCCTGCCGAGGTGCAGGTGGATCGTCGGCTGTGGTGGCGATTCCCACCGGTGTTGCTCGGGAACGTGAACGGTCACGTGTTCCACGATCCAGCCAGGACTGATCTCCGACCAGGGACTGTGGACCTGTCCTGACCGGACCGTTGTGCTCAGCCGCGTTCGATCGGCCCGGTGAGGTCGGGGCCTTGTGCTCCGTCGCCGGTCGGTGACGAGGGCCATGCTTGCCTTACGCCCATTGAACTTCGTTAGGGGGCAGCGATGTTGACGGCGACCGCGGCCGAGCTCTCGCAGGCCGAATGCTGGGAAGTGCTCAAGACCGCGCATATCGGTCGGGTGCTCTACACGCGCAACGCGATGCCTCTGGCACACCCCGTGCCGTTCGTGCTGCACCGCGGATTGATCGTCTTCAGCCTTGATCCGGTGACCGCGGCCGCGGTCGTCCGGTACGGCTGCCACGTGGGTGCCTTCCAGGCCGATGATCTGACCGGCGGTGACGTGGCAGCGCGGTCGGTCACCGTGCACGGCGAGCTCGGGCTGCTCGAGCCCGGTCAGATCGCCGCGGTGGAGGGGTGCGGTCTTCCTGCTCACGGAGGCGAGGCGGTCTACGTCTACCTCGTGCCGGAAGTGCTGATCGGACGACGAATCGGCGATCATCGGTGATGATCCGGCGTGGGCGCCCATGCGCCTGCCCATCAGCGCATTGGCAACCGTGTGCCCGATCATCGCCGCCATGATCCTCACCGTCCGCGGACGTGAAGCAGGCGGCATCCGCGGGCTCTGGCGGTGCGTCAGGGTGCCGTAGGCGTTTCTCAGCGGATTCACGGTGCAGTTCGCTCAGGGACGCCACGCACCGCGCCTCGACCACGGCTCCGTCTCCGGTCGTCCCCGGATCACCCGCGCCAGAGCGAGCCGAACCCCTTACTGGCAGCGCAAGTCGTCTGGCACGGAGTCGGTGCCCACGAGCGCGCGCCATTCATCGGCGGTGAGGTCGCGTCCCGCGGTGCTGCAGGCGGCGCGTACGAGAGTGTCGTCGGAGATGTCGCGGAGGACGGCGGTGGCGGGTCCGGAGTCCCTGCTCTCGGTGAGGGTGAGCATTCGCGTGCCGTCACCGGAGAAGCCGATCCCCACCCGGCGTGCGGAGTCACCGGGGATCGAGGCGAGCACCGAGCCGGTGGCCAGGTCAGCCAGGGTGATCGCGTTGTCGGCGCGGGCTCTGGCGACCAGCGTTCCGTTGCTGATCGGCCGCCAGATGAAACCGGCGTCGCCCGCGATGGTGCTCTGCCTGCCGGTGAGGCGCTCGTCCCAGATCTCCAGCTCGCCGGACTCCAGTTGCACCAACAGCCGACCGGGGACGAAAGCGAGATACCGCACGCCAGAACGTGTGATCTCGCCGATCACCTTGCCTGTCGGCACATCGCGGACGGAGATCGACTTCTCGTCCGCAACCGCGACCAGGTCGGCATTGGCGGCCGCCGCTCTCACGACCGGCGCCTTGGGCCTGTCCGGGGCCGACGGGTCGGGAACCACTCTTTGCGTTGCACCACTGGTGAGATCGACCAGATCGAAACCTCCATCGGCCTGCACGACGATGAGCCGGCGTCGGTCCGAGCTCAGCGCGGCCGCGATCACCTCTCCGTCGCGTTCGCCTGCCGCCACGGCGTGGACGTGGTCCGGGAAGCCGGTCGGTACCACTGCCTGCGAGCCACCGGTTTCCGGTTGCACGACGACCGCCGCGTCGGAGCCGTTCCAGACGGCCGGTCCGTAGCGGGCGGACAGGTTCAGGTTGGGCAATGCGCGGAGCTGCTCCGGGTGTGTCACTGGACCGACGACGCCTTCCCAGCCGGACCCGTCGATGGCGATCATCTGGGCGGCGTCGTGTGACAGAGCGATGTTCGGTGGGCCGCAGGCGTTGCAGCCTGCCCTGAGCGACACCGGAAACGCCCGGCCGATCCGGTCGATCTGGTCGAGATCCCACAGCGTGACGCGGCTGCCGGACGCGGAGACCAGTTTGCGGCTGCTCGTGCCGAGAAAGGCCAGGCCGCGCGTGGTGATTGTGCCTGTACCGGTGAGCTTGACCGGCTCGGCAGGTGGGACCTCGGCCGGCAGGACTCGGGAGACGTGGATGGCGCCGTCCTCCGCGATCGCCAGGTGTGAGGCGTCCGCGCTGAGCGACATCGCGCTGGGTTTGGCGATCTGGGCACGTGCGGTCAGATCCGGGTGATCGATGTCGCTGGGGCGGTCCGTGCTCCAGACCGAGATGGTGGCGGCGCCGTTGGTGTAGCTGAAGGCGCGGCCATCCGCCGACACCGCCTGCCCGTAGTTCGCAGTGCCGAAGCTCACTCGGGAGCCGAACGTCAGATTCCAGTCCGTGATCCGTCGCCGTTCCCAGAATCCATAACCGCTGTCGAGCAGGAAGACCTCTTCGTCCGAACTCACCACCGCGTCGGGCCCGAGCGTGAACGCATCACCTGCCGGATGGTCCACTTTGCGGACGGTGTCGCCGTCCAGGTTGAACACGCTGACGACGGCGGAGTCCTTGTCGCTGGTCGCAACGGCGGTGCGTCCCGACGGCGATACCGCCACCGCGCGGAACTCGAAACCCCAGGCAGCGGGGATCGATTCGGTACTCCTGTCCTTGCGCACAAGCCTGACGGAGGACACGTCGGCCGCGATGACGGTGTCCCCGTTTTCGTTGACCGCCAACGCGGTCACCTCGGCAGCGAGGTCCACCAGCTGTTCCGGCTTGCCGTCGGCCAGCCGCCAGCGCAGCACCTTGCCGTCGCGCAGGCCGACCACGATGGCGCTGCCGTCCGCGCTCGTCGCGAGCCTGGTGATCTCGGCCTCGAACGGGAGATACCGGACCAGAGAGCCGCTCGTGGTCACCGCGCGGAACAGTGCGGCACGGGTCTGTGGGTTGGCATCGGTGCGAAACGCGCGTGCCGCCAAGAGACTGGCCACATCGAGGCTGTTCGCGAGCTGGCTCTCGGACGCCCCGGCCAGCCTGCGGGACAACGCGTTCTGCTCCTGCGTGCTCGCTTCCCCACCCTGCCAGACAGCGATCGCACCGGCGATCAGCACGCCGACCACGGCCATGGCGAGCACGCTGAAGGTGGCGCGCCAGGCACGCCGGGTCTTGCGCAGCTCGAGCTCGTCCTCGTTGTGCAGCCGGTCCTTCTCGACACCGTAGAGCTGCGCCGCGATGCTGACCGCGACATCGCGGAGCAGGGCGGCGCGCCGCCTCGTGCCGTCCGCGACGATCGTGCCCCAGATCGGCTGGTCTCCGTACCAGCCCTCGATCTCCCGCGGCAACGCCGTGGTCCTGTCCCAGTCGAAGTCCCCGCGCTGGTCGTCCCAATGGATCTCGCCGGCCGTGTGCACGATGACGAACTTGTTCTGTTCTCTGTGCTGTCGCCAGTGGTCGACCTCGAACCGAACCCACTCCGACTTCGCGGAGTCGGGCGACGCCATGAGGACGAAGGTGTCGGTCCGGTCCAGCGCGTCCACCAGCGAGTGCTTGAGACTCGGCGACAGCCGCAAATTCGTCGTATCACGGAACACGCGCAGCGATCCCGGCTGATTCCACGGGCGTCCCACCCGGCGGATCAGCCGCTGCAGCCTGAGCGCGTTGATCCAGTCAGCCTTCCGGTTGTAAGAGATGAACGCGTCGTAGTCCACCAGCACCCGCATCCGTTCGCACCGTGTCTACCGAAAGCGTCGCATCCACCACGGGCATCGTTACGCGTAACGAAGTGCTGGCGTACTTCGAAGTCAGGCCTGGAGGTGGGTCATGGCGCGATTGATCCTGCTGCTGATCGGTCTTCTCCTGGCGGGCTGCACGACTTCTGCGCAAGCGCCACCGGAGCAGGAAACAACGCCCGAAGCGCGGCAGGCCACCATCACCGCGGTGCAGTTGCCGAAGGGCTCCTTCCCCAGGCTCCCGTTCGTGGCTCCTGATGGCATCGTGTGGTGCAGCGAAAGCTCAGGCGAATCCATCGCCCGCATCGACAAGAACGGCGCCATCACCCACCTGCGCATCCCGGGAAGCAGCAACAGCCCCGCTGGGATCGTGCGCGGCCCGGACGGGCTGATCTGGTTCGCCGGGTTCCAGCTGATCGGCAAGATCTCCGCTGAAGGAACGCTGTCCGGCTGGCGAACGGGTCGGGGCGTGAACCTGGGCTTGCCCAACGCCATCACCACAGGCCCGGACAACGCTGTCTGGTACACCAACGAGAAAGTGCCGCCCGCGATCAGCCGCATCTCGACGTCCGGCGCGCTGAGACACACCACCGTGCAGACCGACGACAAACTCGCGAAGCTGCCCGGCATCACCACCGGCCCGGACCAGGCGCTGTGGTTCACGCTCAGCTCCAACGCCAAGGGAGCCAAGCACTCCATCGGCAGAATGCCGACAGATGGCAATCCCGCCAAGCTGTGGCCCCTGCCCGGCGAAGCAAGCCCCGGCAGGATCGTCACCGGCCCGGACAGTGCGCTGTGGTTCACCATGGCCCGCGGCATCGGCAGAATGACGGTCGACGGCAACTTCACCGAGTACGCGGTCCCCGACGACGCACGGCCGTCCGACCTCGCGGCCAGCCCGGACAGCGCGCTCTGGTTCACCACCGACCAGGCCCGCATCGGCAGAATCACCACATCCGGTCAAGTCACCCTCCACGCGGTGGACGGCGCCCAGCAACTGACCGGCATCGCGGCCGCACCGGACAGCACGTTGTGGATCGCCGACGGCAAAGCCGACACCGTCTGGCACTACTCCCCCGCCGGCTGACCACGTGGACGTCCTGGCCGTCCGCTTCCTGGATCGGGCCGTCCGTGTCAGCGCGGTTTGCCTTGTCCACAATGGACACCTTGCCGCCGACCACCGCTCCGCTCGATCACCCGCGCGGACTGGGTCGTCGAAGCCGAGATCCGCAACCGCCTCGGCGTGGTCGGTGGCGCACAGCGGTGGCACCAGCGGTTCGTGCCGAGCACCAGATCGAACAAGCCCTTGGGGTAGGTGCCGGTGAACAGCAGGGCGATCCCGGCGAAGAACACCACCAGCCCGGCGAGACCACCGGAGTGGTAATCGGTGCCTCCGACCTCGTCGGCGACGTAGCTGCCACTCAGGAAGAAACCGACGATCAGGTAGTGCGGAATCGCCAGGGTGACGACCGCGAACCCGAGCCACAGGAACGCGAGCACAAGGGCTCTGTCCACACCAGAACGTGGCAACGATGATCCCGGTACTGCCGAGACCATCGCTACCAACGCGACCAACGTTCCCGCTACCAAGAGGAAATCACCGTGCAGGTCGGCTCGGCTTTGGTCGCGGCGAGCTTCCTGGTCAGGGGTGCATCTTCGTCAGCTGACTGTGCAGGTGGTCCCGGACCGCGTCGATGGCTTCGGTCGCCGTCTCCGCTTGCGCCTGCGCCACCACGGGAGTGCCGTTGACGTCGAGGTTCACGCGCACCTCGATCGTGCGCGGGCTGGCGGTCACGATGCGGACGTGCGCGTAGGTCGTCGGCTCGGGTGCGAACCTGGCGAGCGGTGCGATCCGATCATGCGCATATTCCCGCGCTGTCTGGTCACCGGCCTCAACGACGACGTTGGCGATCTCCAGCTGTCCTGCGTGCTTCATCAGTTCTCCCGTTCACATGGCGATTGCCACTGTCATGCCGACGCTAGGTACCCGGCGAGGGAGAGAAGAGAGACCGGCGGCACGTCCGCGTTGAGCCAAAAGGCCCTACCCGTCAGGTGGCGTGATTCCGTGCTCGTACCTCCGCGGCAGGTCGTGAGGTCCCGGCTCGATCGGGACCAAGGGCTGCGTTCGCAGCCAACGTTCCTGAGAAGACTCAACCCGGAAGAACTTCCTGGGAGGTAACGATGTCCGCTGTTCATGCTCCTGCTCGCACCCGGACGGAAACGGGTGTTGTGGCCCTCGCGGTGCTGCGCATCGCGACCGGGTTGTTGTTCCTGTGGGCGTTCGTCGACAAGGCATTCGGTCTCGGCTACGCGACACAGCCCAAGAACGCCTGGTTCTCCGGCGGTTCGCCCACCAAGGGCTTCCTCAGCCGGGTCAACGTCGGACCGTTCGAGTCGGTGTTCCACGACATCGCCGGCGCCTGGTGGGCCGACCTGCTCTTCATGGCTGGACTGTTCGCGATCGGTGTGGCATTGGTGCTCGGCATCGGGCTGCGCATCGCCGCGGCGAGCGGCGCGGTGATGATGCTGCTCATGTGGGCCGCCGAGTGGCCGCCGGCGCAGCACACCGCAACCGGTGAGGCGACGATGTCGACCAACCCGATCATCGACTACCACGTCGTCTACGCCCTCGTGCTCATCGCCCTCGCGGCGACGGCCTCTGGTGTGACGTGGGGACTGGCCCGCTGGTGGAACGAACTGCCGATCGTCAAGGCGAACCCTTGGCTGCGGTGACACGGCCAACGGGAACGGGGCGCTGCGGACTCGCAGCGCCCCGTTCCGTCTGCTGGATGTGTTCCGAAAGTCCCAGCCTCACAACCAGAACCGGGCAACGAACGTAGCGGACGACGGCGGCCTGTCTTGGACCTCAAGCCCAAGCGCGGCTCACCGCCCAGTCCAGTCGGGCGCGGTCAGCTCCCATTCGAGCTGCCACCAGCGCAGGCGGATCCTCATGTGCACGAACCGCACCAGACCGAACAGCAAGGCCATCGCGCCGACGATCAGCGCCCACAGCAGCAAGGCACTGAAGATCGCGTTGAACGCGGCTCCCTGATTGGTCATGGGTGGTTCGGTCACGTCACCGTTGAGGTTGACCCAGACTCGCAGCGTGGTGCCGGCTTCAGCGCCATAAGGGGCTCGAACGACACCTCGTCGGGCGGTCCCATCGGGCATGCGCCAGGACGCGGTCGCCGCAGTCGTCTCCACCACCGCTTCACCACCGGGGCCGCGGCTCATCGACGGAGTGTCGTCCAGGAGCACCGCGTCCACCTGAGTCCGGCTCTTCTGCTCGACTTCGACGCGCGCCTCATGCGTCGCGTAGATGTCCGAGCCGACCGCAGCTGCCACGGGGACGGCGAGCAGCGCCACCACAGCGCCCAGTGCGAGGACTGCGCCCTCGATGCGGTCGCCGTGAGTCGCGAGCGGGTTGCGGCCGGGGAAGACACGGCGAAAAAGCCGGGACATCGGGTTCGCGGTCATGGTGCACCTCCACCACCAAGGCTCACGGGTGAGTGCGGTGGCCCCCAGGGACCTTGGTCTCGTCACCGATGAGCCCCTGGTCTCGCCGACCACGCCACTGCTCGTCGGTCGACCACCAGCAACTGCTCCTCGACGGCCTCCGTCGGCGTCGACGAGCTGACCGGTGATGTCCTGGTCAGGTGCAGTCGTGCCACCGACGCCCCGCACCGCCGCCACCCAGCAGATCATCCGCGCCTGCCGGGCGAGCCTGGCCGCGGCGCAGGGCTTCTTCCCCGACGTTCAGGCCAGCTTGGCGGCGTGGTCCGGGATCTCGTGCTGCAAAGTGCGGGAAGTTCGCTGGTAGCCGCTCGACGGTGGCCGCACCGGTAGCTTGATCTTCGGGACGGTCACCTCGTGGTAGTTGATCGTGCTGAGCAGGTGGGCGATCATGTTGATCCTCGCCCGCCGCTTGTCGTCGCCTTCCACCACGTACCAGGGGCATTCGGCGATGTCGGTGTGCACCATCATCTCGTCCTTGGCCCGCGAGTAGTCCTCCCAGCGCGTCAGCGACTCGAGGTCCATCGGGGACAGCTTCCACCGCTTCAACGGGTCGTCGAGGCGCTTGCGGAACCGGCGTTCCTGCTCGGCGTCGCTGACCGAGAACCAGTACTTCCGCAGCAGCACACCGTCTTCCACGAGCATCCGTTCGAAGACCGGGCACTGCCGGAGGAACAAGCGGTGCTCCTCCGGCGTGCAGTAGCCCATCACACGCTCGACGCCCGCGCGGTTGTACCAGCTCCGGTCCAGCAGCACGATCTCACCCGCCGCCGGCAGATGTGCCACGTAGCGCTGGAAGTACCACTGGCTGCGTTCCCGCTCGCTGGGCGCGGGCAACGCCACGATCCGGGCGACGCGCGGGTTCAGGTGCTCGGTGATCCGTTTGATCGCCGAGCCCTTGCCCGCCGCGTCCCGGCCCTCGAACGCCACCACGAGCCGGGCGCCGGTGGCCCGTACCCACTCCTGCAGCTTCACGAGCTCGGTCTGCAACCGGAGCAGCTCCTGCTCGTAGACGTCCCGCGCCAGCTTGCCCATCAGCGACCTTTCGCGTGGCGCTGGCGCCACTTCTCCAGTTCCACCAGGACGTACGCCACGACGCTGAGCGCGAGCACGACGAGCCACGGCTGCCAGCCGAGCGGTGCGGTGTGGAACAACGTGTTCATGAACGGCACGTAGGTCAGCGCGAGCTGCAGTCCCGCGGTGAGCGCCACGCCCACGAGCAGCCACCGGTTCGGTCCGGTGCTGGGCCGCCACTTCTCCAGTGAACGGCAGTTGACGAGGTAGGCGATCTGGGCGCCGACGAACACGTTCACCGCCACCGTGCGCGCAACCTCCAGCGTGGCGCCGGACGCGAGCTGCCAGCGGAACGCGCCGAACGAGCACGCGAGCAGGATCGCGGAGACGAACACGATGCGGCCGACGAGTTTCCTGGTCAGCAACGGCAACGACGGCGGCAGCGGTGGGCGGCTCATCACATCCGCTTCCCGCGGTTCGAACGCCAGTGTCAGTCCCAGCGCGACGGCCGTCGTCATGTTGATCCACAGGATCTGCACCGGCAGGATCGGCAACGCCGCGCCGAGCAGGATCGCCGTGAGGATCACCAAGCCCTCGGCCATGTTGGTGGGCAGCGTCCAGATGATGAACTTGCGCAGGTTGTCGAAGACCGCGCGACCTTCCTCGACGGCGGCGCGGATCGAGGCGAAGTTGTCGTCGGTGAGCACCATGTCGGCCGCCTGCTTGGCGACCTCGGTGCCGCCCTTGCCCATCGCGACGCCGATGTCCGCGCGGCGCAGCGCGGGTGCGTCGTTGACGCCGTCGCCGGTCATCGCGACGACCTCACCAGCGGCCTGGATCTCCTTGACCAGCCGCAGTTTCTCCTCGGGTGCGACGCGGGCGTGGACGTCGGTGATGCCGAACTCGGCGGCGATGGCGCGAGCGGTGGCCGGGTGGTCGCCGGTGATCATCTTGACCTCGACGCCCGCCGCCTGGCAGGCGCGCACCGCCTCGATCGCCTCGGGTCGTGCCGGGTCGTGCATCGCGACCAGACCGAGCAGAATCACGTTGCCCTGCAAGCTTTCCTCGGTCAGCTCGACGCCGGCCGCGCGACCGATGGCCAGCACCCGCAGGCCTGCGGAGGACAGTTCTTCGGCTTCGGGATGGTGGTCGAGCCCGGCGAGGGCGAGGATCCGTTCGACAGCTCCTTTGACGTAGACCAGGTCGTTGGCGTGCCGGGTGGCCATGAACATCCGTTCCGAGCTGAACGGGAGCACGTCCACGCGCTCCGGCACGTCGGCGTCGTCCAGGCCGGCCTTGCGCGCCGCGACGACGAGCGCGGCCTCGGTCGGATCACCGACCGGCAGCCAGCGGCCGCCGTCCTCGACGATTCGCGCGTCGTTGCACGCGAGACCCGCCAGCAGACACTCGCGCAGCGCAGGAGTCGGTTCCGGCGTGATGGTCCCGGTGGGCTCGTACCCGATACCGGACAGCTCGTGACGCGTGCTTCCCACGACGACCGCGTCGACCGTCATCGCGTTGGCGGTCAGCGTCCCGGTCTTGTCGGTGCAGATGACGGTGGTGCTGCCCAGGGTCTCCACAGCGGGCAGCCTGCGGATGATCGCGTTGCGTCGTGCCATCCTGGCCACCCCGATCGCCAGGGTCACCGTGACCGCGGCGGGCAGGCCTTCCGGGATCGCGCCGACCGCGAGTGCGACGGCCGCGGTCACCATCTCCGCGAGTGGTTCGCCGCGCAGCACGCCGACCACGACGCTGAATGCCGCGAGACCCAGGATCACCACCGTCAGGATCTGGCTGAACCGCGCGAGCTTGCGGGTGAGCGGAGTCTGCACGGTGGTGGTCGTGCTGACCAGCCGGTGCACCCGGCCGATCTCGGTGTCCGCGCCGGTCGCGACCACGACACCGCGCCCGCCGCCCGCGGTCACCAGCGTGCCGGAGTAGGCCATGTTGGCGCGGTCGGCCAGCGCGGTGTCCGACGGCAACGCCACCGGGTTCTTCGTCACGGGCACGGATTCCCCGGTCAACGCGGACTCGTCTACGCGCAGCTCGCTCGTGGCGACCAGCCGGAGGTCCGCACCGACCTGGTCGCCCGCCTCGAGCACGACCAGGTCGCCCGGTACGAGCTCCGCGGAGGGCACTCGCGCGGTGAGGCCGTCGCGCACGACGGTCACCTCGGTGCGCACCATCGCCGTCAAGGCGTCCAGGGCGCGTTCGGCGCGTGCTTCCTGAATGAATCCGATGACGGCGTTGACCACGACGACGCCGAACACCACGGAAGCGTCCACGACCTCGCCCAGCGCGGCGGTGATCCCCGCGGCCACCAGCAGCACGTAGATGAGCGGGTGGTGCAGCTGTCCCAGCAGCCGCATCACCCAGCTCGGTCCGCGCTGGGCGGGCAGCTCGTTCGGCCCGAGAGCGGCCAGGCGGTCGCGCCACTGGGCGCTCGAGAGGCCTGCCGCCCCGTCGGTCTCGGCGATCAGCACGACCTCGGCGACCGGCAGCCCGTGGTGGGCGACGTCCTCGCGGTCAGCTGTGGACAGCGGCACGACCGGCCTCCACGTGCAGGTTCTGGTTGTTCTGGGAGATCAGCTGGAGGATCGAGAGCCTGGTGACCATGCCGACGACGTGTCCGTCGTCGAGCACGGGCACGCAGAGCACCTCGTAGCGGATCATCGCGTCCAACAGCGTTGCCGCCGGCGTGTCCGTGGTGGCCACGAGCGCCGGCTGCGACATGACCTCCTGCACGTGCGGTGACTGCACGCCTTCCTCGCCTCGCAGCACGGCCACGCGCGTCACCACGCCCTGGAACACGCCCTGGTCGACGACGGGCAGCACGGCCAGGCCGAAGTCGTCCATGAGACCGCCCGCGTGGCGGGCGAAGTCGCGCGGTCCGACCGTGACGAGCGGGCGGATCATCGCGTCGCCGGCCTTCATCGCGTGCTCTCCGCGAGTTCGCGGTCGTTCACCGGGATGACGACGATCGGCGCGTGCGCGTGCCGCACCACGTGCATGCTCGTCGAGCCGAGGACGATCTGGCGGATCCGATGCCCGGTGTGCGAGGCGACCACCAGCATCGCGGCGCCCTCCGAGGCCTGCTCGAGCACCTCGGCGGCGTCACCACGCGGGCTCTTGCGGACGATCTCGGGCATCTCCTGCCGCCTCGCCTCAGCCGCCTGCAACGCCTTCTCGATCACTGCTTCCGACTCTGCCTGGGCGCGCTGCGCGGCCGTCTCGGTCCAGTCGGTCAGCGCCTCGAAGTTCCAGGCGTTCACGACGTGCAGCGGACAGCCGCGGACGACGGCCTCGTCCAGGGCCCATTCCAGTGCTCGGTCCGACGCGGGCGTTCCGTCGATGCCCACCACGATCGGCTTGGTGCTCATGGCTGTTCTCCCTCGGTTTCCGGTCAGGTGGTGCGCAAGCGGCGCAGGAACGGGTCGGACTGCCCGGCCGGCGCGACGCGCACTCGCGCGTCCACGACCAGGCATCCGCTGTCGGTCAGCAGCAGGGGGTTGATGTCGAGCTCGACGACCTCGGGCAGTGCGCCGGCGAGTTCGGAGACGCGCAGCAACACCTCGCGCACGGCCGCCTCATCGGTTCCCGCGAGCACGTGGCCGGCTGTGCGGAAGCCGTGCATCAGGTCGTCGGCGTCCGCTGTGGACAGTGGTGCCAGTGCCGCGGCACGGTCGTCGAGCAGATCGGTGTCCACGCCACCAAGTCCGGTCACCACGAGCGGTCCGAACTTCTCGTCCGCAACGACGCCGATCAGCAACTCGCGGCCGCTGGTGGCCATCGGTTGCACGAACACGCCGCGCAGACGGTCGCCGAAGCGTTCCTGGAATGCGCGGAAGGCTTTCGCCACACCGTCCGCGTCGGTGACGTTCAGCTCCACGCCGCCTCCCTTGCTCTTGTGCAGCAGGTTGTCGGCCAGTGCCTTGAGCGCAACCGGCGTGTCGTAGGCCTGTTGGGCCGCTACCGCGTGCTCTGCCGTCATCGCGAGGGTTCCGCCCAGCACCGGCAGCCCAAACGCCGTCAGCAGCGACACCACCTCGTCGGGCGGCAACCAGCCCTCGCGGTCGGCCACGATCGCCTTCGCGGCATCGAGATCGATCCGGCTCAGGCGCGCGAACTCCCTCGGCCGGGCCAGCCATTCGGCCCGCTCCACCAGCCGCGCGAGTGCCGCCGCGGCCCGTGCCGGCTCGGCGTAGCAGGGAATTTCGCCCGCGAGCCGTTCGATCTGGCCGGTGCGCACGGCGAGCACGGGCTTGCCGTCGACGTTGTGCACGCCGCCGGTGGGGTCGCCGAGCGCGGTCGGCACCGTCACGGTGATCACCGCGTCGACCGCGCGGTCGGCGCCGATGACGTCGAGGCAGCGGGCGAAGGTCTCCTCGTCGACGACCGCGGTGGTGTCGACCGGGTTGTGCACGCTGGCCGTCACCGGAACCAGCTGTGCCAAAGCTCTGCGGGTCTCGTCGCCCAGCCTCGCCACGTGCAGGCCTGCACGAACGCAGGCGTCCGCGGCCAACACGCCCAGCCCGCCGGCGTTGCTCAGCACCGCGACCGACCGTCCGCTCGGGAGCGGTTGCCAGCTCAGCGCCATCACGGCGTCGGTCAGTTCCGGCACGCTGTCGACCGCGATCACGCCCGCCTGGCGGAACAGCGCGTCCCTGGTGACCGAGGGCGTCGCGGTGGAAGCGGTGTGCGACGCCGCGGCACGTTGCCCTTCCTCGCTGGTGGCCGCACGGATGGCGAGC
>NZ_JBHRZI010000022.1:0-163907 GCF_042649515.1 Lentzea rhizosphaerae | reverse complement strand
ACGCAGGCAAGCGGTAATGACGGAAGCCGACCAACAAACGGGACCACGCACGCTTGCGATGGGGCTTGACTTTGGGTGCGAGGTGCTATGCTGGTTGGATCGGCCGGGCTCCTTATGCCCGGCTTTTTAAGGCCGATGAGCGCCTCGCAAGGGCCCCGAAGTCAAGCCCCAATCGCAATCGTCGCGAAGCGGCGATGACGCAACCAAAGCTCGTCATACGACCCAAAGCGACCACCAACACAAGGCGACACAACCAGCAAAAGGCGACCACCCCGCTGGAACCCGCGCCGAACTACCCCAAACCGACCCGCACACGCCCCAACGCAAGCCAACCCCGCACACGCCCCAACGCAAGCCAACCCCGCGCACACCGAAACAGGCGGGCCACCGTGTCGACACCCCGCCCGGTCACGTCACGCGCTACAGCTGGTCGACCCGCTCAGCAGCCCGCTCCTCCAGCAGCTGCAACAACGCGTACGTGGTCTGCCGCTGCTCCTCCACCAGCTTCGTCAGCCACGATCCGAAGTAGAGGAACCCGCCGACCCCGATCAGCCCGACCCCGAGGATCCCGCCAGAGACCACGTACGGGATCTGCTCCCACACGTACCCGGTGTGCGCGACGCCCCACCAGGCGAAGAGGATCGCGGCGATTCCCGCCGTCATCAGCATCGTGCCGACGAGTCCTAGGCCGCTGCGCATTCGTGCGCGGCGCCGGTCCTGGATGGTCATGGGTTCACCCGCAGGTCGGGGACACCGGTCGGGTGTCCGGAGGGGCAGGGAGCGCCGCCCAGCAGGAACGTGCCGAACGACTTCATGCCGAACGCCGAGGCTGCTGCTACGCCCAGTCCGGCCAGGACCAGGAGGGCCGGCACGCCTGGGAAGTCGAGCAGCGAGCGGGGTTTCGCGCGGGCCGAGGCCACCGGGGTGACGGACTTGGGTGGCGCTACGGCGAGTGGTGGAGAGCCTGCCGACACCGGTGGTGCTCCTGCTGCGGGCGGTGGTACCAGAGGTGCTTGCGGTACCTGGGTGTCGGGTGGGGTCAGCGGGGCGGCGGTGGAGGCGTTGGCCACGGCTTCCGTGTCGCCGACGATCACGACCATCTTGCGCAACGGATTCAGCAGCGGCACGAGTTCCTTGGGCAGCAGTGGTGCCACCACGCCGTCGAGGATGCCGCCGAGGCCCAGTTTGGTGCGCAACGCCAGGACGTCGACGGTCAGGGTCAGGCCGCGGCTCGACGAGGTCGCGGCCGTTCCCTCCAGCTTCGTCGCGGAGGTGGGCCAGGTGAGCGTGATTCCCAGTGGTTCCAACACTTTCAGCAACCCGTCGGGCGGGGCGGCCGGGGACTTCACCGGGAACTTCTGGCCCAGCACGGTGAACTCCGCGACGGAGAACGTGCTCGTGCCACTGCCCTTGCTGCCGTCGCTCACGGCCACGGACTCGAACTTGACGCCCGACAGCACGACCACGCCTGCCAGCAACGAGATCGTCTGCGCGGACGTCACGGCGGACGAGCGCGCCTCGGTGCCGGACACCGAACTGACGCTGGTCGACGACAGACCGTCGGTCGTGAGCAGGAACGGGACTTCCTGCTTGGCTCCGGCGTAGGACTCGGCCTTCGAGGCGCCCGCGGCGGCCTTCATGCCCGGTTGCGACGCGTCGGCGGGGCCGCCGGGGTGCGAGGCGTTGGCCTGCACCGGGTAGGCGAAGCCCAGCAGCTGAGGCAACCCGGTGCCCACGGCCGCGCCCGGCCAGAGCGAGCTCGCCAGCGACCGGCCGATCGGGCCGGAGCCCAGTTCGGTCTGCGTGTACGAGAGGTGCGCCTCGCCCTGGGGTTCCGCGGGCACCGGGAGAAGATCGGTGTGCAGCAGCACGGACACGGGCGCCGCGTGGGCGGACAGCGTGAAGCCGCCGATGTCCGCGGCCCTGGCCGGTGCCGGGGACAGCAGAAGCAGCAGCAGTACCAGTGCGTACCTCACGATGTCCCTCCGAAGTAGACGGTGGCGAGGTCGGAATCCTCAGAGATCTCACCGTGCTTCATCACCACGACCTGGTCGGCCACGGCGGAGGCGGTCTCGGCGAACTGCTCGACGATCAGCATCGTCACGCCGGACGACGCCAGCTCCGCCACGACCTCGTACAGCTCGGCGACGATCACCGGCGCGAGGCCCATCGACAGCTCGTCGATAACCAGCACGGCCGGGTCGGTGATCAGCGCGCGGGAGAACGCGAGCATCTGCTGCTCTCCGCCCGACATCGAGCCCGCGAGCTGGCGGTGACGTGCCTTCAGCTTCGGGAACCGCTCGTAGACCACCGCCGGATCACCGCGCATCAACCGCAGGTTCTCCGCGACGGTGAGGTTCGGGAAGATCGCCCGCCCCTCCGGAACCGTGCACAGGCCGGCGCGGGCCAGCTCGTCGGGCGCGGCGTCGTTGACGTGCACGCCACCGAGGTGCACGTGGCCGGAGGTGGCCCGCGACTGTCCACTGAGGACCTTCACCAAGGTCGACTTGCCCGCGCCGTTCGGGCCCAGCAACGCCGTGACGGTGCCGCGCGGCACGGAAAGCGAAACCCCGCGCAGCACCTCGATGCGGCCGTAGCCGGCGTGGAGGTCCATCAGGTCGATCATCCGAGATACGCCTCCCGGACTCCCTCGTGCTCACGGATCTCGGCAGGCGTGCCGGAGGTCAGCAGGCGGCCCAGGTTCAGCACGTGCACGCGATCGCAGTAGCCCATCACGAGATCCATGTCGTGCTCGACCAGCACGACCGAACGCCCCTCAGCGCTGAGCTCCTGCAACAGCTCGCCGAACGCGTCGGTCTCCGCGCGGTCGAGCCCCGACGACGGCTCGTCGAGCAGCAGCAGCCGCGGCTCCGTGGCCAGCGCACGAGCGAGTTCGAGCAGCCGCGCGGCGCCCGTCGGCACGGTGTCGGCCTGGTTGTCGGAGAACTCCGCGATCCCGACCCGTTCCAGCAGCTTCGAGGCCAGCCGCGGCGACCTGCGGCGGCTTTCCAGCGCCACCACGACGTTCTCCCACACCGTCAGCGACCCGAACACCTCCAGCCGCTGGAACGTCCGCGCCACCCCCAGCCTCGAGCGCTGGTGCGGCCCCTTGGCGGTGATGTCCGAGTCGTCGAGCAGCACCCGGCCCGCCGACGGCCTGCGCAACCCGCTGATCACGTCGAACAGCGTCGTCTTGCCCGCACCGTTGGGACCGATCAGCCCGGTGACGCCCGGTGAGACCACGAGGGACACGTCGTTCACTGCGGTCACCTCGCCGAAGCGGACCGTCACGCCCTCCACCCGCAACGTGCTCATGCGCGCCGCCAGGACCAGGCCCGGAAGAACCAGCTGACCAGGCCGTTGGGATCACGGGCGAGCCCGGCCGCCGCGACACCGAGCAGCACGACCGCCGCGCCCGCGAACGCCGGGAAACCGCTCTGCAGCACGGGAAGCAGCATCAGCAGCAGCCCGCCGAGCGCCGCGCCGGACACCGACGTGACGCCGGCGATCACCGCGAACAGCAGCAACGGCAGGTTGTTGAACAGCTGGAAGTCGCTGGCCGCAACGGTTTCCCGCAGCTGCGCGAACAACCCGCCCGCGAGCCCCGCGATCGCCGCCGACAACGCGAACACGCCGACCCGGATCCAGCGCACGTTCATGCCGAGCGTCGCGCAGGCAGCCGAACTGTCCTTGACCGCGATCATCTTGCGCCCGAGCCGCCCGCGCCTGACGGCGAGCACTCCCATGCCGACCAGCGCGAACACCCCCGCGGCCAGCAGCAGCTGGGCCGTCGCGGACTCGACCAGCTTCGGCACCTGAAGGCTGCCCCGCACCCCGAACGCGATCGGCGACTGGAGCACCAGCTTGTCCATGAGCTGCGCGAACCCGAGCGTCGCCAGCGCCAGGTACAGCCCGCTCACCCGCAACGCCGTCAACGCGATCAACGCCCCGATGGCGGCCGCGACCGCCGCCCCGGCCAGCAACGTGAGCGGCGAGGTGGACCCGAGCCGCGCCACCGTCACCGCGCCCACGCCGACGAACGTGAACTGCCCGAGCGACACCACCCCGCCGTACCCGGTGAGCAGCACCATCGACAGCAGCACGATCCCGAACACCAGCGCGAGCGCGAGCTGACCGGCCACCACCGAGTCCACCAGCAACGCCAGCGCCACGACCACACCCAGGAACAACCCCGCGCCGACCCCGGCGGTGAGCCCTGTCGGCACCGCCACCCCGCGCGACCCGCGCACGCCACCGATCCGCAACGGCGACTGCGGCATCGCGAGCAGCACCACGAACAGCAGCAGCGCCGGAATCGCCGCCCGGAACGAGATCCAGAACGGCGACGACGGCAGGTACGCCACCGCGTAGGACTGCACCAGTCCCAGACCGAGCGCACCCACGAACGTCAACGGCAGACTCCGCAACCGCCCGACCAGCGCCGCGGTGTAGGCGGTGATCACGAGCAACGTCATCGTCACGTAGTCGAGCTGCACGACCGGAGTCAGCAGAATCCCGCCCAACGCGGCCAACGCCGACCCGATGGCCCAGCTCAACGCCGACAACCGGTGCGGCCGCGTCCCGTACAGCGAGGCCAGCTCCGGCGCGTCCACGCAGGCCCGCATCGCAAGGCCGGTCCGCGTCCGGTTCAACAGCACGTACAGCCCACCGGCGACGAGCACCGCGCACGCCAGCGTCACCAGGTCGTGCCCGCTGACGAACGACTGCCCGATGTGCACGCCGAGCTGGTCGAGGAACGGCCGCACCGGCCGGGCCTGCGGCGGCCAGATCACCTGGGCGGCACCGATCAACCCGACCAGCACCCCCACACCCGCGACGAGCGTGATGCCGACCGGCGCCCCCGCGAGCCTGCGCATCACGAACCGCTCGATCACCAGCCCGAACAACGGCGCGCAGCCGCCGACCACGATCAGCAGCGCGAGCCACTGCGGCAGGCCGCGGTTCTCGGCGAGCTCCCAGTAGAGGAAGGCCATGACCATGCCGATCGCGCCGTGGCCGACGTTGAACACCTTGGAGGTGCTGTAGGTGAGGACGAGCCCACCGGCGACGACGGCGTACGCGCCGCCCGTGACGAGGCCGAAGATGGTGTAGGCGAGCAGCGCGGTCATCCGCCCACCCCCGTGTCGATCAACGCCCCGCACGAGTACCCGGACGCCGGCGCCAGCCGCGACCACGCCCCGCCCTTCAACCGCACCAGCGACATGCACGCCGACGTCCGCTTCCCCCCGACGTCCTGCGGCGCGACCATCCCCTCCGCCGTGAAGTCGTGCACCCCGCGGACCTGGTCCAGCATCGCCTTGCGCGTCAGCTGCGGGCCGATCTTCGCGGCGAGCTGTACGAACAACCGCGCCGCCGCCCACGCGAACATTCCGAAGTAGGAGGGCGACGCGCCCGGCGCCACCCGCCCCAGCCACTGCTTGTAGAGCGCGACCTGCGGGTTGTTCTCCTCGAACAAGCCACCGTTCGTGTAGACGACGGTGCCGTCGACCGCCGCGCCGCCCTGCCGCACGTACTGCGCGTCGTACGCCGACGGGTCCGTGATGAACGCTTCCGGCGTGTACCCCTGCTGCCGCATCGCCTGCTGCAACCGGACCGCGTATTGTGCAGATCCCATCCAGTACACGATCTTCGCGCCCGTCTCCTTGAGCTTCGCGACGTACGGCGCGTAGTTGACGTCGGCGATGTCGATCGCCTGGGTGTATACGAACTTCAATCCGCGTTGCTCGGCGGCTTTTTGCATACTGCGTGCGTTCTGCGAGCTCGCGTCGACGTTCAGGTACAGGAACGACGCGGCGCCGGCCGCGCCCGGGAAGCTCGACTTGATCAGGTCGGGATACGCGGACGACACCAGGTTCACCACGTTGGACGCGACGCCGAAGCTCACCGGCGTGCGCTGCCGCTGGGTGGTCACCGTCGAGGCGCGCAGGTCCGGGATGCCGCACGCGGCGGCGGCCGGGCCACCGCCCTGGTCGAAGCCGGACATCGAGCCGACCATCGCGAACGCCTGTTCACACGCCTGCGAGGTGGCCTGCTGGTCGCCGCCGCTGTCGGTGCGCGAGTCGAACGAGACGAGCTTCAGCTTGCGGCCGCAGATCGCGCCCTGGGTGGCGTTGAAGTACTCGACGAACGCCTTCGTGCCCTGCTGCGCCGCCTGGAAGAGGCCGGGCACCGGGCCGCTGATGTCGGAGATGTTGGCGATCGTGATCTCGCCCGCGGTGACGCCCTTGTCCGTGGCGCCACCGGTGCCCTGGCACCCGCCCGCGATGCTGCCGGGCGGGTTCGGCTGCTGGTTCGGCTGCTGCGGGTTGTTCGCGCCCGGCTGGCCCGCGGTGCCGTCGGGCACCGTGCCTTCCTCGCCCGGCGCCGTGCCCTCCTGAGTGCCCGCCGTCCCGCCTCCGGGCACGACGAGGGCTGCGCGTTGCTCGTCGGTGAGCCTGCTTCCACAGCCCGCGATCAACGCGCAGACCATCAACACGATCAGTGCGGTCTGGCGGCGCATGCGGACGAACGCTAGGCCACTGCATCAATTCAGCCCGGGCCGCCCACCTGCGGTTTCACCCATCCGGCCCACACGATTTCTAGAACACGTTCTATCTGCAAAGAATCGCGTGAAATACCGTCACCGAGCCGGTGTTTCCTCGTTAGACCACCTTGGTCCAAGGAACACGTTCTACCAGGAAGGCGGCAGCAGCTCCGGCCGGCGCGGCCTGATCACGTCGCCAGAGGACTCACCGCGCAGGCGACGCATCACCCACGGCACGACGTGCTCGCGCGCCCACCTGAGGTCCTCCGCCCGGCGAACCTTCCGGTCGACGAGCGGGGCGACACCGAGGACCGTGCGCTCCAGCGAGTGGGCCACGCCCAGGCCGTCGAGAACCGAGATGGCGACCTCGGTGTGCCCGAGGGAGTTGAGGTGCAGGCGGTCGGGCGACCACATGCGGCGGTCGCGGAGCTGACGCATCGCCCACATGTCCACCAGAACGCACGAGTGTTCCGCGGCGATGGACCGCACGTGCTCGTTGTAGATGGCCACGCGTCCGCGCATCTTGCGGAACACGGGGTCGTCCGCGCCGTCGACACCGGTGAAGAGGATCACCCGCGCGCCCGCGGTGACCAGACGCGCCACCGCCGCGCGGTACCGGCGCATCAACGCGTCGATGTCGACCTTCGGCCGCATGAGGTCGTTCCCGCCCGCGTAGAGGGAGACGAGATCGGGCTTCATCGCGAGAGCGCGGTCCAACTGCTCGCCGAGCACCTGCGGCAGCAACCGGCCGCGCACCGCCAGGTTGGCGTAGGTGAACTCCGCGTCGGCCGCACCCAGCACGTCCGCGACGCGGTCGGCCCACCCGCGCACGCCGTTCGGACGGCCGGCGTCGTCGTCACCCACTCCTTCGGTGAACGAGTCCCCCAACGCCACAAAACGCTTGCTCATGCTCACGACCTTAGGTCGTGCTTTCGAGCCGGGGTTGCGCGGGGTTCGATAACGGTTCGATAACGCCGGGGTCTCGAACTGAGGCGCACACCCATTCCTGGCCGTACTCCAGTTCGTGCGACTCCCCATGGACTTGGCGATGCCGACGCGACTGCTGGTCGCGCTGGCCGGCTGTGCGCTGGCCGTGCTGCTCAACACCGGGAGCGCGATCGGTCAGCCCTCCACGACGCCTTCCACACCCATCTCCACCCCGCCGCCCGGCAGTGGCGGGACGGGAGACGAGGTCGTGCAGACGCAGTGGGGACCGCTCGGACCTGCTGACCGGGACTTCATGAACCGGGTCAAGCAGGCCGGGTTGTGGGAGAAGCCCGCAGGCGAGAAGGGCAAGGCCAAGCGGGCGGACCAGCCCAAGATCCAGGAAGCCTGCAAGCACCTCATCGAGGGGCACACGCTGCTGGACAACGTCGTGAACCGGGCGGGCGTCCTGCTCGGCCACACGTTGCCCACGGAGGCCTCCGAAGAGCAGAAGGGCTGGCTCGCCGAGATGGACGCGGCGAACGGCGAGGACTTCGACGTCGTTTTCGCCAACCGGCTGCGCGCGGCGCACGGCAAGGTCTACGCCTACGCCGCGCAGGTCCGGGCGGGAACCAAGAACGAGCTCGTCCGCATCCTCTCCACGCAGGCGATGATCACCGTCTTCGACCACATGAAGGTGCTGGAAGACACCGGCCGCGTGGACTTCGCGGGGCTGGAGTCCCCGCAGCCGCTCGCACCGCCCACGGCTGCCGCCGGGGAACCGGAACCGACCGGGGACAACGCGGAAGCGGAAGCTTCGACGAACCCGACCGACGGCGTGGTCCCGACCGTGCCGGAGGGCACCAAGTTCACCCGCACCGCCGAGCAAGGCGTGTTCGGTGAGAACAACGGTGTCTTCTTCGGCGCGATCGCGGTGCTCGCCCTCGCACTGGTCGGAATGAGAATGATCTCCCGAACGAAGAAGAAATCACGGCGGGGTTCTCGCTCGTACTAAAAACCGCACACCGAAGTTCAACCCGAACAACACGGCCCTAACCGCCGTCAGCTTCACCATGCCGTTTTATCGGACTACACGAGGTGGCAAATGGCTTTTCACCGTAGGAAATCCACGATCTGGCTGACCGCCGCAGCAGCGGCGATGGCCGTGGTCGCTGGTGGCGCGACGGTGGTGGCCATCAGTTCTTCTGATGGCGCCGCACTCGCCGACGGGGCGGACAAATCCCAGTTCGTCGACATCACGAAGGTGAAGCCGAACGTAAAGAAACCAAAAGAGCAGCAAGGCGCCACCAAGGGTACGTTCACCGTCGACTGCGGCCGCAACGAGAACCAGCACTTCAACCCGGACAACTTCATCGCGCAGCCCGGTGTCCGCAACGGTGCCCAGCACCTGCACGACTACGTCGGCAACCTGTCCACGAACGCGGACTCCAACAACAAGTCGCTGCAGAAGGCCGGCACGACCTGCAAGAACGGTGACAAGTCCGCGTACTTCTGGCCCGTCGTGCGCATCAACGACGGCGAGGAGGGCGAAGAGGCCGAGCAGCAGCAGCCGCCGAAGAAGGACGACAAGGCGCAGCAGGACAAGGACAAGGCCGACAAGGCCGCGGCCCGCCTCGAGTGCCCCGACGTCGCCTCCCTGCTGCCCGAGGACGTGCCGAACGCCGCCCAGGCGGAGATCGACAAGGAACTCGCGAACATCGAGAAGGTGACCGACGAGGCCGAGAAGCGGCTCGAGCAGGTCAAGGCGCAGGACGTCAACAACATCATCGTCGGCCCGACGCGGGAGAAGCGCGCCGCCATCCTCAACCGGATGATGCTGGCCTTCAGCCGCCAGGGCAAGCAGGCTCCTGACCTGAACCCGGCCGCCGCCTGCACGGTCAAGGAAGCCGGTCAGGCCTCCAAGGCGGACAACGGCGCCGAGAACAACGACGAGGCCCAGGCCGAAGGCACCGAGAACAAGAAGAACCAGAACAACAAGGAAGAGAACGCGAACAACGAGCTCGAGGGCAACGAAGGCGAGATCCAGCGCCCCGAGGTCGTCGACCTGACGTTCCGCGGTTCCCCCGTCGGCAAGGTCGTCGCGATGCCGAAGTTCCTGCGGGTCCTCTACGGCGACGCGAAGGCCGGTCAGAACGGCCCGAAGAACGCCCGTGACTCGTGGACGTGCACCGGCTTCGAGGACAAGGTGCTGCTCAACAAGTACCCGATCTGCCCGCAGGGCTCGAAGGTCAAGCGCATCCACGACTTCCCGAGCTGCTGGGACGGCAAGAACATCGACTCGGCCAACCACCGCGACCACATCGTGTTCCCGGACCAGAACGGCAAGTGCAAGAACGGCTTCAAGGCCGTTCCGCAGCTGCGGATCTCCCTGACCTACAACATCCCCAGGGAAATCCAGCAGCAGGGCCGGTACGCGGTCGACTCCTTCCCGGAGGAGGAGCACAACCCGCTCACCGACCACGACGACTTCGCGAACGTGATGTCGCAGCAGATCATGAACCGACTGGTCAACTGCGTGAACACCGGCAAGAAGTGCAAGGAGTGACGCAGTTCTGACAGCGAGAATCCCCCGGTGCACCTCCCGCGCACCGGGGGATTTTCGTTGTCCCGCAGGGGATGTCCGCAGCCGCAGAACTGGCTGTTCACAACCAGGAACCGTTCACCACCATGAACATCGTCCCGGGACGATTGACCGCAAAGGTTTAGACCACTAACACTGGGCGCATGGTCACCCGTTCCTGCGCGGTGCTGATCGCACTGCTGGCATCGTTGCTAGTACCGGTCACCGGCTCCCCCGCCTCGGCGGCGCCGGCGACGTTCGTCCACCCCGGCGTCCTCGTCTCCCGTCCGCAGCTGGACTTCATGCGCACCAAGGTCCAGGCCGGCGCCCAGCCGTGGAAACTCGCCTACGACCGCATGATGGCGTCGAAGTACGCCGACCTGAACCGCACGCCGAGGCCGCGCGCGGTCGTCGAGTGCGGTCCCTACTCCAACCCGAACTACGGCTGCACCGACGAGCGTGAAGACGCCATCGCGGCCTACACCCTCTCGCTCGCCTGGTACGTGACGCGCGACAACAGGTACGCGGCCAAGGCGATCCAGATCATGGACGCGTGGTCCGCCACCATCCAGGACCACACCAACTCGAACGCCCCGCTGCAGACCGCCTGGTCGGCGAGCAGCTGGCCGCGGGCCGCCGAGATCATCAAGCACGTCCACGGGAACTGGCCCAACAGCGCCAGGTTCGGCACCATGCTCCGCAACGTCTACCTGCCCGAGATCCAGAACGGCCGTGCGAACACCAACGGCAACTGGGAGCTCAGCATGATGGAGGCGTCGATCGGCATCTCGGTGTTCCTGGAGGACCGCGCCGCCTACGACAAGGCCATCGGCATCTTCCGCACCCGCATGCCCGCCTACGTCTACCTGACCACCGACGGATCCCTGCCGAAGACGCCGCCGGGCAGCGGCATCGACACCCGCTCGGAGATCATCTCCTACTGGCAGGGCCAGTCCACGTTCGTCGACGGGCTCTCCCAGGAGACCTGCCGCGACTTCACGCACACCGGCTACGGGCTCGCCGCGGCCGCGCACCTCGCCGAGACCGCGCGGCACCAGGGCCAGGACATCTGGGGTGAGATCAAGGACCGCATGCGGCACGCGTGGGGGCTGCACACCAAGTACCAGAACGGTGAGCCGGTGCCGTCGTGGCTGTGCGGCGGGTCGTACAGCCAGAGCCTCGGGCCGACGTCGGAGGTGTCGTTCAACGCGCTGAACACCCGGCTGGGCATCGCGATGGCGAACACCCAGCGCTACACCGAGGCACAGCGTCCACAGGGGACGAACAACCTGTTCGTGGCCTGGGAGACGCTGACCCACGCAGCGAATCCCGCCTAGTAACGACTAGCGTGCCTTCATGACCGAGACACCGGACGTGAAGCCACGCAGCCGCGACGTGACCGACGGCCTGGAGCGCACCGCCGCGCGCGGCATGCTCCGGGCCGTCGGCATGGGTGACGAGGACTGGGAGAAGCCGCAGATCGGCGTCGCCTCGTCGTGGAACGAGATCACGCCGTGCAACCTGTCGCTGGACCGCCTGGCCAAGGCGTCCAAGGACGGCGTGCACGCGGCGGGCGGGTATCCGCTCGAGTTCGGCACGATCTCCGTGTCGGACGGCATCTCCATGGGCCACGAGGGCATGCACTTCTCGCTGGTCTCGCGCGAGGTGATCGCGGACAGCGTCGAGACGGTGATGCAGGCGGAGCGCCTGGACGGTTCGGTGCTGCTCGCGGGCTGCGACAAGTCGTTGCCCGGCATGCTGATGGCCGCCGCCCGGCTCGACCTCGCGAGCGTCTTCCTCTACGCAGGGTCGATCCTGCCCGGCCGGGTCACGCTGACCGACGGCACCGAGAAGGAAGTCACGATCATCGACGCCTTCGAGGCCGTCGGGGCGTGCTCCAGGGGCCTGATGAGCCGTGAGGACGTCGACCTGATCGAGCGCGCGATCTGCCCCGGCGAGGGCGCGTGCGGCGGCATGTACACGGCGAACACCATGGCCAGCGCGGCGGAGGCCCTCGGCATGTCGTTGCCGGGCAGCGCCGCTCCCCCGGCCACCGACCGGCGCCGCGACGGGTTCGCGCGACGGTCAGGGCAGGCCGTGGTCGAGATGCTGCACCGGGGCATCACCGCCCGGCAGATCATGACGCGCGAGGCGTTCGAGAACGCGATCGCCGTCGTGATGGCGTTCGGCGGCTCCACCAACGCCGTGCTGCACCTGCTCGCGATCGCGCACGAGGCCGGCGTCGAGCTGTCGCTGGACGACTTCAGCCGCATCGGCGCGCGCGTGCCGCACCTGGCCGACGTCAAGCCGTTCGGACGGCACGTGATGACCGACGTCGACCGCATCGGCGGCGTGCCCGTGGTGATGAAGGCGCTGCTGGACGCCGGCCTGCTGCACGGGGACTGCCTGACGGTCACCGGCCGCACGGTGGCCGAGAACCTCGCCGACATCGCGCCGCCCGACCCCGACGGTCTGGTCCTGCGCGCGCTCGACAAGCCGATCCACCACACCGGCGGCATCACGATCCTCAAGGGCTCGCTCGCCCCGGAAGGCGCCGTGGTCAAGTCCGCGGGCTTCGACTCGGACGTCTTCACCGGCACCGCGCGGGTGTTCGACCGCGAACGTGCGGCGATGGACGCGCTGGAGGACGGCACGATCACCGCGGGCGACGTCGTGGTGATCCGCTACGAGGGCCCGAAGGGCGGGCCCGGCATGCGCGAGATGCTCGCCATCACCGCGGCGATCAAGGGCGCGGGCCTCGGCAAGGACGTCCTGCTGCTCACCGACGGCCGGTTCTCCGGCGGCACCACGGGCTTGTGCGTCGGGCACGTGGCGCCGGAGGCGGTCGACGGCGGGCCCATCGCGTTCGTCCGCGACGGCGACCGGATCACGTTGAACGTCGCCGAGGGCACCCTCGACGTGGACGCCGACCTGGAGAGCCGCCGGGAAGGCTGGGCGCCGCTGCCCCCGCGCTACGAACGCGGCGTGCTGGCCAAGTACGCGAAGCTCGTCGGCTCGGCTTCGCGCGGGGCGGTCTGCGACTGAGTGTCGCCTGATCGGCTGAATCCGCCGTGCGGGCGCGGTCACCTGGTCGGTGGGGACCTGCGATCGCTCCCGCGGCGGCGGGTACCTCGCGTTGGCAAGCGGACAGCCGACGCGGGAGGACAGCACGATGATCGATCAGACGCACGTTGAGGCTCTGTACGACTGCGACGTGATCGACAACAAGGGCGAGAAGATCGGTTCCGTCAAACAGGTGTGGCTCGACGACGGCACCGGGGCGCCGATGTGGGCCGAGGTCCACACCGGACTGTTCGGGATGAAGGAGAGCTTCGTCCCGATCCAGCAGGGCCACGTGGCGGGCGGCGCGATCACCGTCCCCGTCGCCAAGGAGCAGGTGAAGGACGCGCCGAGCGTGCACATCTCCGACGACCACATGTCGGACGAGGAGCAGGAGGCGCTCTACCGGCACTACGGGATGATCCCGCGGGCCAAGACCGGTGAGCACGACCGGCTCCCGGGCAAGCGCGGTGACGCGGCCGAGGTGACGCTCTCGGAGGAGAAGCTCGACGTCGGCACCCGCAACGTCGAGACGGGCAGGGTGCGGCTGGTCAAGCACACCGTCACCGAGCAGCGCAACGTCACCGTTCCCGTGACGCACGAGGAGGTCCGGGTCGTGCGCGAGCCCGCGAAGGGCGCCGCGGGCAGGGCGTTCGCCGACGAACGGGCGGAGGTCACCCTGCACCGCGAGGAACCGGTGGTGCAGAAGCGCACGGAGGCCGTGGAGCGCGTCCGGCTCGAGAAGGACGCGGTCACCGAGCAGCGCAACGTCAAGGGCGACGTCCGCAAGGAACGCGTGGACGTCGAGCGCGACGACGACCGCCGCTGAGGTGAGCCGGCCGCTCACCCGGCGGACACCAGTGCGCTGACCGGGGAGATCTCCGGAACGAAGACGAGAGCGTCGTAGGCACCGCTCAGCGACCGCACCTCGAGGTAGTGCTCGCCGTCGCGGGCCGGGTCGTAGACGCCGGAGATCAGCCGTGTCCGCCACGGCGCGTCGAGAGCCGCGGGAACTCCGTCGCCCAGCGGCACGGTCCGCGCACCGCCCGCCGCGCCCAGGACGTCCTCGAGAGAGCCTGTCGCCGGAGGGGGAACGTCGACGCCGTGGGCCCGGCCGTGGCCGAACGTCACGTGCACCGCCGCGTACGCCTCGCCCAGCTCCGCACGCAGGTGTCCGCCCATCATGGCGTCCGCGGCGACGTGCGCGCTGCCCTCCCACAGCACGACCCGTGCGGGGCGCAGCGCCAGCACCCGCTCGGCGGCCGCGCGCTCCTCGCGGTCGGCGTCGTACCCCACGCCGATCGCGTTCGCGTGGTGGTCGACGATCGCGTCGAGGAGGCCGCCGGCCTCGGCACCGGCCTGGCCCGCGATCGCCCGTGCCTCGCGGGCGAGTTCCACGAACGGGACGCCGGGATGGGTGCCGTGCGCCCGCTGCACGTGTTCACCGCTGTCGTGGGCGGTGCGGATGACGTCGAACAGCTCACGGATCTTCGCTGCCTCCGGCGGGGCGACCAGGTCAAGCACGCGGTCGTAGTCGGCGGGCAGGACCTTCGATCCGCCCACACCGACCACGCGCACGGGGTCGCCGGGGTGCTCGGCGTTGCGTCGTCGCAGCGACTCCAGTGCTTCGCGCATCTCCTCGGTGCGCCACGGTCCCCACGCCTGGCGCAGCGCGGCCTCGACGTCGACGTCCTCGCCGCGCACGTACCGGTCGTACAACTCGACGACCCGCGGGTTGTCGAGGATCGCGATCACCCGGAAACCCCGCTCGACGAGCGACCACGTCGTCCGCGCCACGACCGCGAACGTCTCCCGCCCCGCCCGAGTCCCGGTGCCCAGCCCGACGACCGAGGCGTGCCCCACCAGATCGGCGAGCGCCTCCGCGTCCGTGTCCGCGCGCTGCGCGCCCAGCCAGTCGACCAGCGCGTACGGGCGGTCGTGGCGCGCTCGGCGCAAGGCGTGCGCCCACCACGTCAACTCGCGCAGGGCCTGGCCGATGGCCGTGTGCTCACCGGCGGGCGGGTGGTAGCGGCCTTCCGACAGGTGTTCCCAGGGCGCGGAGAGCGCGACCATGCGCCGGGTGGTGACCATCGACAGCTCGGCGAGAACCGGACGCAGGTGCTCCCCCGCCAGCAGCCCGCCACGCACGCCGTAGGGCACGACAGTCGCGGGCTTGAACATCCACTCGCCGTGGTGCCAGTCGAGGAAGCGCTTGAGGCTCGCCGGGTAGGCGTGGTTGTACTCGGGCGTCACGATGACGAAGCCGTCCGCGGCGGCGAGCACGTCCGACACCGGCGTCCGCGCCCCACCGCCGGGCCGCAGATCGGCGTCCGGTGGCAGCTCGACCTCGGCGAGGTCCACCACGCGGGTGCGGATGCCGCCGGGCACCTGCGCGACCACCCAGTCCGCGACCGTCCGCCCGATCCTCGGCTCCCGCACACTCGCGACCACGACGACGAATTCCAGTTGTGCACTCATGATCGCCAGGTTGCAAGTTGAACCTATGTTGAGGTCAAGCTCGCTACCGTGGCGGTATGACGCATGCCATCGCACTGACCGTCGGCGACGTGGCCCGTGCCGCGGGTGTCGCGCCCTCCGCCGTCCGGTTCTACGAGAAGCACGGCGTCATCACCGCCACCAGGGACGGCGGGGGCCGGCGCGTGTTCGACGACTCCGCCTCGTGCCGGATCAAGGTCGCGAAGCTGGCCCAGCGGGTGGGGCTGACCGTCCGGGAGATAGCAGAGCTGTTCGCGGACCTGTCACCGTCGGCCGGCACGCAGGAGTGGGGCCGCATGGCCGCCGCGCTGGTCGACGAGTCCGAGCGCCGCCTGGCCGACCTCCGCACCTCGCTGGCGGAGATGCAGGCGGGCGGCCCGCTGTGCGGCGTTGTGGACAGGCTCGGCTAGTAAAGGCTGTCGAGGGTGTCCGCGTAGCGCTTCTCGATCTCACGGCGGCGCGGCTTCAGCGACGCGGTCAGCAACCCGTCCTCGACGCTGAAGTCGTGCTCCAGCACGGCGAAGCGCTTGATCGTCTCGTGCCGCGCGAGCTGTCCGTTGACGGTCTTGATCGCGTTCTCGACCTCTTCCTCGGCGTTGGTGAGGCCCTTCGCCGTGTCCGGGTCGAGCGTCACCAGCGCCACGCAGTACTTGCGGCGGTCGCCGTGCACGATCACGTTGCTGATGTACGGCGACGCCGCGTTGATCATGCTCTCGATCCGGGTGGGCGCCACGTACTTGCCGCCGGAGGTCTTGATCAGTTCCTTCTTGCGGTCGGTGATCTTCAACCGTCCGGCGTCGTCGACCTCGCCGATGTCACCGGTGTGCAGCCACCCGTCGATCAACGTCTCGGCGGTGGCGTCGGGCCGGTTGTGGTAGCCGCGCATGACGCCGGGACCGCGCAGCAGGACCTCGCCGTCGGCGGCGATCTTGACCTCCATGCCGGGGATCGGCGGGCCGACCGTGCCGATCCTGATCATGCCCGGCCGGTTGAAGAACGTCGCCGCGGACGACTCGGTGAGCCCGTAGCCCTCGAGGATCGTGATGCCTGCCCGTTCGAAGAACTCCGCGATCTCACCGGCGAGCGGCGCCGAACCCGACACGAAGTAGCGGATCCGCCCGCCGACGCGTTCGCGCAGCTTCCGGTACACCAGCCGGTCCGCGAGCCAGCGCGTCGCGGGCCCGTGCTCGCGGTCGGCCCACCGGAAGATCTTCTCGGTGAGCCCGCCCTTCTCCCGCGCCCCCGCGACGATCCGGCCGTGGATCTTCTCGAAGATGCGCGGCGCGGCGGCCACGATCGACGGCCGCAGCTCGCCGAGGTTGTCGACGATCCGCTCGACGCTGCCGTCGACGGCGGTGGGCACGCCCGCGGCGATCATCGCCATCGTGAGCACCTTGCCGAACGCGTGCGAGAGCGGCAGCCACAGGAAGTGCAGGTCGGTGGGCTGCAGAATGCCTAGGGACGCAATGGCTTCCGATGTCGTCAGCCAGTTCTCGTGGGTGAGCTCGACGCCCTTCGGCGTGCCCGTGGTGCCCGAGGTGTAGATCAACGTCGCCAGGTCGTCGGGCCTGAGCTCGTCGATCAACGCGTCGTAGTCGCCGTTCTTCCGGGGAACCTGACCGAACCGCAGCACCTCGACGCCGTCCGGCACGAGCCCCGCGTGCTCGTCGGTCTCGACGACCACGATGCGGCTGCCCGAGTCGTTGACGATGTGCGCGACCTCGGCGGCGGTGCTGTTCGGGTAGATCGTGGTGGTGGCGCCCCCGGCGGCGAGCACGGCGAGGTCGGTGACGATCCACTCGATGCTGGTGCGCCCCATCAGCGCCACCCGGTCGCCCTTGCGCAGACCCTTCTCGCGCAGCCCGAACGCTTCCTCCGCGACGCGTTCCTGCAGCTGGACCCAGGTCAGCGTCGCCCAGCCACCGTTGTCGCGGTACCGCATCGCCTCGGCGTCGGGCGTGCGGGCGACCCTGTCGCGCAGCAGGCCGGGAATCGACAGCGCCATTGCTTCTCCCCTTCTCTGGAGCGTCGCTCCAGAGCGGTACTCTAACTCTCGTGGCCGACCGAAGACAGTCTCTCCTCGACGCCGCCCTGAAGCTCGTCGAAGAAGGCGGCCTCGACGCCGTCACCATCGCGGCGCTGACCGAGCGTTCCGGCATGTCGAACGGCAGCATCTACCACCACTTCGGCAGCCGCGCGGGCGTCTTCGCCCAGCTCTACGCCGACAGCTACGCCCGCTGCGTCGCGGCGATGCGACCGGCCCTTTCCGCACGCCCGGCCAGTGACGTGGTGCGAGACCTGGTGCTGCGCTATCTGGACTGGGTGACGGCGAACCCGAGTCGCGCCCGCTTCCTGTACGCGGCTCCCGACCACGCCGACCCGTCGGCCAAGCAGGCGGAGTTCGAGCCGGTCCTGACGTGGTTCCTCGAACGGATGGCGTCCGGCGAGCTGCGCGCGGTGCCGCCGTGGGCGATGGAGCCCGTGGTGATGGGGCCGGCGCACGAGTCGGTGCGCCGGTTCCTGCTCGGGGTGTTCGACCTGGGCGAGGCGCGCGAGATCATCGCGGACGCCGTCTGGGCCGTGCTGAAGCCCTAGCTCTGGTCGTTCTCCGTGCTCTCACGGGCGTTGATCACCACGTCGCCGGCGATGTGACCGATCTGCATCACGGCGCCGGTCGTGTCGCCCGAGATGATGTTCGTGCGGTTCTGGTCGAACTGCCCGGTCTCGTTTTCGTCTTCTTCCCCAGTCATACCTGATCTATCTGCTGGAGCCCCAGTTCGTTAGCACTAGAACACACGTTCGATTATGCTGCGAACCATGCGCCAGGGTTCACTGTTCGACCTGGAGGCGGAGCCGGTGCTGACCCCGCTGGCCCCGCGCCGCACCGAGCTGGGCCACGGTGCGTGGATCGACGTCCAGCCCGCCTGGCTGTCCGGCGCCGACGCGCTCTTCGACCAGCTCGTCTCCGAGGTGCCGTGGCGAGCCGAGCGCCGCCAGATGTACGACAACGTGGTCGACGTGCCGCGCCTGCTCTGCTTCTACAGCGGTGCGCTGCCGTTCGACGTGCTGACCGAGGCCCGCGCGGCGCTGTCCGAGCACTACCTGCCGGAGCTGCGCGAGCCCTTCACCACGGCCGGGCTCTGCTACTACCGCGACGGGCGGGACAGCGTGGCGTGGCACGGCGACACGATCGGGCGGGGACAGACCGAGGACACGATGGTGGCGATCCTGTCCGTGGGGACGCCGCGCGCGTTGTTGCTGCGGCCGCGTGGGGGTGGGGAGACGCACAAGTACGCGTTGGGGCACGGGGATTTGCTGGTGATGGGCGGGTCTTGTCAGCGGACGTGGGAGCACGCGGTGCCGAAGACTTCGAAGCTTGTGGGGCCGCGGATCAGCGTTCAGTTCCGTCCTCGCGGGGTTCGTTGAGGTCCTCGCGACCCTGGACCCACTGCTCCAGGGCTTGTGCTTTGTCGTGTTCCCCCAGCCGTCTCAAGTCGTCGGCGAGGTGGCGGGCAGACTTGATGGTGGCTGGGTGGTCATCGCCCAGGACACGCCGCCGACGCTGAAGCGTGTCCTCATCCAACTCCCGGACTTTGTCGTGTTCGCCCAGCTGGAACAGGCAGTCGGCGAGGTTGCTGGCGGACGTCAGGGTGTCGGGGTGATTGTCACCGAGCACCCGGCGCCGACGCCGCAACGTGTCCTCATGCAGCTCCCGCGCCTTCACGTACTCCCCGGAGCTGGACAGGCCGATGGCGAGGTTGCTCGCCGACAGCAAGGTGTCCGGATCATCGTCACCGAGCACCCGGCGCCGACGCCGCAACGTGTCCTCGTCCAGCTTCCGCGCCTTCACGTACTCCTTCAAGCCGTAAAGGTCGACGGCGAGGTTGCAGGCCGACATCAAGGTGTCCGGATGATCATCACCGAGCACCCGGCGCCGACGCCGCAACGTGTCCTCGTCCAGCTCCCGCGCCTTCACGTACTCCCCGGAGCTGGACAGGTTGACGGCGAGGTTGTTGGCCGACCTCAAGGTGTCCGGATGATCGTCACCGAGCAGCCGACGCCGCCGTCGCAAGGTGTCCTCGTCCAGCTCCTGCGCCCTCACGTACTCCGCCCGCACTCGATGAATCAGCGCGAGGTCGTGCACGTAGTCGAGGGTGGTGGGATCGTCGTCGCCGTGGCTTCGCCGGCGAATGGCGTGTGCCCTTTGCGCGGGGGCGAGGGCTTGGCGTGGCTGATCGCGGCTGACGAGGTAGACGGCCCTGAGGTGGAGAAGCCAGGTGAGGTCCTCCGAGTTCGAGCTGAGGAACGCGGTGCGATCGGGTGCGGTGGCGGTGAGGACGTGGGGCAGCAGCCGGTGCCAGGCAGGCCAGGCAGCGGGGGTGTTCCACGCATAGCCAAGATCCGCGTTGCGCAGCAGGCGAAGTGCGATCACAGGCCATCTGTCGTCCGACGCGGAGAGGCGGCTGCGCAGCAACGCGGCGGGAACGCGGTGCAGCAGAACGCTTCCCGTCTCGACCCGGGCCAGCGCACGGCGTTTGAGCCTGCGCAGGGTCGCGGCGAGTGCGAGCGGGTCTGCCGCCGTGGTGGCCAACGGCTCGGGCAACAGCTCCGGGTGGTCGGTGATCAGGGTCAGCGGCACCGGTTCCGGCGCCAGCCACGCCAGCAGCGTGAGCAGCTGCAGCCCGGCCACGTCACGGGCCGCGAGGGCGTCGAAGGCAACTGACCACGAAGCCGCCACCGACAGCCGGCCACCAGCCGTGTTCTCGTCGGAGAAGTCGTGGTGCAGGAGCTCCGCGGCACGCGTCTCCAGCAGGTTCAGGTAGCTCTCGGGGGTCAGGCCGCCTTCGGCCAGCAGTGCCGCGGCCTGGTCCAACGCCAGCGGCAGGTGGCCCAATGCCTCCCCGAGTCGTCGCGCGTCCGCGTCGCCCAGACCCGCGACCCGCGCCCGCAACAACGCGGCGGACTCCGCCGGTTCGAACAGGGCGACCTCGACCTGGGTTGCCACGCCCTGCCAGTCGGGGCACCGCGAGGTGATCAGCACGCGGGCCTCGCCGCCCGGCAGGAACCGGGTCAGCCCGCCGGGTTCCTCGGCGTTGTCGAACACCACCAACGACCTCGGGTGCGCCCACAGGTGGCCGAGCACCCTGGCGAGCACGGCTTCGACCGGTTCACCCGGCACCGCGAGGCGCAACGCCTGCGCCAGCTCGGCGAACTGTTCCGCGATCAGCTCCGGGCGCTCGGCCGAGACCCACCAGACCACGTCGTAGTCGCGGGCGTACCGGTGCGCGTACTCGATCGCCGTGGTGGTCTTGCCGACGCCGCCCATCGCGTGGAGTGCCTGCACGACGGCGGGGCTGTCCCCCGCGAGCGCCGCCCGCAGTTCCTCCAGCAGGTCCTCCCTGCCGGTGAACAGCGCGGACCTGCCGGGCACGTTCCACACCCGCGTCACCGCCCCACCGCCGACGGTGGTCTGCGGGCGGTGCAGATCGGTCAGGGCGTGCAGCACCGATGCTTCGAGATCACCTGGTGTCGACACCACGGCGGCCGTCACGCCGCTGTCCTGCAGGCGTTGCCGGAACCCCTCCTGCCGCGCGCCGTGCTGCGGGTCGCGGAAGAGGCCCGCAGGGCCGTCCGTGTCGTCGCCGAGCAGGAACACCAGCCGGGGCAGGCCCAGTTCGCCGGCCGCCTCGAACTCCAGCTCGGTGTAGGACAGCTCGGGGCGGTCGCGGACCGGTGAGCCGTAGCGGAACCCGGCCACGAGCACGTACACGTCCGCACCGGCCACAGCTTCGCGGCAGACGTCCGCGGGGGTGTTGTCTCGGGCGGCGAAGTAGGCCATGTCCACCACCGCGTCACCTGCCCGCGACACCGCCGACTCCACGGCGGCCACAAAGGACCGGTCGGCCGGGAAGCGCCGCAGCTCCGACGTGTGACTGATGAACACCCGCCGGGGAATCGCCATGGCACTCAGATCGTCTCGGGAGCGCAGAACGTTGCAATTCCACCACGCAAAGGAATCACACGGCCTGAACAGCCAGGAGCGCCAGATCGTCGTGGTCGTCGCGATCCAGCCACTTCAGCACCGCCTCCTCGCAGTGCCGCGCGATCTCCTCCGCCGACAACCCCTTGCACTCCTTGAGAACCGTCCGCAGCCGCTGCTCCCCGAACAGCTCGGTGCGGTCGGCGTGGGCGCGGGCCTCGGTGAAGCCGTCGGAGTACAGCACCAGCGTGTCGCCGGGTGCCAGGGTGACCTGCTCGCCGTGGAACCGGACGTCGGCCAGGATGCCGACGATCGCACCCGGCGCGCTCACCTCCTGCACCGTGCCGTCCGCGCGCAGGATCAGCGGTGCGGGGTGGCCGCCGGCCGCGAGTGAGAGGCGCACTCCGCCCGACGCCAGCGGCACGAGCTCGCCGACGACGATCGTGGTGAAGAGCTTGGAACCGGTGGCGCGCAACGAGGTGTTCAGCAGGTGCAGCAACCGCACCGGGTTCGTCTCGACGAGCGACAGCGCCTGCAACGACTGCCGCACCCGTCCACTGTGGACTGCGGCTTCCAGGCCGTGGCCGCAGACGTCGCCCAGCGCGAACGTCGCCGTCCCGTCCGTGCGCGGGTGCACGTCGTAGAAGTCGCCGCCCACCAGCGCGCGTTGGTGCGCCGGGACGAAGACCGAGGCCAGCGTCACGCCACGCACCTCGGGCAACGGCAACGGCAGCAGGGCCGAGCGCAGCACTTCGATCATCCGCTGCTGCTCGGTCAGCTTCGACGCGGACTCCAGCGCCACCGCGGCGTGCTTGCCGAACAACCGGACGCGCTCGACGTCGTGCGGCGCGAAGTCGCCGCGGCGCAGCACCGCCAACGCGCCGCCGACGCCCAGCGGCACGGCCAGGGCGCAGCCGAAGTCCTCCGGCACGCCCCAGCTACCTTCACCCAAAGAGGTGATCCTGGTCAGCGTCGACGTGCCCGTCAGCACCTCCGTCAACGTGGAGGCGCGACGGGGTGTGCGCGTCACCGAGGGTTCGCCGCCGCCGCAACTCCACCACTCCAGGCGGTCACGCGTGGCGGGCACCACGGCGACGCAGTGCTCCCCCAGCAACTCCGCCGCGAGCTGCACGATGGTCTTCAGCGTGACCTCGCGCGAGGTGCCGCCCGCGAGCCGCAGATGCGCGTGGTCGAGCGTGGAGTCCGTGAAGTACCAGGCACTCCAGCCCTCGCCGAGGTCGTGCTGGCGCCCTGCGACGTGCACGTCGAAGCGCTCGCCGACGCACAACCGGGGGAACCGGTCGGCGGCCGCGGCGTTGCGCACGCGCACCACCCCGGCGGGGTCCACGACGAGAACGGCTTCGCGCAGCCCGTCCACCAGGCGCTGCCAGCCGTCCAGGTCGATGCCCACGGCGCTGCTCATCCGCTTGTGTCCTGCGCAGACGGCCGGATCATCACGGCCTCCTGCGGGTCGTTGGCGTGCATCGCGGCATCAAGTTACCTCGCTCCCAACCTAACGTGGCAGTCTTGGCTGCGACCACCGAGGCACGGAGGCTTGGAGTGACCACGGCCAACGAAGAGACGGACGCGACCCTCGAACGGGTTCTCTCGGCGATGAGAGACCTGCGTGACGGCAACTTCCGCCGCAGGCTCGTCGTGCCGGGGAACGGGCCCGTGTCGGCGCTCGCGGACGTGTTCAACGAGATCGCGGAGCGCAACCAGTGGCTCGCCGGTGAGCTGGGCAGGGTCCGGCAGGCGGTCGGCCAGGAGGGCAGGCTCACCGAACGGGTGGCGCCCGCCGGCACCGCCGGCGGCTGGTCCCTGATCGCCGACTCGGTGAACGGCCTGGTCGAGGACCTGATGCGGCCGACGACCGAGCTGAGCCGCGTGCTCGCCGCCGTGGCCGAGGGCGACCTGACCAAGCGCATGTCCGACCAGACGCTGCGCGGTGAGTTCGCCACGCTCGGGTCGACGGTGAACGGCCTGGTCGACCAGCTGTCGTCCTTCGCGGACGAGGTGACGCGTGTCGCCCGCGAGGTCGGCACGGACGGCCGCCTGGGCGGTCAGGCGAAGGTCCCCGGTGTCGCAGGTACGTGGCGCGACCTGACCGACAACGTCAACTCGATGGCGAACAACCTCACCAACCAGGTCCGCAACATCGCCCAGGTCGCGACCGCGGTGGCGAACGGCGACCTGACCCAGAAGATCACCGTGGACGTCTCCGGCGAGATGCTGGAGCTCAAGAACACACTGAACACGATGGTCGACCAGCTCTCGTCGTTCGCGGACGAGGTCACGCGCGTCGCCCGCGAGGTCGGCACGGACGGCAAGCTCGGCGGCCAGGCGAAGGTGCCCGGCGTCGGCGGCACGTGGCGCGACCTGACCGACAACGTGAACTTCATGGCGGAGAACCTGACCACGCAGGTCCGCAACATCGCCCAGGTCACCACCGCCGTCGCGCAGGGCGACCTGACCCAGAAGATCACCGTCGACGCGCGCGGCGAGATCCTCGAGCTCAAGTCCACGATCAACACGATGGTCGACCAGCTCAGCTCGTTCGCCGCCGAGGTCACCCGCGTCGCCCGCGAGGTCGGCTCGGACGGCCGGCTGGGCGGTCAGGCACAGGTCCCCGGCGTCGCCGGCACGTGGCGCGACCTGACGGACTCGGTGAACGTCATGGCGAACAACCTGACGACCCAGGTCCGCAACATCGCCCAGGTCACCACCGCCATCGCGCGCGGCGACCTGACCCAGAAGATCACCATCGACGCCCGCGGCGAGATCCTCGAGCTCAAGTCGACCATCAACATCATGGTCGACCAGCTGTCCTCGTTCGCGGACGAGGTCACCCGCGTCGCCCGCGAGGTCGGCACCGAGGGCCGTCTCGGCGGTCAGGCGACCGTGCCCGGCGTCGCGGGCACCTGGCGCGACCTGACCGACAACGTCAACTTCATGGCGAACAACCTCACCAACCAGGTCCGCAACATCGCGCACGTCGCGACCGCGGTGGCCAACGGCGACCTGTCGCAGAAGATCACCGTCGACGCGCGCGGCGAGATCCTGGAGCTGAAGTCGACCCTGAACACGATGGTCGACCAGCTGTCGTCGTTCGCGGAGGAGGTCACCCGCGTCGCCCGCGAGGTCGGCACGGACGGCCGCCTGGGCGGTCAGGCCCGCGTGCAGGGCGTCGCCGGCACGTGGAAGGACCTGACCGACAACGTCAACCTGATGGCGGACAACCTGACCGACCAGGTCCGCAACATCGCCGCCGTCGCCACCGCCGTCGCGAACGGCGACCTCTCGAAGAAGATCACCGTCGAGGCGAAGGGCGAGGTCGCGACCCTCGCCGACACGCTGAACGGCATGGTCGACACCCTGCGCGCGTTCGGTGACGAGGTCACCCGCGTCGCCCGCGAGGTCGGCACCGAGGGCATCCTCGGTGGTCAGGCGCGCGTGTCCGGCGTGGCCGGCACGTGGAAGGACCTCACCGACTCGGTGAACTTCATGGCGGACAACCTCACCAACCAGGTGCGCAACATCGCCCAGGTCACCACCGCCGTCGCCCAGGGCGACCTGACGAAGAAGATCGACGTCTCGGCCCGCGGCGAGATCCTGGAGCTCAAGACCACGATCAACACGATGGTCGACCAGCTCTCGTCGTTCGCGGACGAGGTCACTCGTGTCGCCCGAGAGGTCGGCACCGAGGGCAAGCTCGGCGGCCAGGCCGAGGTCGACGGCGTGGCGGGCACGTGGTCGAAGCTGACCGACAACGTGAACCAGCTCGCGTCCAACCTGACCACCCAGGTCCGCGCGATCGCCGCTGTCGCCACCGCCGTGACCGCGGGCGACCTGACCAGGCAGATCACCGTCGACGCCTCCGGAGAGCTCGCCGAGCTCAAGGACAACGTCAACCAGATGATCGCCAACCTCAAGGAGACCACCCGCGCGAACCGCGAGCAGTACTGGCTCAAGACCAACCTGGCCCGCCTGTCCGGCCTGATGCAGGGCCACCGCGACCTCCGCGCGCTGGCGTCGTTGATCATGAGCGAGCTGACGCCGCTGGTCAGCGCCCACCACGGCGCGTTCTTCCAGGTCCAGGAAGACGACGACGCCAAGCAGACCCTGGAGCTCACCGCCTCCTACGGCTTCCGCCTGGACGCCGCCCGCGTGACGCACGTCGCGATGGGCGAGTCACTCGTGGGCCAGTCCGCGGTCGAGAAGAAAACGATCCTGGTCAAGGACGTGCCGGGCGGCTACCTGACCGTCTCGTCGGCCCTGGGCGAGTCGGCACCGGTGAACCTGGTGATCCTGCCGATCCTGTTCCAGGGCGAGACGCTGGGCGTGATCGAACTGGCCTCGCTGAACGTCTTCACCGACGTCCACCTGGACCTCCTAGACCAGCTCAAGGAGGCCATCGGCGTCAACGTGAACACGATGCTCGCCAACTCCCGCACCGATGCCCTCCTGGTCGAGTCCCAGCGCCTGACGACCGAGCTCAGGGCCGGCTCCGAGGAGCTGGAGGACCGAGCACGCCAGCTCCAGACGGCGTCGAAGTACAAGTCCGAGTTCATGGCGAACATGTCCCACGAACTCCGAACCCCCCTCAACTCCCTCCTGATCCTCGCCAAGCTCCTCGCCGACAACCTCGACGGCAACCTCAACGCCAAACAGGTCGAGTTCGCCCGCACGATCCACTCCTCCGGCTCGGACCTCCTGCAGCTGATCAACGACATCCTCGACCTCACCAAGGTCGAGGCGGGCCACATGACCCTGCACGAGGACCCGGTCCGCCTGGACGAACTGGTCCGCTACGTGGAAACCCTCTGCCTCCCCCTGACCGCCGAGAAGAACCTGGAGTTCTCCGTCAGGGTCGACCCGAACGTCCCGGAAACCCTCCGCACGGACGAGCACCGCCTGCAACAGATCCTCCGCAACCTCCTGTCCAACGCGGTGAAGTTCACCCACGACGGCGGCATCCGCCTGCACGTCCGCATGGACGACCCGTCAACGGTGGCGTTCGACGTCCACGACACGGGCATCGGCATCCCGGCCGAAAAGCTCGCCGTCATCTTCGAGGCGTTCCAACAGGCAGACGGCACAACCTCCCGCAAGTACGGCGGCACGGGCCTGGGCCTGTCCATCAGCCGTGAACTGGCCCAACTCCTGAACGGCGCCCTCCGAGTCCGCTCCGAACCGGGCATCGGCTCGACGTTCACCCTCTGCCTCCCCCTCGGCAAGGTCGTCAACGACACCTTCGTGGTCCCAGAACCCACCCCGATCGTCACCCCGGCCCCCGTACTCGCGGCGTCGGGTTCAATCCGCTTCCACGGCGAAAAGGTCCTGGTCGTAGACGACGACCTGCGCAACGTCTTCGCACTGACGAGCGTGCTGGAACTACACGGCCTGGAAGCCATTTACGCCGACAACGGCATAACGGGCGTGCGCGCGCTGGAACAATACGACGACGTGGCCATCGTCCTGATGGACATCATGATGCCCGAACTCGATGGCAACGCGACGATTTCGGCCATCCGGGCAATGGAACGGTACGCCGATCTTCCGGTGATCGCGGTAACGGCCAAGGCGATGAAGGGCGACCGAGAAAAGTCACTGGCTTCGGGAGCCACGGACTACGTGACGAAGCCGGTGGACACCGAACACCTGATCCGGTTGATCGCCTACTACCTCGGCGTCTCAGCCGAGGCCTGAGGCTTTTGACGCACGCGGGGCCCTTTCGTGCTCTCTGAGTGAACGAAAGCTCCCCGCGTGCACTCAGGGATGCGTCAGCTCGCCGTGTCCGCCGACTCCTGTACCGCCGCGTCCACCGTCTCGTGCAGGCTCAGCACCTCGGCCACGTCCGCCAGCTCGAACAACCGGCGCACCGGCGCCTGCGTGGCGGCGATCCGCAACTGGCCCCCGGCCTCAGCCAACCGCCGATGCCAGTCCAACACCAGCGCCAGCCCAGTCGAGTCCATGAACTGCAACCCCGACAGGTCCAGCACCGCATGCCTGCCCGTAACGTCCGAATCGAGCCGTGCGGACAGCAGGGGGACGGTGTCGATGTCCAGCTCACCGGCGACGGCGAGCACACGCCATCCCCGCTGGACCTCGCTGCCGACGTTGAGCTCCATCGTCGCCGTTCCTTCCGCCACGCCCGACTCCGTGCGACCCAAATCGTGCAGCACGGGGGCCGACCATGCGACCACCGGGGGGCTGAAAGATCCGAACGGGCCGCCGGATGTGCGACGATGCGCCTTGTGTTGAACGACCCACTGGCTGAGGTGCGGGTGACCCTGACCGCCGAGGGCGGCTCGTGCGCTCGGGCACGTCAGGTGGTGCGTGACGCCGCTTCGTCGTGGGGTCTGCCTGAGGACCTCTCGGACGACGCGCAGCTCGTCGTGACCGAGCTCGTGTCGAACGGGATCGACCACGGTGAGGGACCGATCACACTCACCGTGAGCAGGAAGACGGGCGGCATGCTCGTCGAGGTGCACGACGAGTCGCCGAAGCAGCCTCAGCTCAGACCCGTGGACCCCAGCTCGGCGCGTGGCCGGGGGATGCAGCTGGTGCAGGCGTTGAGCGTGCGCTGGGGCACCACACCCGGTGATGACGGGAAAGTGGTCTGGGCCGAGTTGGCGTCCTGAAAACGGGTACCTCAAGCCCTATGACAGCGACACCGCCTGATCCCGACCCGCAGCGCACGCCGGGGCTCGAGCCCGGAGGCGGGGTGCGGCCGGGTGACACCCCGCCGGAATCCGGGCAGACCTCGGGCCTGTCCCACCGCGAACCGACCCCTCCGAAGGCGACCACCGGGCGGATCGTGATCGCGCTCATCGTGCTGATCGCCGTCCTGGTGGCCGCGATGATGCTGACCCAGGCCTTCCTGCTCGCCTAGTTGCCGGAAAGACGCGACGCCAGCAGGCGCTTGCCCTGCTCGGCACCCTTGCGGCTGTCGTTCTGCGCCTTCTTGAAGAACTCCGCGAGCTCGTTGTCTCCGTCGCGTTCCGCGTCCTGGATGAACGTCTCCAGGCGCAGCGCGTTGTCGAGGCACGCCTCGGTGAACCAGAGGATGTTGTAGTCCTTGTCCTTCGTACCCGTGACGTGACCGGTCTCCGTGGTCGACACGGCTCCTCCTCGTCTATCAGGGAATTTGCGGTCACTCGGCGTGTACCCGCCGTGGCCTGGGGAAAACCGGCTCGGCTTGTGGTCGCCCTCCGATGGCGCGTACGGTCAGTGCGGACGGGAGTCCACATGAACCAGCTTCGACAGAGAACCACCTACGTCCAGTCCATCCCGATCGTCGCTCTCACCGGCGAGATCGACATGATGTCCTCGGCCCCGGTGACCAGCAGGATCGCCGAGCTGCTCGACCGCAAGCCACCCGCACTGGTGATCGACCTGCGGGAAGTGCGGTTCTTCGGATCCGAGGGGATTCGCACCCTCGTGGAGACCCAGAGCCAGGCAGACGAGCTCGGTGTGAAGTTCGGCGTCGTCAGCGACAGCAGAGTCGTGTTGCGCCCCTTGGAAATGACGGCCGTCGACCAGCTTCTGTTGCTGTTCAACGACGTCGACGACGCCGTCACGGCGCTGAGCGGTTGCTAGGCGGCTGACTCCGCACGGCTGCGCGAGCGCTCCACGAGATCCAGCAACAGGCCTTCTTTCGTGGACCACGGCGAGATGTCCACGACGTCGTGCCCCGAGACCTTCATCAACGCCTCCGCGACCACCGCGCCCGCCAGCGACTGCTGGGCCCGGTGGCGGGAGATCCCCGGCAGGGCCGCGCGTTCGCGCACCGAGAGCTTCGCCAGCCGGGGGATCCACTTCTCCAGGTCCTTGAGCCGCAACTGACGTGACGCGTACGTGTCGTTGCGCGCGCCGGCGAGCCGGGCCAGCTGTTCGAAAACTTTCGAGCACCCGACCGCGCGAGCGCTCTCATCGCGGGGAAACGCGGCGGCGATCCGGTCGCGGACCTCGGCCCGCATGTCCTGCACGGTCAGCCCGGCCCGCGTCAAAGTCCGCGCCCCCAAGGGCAAAGACACCGCGCGGTCCGGCTCCGCACCCGATCCCGCCGCCAGCTCGACAGTGCCGCCGCCGACGTCCAGAACCACCATGGGGCCGGCGCTGAAACCGAACCAGTGCCGCGCCGCGGTGTAGGAAAGGCGTGCTTCTTCCTTGCCCGACAAGACCTTCAGCTCGACGCCGGTGCGTCTCGCGACCTTGCGCATGACCTCGGCCGCGTTCGCGCTGTCCCGCACGGACGACGTGGCGAACGGCAGGAAGGGGACGTCGCCCGCACTCTTGCGGGCGACGAGCACGGCGGCGCACAGCGACTCGATGCCGGCCTTGCTGATGGCTCCGTCCGAGTCCAGCTCCCGGTCCAGCCGGAGCCGGACCTTGTGGGACACCAGCGGACGCAGCAGGTCTCGTTCCACGACCACCAGGTGTGCGCTGAAGCACCCGACGTCCAGAACACCTACCGACATCCGCCACCTTCCTTCTACCAAGTCTTCTTTACCACCCCATCGACGGCCATTGTGCGGAACTCAGCACCCGAACAGGCAATCTTGGACCGATGAGATGCGTTACAGTCACCCGATGTCACTGGCGGAGATCCCTTCCCGGCTCGAACGCGCCCTGAAATCGGCAGATCGCGGCGTGATCGTCCTGGCAGTGGACGGTCTCTCCTCGGACGTGGCCAAACAGTCCTGGCTGTCGGCCTCCACCACCTCCACGCTCTCCTCGACCGTGCCGTCGACGTCCGCGACGGCGTGGCTGACCGCGTTGACCGGCGTTCCCGCCGACGTCCACCGCGTGCCGGGAACGGTGTACCGCAACGGATCCGGCCTCGTGCACGCCATCAACGGCGCACCCGTGATCCCGGACCTGCCGACCGTGCTGGAACGGCACGGCGCCACCGTTGCGGCCCGCGAGCTCGACCACCTCGAAGGCACCTGGGCCCAGGCCCTCCTGCGGGGGTGCACCCGGATACCCGCGCCCCCGCGGCACAAACTCGGCGCCCAGGCGGACGATCCGCCCCTGCTCGTCGCGAACGTGGTGGCCGACCTGGACAAGGCGCTGCCGGACGCCAGGTTCCTCTGGACGTACGTGAACGTCGACGACCACGTGCACCGCAACGGGTACGACGAGTCGGTGCACGAGGCGATGCTGCGTCTGGACGCACACGCTTCCCGTTGGGCCGCACAGGGCTGGACCGTCGTGGCGCACTCCGACCACGGCCAGGTCGCCGTCGACCCCGATCCCGACCTCGTGGAGGCCTGGGACGCGATCGTGCGCGAGGAGTGCGTGATCGGATCCGGCGGCGCGGGACGCACGAGGTGGCTCTACCCGAAGGCCGAGCGCCTGGACGCCGTTTTCGACCGCGTGGCAACGACTCTGGGCTCCTCGGCCACCGTGCACCACGCCGGCGACCTGGGCCTGCCGCAACCCGAAGCCGGTCCGGTCGTGGCGGTCGCCGCGTCGCCGAGGTTCCCGATCCCGGACCCTTCCAGGAAGTTCGAGCACGGCGGCCTGAGCCGGGACGAGATCGACGTGCCCTTCGCGGTCTGGCAGGCCGTACAGTAGGTGGTGTGCGCATCGAGTTTTCGAGCTCCATAAGGGAAATCGATGCTGCCGATTGGGATTCGGTGGTCCGCGAGAGCGGTGCGCCGGTCTTCTACGAGCACGCGTACCTCACCGCCTTCGAACAGGCGCCGCTGACGGACGTCGAGGCGTTCGCGTACTTCGTGGTGCGTGACGGCGACAAGCCCGTCGCCGTGACGCCCGCCTACCTCCAGACGGCGCCGGATCCGTTGCGCCGCCTGCACGAGGCGTACCCGGAGGCACGCGACCAGCGGGCACTGCTCAGCCACGCCTGGCACTGCTACGACACGCGCGTGCCGGCCACCGCGGAGGTCCTGCCGAGGTTGCTCGACGCCATGATCCGCACGGCGTCGATCTTCAAGGCGCAGTGGTGCGGCTTCCAGAACGTCCGGCGCGGCAGCGACCTCTCCGTGGCGTTGCGGGCGAACGGTCTGCCCGCGCGCCACCTCGCCGCCAGGTGGGCCACCGAACTCGGGTCGTACGAGCACTACCTCGCCCGGCTGAGCCAACGCGCACGGGCGAACCTGCGCCGCAACGAACGCCGAGCGCGGGAAGCCGGCGTCGTGACCGAGGTCGTGGGCGTCGAGGACGCCGCGCTCGACGAGATCACCCTGTTGTGCGACAAGACCGCGACCCGTTACGACAACGGCGGGTTCTTCTCCGGGCCGGCGTTCGCCAAGTTCGTGACCGCGCTCGGCGACCTCGCACACGTGGTCGAGGTCCGGCAGCACGGCAGGCTCGTCGCGGCCGGGGTCTGTCTCACCGACGCGACCCGCTTCCACACGTGGAGATGCGGTGTCGACTACGCGGTCGACGGCCGGTACAGCCCGTACGGCGTGCTGTTCGCCGAGTCGATCAGGCTGGCGATCCGGCTCGGCAGGACCACGCTGGAGGACGGCAGGGGCAACGCGAGCTTCAAGCGGCGGCACGGACTGCACCCGTGCCCTCTCGACGCCACGCTGATCCGAATCTGAATTGTTCACCCTTGTGAACAATTCTTTCACAACGTCGAAATCCAGCGCGTTCACGTATCTGACCAGCCAAATCAATTTTTGACTTCTCTTTACAGACCTTGATCGGATCTGGCAGGGTGACGCCGGGCGCAAGGACATGAAAGGGACTGGACGGTCTCGTGAATCTGTCTCGACGCACCCTTCTGGCGTCTGCCGCGGCCACTCCCCTGCTCACCGGAGCCGGGGTCGCACTCGGTGCCGGGGAGGCTGCCGCTTCCCCTGCCGAGCTGCGCGGCGCGCTCGACTACGGGCTCACCAAGCTGAGGGCGGTCGCACCGGGCATCACGTCGTTCCCGGAGATCACCCGGTTCGAGAAGTGGACCTACGTCGCCGACGGCGGCTGGATCGGCGGTTTCTGGCCGGGCACGTTGTGGCTCGCGCACCTCGACAGCGGCGACGCGCAGTTCCGCGCGCTGGCCGAGGCCGCGAACGACAGGCTGGCGCCGCGCCGCCTCGAACCCCGCGACCACGACCTGGGGTTCCTGTTCTCCCCGTCCTGGGTCACCGCCTACCGGCTCACCGGCGCCGCGTTGTGGCGTGACGGCGCGGTCGACGCGGCGAACACGCTGATCCAGCGCTGGAACGCCACCGGGAAGTTCATCCGCGCGTGGGGCAAGCTCGGCACGCCGGGCAACGCGGGCCGCGTCATCATCGACACGATGATGAACCTGGACCTGCTCGCGTTCGCGACCGAGCAGACCGGCGACCGGAAGTTCATCGACATCGCGATCGCTCACGCCAGAACCACGCAGACGCACTTCGTCCGCGCGGACGGCTCGACGCCGCACGTGTTCGACTTCAACCCGGACACCGGCGCGCCGATCGGCCCGAACACCGTGCAGGGCTACAGCCCGACGTCCTGCTGGGCGCGCGGCCAGGCGTGGGGCATCTACGGTTTCACGACGATGTACCGCCGCACGGGCCTGCGCGAGTTCCGCGACACCGCCCGCAAGATGGCGGACTTCGCGCTGTCCGCGCTCACCCCGGACCACGTGCCGGTGTGGGACTACCGCTCTCCGTTGGGCGCCAACGACGTGAAGGACTCGTCGGCGGGCGCGATCATGGCGTGCGGACTGCTCGACCTGGCCAAGGTCACCGGCTCCGATCGCTACCGCGAGCGCGCCCTGAAGATCCTCGACGGCCTGGTCGGCACGTGCCTCACCACGAGGTCGGCGCGCGCCGAGGCGATCATGGCGCGCGGCACCCGCAACCGGCCGTCCGAGGACGGCGTGGAGGTCTCGCTGCCCTACGGCGACTACTACCTTTTCGAGGCAATCCTGCGCGTGCTCAAGCCCGCCCAGATCGCCAAGGCCATCGGCCTCTGAGTCGATGAACGGCGCATTCGTTCACGTCAGGTGGACGAATGCGCCGTTCATCGAGCACACCTACTTCTCGATGACGCGGGCGGTGGGGCCGTTCGACCACGTCGCTTCCAGGCGGGAGAGGCGGCCCTCGGCGTTGCGGAAGTTCACCACCAGCGGGCCGCCGGGTTGTTCCACGGCCACCGACCAGCCGTCGGCGGGAGTGGCCGACAAAGCCTCGACGCCCGCCTGGCGGTAGCGCACGACCACGTCACCGCCGCGCAGGTGGAACGCGTGGACGTACGAGCCGTCCGACTGCCATTCCCCCTGCGGAAGTTGAGCCGAGGTGGGACGCGCATCCGTACTACTGGGAGGAGCCGGAACGGACGAACTGGGAGGCCTGGTGGACGAGGGCGTGACAGGGGACGGGCTGATCGAGGGACCGTCGTCGGGCACCGGAACGCTGATCGAGGTGACGGTCGGCATCGGCAGCACCGCCGGGCCCGTCGGGGAGTTCACCGCGGCCACGGGCGCGGGTTCCATCGCCAACCGGATGCCGAACCAGGACAGGCCGATGGTCACGGCGGTCACCAACGCCCAGGCGACCAGGTATCCGATCGACCGTCTCACCGCGAGGACCCTCCCGTAGCATGGCATCGGTACTGCTGGTCGAGGACGACCCGGTGGTGCGAGCGGCGATCACGCGCGCTCTCACGGGCCAGGGCCACATCGTGCACGGTGTCGCGCTCGCGATCGAGGCTTTGCGCGAAGTCACCGCCAACAGCTACGACGTCGTGGTGCTCGACCTCGGGCTCCCCGACCTCGACGGCGGCGACGCGCTGCGGATGATCCGAGGCGTCACGAACACCCCGGTCGTGATCGCGACCGCCCGCGACGACGAGGCCGAGATCATCCGGCTGCTCAACGCGGGCGCGGACGACTACCTCGTGAAGCCCTTCTCCAGCGAGCACCTGGAAGCCCGGCTGCAGGCCGTGCTCCGGCGTGCGCGGGACAGCAAGCAGCTCGTCGTCGGTGGCCTCGAGATCGACGTGAACCTCCGCAGGGCCACTGTGGACGGTCAGGACCTCTCCTTGACGCACAAGGAGTTCGAGCTGTTGTCGTATCTCGCGGCACGGCAGGGCGAGGTCGTCCCGCGCGCCGAGATCCTCGCGAGCCTGTGGCCGTCGACGCGCGACGACCAGACGCTCGACGTCCACCTGTCGTGGTTGCGCCGCAAGCTCGGTGAACGGGCCGCGCAGCCGCGTTACCTGCACACGGTGCGCGGGGTCGGCGTTCGTCTGGTCGCACCGAGATGAGGCGGTCACTGGTCCTGGTCGCTCTCGCGGCGACCAGTCTGGTGGCGCTGGCTTTCCTCATCCCACTCGCTCTCGTCGTCAAGAGCGCGGCGTACGAGCGCGCACTCGGCGAGGCCGAGAAGCAGGCCAACGCGCTCGTCCCGGCGCTGGTGATCACCAAGAAGGCCGCGGACATCCGGCAGGCCATCCGCAGCACCCCGTACGGCGCGCAGCAGCGACTCGCGGTGCACACCGGTGTCCCGGCCGGCACCCTCGGCACCTCTCACATCACCGCCGCCAACCTCGAGGAGGCCCGAAAACTGGCGACGGCTTCCACTGTCGAGCGGCCTGATGGCATCTCCTATCTCCAGCCGCTGGCCACCAGTGCCAACGGGGTCGCGATCATCGAGGCGTTCGTCCCGCGCGAGCAGCTCACCCACGGTGTGATCGGCACGTGGTGGGCGCTGGCCGGTGTCGCGGTCGGGCTCGTCGCCATCTCGGTGTTCGTCGCCGACCGCCTGGGCGCGCGGGCCGTCAAGGCCACGCGACGCCTGGCGGAGGGCGCCCGGCGGATGGGCCAGGGCGACCTCACGGTGCGCGTCCCGGTCAAGGGACCACCGGAGCTCGCGGAGGTCGGCAGGGCGTTCAACACGATGGCCGAACGCGTCCGGCACCTCCTCGCCGCCGAACGGGAGGTGGTCGCCGACCTCTCGCACCGCCTCAGAACCCCCCTCACGGCCCTTCTCCTGGACGCGGATGCCCTCGGACAGGGGTCGGGGGCGGATCGCGTGCGCACGGCCGTTCAGGGGCTTGAGAGAGAGGTCGGCGAGATCATCAAGGCGGCCCGGTCCGGCCTCCAGCCCGACGACAGCGGGGTCGACGCGGCAAGTGTCGTCCGCGACCGGCTGGTGTTCTGGTCCGCGCTCGCCGACGACCAGGAACGCCCGTGGACCGTCCGGGGCGCCGACAAGCCGGCCCACGTGCCGTTGTCCCGCACCGATCTCACCGCCGCGCTGGACGCGTTGCTGGGCAACGTCTTCCGGTACACGCCGGAGGGCACCCGGTTCGCCGTCACCCTGGTGCACCAGGCCGATCTGGTGGCGCTCGTGGTCGAGGACGCCGGTCCCGGCATCGCGGACACCGAACGGGCGGTGCGGCGCGGCGCCAGCGGTGGTGGTTCCACCGGACTGGGGCTCGACATCGCCCGCCGCGCCGCGGAGAGCACGGGTGGTTCTCTCCACGTCGACCGCGGGCCGTTGGGTGGGGCGCGCGTGCAATTGAGGCTCCGGAGGCACTAGGCGCCCTCGTGGGGCGGAAAGAACACCGCCGGCGGCGAACGGACCGTGGGACGGGTCCGTCGCCGCCGGCGGGCACCGGCCGGCTGCGCCGCACCGCTGCCGCACCACCGAGTTCCGAGCAGGAGGGTGGAACCCGATGAGCAGTGCGCGCTCGCCTTCCCACACCGGTGTAAGAGGTGGATCAGCCGGGGCTCTCGGCGTCTGGTGTGGGGACCGGCGTATTCAGCTGGTCTGTGTGATCGTTTTTGCGATCTGACACGAAGTTAGCCGACGGGCCGCCGTCGCCAATCCACCGTTCAGACGATTAATCCGTTTTAAATATATTTAAGTTCGCCCGGTCGGCTGTCCTCGGGTTAAGTCCATTTAAGATAACGTCACTGCCACTCCGCCGCCATCCATCCCCCGAAATGGAAGGCGCCTCATGCTCAGTGTGATGGCAGCAACGAGTTTGGCAGTGTCGCTCCTCGTCGCCCCCGAGGCGCCGAGCACCGCGGATGTCGTTCCTCCCGGAAAAATCACCGTCGACGTCGTCACCGTCAACGGTTCCGGGTGCCCGGCGGGAACAGCCGCCGTCGCCGTCGCGGACGACAACACCGCATTCACGGTCACTTACAGCGACTACACGGCGCAGGCCGGTTCCGGATCGTCACCGACGGACTTCCGCAAGAACTGCCAGCTGAACCTGCGCGTGCACTACCCGCAGGGCTTCACGTTCGGCATCGCGAAGGCCGACTACCGCGGGTTCGCACACTTACCCAGAGGCGCGAAGGGCATGCAACGCGCCAGCTACTACTTCTCCGGCTCGTCCTCGACCACCCAGAGCACGCACAACATCCCCAGCCCCCTGACCGACAACTGGCAGTTCACCGACTCCACCCCCGTCGCGGAGATCGTCTTCGCACCGTGCGGCATGGTGCGGCACCTCAACGTGAACACCGAGGTTCGCGTGACGGCGAACCCCTCGACGAACCAGCCGGCGTTCGTGTCCATGGACTCGACCGACGGCAGCGTCAACACCCGCTACCAGTTCGCCTGGAAGCGATGCTGAGCAAGAATGATCACGGAGCGCGCCCGGTGTTCTACTCACGGTGAACGCCGGGCTCTCTCACCGTGACCCGCACGTGACTTTTGACGGGTGAGTCAACCAGGCCATTGCTTCCTCCGTATACCCATGTAGATTCCCGCACACCGCGACGGCCATTCGGGTGACCGTCGTTGGATCGCGCGCCGCACGCGAAACGGAGGCAGAATGCAGGCGAACGCCCAGACCGCCCAGGTCGACGACCTGACACTCATCGCGCTGCCCACCGCGGTGAACTGCGCGGATCTGTTCGTGCGCTTCACCCTCGGTGAATGGCGGCTGCGCAACATGATCGGCGAGTGCTCGGCCGTCGCGTGTGCGCTGGTCGAAGCGGCGATCGAGTCCGCGGACCCCAAGACCTCGCGGCTGATCACGCTGCGACTGAGGCTGAGCGGTGACTACCTGGTCATCGAGCTCGAAGCGGCCCGGTTCACGATGCCGCCCACCTCGCCCGACCTGCGCACCGGCGAGCTGCAACTCGCCGGCGGCATCAAGCTGATCTGGTGCGAGCTCGCGCTGCCGACCGGCGTGAACGCCAACGCGGTACCGCTGCCCCGGCGCGAGAAGCGCCGCTCCCCCGCAGCCGAGGCCCTGGGCGACGAGCCGGACGTCGATCCCGAGCTCATCCAGCGCATCCTGTTCGGCCTCGGCGGCTCGATGGGCGGCGGCAACCAGCGGTAAACCGCTTCACCACGAGTTTCACCCGGAAAGGCGCGTCCATCAGTGGACGCGCCTTTTTCGTGCCTGCCGGACACACCGGTGTGGACGCTTCACGAATTGAGTTCCACAGCCCAGACGTGCACTGCTCCGTTCGAGGCGTGTTACATTCCCGCGGCGCCGGAGCCTCACGTTTCTGAACAGCGTTCTTGCGGTACGGGTGGAAATTGACCGACACGCTCCCCGACTCGGCCTTCAGATGCTGTAACCGATCGAACACAAAATGTGACAAATAGTTGGCGCGCATTTAATTGCGTCCGCACCCGGCAATGTTGCTCTGGTTGGCGGACGGTTGTTCGACACCCTTATCCGATACGGTCTCGTATCACGCCGCCCGAACTGTCCTGCACATTCGGAAAGGTGTCCCATGATTAGCGCGTTGGCTGCAGCCGGTCTGGCTCTGTCCACCATCGTCATTCCCCCGGCCGTGGATCCGCCCCCGCCGGGACAGATCACCATCGACGTCGTGACCGTCAACGGCTCCGGCTGCCGCCTCGGCACGGCCGCCGTCGCGGTGTCCCCCGACAACAAGGCTTTCACCGTGACCTACAGCGAGTATCTGGCTCAGGTCGGCCCGCAGGCGAAGCCCACCGATTTCCGCAAGAACTGCCAGCTGAACCTGAAGGTCAACGTGCCGGGCGGATTCACCTACGGAATCGCGCAGGCCGACTACAGAGGCTTCGCCGACCTGCAGAGGGGGGCGAAGGGCACGACGAAGGCGAGCTACTACTTCCAGGGAATGTCGGACACCGACCAGCGCTCGAAGACGTTCAACGGCGGTATCAGCGACAACTGGCAGGTCACCCACCAGACCCCCGTCGCCTCCATCATCTACCACCCGTGCGGGGAGAGGCGGAACTTCAACGTCAACACCGAGCTGCGTGTGGAGAAGGGCACGTCGGACCCGAAGAAGACCAGCTTCATGACGATGGATTCGACCGACGTCTCATTCTCGACGTTGTACCACTTCGCGTGGAAGAAGTGCCCCAAGTAGGAGACGGCACCTGGACAGGCCGCCGGGCCCCTTGGTTCCCGCCGCACGGGACCAAGGGGCCTTCTGCTGCTACCGCTGTCAGATGTTCTGGTTCGCGAAGCCCTTGGTCGCGATCTTCGACAGCATGGCCTGCCACACCGAGGAGCTGGTGTGCGGGTCACCGGTGACGCCGAGCGCGGACTTGAGGCCGTTGAACGCGTTCTGCGTGTTCGTGCCCCAGTCGCCGTCGATCACGAGGCCCGAACCGCGGAAGTTGTTGCACACGGCCTGAACGAACTTCGTGTCGGACTCGGAGTCCTTGAGCACGCGGACCGGCATGCCACCGAAGTCGGCGTGGATGTGGTCGGCGTGGTCGGCGTTGTACCAGCCGTCGAGGACGTAGCGGAACCTGCGGCGGCACACGGCTTCCGTCGCCAGGTAGCGCTTGCGGACCGAGGCGGTGCCCGACGCGTGGGCCTTGTCGAGCGGCGAGATGGTGTTGCCGCCGGACCAGCGGACGTGGTCGAGGTCCATCGCGGTGCCGGCGCCGTGCTGGCCCGGCTTGTCGACGTAGAAACCGGCGGAGACGATGTAGCTGATCGAGCCGTAGGCCGACGAGAGCGAGCGCAGGTCCCGGATCCAGGCGACGAGCGCGTTGTAGAACGCGTCGGTGCACTGCCAGTTGCGCAGGGTGGTGTTGCCGCGGTTGGAACGCCAGTAGTAGACGGGCGTGCCGTCGATCTTCTGGAACGTCATCATCGCCAGGGCACCGGCCTCGGCGGCCTGGATCTCCGCGTCGGTGTGCTGGTCGGCGATCTTCGGGTCGGCACTCGCCAGGCCCGGAGCGATGGTGGACAGGCCGGCGAGACCGGCGACGGCCGCCGCGCCGGTGACGAAGCCGCGCCTGGTGACGTTGTTCTCGAACACCCCAGTTCTCCCTCTGTGTCCTCGCCGGGGCGGACAGGACGAGGGGCCTGTCTCACCACCGGCGCGAGGGAGTCTAGGGATCACGTTCAGAACGGGGAATCCGCTCTGACCTGCGGTTTTCCTTTGTCTTTACCGCACCGGCCCGAGCACGCGGATCAGGCTCTTCTCGGTGTCGTTGCCCAGTTTCTCGAGCGCCAGCTTCGCCACCGGAGCGCCGAGCTTCGCCAGTCCGGTGAACTCGAGGTGGGCGTGGTAGCCGATCCTCGTCGTGCCGGGCGTGGAGCCGGCGGTGATCGAGATGTCGTCCGTCGCGGTGGCGGTGTCGTTGCGGCCGACGAACTGGAGCCCGTTGGGGTCGTCGCGGGTGAGCTCGTAGACCAGCTCGGTCTTGCGGCCGAGGAACGTCGACACGTTGCGCCAGCGGGAACCGACCTCGACCGGTCCCTCGTCGAGCCGCGTGCACGTGACGGTGCCCGGATCCCACTGCTCGGTGCGGGCGAAGTCGCGCAGGTACTCCACGACCCCCTCGGGCGAGGACGCGACGGTGAACGTGCGCTCGACGTCGACACCGGTCTGCTGCGGCGCGTTGAACGACCGCGGCGCGAGGCGAAGTCGTTGCTGCTCCGCCAGTTCCGCCTGACTCTCGGCCCGGCGCAGCAACCGGTCCAGCCGTTCCGCGTCGACGCCGGGCAACGTCTGCAGCGTGCGCCACATCGTCGCCTTGGCGTCGATGCCTGTGCGCAACGCCTCCAGCTCGACCACGTCGCTCAGCGGAGAACGGCCCAGCAGCCTGCCGTTGAGCTTGAGCCTGCCCGCCTTCTCGGCGAGCCAGCCGATCGCCTCCTTGTGCGGGCGCGGCTCGACGCCGAACGAGCGCATGACGTCGAGGAGCTCCTTGCGGTCGGCGTCGACGTCGTCCGCGAGGACGCGCAGTTCGGGGTGCGTGCGGCTGATGCGACGCGCGAGTTCGGTGCCCGCGGACGCCCCGGCCAGGTGGTCGTTGAGGTAGATGCCCAGCAGCTCCGTGTTCACAGCTTTTCCCGTTCCTTCGCTTGCACCGGTTCGAGGATGATCGGCTGAGCGCGGCGCCCGGTGACGATGTTCCACGCCCACTGGATCAGCACCGCGGCCCGGTTGCGCCACCCGACCAGGAACGCGATGTGCACGACCGCCCACGCCGCTTTGCCGATCAGTCCCTTGAGCCGCAGCTTCTTGACGTCGGCGACGGCGTCACCGGGTGAGATCGTCGCCATCGTGCCGAGGTCGAGGTACCTGAACGGCTTGGCTTCACGGCCCTGCAGCCGTGCCTTGATGACGCGGGCGACGTGGTGCCCTTCCTGGATGGCGGGCTCGGCGATGCCGGGCAGGTCGTTGAGGTTGACCATGTCGCCGATGGCGAAGACGTTCCCGGTGACCGAGCAGTCCGCGGGGTTGACCTTGATGCGGCCCTTGCGGTCGGTTTCGGCACCGGTGGCCTCGGCGAGCTCGCGCGCCAGCGGAGAGGCCTGCACCCCGGCCGCCCAGATGATCGTCCGCGCCTCGACCCGGTCACCGTTCTTGGTGGTGATGCCCTCGTCGTCGATCGACTCGGCCATGGCGCCGGTCATGACGGTGATTCCGAGCTGCTCGAGCTTCCGGCGGGTGTGCTTCCGCAGCGGCTCGGAGAACGGCGGCAGCACGTCCGGCGCGGCGTCCAGCAGCGTGATCCGGATGTCGCGCGGGTCGATCTCGCGGAACTGCCCCTTCAACGCCCGCCGCGCGAGGTCCGCGAGCTGCCCGGCGAGCTCCACGCCGGTGGGTCCGGCCCCGACCACCGCGAACGACAGCCACTGCTTCGGATCGTCCGACGCCACGGCCGTCTCGAACGCCCGCAACAACCGCGACCGCAGGTCAACGGCCTGTTCGAGGGTCTTCATCGGCGGCGCCGACGCGGCCCACTCGTCGTGCCCGAAGTAGCTGTCCCGCGCGCCCGCCGCCACGACCAGCGTGTCGTACGCGACCTCCCGCGACCGCCCGTCCGTCACGTCGACGTGGACCAGCCGGTTCGTGGTGTCGAACCCGGTCACCTCGCCCAGCAGCACACGGGCGTTGCGCTGCTTGCGCAGGATCGCCCGGAACGCCGGCGCGACGTCGCCAGCGGGCAGCAGAGCGGTCGCCACCTGGTACAGCAGGGGCTGGAACAGGTGGTGGTTGGTGCGGTCGATCAACGTGACCTCGACGTCGGCGCGTTTGAGCCCGCGCACGACACCCAGGCCGCCGAAACCACCACCGACAACGACTACGCGGTGCTTACCCATGCCAGTCACGTACCCACTCGGAGCGCCCGCTATCCGGCACGCCTGGCAGCGGTGGCTGAACGGCCCCTCACTCCGGACCGCATACCAACTCCGAACGCCGGGTATCCGCCCGCCATGACCACCACTGCTGACCAGTCGCTCTGGCTCGCCGCCCTCGGCACTCCCCGGCCTCCTCTCACCGGCGAGCACACCTACGACGTGGCCGTGGTCGGCGGTGGCATCACCGGCCTCACCACGGCCCTGCTGCTCAAGCGGCGCGGACTGAGCGTGGTGGTGCTGGAGGCCGACAGGGTCGCGTCCGGCGTGTCCGGCAACAACACCGCCAAGGTCACCGCCCTGCAGTCCACTGTGTACTCGCAGATCCGGCGCACCCACGGCCTCGCAGCCGCCACCGACTACGCCACGGCGTCCCAGGCGGCCGTCGCCCAGGTCGCGGACCTGGTGAAGCTCGAAGGCATCGAGTGCGACCTGCGCCGCGCACCCGCCGTCACCTACGCCTACACCGAGTCCGAGGTGCAGGACGTCGACCACGAGCTGATCACCGCCCGCCAGGTCGGGCTGCCGGTCCGGGCGAGCGTTGACGTCGACCTTCCGTTCGAGGTGCACGCGGCGATCAGGCTCGACGACCAGATCGCGCTGCACCCGGTGAAGTACCTGCAGGGACTGGCGAACGCGGTCGACGGCGGCGGAAGCAGGGTCTGCGAGCACAGTCGCGTGATCGACGTGACGGGCACGCGGGCGTCCACAGAGGACGGTCACGTCAACGCCTCGCAGATCGTGATCGCCACGCACTTCCCGACGCTGGACCGCGGTCTCTACTTCGCGCGCATGGAGTTGACCCGCGCCTACTGCATCGCCGCACGGGTGAGCAGGCCGCCGGAGTCGCTCGCCATCAGCACCGGCAGCCCGTCGTGGTCGGTGGCGGCGCACGGGGACAAGCTGATCCTCGCCGGCCAGAGCCACCCGACCGGCAAGCCCGCCGTGGAACCGTTCCGGCGGCTGGAGGACTTCGCGCGCAGGCACTGGCAGGTCGAGGAGATCACCCACCGCTGGTCCGCGCAGGACCCGACGTCCTACGACCACCTGCCGATGATCGGCAGCTACACGCCGGGCAGCGACACCCTGTTCACCGCCACCGGCTACATGAAGTGGGGGCTCACCAGCGGCACGTTCGCGGCGTCACTGCTCGCGGACCTCGTGACCAGCAAGCCGAACGACCTGGCCGAGCGCTTCAGCCCGCACCGGCTGTCGCTGAAGTCGTTGCCGGAACTCGTGAAGAAGAACGCCGAGGTCGCGGTGGAGTTCGTCGGTGACAGGGTGATTCCCGCCGACGCGACGTCCAGCGAGAACCTGCCGCCCGACCACGCCCACGTCATCCGCGACGGGCTGGGCAAGACCGGCGTCTACCGCGACGCCGACGGGCAGCTGCACGCGGTGTCGTTGCGCTGCACGCACCTCGGGTGCCTGGTGCGGTTCAACGCCGCCGAACGGAGCTGGGACTGCCCGTGCCACGGGTCGCGGTTCGACATCGACGGGGAGGTGCTGGAGGGGCCGGCGACCAAGCCCCTCCCCAAGCGCGACCCCCGCTAGGCCGGGTAGCCGAACGTCCTGCCCGTCGCTGCTCCTGTTTGGCGCGAAAAGCACGTTCTGGCCATCTATTGGCCCCAATGTCACGTTCGCGCCAAACGGGCCTGGGGAGCGAACGTGACGTTCGGGCGATCTAGCGGCCCGAACGTGCTTTTCGCGCCAAAACCGGGGCAGCGACGGTGCGGACAGGAGTTTTGGCCTGGTGCCTAGTTCTTCGCCACCAACGTCAGAACGTCGTAGCGCGCCACCGACTCGCCCTTCTGGTTCACCACGTCGGCGTCCCAGCGCACCTCGCCGTACTCCTGGTCCTCGCGTGGCGTGATCTGCTTGACGGTCAGCGTCACCGTGAGCGTGTCACCGGGGAACGTCGGCGTGAGGAAGCGCAGGTTCTCCAGCCCGTAGTTGGCCAGCACCGGGCCGGGCTCCGGTGAGACGAACAGGCCCGCCGCGAACGACACCACGAGGTAGCCGTGCGCGACCCGTCCGCCGAAGAACGGGTTCGCCGCGGCGGCCTCCTCGTCCATGTGCGCGTAGAACGTGTCGCCGGTGAACGAGGCGAAGTGCTCGATGTCCTCCAGCGTCACCTCGCGCGGGCCGGCGACGACCGTGTCGCCCAGGCGCAGTTCGGCCAGCGTCTTGCGGAACGGGTGCACCGCGTCGTCGCGGCGGGGCGCGCCGGTCACCCAGCGGTTCGTCACCGCGGCCAGCGTGCGCGGGCTGCCCTGCACGGCCGTGCGCTGCATGTGGTGCAGCACGCCGCGCATGCCGCCCATCTCCTCGCCGCCGCCGGCACGTCCGGGGCCGCCGTGCACCAGCATCGGCAGCGGTGAGCCGTGCCCGGTCGACTCGCCGGCGTCCTCGCGGTCGAGCACCAGCAACCGGCCGTGCCACGGTGCCACGCCGATCACGACGTCGCGCACGAAGTCGGTGTCGGCGGACACGATCGAGCCGACCAGCGAACCGGAACCGCGCGCTGCCAACGTGACTGCGTCGTCGACCGACGAGTACGGCATCAGCGTCGACACCGGCCCGAACGCCTCGACCTCGTGCGGCTGCACGGCGTCAGCGGAGGCACGCAGCAGCATCGGCGCCATGAACGCACCGCGCTCGGCGTCAGCGTCCACAAGGGACAGAGGGCCGTCGCCGCAGACCACCGAGGCGTTCTCCTGCAACGCCTTGAGCGACCGGCGGACCTCCTCGCGCTGCTCCAGACCGGCCAGCGCGCCCATGTTCACCGACTTGTCCGCCGGGTTGCCGATCACGACCTCGGCCAGCCGGGCCGCCGTCGCCTCGGCCACCGCGTCCATCAACGACTCGGGCACCAGCGCGCGCCGGATCGCGGTGCACTTCTGCCCCGCCTTGGTGGTCATCTCGGTCACCAGCTGCCCGACGAACAGGTCGAACTCGGGCGTGCCGGGCGTGGCGTCGGGGCCGAGGATCGAGCAGTTCAGCGAGTCCGCCTCGGCGTTGAACCGCACCGACGACCGGATCACGGCCTGGTGCGTGCGCAGGTGCTGGGCGGTCGACGCGGACCCGGTGAATCCGACCAGGTCCTGCGGCGTCAGGTGGTCCAGCAGGTCACCTGCCGAACCGCAGACGAGCTGCAGCGAGCCCTCGGGCAGCAGCCCGGACGCGAGCATGAGCTCGACCATCTTCTCGGTCACGTAGGCGGTCTGGGACGCGGGCTTGATCAGCGACGGCACCCCGGCGATGAACGCGGGCGCGAACTTCTCCAGAGGCCCCCACACGGGGAAGTTGAAGGCGTTGATCTGCACCGCGACACCGCGCAACGGCGTGCAGATGTGCTGGCCGACGAACGTACCGCCACGGCCCAGCGGCTCCAGCGCGCCGTCGACGAACACCTTGTCGTTCGGCAGCTCGCGCTTGGCCTTGGACGCGTACCCGAGCAGCACGCCGAAGCCGCCGTCGATGTCGACCCACGAGTCGGACCTGGTGGCACCGGTGCGCGCGGACAGCGCGTACAGCTCGGCCTTGTGCTCCTTCAGGTACAGCCCGAGCGCCTTGAGCAGCTGCGCGCGCTGGTGGAACGTGAGCTCGCGCAACGCCGGCCCACCGACCTCGCGGCCGTACCGCAGCGCCGCACCCATGTCGACACCCGCGGACGAGATCCGGGCGATCTCCTCCCCGGTCACGGCGTCGTGCAACGGCGCGCCCTCCACGGACGGCGTGTGCCATCCACCCGACACGTAGCTGCGCAGCAAGCTCATCGAGCCAACCTCCTGGAGCGGGGGCCGACGGATCCTCATCGACCCGGCTACCGGCAACGTATCAGCCGTCCAGCAGCGCGACGAGCGACGCCGCGTCGTCGGCCCGCCCCTGCGCCAGGTAGAGGGTGAGTGCCTGGTCCCACAGCTCACGGGCCTGCTCGCGCTGGTCCAGCGCGGCGTGCACGTCGCCGAGGTGGTGCAGCACGGTGGCCTCCTCGTAGCTGTTGTCCAGCTGCCGATACACCTCCAACGACTCGTGGTAGTGCTCGATCGCGGCCGCGGGCCTGCCGTCGTGGAACGCGATGTGCGCGAGACTGTCCAAAGTGGCCGCTTCGCCCTCGGCGTGGCCGAGCTTCCTGCTCAGCGCCATCGCTTGTTCGCAGTAGTCCGCGGCCTCGGCGTAGCGACCCAGGCACGCGTAGCGCCAGCCGACCTCGTTCAGGGCCTCGGCTTCCCGCAGCTCCAGGTCCGTCTTCCGATAGCCGTTCAGCGTGTGCAGCGCGTGCTCCAGCGCACCGGCGAGGTCTCCGGCGCGTTCCATCGCCCACGCCATCGCGCGATGGGCGCCCGCGCGGCCCGCGAAGTCGTCCTCGTCGTGCAGCTCCAGGCTGCGGGTGAGGTGGTTCCGGGCCAGTGCGTCACGCGAGAGCTGGGCGTAGACCAGGCCGACGCTCAGGTGGGCGGCCGCTTGTTTCGGCTTGTCCCCCAACTGTTCCGCGGCGCTGAGGCCGAGGTGCCACGTGGTCAGCTCGTCGGCCGTGCGGCCCCGTCTGCGGTGGTAGTGGTTCACCGTCCTGGCCAGCAGCCAGGTGGACTCGTGCCAGCCCTGCTCGGCCGCGACCCGCTGCACGGCGAGCAACGACTCGTGCTCCTCGTCGAACCACCGCATGGCGGCCGGGACGTCCGGGAATCTCTCGCAGGGTTCCAGCTCCGGCAGCGGCCGGTGCGGTTCCAGCGTCAGCGCACCGGCCCCCGCGCGCCGCACGAGGTGGTCGACGAAGCGGCGCAGGGCTTCGGTGTTCTTCCCGGCCAGGTCGGCCGCGTACAGGCGGACGAGGTCGTGCATGCGGTAGCGACCGGGCACGTGCTGCTGCACGAGGTGCGCGTTCTCCAGTTCCCGCAACACCATCCGCACCCGCGGCCGCGAGGAGAGGGCGTCGATCGCGGCCAGGCTCGCGTCCGGGGAAGGGATCAACCCGAGCAACGCGAACAGCTCCGCGGCCTCGGCGCTCAGCGCGTCGCGCGACCACGAGAACACCGTCCGCAGGTTCGCCTCGGCCTCCCCCGCGTCGAGGGCGTCGAGGCGGCACTCGGCCAGCTCGTCGGCGAGCGCGGACAACGGCAGGTCCCGGTCCATGGCCGCGCGCGCCGCCACGATGCTCAGCGCGAGCGGCAGCCCGCCGCACCACCAGACCAGCTCGCTGAGGTCACCGGGCTCGACGGGGACGCGCGCCCGCCCGAGCCGGGTCTCCAGGAACTCCCGCGCCTGGCTCGCACCCAGCACGTCCAGCGGCAGGAGATGAGCACCGGCGGCCAGCAGTCCCGGCATCCGGTTGCGGCTGGTGACGAGCACCGCGCACGACGGGTTCCCCGGCAGCAGCCCGGTCACCTGTCCGGTGTCGCGCGCGTTGTCCAGCAGGATCAGCACGCGCTTGTCCGCGAGCAGGCTGCGGTAGCGGTCGGCGCTCACCGGCCCGCCTGGCTCGCCCAGCGCGTCGAGGAACCCGCGCAGCGCCGCGTCCGTCGTGAGCGGCTCGCCGGACGGGTCGAACCCGCGCAGGTCCACGTACAGCTGGCCGTCCGGGTAGTCGTCCAGGTGCTGGTGCGCCCACTGGACTGCCAGCGCGGTCTTGCCCACACCTCCCGCGCCTGCGATCACCGTCACGCCTTCGCCGCGCACGTCGGCGAGCTCGGTCTCCCTGCCGGTGAACCACTGCTGCGGCGCGGGCAGCTGGCGAGGTGTGCGGGTGGGCTCCGCGGCGAGGATGCGCGCGTGCAGTGCGCGCAGCGGTGCACCGGGATCCACCCCGAGTTCCTCGGCCAGCCTCTGCCGGAGCGCCTCGTAGTGGCGCAGGGCCTCGGCGGAGTTGCCCGCGCGGTGCAGCGCGAGGATCAGCTGCCCGGCCAGCCGTTCGTCCACCGGCCGTTCCTCGGCGGCCTTGAGCAGCTCCGGCAGCACGGTGCGGCCGAGCTCGATCGCCAGGTCGTTGCGGTCCAGCTCGGCCTCGACCCGTTCGACGTGCAGTTCCTCCCTGAACGCCGCCAGCCACGGCGAGTCCAGCCCGGCGAGCGCGGGCCCGCGCCACAGCCCGAGCGCCTCGTCGAACAGCTCCAGCGCACGCTCGCCGGTCTGCCCGCGCGCCTGCTCGGCCAGCGCCCGGAACCGGTGCAGGTCGACCGAGTCCGCCCGCAGCCGGTAGCCACCCGGCTCCCGCTGGATGTCGAGCACCTGCCGCAGTTTCGACAGGTAGACGTACAGCGTGTCCTTGGCGCGCAACGGCGTCTGGTCTCCCCAGACGCGGTCGGCCAGCCGGTCGAGGGGCACCGGACGCCCCTGGTCCGCAAGCAACGCCACCAGCACCGCCCGCTGCTTGACGTGCCCGATGTCGACCAGGACCCCGTCCACGCGGACCTCCAGGTCACCGAGCAACGCGAAGTCGAACGTCAAGACACTCCCATCAGCCGATTCAAGATCCATCTTAGGTTCGTTTCAGACGGCTGCCCCACCGTTGTGAGCGTCAGAGGGGCAACCCGAACAGATCGCTCAAGGGGTATTACGTGAAGTCTCGCAACATCGTTCTGGCGATGGTCGGCGCCAGCCTCGCGCTGGCCGGAGTGGCCGCACCCGCCGCGTCCGCCGACGACGTGACCCGCAAGTCGGCGAGCTGCGATTCGCCGAGCGGCAAGAAGATCAACGTTTCCTGGGGAAGCGGCTCGCAGACCACCACGGTGTACTACAACAACCACTGCAACGAGAACCGGGCGCTCAGCTTCGCCTTCAACGGCTTCGGCGGCACGACCATCTGGAAGTGCTTCGTCGCTCCGGCGAAGGACAAGGGCAGCAAGAAGATCGAGCCGGCCAACCCGAAGGGCCTGATCATCAACGGGACCAAGTGCTGATCCCAGTTCCACCGAGCGCTCGGCCGGGTTGTCCCGGCCGAGCGTTTCACTTGCCTGATCGTCCCACCGCCGGGAACCATCGAGCGCGTGGACGAACTACGCGCGTTGCTCTCCCAGCACGCTCGCCCGGACCTGACCACGTCGATTCCCGACGTCCTGGTCTCGAAGACCACCGTCGGCGGCCCACCGACGCCGTCGATGACCGGCACGATCCTCGCGTTCGTCGCTCAAGGCCGCAAACGCATCGCGTTGGGCGACCGCGTGTACGACTACCGCGCAGGCCAGTACCTGGTGGCCTCGATCGACCTGCCGATCACCGGCAACTACGTCGGCATCAGCCCGTCCGCACCCGCGCTCGGCATCGGTCTGGTCCTGCGTCCGGAGCACGTAGCGGAACTCCTGGGCGACAACGACCTCCCCCAGTCCGCGGGCACCCCGGAGGGACTGGCCGTCAGCGACGCGACCCCGGAACTCGTCGACGCCGTCACGAGGCTCGCGCGCCTGCTCGGCAACCCGCGCGACGCCAGGGCGCTCGCCCCGCTGGTCAAGCGGGAGATCCTCTGGCGGGTCATGACCGGTGAGCAGGGCGCGGTGGTGCGTCAGCTCGGGTCCGGGGACAGCAGCCTGGGCCACATCGCCAGGGCGGTCGGCTGGATCCGGGAGAACTACGCCGAGTCGTTCAAGGTCGGCAACGTCGCGCGGATCGCGGGCATGAGCGAGTCGGCGTTCTACCGGAACTTCCAGGCCGTCACCGCGATGAGCCCGATCCAGTTCCAGAAGCAGATCCGGCTGCAGGAGGCACGGCTGCTGCTCGCGACCGGCCGGGACGTGACGAGCGTCAGCCACCGGGTCGGCTACGACAGCCCGTCGCAGTTCAGCCGCGAGTACCGCCGCCAGTTCGGCGCGCCGCCCAGCCGGGACGCGCTGCTCAGGCCGCAACCTGCTCTCTGACGGTCAGGTAGACCGCGCGGACCTCCAGCGTCCGTTCGACCTTCTCGATCAGGGGCGCGAAGAACTGGCGCCGGTGCTCGGCGTCGCTCATCGAGATCACCGAGAAGTACATGCTGCCGAACGCCGCGAACAGCGTCGCGTTGCGCAACATCGCGGACGGCACCCCGAGCCACGACATGGTCGGCGGCGCCCCGATCCACTGCTCGGCGATCTCCGGCGTGACGACGATCAGGCCGAGCACCACGAAGAACGCGTACAGCGCGAGTCCGACCACCGCCGCCTGCACGAGCTGGCGGATCGCGAGCATCACCAGCAGGTTGCGGCTCTGCCGGCCGTTCAACCGCTTGGGCTGCAACGGTTCGGCGATGTCCACCGCGGCCAGTGGCGTGCCCTTGCAGGCACCCTTGAGGATCTCCGGCCGCAGGTCCTGCTCGACCCTGCCGATCTCGTCGCGCAGGCGGGTGGCCGCGGCCAGCACGGTGATGGCGGCGAACAGCAGCACGATCAGGCTCACCCGCGGCCAGTGCAGCCGGTTCATCGCCTGCCACAGCTCACCGGTGAAGAACAGGAACAGCGTCACGAACAGCATCGGCGGCAGTGCCCGGCCGAGCAGGTGCACGCTGTTGCGCAGGTCGGCGATCACGTGCCGGATGGCGGCCTTCAGCAACGCGCCCAGGCCGTAGGTGGTGGCCAGCATGGTCGCCACGAAGGCCAGGCCGAAGAAGGCGATGAACCACAGCGGGACGACCCACCACTCGTAGTCAGGTCCTTCGGCACCTGGCGTGGTGATCTCGTCATTGGCCACGTACTGGAGCAACGGCACGATCACCGGCATCGCGGCGTACACCGCCAACAGCACGATGGTCGTGTGGCGCGAAAAACTCGGCAGTCGCCGGACGAACAACGAGAGCAGGATCCACGCGGACACCATGACCGCGACGATCACGCCGAGCAGCACCCACTTCGACAGCCCGGTCGAGCGGATCAGCACGAGCCACGCGAGGCTGCCGACCGCGACGAACGTCAGGGCCGGCAGCATCCGCGGCAACACGTGCGAGCGGAAGCCGTAGCCCTCGATCATGGTGGGCGCGCCCTGACGGACGAACCACTGCTCGGTCCGCCGGACCATCGCTTCCGAAGCCACGGCGTGGATCATGCCTCACCGCTCGAACAACCGCGCCATCACGCTGAAGTAGTGGGTCGGCGAGATGCGGGCGAGCGCGTCGAACACGTAGGCGTCGGGCCCGACGAGGATCCGCGCCTTGCCCCGTTCGACGCCGCGGTGGATGACCTCGGCCGCCTTGTCGGACGTGGTCAGCGCGATCTTGTCGAAGTCCGAGGCGATCTGCTCCAGCGACCGGCCGTCCTCGTCGAGCTCGGCGTGGATGCGCCCGTTGCGGATGATGTTGGTTTTGATGCCGCCGGGGTGCACGGCGACCGCCGAGACGCCGGTGCCGCGCAGCTCCTGGCGCAGCGAGTCGGTGAAGCCGCGGACGGCGAACTTCGAGGCGCAGTAGGCGCTCTGCTTCGGCATCCCGAGCAGCCCGAACACGCTGGAGGTGTTCACGATGACGCCGTAGTTGCGTTCGAGCAGCAACGGCAGGAACGCCCTCGTGCCGTTGACGACACCCCAGTAGTTGATGTCGAACAGCCAGGAGTCGTCTTCCGGCTGTGAGTTCAGCACGGTCGTGGACGTGGCTACGCCCGCGTTGTTGAACACGGCGGCGATGGGCAGGTCCAGCCAGTCGCGGACCTCCCCCGCGAACTGGTGCACGTCGTCCGCGTCGCGCACGTCGAGCACGCGGCTGAGCACCGGGCCGTGCAACGACTTGGCAGTTTCCTCGAGCCCTGCCTCGTCGACGTCGGCGATGACCACAGGTGAGCCGTGCCGGGACAGCCGCTGCGCGAGGCTGCGGCCGATTCCCGAGGCTGCTCCGGTGATCACCGCCGGTCGACCAGCGATCTTTCGCACCATGCGACCAGTAGATCACCAAGGGCAATCGCCCTACTGGCGCAGCTCGGGGAACTGCTCGTCGCGCCACTCCCCCGCCTGCTCGGCGCCGTTCTCCTCACGGGTGCGCAGATCGACCCTGCGGATCTTGCCGGACACCGTCTTGGGCAGCTCGGCGAACTCCAGCCGCCGGATCCGCTGGAACGGAGCCAGGTTCTCGCGCGCGTGCCGCAGGATCTGCAACGCCGTCTCGCGGCTGGGCTCCCAGCCCGCGCTCAACGCCACGTACGCCTTGGGCACGGCGAGCCTGAGCGGATCCGGTGCGGGCACGACCGCGGCCTCGGTGACCGCGGGGTGTTCGATCAGCACGCTCTCCAGCTCGAACGGCGAGATCTTGTAGTCCGACGCCTTGAACACGTCGTCCGTCCGTCCGATGTAGAACAGGTAGCCGTCGTCATCGCGCGCTGCGATGTCGCCCGTGTGGTAGTAACCACCGGACATCGCCTCGGCGTTGCGCTCCTCGTCGCCGTGATAGCCCACCATGAGCGACATCGGCCGCTGCGCCAGGTCGATGCAGATCTCCCCCTCGTCAGCGGGTCGTCCGGTGATCGGGTCGACGAGCACGACGGGCACACCGGGAATCGGCCGTCCCATCGACCCGAGCTTCACCGGTGCGCCGGGCACGTTGCCGACCGACAACGTGGTCTCGGTCTGCCCGAAGCCGTCCCGCAGCGTGAGACCCCACTGGTTGCGGACCTGCTCGATCACCTCGGGGTTGAGCGGTTCACCGGCGGCCACGACCTCCCGCAACGCGCCCGGCCCTCCGCTGAGGTCGGCCTTGATCAGCATCCGCCACACCGTCGGCGGCGCGCAGAACGTGGTGACGCCCTCGTCCCGGATCTGGCCGAGCAACGCGGCCGCGTCGAACCGGCCGTAGTTGTAGACGAAGATCGTCGCTTCGGCGATCCACGGCGCGAAGAAGCAGCTCCACGCGTGCTTGGCCCAGCCCGGCGAGCTGATGTTGAGGTGGACGTCACCCGGCCGGATCCCGATCCAGCGCATGGTCGTGAGGTGCCCGACCGGGTACGAGGTCTGGGTGTGCTCGACGAGCTTCGGGCGGCTGGTCGTGCCGGAGGTGAAGTACAGCAGCAACCTGTCGTCCGCCCGCGTCTTCGGGTGCGGCACGGGGCCGTCCGGCGCCTCCTCGGTCTCGGCGTAGTCCAGCCAGCCCGCCTCGGCGCCGCCGACGGCGATGAGAACGGGGCCGTCCTCGAACTTGTCCGCGTCCTGAGCCCGCGCGATGACGTGCCGGACCGAGCCGCGGTGCAGCCGGTCGGCGAGGTCGGCGGGCCCGAGCGCGGTGGTGGTCGGCATGATCACCGCGCCGAGCTTCATCACCGCGAGCATCGACTCCCACAGCTCGACCTGGTTGCCGAGCATGATCATCACGCTGTCGCCCTTGCCGACGCCGTGCCACGCGAGCCAGCGCGCGACGCGGTTCGAACGGCGTCGGAGCTCGTCGAACGTGTAGGCGCGCCCCGACCCGTCCTCCTCGACGACGTGCAACGCCGTGGTGGTGTTGCCCTCGGCGATGACGTCGAACCAGTCGTGCGCCCAGTTGAAGCTGTTGCCGAAGCTCGGCCAGGTGAACGACTCGGGATCGGTGAGCATCAGGTCGCGAGCCGCGCGGTACGTGTCGTGACTGGACATGGGCAGAGGGTGGGAGAGCCGGAGTCGCCGGTATACCCCCGTACGGGGGTGCACCCCTTTTCGAGGGTGAGGCGGTGGGCGAGACTGCGAGCGTGCTGCCAGACCGCTTTCCGGCGCTGCTGCCGCAACGCCTGGACATGCTCCGCCGTGCCACCGGGCTGCCGGTCGTGTTCGGCGGGGCCGTGACTCCTGGCCGTGACCTGGTGCTCAGCTCGTTCTTCGGCACGCACGGCACGTCGTTGCACGGCCTGCGCATCGGAGCGGGACGTGGCCTGGGCGGCACGGCGATCGCGATGGGCGCGCCGGTGCGCGTCAACGACTACGCCTCGACCAAGGCGATCACCCACGAGTTCGACCAGATGGTGGTCGTCGACGAACGGCTGACCTCGGTGTTCGCCTATCCGGTCACGGTCCGCGGCACCGTGCGCGGCGTGCTCTACGGGGCCGTGCGCGGGCAGGCGACCGTCGGCGACCGGTCGATCCGGATGGCCGGCGCCATCGCGCAGGGATTCGCACAGGACCTGGACATGCCTTCACCGAACACCCGAGCCGCCCTCCGCGAGCTCGCCGAGGTCGCCAAGCTCGTCGGGGACCCCGCGTTGCGCGAACGCCTTCGCAAGGTCCACCAGGACCTCGGTGGTGAAGCTCCCGTCACCGTCCCGACGGGACTGACCCCGCGCGAACTCGATACGCTTCGGCTGGCCGCGGTCGGTGCGTCCAACCGGGAGATCGCCGCCGAGCTCGGGTTGAGCACCGAAACCGTCAAGGCCTACCTCCGCGGCGCGATGCGCAAGCTGGGGGTGCACAACAGAACCGCCGCCGTCCACGCGGCGAGGTCGACGGGAGCGCTCTAGAGATGTCGTGGTTCGAGAAGGCCGTGATCGGCACCGACCGCCTGCTCTACAAACTGACCGGCGGCAAGGTCATGACCGTCTCGCTGAGCAAGCAGACAGGGCTGACGCTGATCACTGTCGGAGCGAAGTCCGGTGAGCAGCGCCTGAACCAGGTCCAGTACATCGCCGACGGGGACGGGATGCTGGTCGTCGGGTCGAACTGGGGCAAGCCGCACCACCCCGGCTGGACCGCGAACCTGATCAAGAACCCGGACATCCAGGTGAACGTCCGGGGTACGGTGCGTGATGTGCGGGGAACGCTGCTGGCAGGTGCCGAGCGCGAGGCCGCCTGGAGCAAGCTCGTGGCGGCCTGGCCGGCCTTTCAGGACTACGTCGCGCGGTCAGGCGGCCGCGAGCTGCGGGTCTTTCGCCTGACTCCGCGCTGAGTCCCACGCGAGCCACACACAGCCGACGATCATGAGCACGCCGTGCGCGATCCGGAACGCGGGCGGCGTGAAGAACTGCGGCAGGAACAGGGCGAACCCGGCCGCGAACACGATCGCGGGCGCCGTGCGGAGCTTGAGCGCGACCATGACGGCCGCGACGCCCATCGTCACCAGCCCGACCGCGAAGGTCGTGACGGCGAACGGGTTGAAGCGCACCGACTCGGCCAGTTCGAGGAGGTTCGGCTGCGTGGCGATCTCGTGCAGGGCGAAGTCCTCGGCGCCGTAGTAGGGCAACGTGAGGCCGGCACCGACCCAGAACGTGATCGCGGCGGTGCGGTGGATCTCCAGCAGCGCGATCGGCACCAGGATGAACCCGATCATGGCGAACAGGTGCGACAGGACCCACGCCTGGGACCCCATCGCGGCGGCGGCGCCCGCGGCCGTCGTCTCGTCCTCCCACGGGCGGAAGACGGGGTACAGCAAGAAGAGCAGGCCTGCGGCGGTGAGCGTGATTCTCATGATTTCCCCCTGAGGTCGGTGAGATACATCCGGACGAGCTGGTCGTAGGTGTCGTCGAGTCCTTCCGGCAGGCCGAACCCGCCGCCGGACTCGATCGACGCGAAGCCGTGCACGATCACCCGGAGCCGCCGCGTGGCGTGGATGGCGTCGGAGCCCTCCAGGCCGAAGCCGCGCAAGGTCGCGAGCATGACTTCGATGAGCTTCATCCCCGCTGCCTGCTGCAGTTCGTCGTGCAGCGGGTCCATCGGCATGGCGGCGTAGCGCTTCGGGTGCTCGGCGACGTACGCGCGGTAGGCGTGCATCAGCGCTGTCACGGCCTCCTCGCCGGACAGGCCGAGCACGACCTGCGTGAACCGCGCGGCCATGTCCTCCAGCACCCGCACGCCGACGTGGCCTCGCAGTTCGCCGAGGCTCGCGACGTGCTTGTACAGCGAGGGCGTGGCGACGCCGGTCCGGGCGGCGACGGCGGCGAGCGTCAGTCCTTCGACGCCCTGCTCGTCGACCAGCTCCAGTGCGGCGTCCACGACCTTGCTGGTGGTCAGACGTTGTCGAACTGCCATAGCTCAAAAGCTAATATCATTAGCCTCACGCGTCAAGTGCGGACTTGCGCCTGATCGAATGCCGAGCCAGCGCGACGAGCGCCATGAGGGCGACGAGCACGCACACGCCACGCCAGCCGAACCGGACGTACGCCTGCACGCCCAGCCACGACCCGACCGCGCCACCGATGTACGCGCACGTCATGTACGCCGTGTTGAGGCGTCCGCGATGGGTGTCGCTCAACGCGTACATGCGGATGGAGTTGGCGACCATGCCGCACTGCATCGCGACGTCGAGCACGAGCGTGCCGGCCACGAGCGCGACCAGCCCGGCCGTTCCACCCGCGCTCCCCGCCGCCAGCACCGCGGCCGCCGCGATCACGGCGAGCATGCAGACGAGGTTCACCGGATCCGACCCGCGCCGGTCCACGATCCGGCCCGCGACCGGCGTCGCGGCCATCGTCGCGACGTTGACCAGCGCCAGCAGTCCCACCGCCTGCGCGCCGTAGCCGTAGACCGGGCCGGCGAGCAGCAACGCGACACTCCCCCACACCGCGCTGAACGCCCCGAAGATCATGCCCTGGTACAGGCAGGAACGCCGCAGCTCGGGTTCATTTCGCAGCAGCCGCAACGGTTCCAGCAGGAGGTCCGGAAAGGACTGCCGGGTGTGCGGCTCGGTCCGGGGCAACGCCCGCCACAACGCCACCGCCATCACGAACGCGAGCCCCGACGCCACCAGGTACGGCGCCCGCCAGTCCAGCCACTCGCCCAGCGCCCCGCTGAACGTGCGCGCCAGCAACATCCCGCCGATCGACCCCGCGAGCATGGTTCCGCTGGCGGCGCCCCGCTTCTCCGGTGCGACCATCCCCGCGACCATCGGGCCGATGATCGGCGCGATCACCGTGGCGACGCCGACCGCGACCCCTGCCGCGAACAGCGGCCCGAACGACGGCGCGAACCCCGCGACGGCGAGCCCGAGGCCCGTCACCGTGAAGAGCGTGGCGATCAACGGCCGGTACGGCACGCGGTCGCCCAGCGGCACGAGCAGGAAGATCCCGCACGCGTACCCGATCTGCGCGGCCGTGATCACGAGCGCCGCGCGGTCCGGCGAGATGCGCAGTCCCTCGGCGACCAGCGGTGTGACCGCCTGAGGGAAGTAGACGTTGCCGACCGCCACACCGCAGGCCACCGCGAGCAGCCACCGCATTCCCCGAGTCACCCCGGCCACGCTGTCGGTCACGACCACCTGGCGCAATTGGTTTTTCCTATCGGATGCAGGTCGTTCGGCTCATTGGCCGCAGGTCAGATGACAAGTACCGTGATCGCCTGCGGCGTCGGGGCGGCCGGCGGGGTGTCGGCCGAAGCCGGGATCTGCACCACCCGGAGGCAGGAATGCGAATAGCCGGACGCTGGGCGGCAGCGGCCACCGTCGCCGTCGGCGCAGCGCTGTTGGTACCCACCACCGCGAGCGCCCACGCACCATCGGGCGCGATCTTCACGACGTTGCCGGACGGCAGCGAGGTCAACTTCAACCACTATCCGTCCAAACAGGACGTGTACCTCGACGGCGGCCCCGGCCCCGGTGCGCCGCAGACGGCCGCCGGGCTCGACGACGGCACGTACGTGTTCCAGGTGACCGACCCCAGCGGCAAGGTGCTGCTGTCCACCGACCCGGCGCGCTGCCGCCAGTTCACCGTTGCGGACGGTGTGATCAGCGGAGTCGTCGACACCGACTGCGAGCACGTGACCGGGTCCGATGTGGACCACGGCGCTACGACCGTGCAACTGTTCCCCTACCTGGACACGCCCAACAACGGTGGCGTGTACAAGGTCTGGGTCACCACCGTCGAGGACTTCCTGGCCGGCTGCGCGAAGTTCGGTGTCGCGAACGGACTGAACGTCGTCGACTGCGGCAACTCCGGCGGCAACCGCCACGGGTTCGTCCCCGCGCACAGCAAGACCGACAACTTCAAGGTCGGGGACCGGGTGATCGTCGAGATCGACACCCGCTTCTACCGCTGGGACGGCGCCGGACCGCTGGACGGGTACGCCGTGACGTGGACGGACACCAACGGCGCGTCGAACAAGAAGTGGTCCTACTACGCCCCTGAGCTGATGGTGATGCACGAGGCCCACGTCGAGGCCGTCGAAGCGGGCGCGCACCAGATCTCGGTCGCGAACCAGCCCGGCTGCACCGTGCTGCGCGTGGACGTGCAGAACCAGCACCTGAACGGACCGGGCACCGTCCAGGTGCGCGTGTCCAACATCGGGCAGGAGAAGACCATCTTCGTCGACGTCCGCTGCGGGTGACGTGACCGGCGAGAGCGCTCCTCGGGGCGCTCTCACTGAAAATTCTTCAGGCGAAAGTTTGTGAAGATCTTGCGGATCTTCCAACGTTCGGCGCCCGGCAACCGTTTCAATGGTCGAGTCACTCATCCGAACGAGGAGCACCCATTGCGGTTTGCCAGACACCTGGGGGTGGTCGCCGCAGGCCTGATGGTCTCGGCGACCATCACATCGGCATCGGCCACGGCCGGACCGTCGTTCCACACCGCGATCGACCCGAGCACCGTCTCCGAGTCGATCGCCTACCTGGTCAAGAACTACCGCGTCAGCGAACAGGAAGCCCTGCGCCGCCTGGAGCTCCAGAACGACGCGATCAAGCTCGAACAGACGCTGAAGCGCGAAGCCGCCGGTGAGTACGGCGGCATGTGGCTGGATCAGGAGGCCGGCGGCGAGCTCGTCGTCGCCATGACGAAGCCCGCGGTCGCCCAGCGCTACGTCGGCGGCATGCCCGACCGCGCCAACGTCAAGATCCGCGAGGTGAAGCACTCGCTGGCCACGCTGAAGTCGGTCCACGACCGGATCAGCAAGCAGGTCGGCGCCGGTGCGGACGCCGTGCACCTGCCGGCCATCAGCGAGACCGAGAACCGCGTCGTCGTCTGGGAACGCGCGTGGCTCAAGGAGAACAAGCCCGGGACCACCACTCAGGCGGTGCCGGAGAACCGGACGTTCGACGCCGATCCGAGCCTGGTCTCCACCCGGATCCTGCCGAAGCCGACGCCGTTCGCGGGCGACCCGGTCAACGTGGGCTACTGCCACCCGTTGTACTGCACGAACTACGGCCCCATGAGAGGTGGTCTGCGGCTGGACATCAGGCGCGACAACGGCACCACCGGTGGCTGCACGGCCGCCTTCAACCTGCGCACGACCGGCGGCAATTTCCCCAACGCGTCGTGGGTGCTGACCGCGGGCCACTGCACGGTGAACAAGCAGAACTCCGTGCCGACGCAGCACAACCGCCTCAACGTCGTGAACATGCACGGCATCGAGAAGAACGCGTACCCGTACGACTACGCCGCCCTGCGGTACGTCGACGCGAAGACCGCGATCAAGTGGCTGGAAGGCCAGACCAACCGCAACACGGTGCTCAAGTTCTGCCGCAACGGCGGTAACGACAGCAACGCGGACACCCCGTGCGGCCCGCAGGCCACGTCGCAGAACCAGGAGATCACCAAGGTCACCCCGCTGGCCGAGGTCAAGGCGGGCGCGATCGTGTGCACGTCGGGCGCCGGTGCCAGCTCGGTGGACTACCCGGAGTCCTACGACAGCGGTCCCGGAGCGGGCTACCACCCCGGCACCAGGTGCGGCCGGGTCCTGTCCACCGACGTCGGCATCAACACGGACCTGTGCGCCCGCAACGGTGACAGCGGCAGCCCGCTGTTCAGCCAGGTCGACAAGGCCGCGCTGGGCATCCTCAACGGCAGCCAGCAGGCCCGCAGCGGCGCCTGCCAGCCGGGGGAGCTGAACAACTACTCCCCGGTCTCGACGATCCTCGAGGACCTCAGCGCCCGCCAGGCCAGCGGCGGCTCGGTCTTCAACGTGATCACCACGCCGATGGGCTGATCCCTGCCAGGTCCGGAAGGCTCCGCTCGGGGCCTTCCGGACCTCGGCGTGCCAGGTCGGCGGTCTTCCACGCCGACGGGCTCCCTGCGGAAGGCTCCCAAGCCTCCGACCCCCGTTTCACTCGCGTTCCCGCTGGCAGCGCCCACGATCTCCTGAGAGCGCTCTCATCTGACAAATTCTTGAAAACCTTTACACGTTGACCGAGAGTCACGGCGTGACAACACTTCCGAACCACTGGGCGCACAACTAAATCCAGGAAAGGTCGGTTCGATGCAGCGACGCATCGGGACGGCCCTCGCCGCTGCCTTGATGGTGGCCGCAGGGACAACCGTCGCCACCACCACCCAAGCTCCCCCTGCCAATGCGGCGGTGACCTGGGCCGACGAGTTCAACGCCCCCGCCGGCACGGGTGTCGACGGCGGCAAGTGGCAAATGGAAGTGGGCAACAACAACGGCAACAACCGCGAGTCTCAGTGGTACCAGGCCGGTACCTCGAACGCGGCGCACGACGGCAACGGCAATCTCGTGATCACCGCCAAGCGCGAGAACCCCGGCAACTACCAGTGCTGGTACGGCCGTTGCGAGTACACGTCCGCCCGCATCAACACCGCGGGCAAGTTCACCCAGACCTACGGCCGGTTCGAAGCGCGCATGAAGATGCCGCGCGGCAAGGGCATCTGGCCGGCCTTCTGGATGCTGGGTGCGGACATCAACAGCGGTAACCCGTGGCCGGGCTCCGGCGAGATCGACGTCATGGAGTTCCTGGGACACCAGCAGAACACCGTGTACGGCACCATCCACGGCCCCGGCTACAGCGGTGCGGGCGGCCTGTCCCACGTCTACAACGGCCCGAACTTCGCCGACGGCTTCCACAACTTCGCCGTCGACTGGCGTCCGGGTGAGATCGTGTGGTCCGTCGACGGCCAGGTCTACGGCCGCAAGACGCCGCAGGACCTCGGCGGCAAGACGTGGGTGTTCAACAAGCCGTTCTTCATCATCATCAACCTCGCGGTCGGTGGTGAGTGGCCGGGTTACCCGGACGGCAGCACGACGTTCCCGCAGCAGCTCGTGATCGACTGGGTCCGCGTCTCCAACGACAGCCCGCCGCCCACCGGCGGCACGGAGATCCGCGGCATCGGCGGCAAGTGCGTCGACGTGGCCGGGGCGAACACCGCCAACGGCACGCCCATCCAGATCACCGACTGCAACGGCAACGCCGCCCAGAAGTGGAGCCGCCCCGGCGACGGCACCATCCGCGCGCTGGGCAAGTGCATGGACGTCTCCGGCGGAGGCGTCGCGAACGGCACGGCGGTCCAGCTCTGGGACTGCAACGGCACCGGAGCGCAGCGATGGTCCGTCAGCGGTGCTCAGGACATAGTGAACCCGCAGGCCAACAGGTGCCTCGACGCCACCGGCGGTTCCTCCGCCAACGGCACGAGACTCCAGATCTGGGACTGCGCGGGCACGGCCAACCAGAAGTGGCAGGTCTGAGGTCACTCCCGGCCCGGTAGCGCATGGCCTGGCTGGGAGAATCACCGCGCTGGACGTGAACCCCTTGCGGCGGAAGGGGGTTCACGTCCAGCGTTCGTTCAGGCCAAAAGCCTTGCCACGGCCCAGTCCTGCACGGCCACCCCGACGGACTTGAACACGGTCCGCCCCTGCCGCAGCGGCGGATTCCCCAGCGCCGCGCCGAGTTCGACGAGCGCCTCCAGCCGCAGCACACCGGAGTTCACCGCCCGGATGATCTCCCCGGCCTCGCTCAACGCCGCCTCGACCTGGTCCACCACAACAACTTCCGCCGTGGCGAGCAACTCCTCCGGCAGCTCCCTCATCACGGGCCGGTAGGACCCGATCGCGTTGACGTGCACCCGTTCCTTCAACGCCTCCATGCGGAACAACGGCACGGTGGACGCCGTCGCACAACACACGACGTCCGCGCTTTCAACGGCGTCCTCGGCGTTCGCCGCCACGTCCATCACCGTGTCCGGCAGCTCGTCCTTCAACCCGTCGACGAGCGCCTCGGCCTTCTCCACGTTCCGGTTGAACACGACGAGCTTCTTCAACGGCCGCACCGCGTGCACCGCCCGAACCTGGTCCGCGGCCTGCGCCCCGGCTCCGAGCATCGCCAGGTGGGAAGCGTCCTCGTCGGCCAGCAGATCCGTTGCCACACCGACGACAGCACCCGTCCGCAACGTCGTGAGCGGCACCGCGTCCGTGGCGAACTGACCCTCGGGATGCGAGTAGACGACCGTGCCGGCGATCACCGGATCCCGCTCCAGCTCGATGCTGATGACCTTGACCGCCGTGGACCGCGTCGGCCGGTGGTGCACCGCCATGACGAGCGAGCGGCTCTCGCTGAACGCCTGCCGCGGCGGCAGGTCGAACTCCCCCGCGGTGAGGCCGACGAACGCTGCGCGGACGGCTTCGATCGCCGCGGGCATGGTCATGGTTCGGATGGTAACGACCGGCAGAATGGCACCCGTGACCGAGACCTGGGATCCGTTCGGCACCCTGCGCAACGCGCTGTGGATCGGCGGCGCGCAATGGGCAGGCAAGTCGACGGTGGCACGAATCCTGGCACTGCGACACGGAATCACCGCCTACCACTACGACTACCACGACGCCCGCGGCCACAACGACCGCCGCATCGCCAGCGGCAAACCGCTGCCGAGCTCACCGGACGACATGTGGGTGCACCCGACACCGTCCGACATGGCCGCGAGCACCCTGGCAGGGTTTCCGGCCAGGTTCGAGTGGGTGCTCGACGACCTGCGCGCACTCGTGTCGGGCAGGCCGATCCTCGCCGAGGGCTGGGGCCTGCGCCCCGAACTGGTGGCACCCCTGATCGACTCACCGCGCAGGATGGTCGTGGTGGTGCCGACGCCGGAGTTCCGCGAGCACCAGCTTCGCGTGCTGCCGCGCGCCGGAGCGCTTCCCGCCGAGGTCAGCGATCCTGCTCGGGCGCAACGAAACCGCCTGGAGCGCAACCGGCTCGTCGCGGAGGACGCGGTGCGCGCCGCCCGTGCGTTGGGGATGCGCGTGATCGAGGTCGACGGCACCCGTGACGCCGAAGCGGTCGCAGACGACGTCGCCGACCACTTCGCGCCGTTTCTCAGTCCTCTCGGGTGACGTTCGCGAGAAACGCGGACCACGCGGCTGCGCCCACCTCGACGTGGCTGGCGGGCGCCTTGCTGTCTCGGATGCCGATGCCGGCGGCGATCTCCACGCAATTGCCGGCGTTTCCGCTCCGGGTGCTCTTGCGCCACTCGGCCATCGGTCTCTCCTCATGTCAGCAGCTGATTGATCAGCTCCTTCGATTGTTCCGCATCCAAGGCGATCTCATCGAGCGCCTCCACCACCCGTTCGTACGCCTTCACGGCGTACGGCGCCTCGATGATCAGGCTCGAGTTCTCGCTGTCCAGAAACACGACCGGCTCGTACTTGTCGAAGGTCAGCATGTCGAACGCCCCCGCGAGCCCCGCATGTGCACCGACCGAGAACGGCACGATCCGAATCTCGATGTACGACCGCTGCGCCATCTTCAGCAGGTGCTCCAGTTGCGCCTCCATGGTCTCGTGTCCACCGATCGGTGACAGCAACGCCGATTCGTGGAGGTAGAAGAGGCACTTCAAACCCTTGCGCAGCACCATCTGCCGTTCGGTGCGGACCTCCACGCGCTCCTCGACCTCGTCCTCGGGCACGTTCGCGCACGACGCGATGACAGCCCGCGCGTACTCCGGCAGTTGGATCAGGGCGTGCACCAGCGACACCTGCCAGCTGATCAGCTTCCTCGCGGCGCGCTCCTGCTCGATCAACGTGCGCGGCCGGACCGGCGTGCACGCCCCGTGGTCCTGCCACCAGCCCTTGAGACTGGTCTCGTTGAAGAGCGACAGCAGGTGGTCGCGTTCGTCCGGCGGCGTCCGGCAGACGCCCAGCAGCACGGCCAGTTCCAGCTCGGTCGCCCCGCCCTTGCCGTTCACGAGGTCGGACACCTTGGCTTCCTGCCAGCCCACGAGCTCAGCGACCGCGCGGGAAGTCATGCCCGTGGCGGCAATGGCCGCGCGCAGCCCGTCACCGAACTCCCGACCCCTTGCAGTGGAGAATCTTTTCGGCATGGCGAGGACCGTAGCCCCATTCTCACCCATTCCAGAACGTTTGACCGCAACACAACCCAAAAGGGCGTTAGCTTGGAGCTCCTCCAAGCAGCAGAATAATTGTGTGAGATTCCGTTGGACGCCCCACCAGGGGCTGCGACACGCCATCCACGACGAGCTGACCAGGGGGCAGCTCGCCGAGACCCTGTGCGGCCATCCCTTTGTACCGCACCAGGTCAGCTTGTGGCGAGACAAGAACGTGTGGCCGACGTGCTGGGACTGCGACGGCATCTGGCGAGAGAGCGAGGGGATCCTGCCATGGCCGCGGAAATCCTGACCGAAGACCTGCTCCGCATATCTCTTCAACGCCTCTCGCGTGAGGTGGTGAAGACTTATCCACAGTTCGGTGAGTTGCTCGCACAAAACATGTTGCGCACGTGCGGGCTGATTCCCGATGTCGAACGCGCGGAGCACTACAGGGAGCTCGGAACGCTTCTCATCGACCTCGGCCGTCTGTACCTGGCTGAGGCCGACGTCCTCTCGACGGTGGAGATGCCGGACGCTCGATGACGGTCAGCCTTGCTCGATGGTCTCGCCCGACCTGTCACTCGCCAACTCAGCGCGCAACAACGTCTCCGCACGACCGGGCTTCCCCAGAACCTGAAGAGTTCGCCATGTCAGTCAGGCCTTCGGTGACGAACGGATCCTTGCCCCCGTCAGACGTCCGCGGCACAAGTCCCCAGTTGAGCGGTGGCAGCGACTGCGTTCATCCGAACGGACGCGTCACCGCTCCGACATCACCACCGCGCGGCCGTTCGTGTCGAACTCGTGCGCCAGCGTCGTCAGGGCCTGCCCACCGGCGGCCCACGCCGCCGTCCAGGTGAGGCACTCGGCGGCCCCGTTGCCGCCGCGCTCGACCAGGTCGACGCCGATCGAGTCGAGCCAGTCCCACGACGTGTCGCCGACTCCGGCCAGGAAGGTCTCGTCCCACGTGCGCACCAGCTCGCGGATCGTGCCCTCCTCGCGTGCCCTCTCGTTGACGGACTTGATCCACGCCTGGCGCTCCTCCTCCGTGAGCGCCTCGCCCGTCTCCGGCTCGCGGAAGCCGGGCAGGTCGTGCGCCAGGCCGCCCGAGCCGACGTAGAGCACGCGGCGATCCGCGAAGAACTCGCCGACGCGGCGTCCCAGCGACGCCGCGCGGCGGAAGGACGCGTGGGGCGGTGAGGCGCAGTTGATGAAGATCGGCAGCACCGGCTTCGCGTCCACGGCACCCAGCAAGTCGCGGGTCGTGTGGCCGAACGCGTGGTCCAGCGCCGCGGAGTACGCCGTGGCGATGTCGAAGTCGTGGGCGATCAGGTCGGCCACCAGCGAACGCCCCATCGCGTGGGGCACGTCGTAGGTGCCGACCGGGCCGGCCACGTCGCCCTGGGCGGTGGCGGACAGCACCACCGCGAAGGTCGGGACGACGGCGCGGAAGGCGCGGCGGTGGTCGGTGCCGAAGAAGACGACCAGTTCCGGGTCGAAGGCCTCGACGGCCTCGCGCGCCGTCCCGATGGCCGCGCGGACCGGGCCGTGGGGTGCGCTGGGCAGGGTGATCAGGTGCGACGAGCAGACCGTTAGGCGATTCTTCACCGGGTCAGTCTAGGTTCCGGGGCGTGACGAGACGTGCACTTGCGGTGATCATCGCCGCCGCCCTCCTTGCGCCCGTTTCCCCTGCTCACGCCGACATCACGAGACGCATCGAGACCGAGCGCACCGAAAGACCCGTTGCTCCGGGCGTCACGCTCAGCTCGTTCGACTGGTACAGAACCGAGGGCTGGATCCGCGGCGACGCGCTCGCCGTCGACCTCACGCAGGCACAGGTCGGGTACGTCGACACCGGCACCGTCGCGCAGGCCGCTCCCCTCTCACAGCAGGCGAGGAACGCCGTTGCGGCGATCAACGGCGACTTCTTCGACATCAACAACTCCCACGCCCCCGAAGGCGTCGGCATCCAGGACGGGCAGCTCAGGAAGTCCGGCCGAGGCAGAGCCGTCGGAATCGACGCGGCGGGCGTCGGCAGCGTGATGGAGACCTTCTTCGAAGGCACGCTCAACGGCACGCACAGGCTGACGCAGCTCAACAGCGCGCGGATCGACGTTGACGGGATCGGCGTCTTCAACCCGTTGTGGGGCACGTACAGCAGAGCGCGCGCTACTCAAGGTGCAACGAACACCGCCGAAGTGATCGTGCGCGATGACGTAGTAGAAAGCGTCGGCGTTCCCAGCGCGACCCCCGTGCAGGGCTACGCGCTCGTAGGCAGGGACAAGGGTGCGGACGTCCTCAAGGCGCTCAAGCCCGGCGACCGAATCGAGGTCACCTACCAGAGCCACACCAGCGACGGCAGCCGGCCGAAGACGGCCGTCGGAGGGAGGCAGCTCCTCGTCGAAGACGGCAAGAACGTCGCGCCGGCCGACCCCGTGCACCCGCGCACCGCCGTCGGGTTCTCGCAGGACGGCAAGAAGATGGTGATGCTGACCGTCGATGGACGCCAAGGCCCCCACCTGCCGGGACTCAGCCTCAAGGACCTCGCCGACGCCATGATCGAGCTCGGCGCGCACAACGCGCTCAACCTCGACGGCGGCGGCTCGTCCACCATGCTCGCCCGCGAACCCGGCACCACCGAGCTGAAGGTGGTCAACACGCCCTCGGACGGCGGTGAGCGGCCGGTCCCCAACGGCCTCGCGCTCTACGCACCCACGGGCAGCGGCCGGCTCACGGGGTTCGACGTCCAGACCGCAAGCCACCGAGTCTTTCCCGGCATGACCCGCCGGATGACCGTGCGCGGCCACGACGAGACGTTCGGCCCAGCCACCAACAACGAGCACGTCACGCGCGCAACGGGCGGTTGGGCCATCGGCGACACCTTCCACGCCTCACGAACAGGGCCCGCCAGCTTCACGGCGTCCCGCGGCGCGACCACCAAGACGACCAAGCTCACCGTCCTGGGCGAGCTCACGCGGCTCGTACCGCAGAACACCCGGATCAGCCTCACCGAAAATGAACGCAAACCGTTGCAGATCAACGGTTTCGACGCCAGGAGCTTCGGCGCGCCGATCGAGCGGGCGGACCTCGACCTCAGCTACGACCGGGAGATCATCGCGGTCACCCCGGACCTGCAGATCAAGGCGCTCAAGCCCGGCGCGACCACGATCAGGGCGAGGGCCCAGGGCGCGGAGGCCCGGGTCGCGGTGACCGTCGGCGTCCACGACCAGCTGATCGCCGCGTTCGACGACGCTCCACAGTGGACCTTCGGTTCGGCGCGCGCGACCGCCCGGGTCACGCCGGAACCCGAAGGCCACACCGGCGGCGGCCTCGAGCTGAGCTACGACTTCACGCAGTCGACCGGCACGCGCACCGCGTACGCCGTCCCGCCGAAGCCGCTCCAGATCGAAGGCCAGCCGCTCTCGCTCGCCGCCTGGGTGCGCGGCAGCGGCCAGGGCGAGTGGACGGCGTTCACCGTCACGGACTCGACGGGCCAGTCGCGGTCGCTCTACGGCCCGTACATCACCTGGAACGGCTGGCAACAGATCGAGGTCGCGGTACCACCGGAGCTCAAGTTCCCGGTCCAGGTCACCAGGTTCACCGTGATCGAGACCAAGGCGGACCGCTCGTACCAGGGCGAGGTGATCGTCGACGACATCACCGCCCGCGTCCCGCCGTCGATCGCCCTGCCGGCGACCCCCGAACTGCGTGAGGACGTGATCGGCAGAGCGGACGGCTGGAAGTTCGCGGTCATGTCGGACGCCCAGTTCGTCGCCCGCAACCCCGACAGCGACCTGGTGAGGTCCGCCCGCCGCACGCTGCGGGAGATCAGGCGGTCCGGCGCCGAGTTCGTCGTGATCAACGGCGACTTCGTCGACGAGGCGTCGCCGGAGGACCTGAAGCTCGCGCGCAGGATCCTGACCGAGGAGCTCGGTGACTTCCCCTGGTACTACGTGCCGGGCAACCACGAGATCATGGGGCCGGGCACGATCGACAACTTCCGCCGCGAGTTCGGCGCCACCCACCGCACGTTCGACCACAGGGGCACCCGGTTCGTGCTGCTCGACTCGTCGACCGGAACGCTGCGCGGCGGCGGCCTCGACCAGGTCGAGATGCTCCGGAACGCTCTCCAGGCCAACGGTCAGGCGATCGTGATGATGCACCACCCGCCACGCGATCCCACGCCCGCGCACACGAGCCAGCTCTCCGACCGGATGGAAGCCGCCTACGTCGAAAGGCTGCTGTCCGAACGCGACGAACCCACGGCGTTCATCGGGGGTCACGTCGGCGGGTTCTTCGCGTCCACAGTGGACGGGGTGCCGCACGTGATCAACGGCAACTCCGGCAAGGCACCTGCCGAGGCGGGCGGCTTCACCGGCTGGACGCTCGTCGGTGTCACCGACCGCGGCATCACCGCGGAGATCCGGCCGCACGTGGACTCGCTCCAGGTCCACGCGCCGGAGACCGTGCGGCTCGGCGCACCGGAAACGGTTGCGGCCACGGTGAAACAGGGTGCGCGGACCGTTCAGGTGCGTTACCCGATGAACGTGGTGTGGGAAGGGTCACCCGGCCTGCACGTGGGTCCGAGGTCCGGGATCAGGCCGTGGCACGTGGCGTGGCTCGATCCCGGCACGGGGACGCTCACCGCGCTCAAGCCGGGTCAGGTTCAGGTGTCGGTCACGGTGAACGAGGCGACGAGCCGTGCGGAGGTGCAGTTGAGTCTTCCGCTTGCCGGCCAGCACGCCAGATCGGCAACGCCCGCCGCAACGCGAGGTCGAGCGACACCGCGTAGGACCACTCCGACCGCGTGCGGGCACCCCATGCTTCCCAGCCGATTCCGGGCAGGTGCACCATCACCTGAGTGGCGAGGGTTCCCGTCACGCGGTCGAGCGGCGCGAACAACGCGAGATGCCTCGTTGCGGCGAGGAACTCGGTCCAGTTGTGCACCAGCTTGCTGCGTCGCCACGAGCCGACGACCAGCATGATCCGTTTGTGGCTCAGCACGTCGGAGAGCATGTGGAGCTCCTCGAGGAAGCCCTCCTTGCCGACAGCTCGCGGAGTCACGGACACCACCACGAACAGGGCGCGCTCAGCTTGCTCGGTAACAGCTTGGAGCCAGTCACCGGCCAGCGAGACCTTGGGCACCCCTGGATTGAACGTGGCGCGCCTCGGGTGACTCACGGCATAAGCGTCACCGACCATTCGCAACCGGCTGAGCACCACCGTCTCGAACGGTCGCGTCTGCCACGGCGACAACCTTGCGAGCACACCGCGCCTGCTCAACCTGCTTGCCCGCAACCGCATCCGGTCGTCACCGAAGTTGCGCAGGTAGAGGATCTCCTCCCGGCCGTCGCCTGCGAAGTCGAACTTGGGCGTCAACAGCCGTTTGCTGACCTGGTCCAGCAACAGCAGCAGCGTCAGCCCACCGATCACGAACAGGTAGATGAGCCCGCTGGCACCTTCCGAGCTGACACCGACCACGATGACGAGAAAGGACTGGTACAGCGAGAGATCGCTCGGGTTGTCAGGCAGGGTGACGTTGCGCAGCGCGGGACTGTCGAATCCGCCAGTCGCCTCGATGTAGATCGACATCTCGGCGACGAGCAGCAGGAAGAACGCGCCGCCCCGAACACAGGTCCAGACGAGCAGGCCGCCGACGAGGTGCAGTTTCGTCCGGGTGTTGCGAGCGAACTCCCACCAACGGGAGACACCGAACACCGGCTGCCACACACGTCGCGCCCACCACCAGCATCCCACCGCCACTGCGGTGAACAAGGCGATCCAGCCCCACCCACCCGCTTCGCGCCCCCGGGCGAACAGCAGCACCACGATCAACACGTAACAAACACGGCGGAGTCCTACCAGCAGGCCCCAACCGACCGAGCGGAGCCGAGCCCTGCGCACGTCCGGACCGACGTCCGTCCACCACGGCAGCACCGGCCTCGGGTAGCGGGCACGCGTGACCTGCCTCACCAATGCCGGCACGCCGACGAACAAGCACCACACCGTGAGCAATGTGCTCTCCGTTGCGCTGAAGAAGGCTTGGATCGGTTCTTCCAATCGCCGCGGTGTACCGGACCGCGCCGCGGCGTAGGACTTCGTGGCGGGGTCGGCGATGTCAAAGCAGCTCGCCCAGTCGAGCGGCCCGCACAGCATCTGCACCATGAGCACCGACGTGCCTTGTGCCCAATGCCGATTCACGGAAAATCCCACGTCCGGTACCGACTCCGCGTGTGCGACGTCGATGGCCGGACCGAGGACGGGCGGTCGTGCCTCACGTTCGTCGTAGGACGCCAGCAGACCGGAGAGTCTTGCCGCAGTACGAGGATTCTTACAGGTGAAGGTCTTGACGATCAGGCTCACGCCGTCCGCGCGCTTCCACCAGGTGAACGTCATCGGACAGGTTTCGTTGACGTTGATCCGCCCCGGCCCACCCGGTTCGTCGGTGTGCAGCTCCGTCCACGGCCCAGGATCAACCGTTGTCGGTGACCAGTTCTGCTGCTTCGCACCCGCAGGGCCGGACAGAACCAACAAGAACAGAATCACGAACGCGGGTAATCGAGCCATGCATCGCAAATAGAGGTGATCACTCATCCCGTTACGCGCCACGACGGCATTTCGACGCAATCACCCGTCTGCCGCATCGCGATCCAGCGGACCAGACCGACCGTCCGCAGTGGACCCGGCAGCGACGTGATGACCGGCACACCCAGGCCACGGGCGCCCCCATCAACGTGGGCGTCCTCGCAGACACATGGCCCGGCGAGACGGCCGTCCGCCCGCGTGACCTGGTCTGAGTGAGTGCGATGTCGGGCGGTGAGGGAAGATACTCGTCATGACCACCGCCGACAACGGTTTCGCCGACCTGGGGCTGCGGCCCGACATCCTCAACGCACTCACCACGCTGGGCTACGAGGAGCCGACGCCGATCCAGAGTGAAGCGATCCCGCCGCTGCTCGCCGGCAACGACCTGCTCGGGCAGGCCGCCACGGGCACGGGCAAGACGGCGGCGTTCGCGTTGCCGCTGCTCGAACGCATCGCCGACCGGATCGGCAAGGGCGAGAAGCCTCTGGCGCTCGTGCTCGCGCCGACCCGTGAACTGGCCGTGCAGGTGTGTGAAGCCGTGCACCGCTACGGCCGTCACATGGGCGCGCGCGTGCTGCCGATCTACGGCGGCCAGCCGATCGGCCGTCAGCTGCGCGAGCTGTCCCGCGGCGTCGACGTGGTGGTCGCCACCCCCGGCCGTGCGATCGACCACCTGCAGCGCGGCACGCTGCAGCTCGGCGACCTCGAGATGGTCGTGCTCGACGAGGCCGACGAGATGCTCGACATGGGCTTCGCGGAGGACATCGACGCGATCCTCGCCGAGGCGCCCGCCGAACGGCAGACCGTGCTGTTCTCGGCCACGATGCCGCCGCGCATCAACCGCATGGCCAAGAGCCACCTGCGCGAGCCGGTGCTGATCCAGATCGAGCGGGAGAAGACCGAGCCCGGCGAGGCCCCGCGCGTCCGGCAGACCGCGTACCTGGTGCGCCGCGAGCACAAGCCCGCCGCCCTCGGCCGCGTGCTGGACGTCGAGGCGCCGACCGCCGCCGTCGTCTTCTGCCGCACGCGCGACGAGGTCGACCAGCTCACCGAGACGCTGAACGGCCGCGGCTACCGCGCCGAGTCGTTGCACGGCGGCATCAGCCAGGAGCAGCGCGACCGCGTGATGTCGCGTCTGCGCGGCGGCACCGCCGACCTGCTGGTGGCCACCGACGTCGCCGCCCGCGGCCTCGACATCGAGCAGCTCACGCACGTCGTGAACTACAACGTGCCGTCGGCCCCCGAGGCGTACACGCACCGCATCGGCCGCGTCGGCCGCGCAGGTCGTGAGGGCGTCGCGATCACCCTGGTCGAGCCGCGCGAGAACTCGATGCTCAAGACCATCGAGCGCGTCACCAAGACCAAGATCCCGATGGAGAAGGTGCCGACGGTCGCCGACCTGCGCGCCCGTCAGCTGGAGCTGACCCGCTCGTCGCTGCAGGAGTCGTTGATGGAGGACGACCTCAGCCGCTTCCGCGTGGTCGTCGAGACCCTGGCCGACGAGTTCGACGTCATGGACATCGCCCTCGCCGCCGTGAAGCTCGCCCACGAGGCCTCCGGCGCCGCCGCGGACGAGGAAGAGATCCCGGAGGTCCGCCCGCGCGAGGACCGCCCGCGCCGCGACGGTGCCCCCGCGGGGCCGCGCCGCGAGCGCCGTGGCCCGTCCGAGGGCATGACCAGGCTGTTCCTGGGCGCGGGCCGTTCGTCGGGCATCCGGCCGCAGGACATCGTCGGCGCGATCACCGGCGAGACCCGCCTGAAGGGCCGCGACATCGGCGCGATCGAGATCGCGGACCGGTTCTCGCTGGTCGAGGTGCCGGGCCCGGCGGCGAACGACGTGATCGAGCAGCTGCGCGACGCCACGATCAAGGGCAAGCGGGTCACGATCCGCCGCGAGCGCCAGCCGCGCTGACGCGCCTCACGCCCAGGCGATGAACGGCGCTTTTGTCGACCTCAGGTGCACAAATGCGCCGTTCATGACCGATGACCGGGACGTTGTCCGGGCCCGTCCGCAGTGACGATCAGGGCTTGCGGGCCTCGATCAGGAACCTGGTCGAGGTGGAGACGAACTCGCCGTGCTCCTGGATGTGCTCGTGCATGTCCAGGAGCCGGTCGCGGTACCTCTCCACGGTGAATCCCGGCACGGTCCACAGCACCTTCCGCAGGAAGTGCACGACCGCGCCGACGTCGAAGAACGCCACCCGCAACTCGACCGGTTCCAGTTGGAGCACCTCCAACCCGGCGGCCTCGGCGTCCGCACGTGCCCGCTCGGTGCTGCGGGCGTCGCCCACCGGCTGCGGCCCCATCATGAAGTCCGTCAGCTCGCGGTTCGTGCCCGCACCGATCTGCTGCGAGAAGTAGGTCCCACCGGGCTTGAGCACCCGTGCAACCTCATGCCAGGGCGTCACGACCGGGTGCCGGCTGATCACCAGGCCGAACGTGTCGTCGCGGAACGGCAGCGGACCCTCGTCGGACGCCTGCACGACCAACGGCAGGTTCCGCGACGCGACGAGGGCGTTCGGCGGCCACGACTCGGTGGCGGCCATCAGCGGCGGCTTCACGGGCGCGGACGCGGTGACCTCTCCCCCGCCGGTCTGGAGGTCCAGCGCGGACCCCACCCGTGCCAGCCGCGCCGCGATCTGCGCCGCGTAGCCCCACGGCGGGCGTTCCTCGGTGGCGCGGCCTTCGAACCAGGAGAAATCCCAGCCCTCCAGTGGTACCGCGGCCCCCTCCGCCACCAGCTCTTCGAAGCTCCCCATGAACGACATGCGATCACAGGTCACTGGGACAGGCCACCTGATTAGCCCGCCATCAGCCGTTGCGCGACGGGCCCTGGTAGTCGTTCGTCACGATCATGATCAGGCCGGGAGGCTGACCGGTGATGCCGTCGAACCTGGGCTCGACCCGCATCCGGAGAAGCGCGGCGAGTTCGCGCGCGGCGGCTTCCTCCTCCGGATCGGAGCGGTAGTACACGGTGGTCGTGGGAATCACGCCCTCGGAGTACTTACCTCTGTCCGCGATGGTCCAGCCGAAAGACTTGGCGTCATCGCACGCACGAGCGAGAAGCCCGACGATGGTGCTGTTGTTGTAGCAGGACAAACGCACGTTCCGACCAGGGGCAACCGAAGTGGTCGAGGCCGCTGTCGATGAGCTCGTGGTCGAGGACGTGGTGATGGTGCTCGATCCCGCACTCGTCTGCTGACCGGACGAGTCGGAGGTGATGACGAGCGGCCAGAGTGCGTTGCTGAGTGGGGAAACCAACAGGGCGGCCAAACCGGTGGCAGCGGCAGTCAGACCAAGCGCCAGGAACCGGGCATCCAACCGGCGGTTTCGCGGGCTCGGCGGTGCGGACCGCTGAGCCCTCGGCTTCGAAACCCGCCGTTGACGCGCCTCGATCCGCCGCCGAGGCAGTTGGCCTCGCGAACGTTGCGGTGCGACCGGCGGCCGCCTTCCCCCGATCGCCTCGTCGAGGTGCCGGAGGAACCGGTCACCCGGCATGCCACCACCGCGCACGTCCTCGTACTGGACCGTGCTGAACCCGAAGATCGGTGATCCCTCGAGCAGCAGCGGCAACAGCTCCTTGCCCCGGCTGCGCGCCCGCTCGACCTCCTCGGCCACCCAATGCGAGTCCTCCGCATCCGGCGTCATCACCAGGATCAGCGCGGCGCACTCGTCGATCTTCGTGCGGACGACCTTGTCCCAGCGCTCCCCGGTGAAGATCTCGTAGTCGAACCAGGCCTCGACGCCGGCGGCCTCGCGGAGGTGGTCGGCCAACCGGCGCACGTAAGCCCGCTGTTCGCGGCTGTAGCTGATGAACACGTGCGGCAACGGTGGTCCGATCCGAAGTCGAGATGCGCGTTGCAACGTCCATCGCGCCGAGGTTCGGCATCGTTTCGCCGCCAACGAATGGCGGCACCTGCCCCGGTCGCGAGACGCCGCGTCCTTCTTCGTCTCGCGCACAACAGGGGCAGGTGCCGCAGGGGGTTACAACGACCGAACGGCCGTGCGGTTACGCCCGAAGGCGGTAAGCGCGCAGGACCGTTTGGTCGATCGTGTTGCCCTCGGTGTCCTCAGCAACCACCCGTAGCGACACGTAACCCCCAGGCGCCCCACCAGGGGGAACGAGGGACTTCACCGGCACCCAGTTGGCACCGTCGTCGAACGACGCGTAGGCGCGAAGTTCACGAACGGTGGCCTTGGCGGCACCGGCCTGACGCGACGCGGTGAACTTCACCGGCATCGGAGCACCGGCGACCCAGCTGTTGCGCAGGTCGACCGGCAGCGTGTAGTCGACCTCCAGCAACGGCAGCTTGCCGTCGGCGGAAGCCGTGAACTGCCACGTCGTGTCCACCTTCGTCGACAGCGCCGACGTCTCGCGCGCCGCGTCCAGCTTCAGCTCGTACCTGCCGGAACGCTCCGGTGCCGGGAACCGGCCCTCGCGCATGTCCGAGTAGCCGACCACGGCACCGTCGCGCCGCAGCGTCAGCTGGCCGGAGCCGCTCAGCCGCCAGTTCTCCACCCACGTGGACCCGCCGAACGGGGAGATCCGCGCGGTGATGAAGTCACCGGTGCGCGCCACGCCGCCGCCCTGCGACCAGGTCACCACCGTCGGACGACCGAACCGAGGTGAGGCCACCGCGCGGTGGTTGGACCGCTCGTACTTCCTGCCCGGCGCGTAGGTCTCGGTCTTGAGGTCGGCCCAGGACGTGGCGCCGTCGAATCCCTCGTGGTACCAGCCGATCCCGTTGCCCGCCGTGTAGTACTCGGTGCGCTGCACGGCACCCAGGAGGTCCTCGTCCATCGCACCGAGGTGCAGGAGCAGGAGGCCGTTGATCACCGGGTAGGTCCGCTGGACGACGTCGCTGTCCGCGCCCGACGAGTGGTAGCGCGCCTTGACCTCGGCGAGCTCCGAGTGGCGGAGCTTGCGCGTTCCGACCGGCAGCGCTCCCTTGTCCTGCAGGTACAGGTTGTAGGACACGGGGGATCCCGTGATGGCGCGCAACGTCAGCCGCGCGGGCGTGGTTGCTACGTGGTGTTCCGCCGCCGCGATCACCGGGATGACCGACCGCGTCGAGAACCCGAACGGCACCGGGCCCGCCCACAGCACGGCCACCGCGCCCGCCTCCTGCATGACGCGGGCAACCTCGTACGGGTCTTCGCCCGCGGTGCGGACCAGCGCCAGCTTGCCGCGCACGTCGCCACCGCGTTCCGCCACGTCGAGCTGGTGCTCGCCGGGCTTCAGGTACGAGCTGCTTTCCCAGTACCGCACCGGGAACCCGCCTGCGACCGAGATCAGCGGCTGCCCGGCCTTGAGGGCCGAGTCGTAGGTCAGCTCGGGCAGCGGAGCGCCGAACGACAGGCCGTACAGCGGCACGCGGCCGTCGACGATGCTGGCGACACCGCTGATCTTGCCCGGCTTGAACGGCACGCGCAGGTCCGCGTTGCGGTACCAGACCTCCGACTTGTCGTCGGGCAGCTGGAGGCTGATCTGCTTGCCCTGCCTGGCGTCCAGCGTCACCGTGGTGTCCGCGGTCAGCGAGAGGCGGCCGGCCACCTCGGTCGCCGACACCGGGGCGAACCAGTCGTAGTTCGCCGTCTTCTCGTCGATCCGGCCGATCACCGCGTAGTCGCCCACGCCGACCCGCGCCGACCCGACGCCGTCGGTGATCTCCAAGATCGAGGCTTCCTGCGTGCCCGTGTTGACCAGCACCACGAACTCGTCGGGGACCGGCTTGCCGTCACGGCCGGTCACCGACAACGTGAGCGTGCGCCGCTCCTCCTGCACGTACGCGCCGACCGCGGTGGTCAGCGAGACGCCGTTGCCGGAAGCCTTGACGTGCCCGAAGAAAGTGCCGTTGCCCTTGCGCGGGTCGAGCACCACGTCGACCTTCGCCGTACCGCCGGCGGGCACCGTCACCGAGGCCGGCACGGTGAAGTCCGCGCCGAGGTCGTGCTGCAACGCCAGGGAAACAGGCTCGGCCGACGCGTTCGAGTAGGTGATCGTCTTCGTGAACGTCTTGGTGTGCGGCCATTCGAGCAGTCCGAACGACAGGCTGCCGACGTCCGCGCGGACCTGCTGCGAGACCGCGCGGCCCACGTCCACCAGGCCGGTGCCGACGTTCGCCGGAGTGTCCGCGACGGGCTTCACCGTCGCCATCAGGTGTGCCTTGAGCTCGGCGGCGGTCCAGGAAGGGTTGCGTTGAGCCAGGATCGCCGCGGCACCGGCGACGTGCGGCGCGGCCATGGACGTGCCGGTCAGCTTCGCGTGCAGGTCGTCGACGTAGTGCTCCCACAGCGTGCCCTCGGCGCGTGCGGCCACGATGTCCGTGCCCGGCGCCGCGATGTCCGGCTTGACCGCGAAGTCCTTGTGCCGCGGCCCGCGCGACGACCACTCGTTCACCGTGCCGGACTTGGTCAGGTTCGCGACCGCCAGCGCCGCGTCGGCAGCCGCCGGTCCACCCACCTTGACGCGGTCGCCGGAGTTGCCCGCCGCCGTCACGAAGAGCGCGCCGGTCTCGGCGGTGAGCTCGTTCGCCTTGGCGGACAACGGGTCCGTGCCGTCGGACGCCACCTCGCTGCCGAGACTCATGTTGACGACCTTGGCCCTGACCTCGCGCGCCGCCCACTCCATGCCGGCCAGGATCGCGCTTTCCTCGCACCAGGTGCCTTCGCAGACCCTGCCGACGGCGAGCTTCGCGCCCTTCGCCACACCGGAATACTTGTCGCTGCGTCCCGCGATCGTCGCGGCGACGTGCGTGCCGTGGCCGACGTTGTCCTGGATGCCCGCCGGGGTGAAGTCCTTCGACTGCGCCACCACGCCCGCGAGCTCGGGGTGGTTCTGGTCGTAGCCGGTGTCGAGCACGGCGATCGTGACGCCGGTGCCGTCGAACCCCGCCTGCCACGCGGCGGGCGCGCCCACCATCGGGACGCTCTGGCCCAACGAGATCTTCGCCTTGCCGTTCAGCCACAGCTTCCCGGCGGCACGGGCCGTCGCACGACCCTTCCAGCGCTGCTCTGCTTCCTTCTTCGGCACTGCGGAAGCCGTGCGGAAGCCGTTGTCCAGCACCGGAATCCGGTCGGTCTTTTCGTCGGTGTAGCCGAACGAGTGCAGTGCGGTGACGTCGAAGAAGCGCTTGTCGACGCGGTCCTGTCCCAGCGCGTCGACGGCGTCGGCGGGCACCACGTACTGGTGGTCGTCCTGCACGTACTGGGCGAACTTCATGCCGGGCCGCCCCTCGACGCCGACCAGTCCACCCTGCTCGTCCAGGACCACCTTGTCACCGCTGATGAGCGTGATGGTCTGGGTCTTTCCGAGCCCGGCGGTGCCTCTCGGCTCCGCCTGCGCCGCTGTCGCCGGACTGATCAGCCCGGCGACGAGCGCGGTGGCCACAAAACAGCGCGCTGAGCGCACCTGTCCTCCCCTGGGTGTGAACCTCTCCACCCGAGAAGACTCCAGCTGTCAGCAAAAGGTTGCTCGGCTCACGCACCGCGATAGGTGCCGAAGCTCCAGCGGTTGCCTTCCGGATCGGCGACGGTGAAGCCGCGCGACCCGTAGTCCTCGTCCTTCAGCCCGCGGACCTCCGTGGCACCGCGCGCCATGCACTGCGCGTAGATCTCGTCCGGCCGGTCCGTCACCACGTAGACGGACGCCGCTCCGACGGCCGTCGCCTCGACCTCGCCGACCGAACGCTTGGCGGACCCCAGCATCACGCCGCCGCCTTCTGGCCAGACCATCTCGCAGTGCACGACCTCGCCGTCGGCCTCGCCGGGCACGACGAGGTGCTCGGTGAAGCCGAAGGCCTCGACCAGGAACCGGATCGCGGCCGGCGCGTCCTCGTAGGACAGTCCCGGCCAGCAGGTGGGTGCAGGTGTTGTCATGGCGACAACTCTGCGCCCTGCTCTGTCTCGCTGCCTTGTACGAATGGAAGCTCCGCCGCGATCCACTCGGTCGGGGTCGCTCCGCACAGCGCCCGCCAGTCGCGGTTGAAGTGCGCCTGGTCGGTGTAGCCGCAGGCCGCGGCGACCTCGGTCAGCGTGGGCCGCCGCTGCCCGCGCAGCATCCGGTTCGCCCGCTCGAACCGCATCACGCGCGCCACGACCTTGGGCGTCAGACCGAACTCCGCCGCGAACCTCGACGTGAGGTGCTGCCGGCTCCACCCGACCTCGGCGGCGATCTCCCCCACCGGCACGCCCTCCGCGAGCCGTTGCCACGCCCACGCCACCTCGACCTGTTGCTCCACCGGCCGCAGCAACCGCCCCAGCACGAGGTCCAGCGCGGCGAACCGGTCCGTCCACGTCGTCGCGGTCTGCACCCGTTCGCGCAGCTCGGCGGCGGGAGCGTCGAGCGCGTCGAGCCCCACCGACGTCCCCGAGAGCTCGGCGGCGGGCAGACCGAAGAACGCCCGTGCGCCCAACGGCGTCAACGAGCACTGGATGCCGTGCTGGAACCCGTCGTGGGTGATCAGCACGGCCTCGTCGTGCAGGCCGCCGCACAGCGTGGCGAACCGGCCCTGCGGCAGGTCGACGGTGCCGTCCAGGGTCACGACGAGGGTGAGCGAGCGCGACGGCAGGCCGCGGTGCACGCCGGGTTCGGTCCGCATCCGGTACCCGCCGTACCGCGTGACGAACGGCCGCAGCCTCGGGTGCGGCGCACCGATGACGTGCTCGACGTCCACGGTCCCGATGCTAAGCCAAACCCTTGGGCTCGCCACCCCAGGTCCCGACGTGGATGAACGGCGCTTTTGCCCACCTGAGGTGAACAAAAGCGCCGTTCATCCACCGTGTGACGGACAGAACCTCTGACCAGGTGCTCAGAACAACTCGCCCAGCACCAGCAGCCCCGCGCCGATCGGCACGAGATCAGGCCCGTACGACGTCACGCTCACGTCCACGTCCGGCATCGCCCGCAGGTACAGCTCGGGCGACTGGAGCACCTTCCGTCCACTCAGCACGATCTGGTCGAGGTCCAGCAGCTGCACCAGGTTCGTCACCGCCGCGGCGAGCACCCGCGCGGCCTCCACCCCGGTTGCCGCGGCGTGCACGGCCTCGACGCACCCGCGCCGCCCGCACACACACAACGGACCGTCGAGCTGAATGGTCGTGTGCCCGAACTCGCCCGCACCCGACCGTGCGCCCCGGTGCACCTCTCCTCCGAGGAGCAACCCCACGCCCAGACCGGTGCCCACGAACACAACGGCCGCATCCTCGAGAGGCCTCCGCCACGCCTCGGCGAGCACGGCCGCGTTGGTGTCCTTGTCCACCACCACCGGCAGCCCGAGCCGTTCCTCGGCGAGTTTCCGAAGCGGAACCTCCGACCAGCCCGGCAATCCGTTGGGCGACACGACCCCGTCACGGAAGTCCAGCGGGCCGGCGATCCCGATGCCGAGCCCGAGCACCCCCGGCTCCACCAACGGTTCCAGCGCCTCCAGGACGTCGGACGGGGTGAACATCGGCGCCAGCGGCACCGCGGAGGCCGACACCACCTCGCCGGTCAGGTCGAGCTTCACCACCCGCAGCTCGTCCCGGTCGACGTACGCCCCGTACGCGAACCCGCCGTCGGCGCGGAGCTGGAGCGACATCCGGGGCTTGCCGCGGCCCCCGTCGCGCACCGCGCCGGTCTCCTCCACCAGGCCGGCCGCGATGAGCCGCGCCACGATCTTCGAGACCGCCTGCGGGGTCAGCCCGGCCTCGTCGGCGATGGAAGCCCTGCTCAGAGCCCCTGCACGGACGAGTCGCAGGACGGTCCGGTCGTTGTGCGAACGCAGCGAGGTGAGGTCCACGGTCGCAATTATTCAACAGCGTTGCTTTAATCGGAAGATGACACGAGTCGGACTGCTGGGCTACGGCATCGCGGGACGGGTCTTCCACGCCCCGCTCATCTCCTCGACGGAGGGCATGGACCTCGCCGCCATCGTCACCGCGAACCCGGAGCGGCAGGCCCAGGCCCGTGCCGCACACCCGGACGCCAAGATCGTCACCGCGGACGAGCTGTTCGAGCTGGACCTCGACCTGATCGTCGTCGGCACCCCGAACCGCACGCACGTCGAGTACGCGCGCCGGGCGATCGACAAGGGCGTCGCGGTCGTCGTCGACAAGCCGTTCGCGCCGTCCAGCGCCGAGGCCGCGGAGCTGGTCGCGGCCGCACAGGCCAAGGGCGTTCCGCTCACCGTGTTCCAGAACCGCCGCTGGGACAGTGACTTCCTCACCGTGCGCAAGATCCTCGGCCGGCTGGGCGAGATCCGGCGGTTCGAGTCGCGCTACGAGCGCTGGGTGCCGGAGATCTGGGACAACTGGCGCGAGTTCGGTGCCCCGGAGGAGGCCGGCGGGCTGCTCTACGACCTCGGCGCCCACCTCGTCGACCAGGCCGTGCAGCTCTTCGGGCCGGTCAGGACCGTCTACGCCGAGCTCGACCTGCGCCGTCCCGGTGTACAGGTGGACGACGACGTGTTCGTGGCGCTGACGCACGAGAACGGCGTCCGCTCGCACCTGTGGGCCAACGCGCACGCCGCACACCACGGGCCGCGGTTCCGCGTGCTCGGCAGCGAGGGCGCGTTCGTGGTCAGCGGCATGGACGAGCAGGAGGACGCGCTCGACGCCGGCCGCCGCCCGACCGATCCGAGCTGGGGCTACGAGACGCGCACCGGGCAGTTGGGCGTTCTCGGCGAGACGGTCGAGGTGCCGGTCGAGCTCGGCGCGTACGAGACCTTCTACTCCGAGCTGCAGGCCGGCCGCATCCCCGTCGACCCGGCGGGCGCCGTGCACGCGCTCCAGGTCATCGAGGCCGCCTTCACGTCCGCGCGCGAGAACCGGGTGGTGGCACTGTGACGACCAGCGAAGAGCTCCTCGCCCAGGAGCGGCGCCTGCAGTTCACGCGCTTCGGCAACGACATCGCGATCGAGCTCGGCCTGCACCTCCTCGACGCGGCCCGCGAGCAGGGCCTGCCGATCGCGATCTCGGTGCGGCGCAACGGACACCGGCTCTTCCACGCCTCGTTGCCCGGCACCTCGCCGGACAACGACAGCTGGTTGGAGCGCAAGGCCCGCGTCGTCGAGAGGTTCGGCCACAGCTCGTTCTACGTCGGCACCACGTTCCGCGAGAAGGGCACGACGTTCGAGGCGGAGTCACAGCACCTCGACGCGGCCCTGTACGCGGCGCACGGCGGCGTGTTCCCGGTCGTCGTGCGCGGCACCGGTCCGGTCGGCACCGTCGGCGTGTCGGGCCTGCCCCAGGCCGAGGACCACGAGTTCGTCGTCACTCAGCTGGAATCGTTCCTGAACTCCCACGACGCGTAATTAGCACGAATAGTCGTTGGTACAAAATCCGGACACACCACTTCGAGTGGATTCAATAACACTCGGAGTGGTGTTCTATATCAGCCCGGCCCACCACATCAATGTGCACAAAAGAGTGACCTTACTGGTCCAAACGAGTGCCCTATTCCATACTGGCACGACTAGCGCGAGTTGTACGCTCCGTAGCATCGACAGGCGTAAGACACCCACCCGAATGTCGCCTTTTTGGCCCCTTCACAGCCCTCAATTGCGAGAACTAACGTCCCTTCCGGCTTAATCGGATTGGTCCATTAGCGCATTGCAGATGGGTGGGTGCAGGGTTGTGACTGTGACGGATTCTGACCTCGATGAGGGCCGTCAGCAGCTGAGTTTGGGCACGGCCGCCGCGCGTAATCTGGCCACGACCACCAAGTCCGTCCCGCAGATGCAGGGAATCACCTCCCGCTGGCTGCTCAAGGTCCTGCCCTGGGTCCAGGCCGCGGGTGGTGCCTACCGCGTCAACCGCCGGCTCACCTACACGCTGGGCGACGGCCGAGTCTCCTTCACCAACATCGGCGCGGAGATCCGCGTCGTCCCGATGGAGCTCACCGAGCTGTCGCTGCTGAAGGGCTTCGACGACGAGGCCGTCCTCACCGCGCTCGCCGGCCGCTTCACCCAGCAGGAGTTCGGCATCGGCGACGTCATCGTCGAGAAGGGCCGCCCGAAGGACACCGTCGTGCTGATCGCGCACGGCAAGGTCGACAAGATCGGCACCGGCGAGTACGGCGGCGAGACCGTGCTCGGCAACCTGGCCGACGGCGAGTACTTCGGCGAGACCGTGCTGGCCGGGCCGCAGGGCGAGTGGGAGTACACCGCGAAGGCCGTCACGCCGGTCACCGTGCTCACGTTGTCCTGGAACGACTTCCAGGCCCTCAACGGCGAGGCCGGCGGGCTGCGCGCCCACATCCAGCAGACCTACAACAGCCGCAACAAGCCGCAGAACGACTTCGGTGAGGCCGAGATCGGCATGTCGGCCGGCCACGACGGCGAGCCCGTCCTGCCCGGCACGTTCGTCGACTACGAGCTCTCGCCGCGCGAGTACGAACTGAGCGTCGCGCAGACGGTGCTGCAGGTCCACACGCGGGTCGCGGACCTCTACAACAACCCGATGGACCAGGTCGAGCAGCAGTTGCGGCTCACGATCGAGGCCCTGCGCGAGCGCCAGGAGCACGAGATCGTCAACAACCGGTCGTTCGGCCTGCTGCACAACGCGGACCTCAAGCAGCGCATCCACACCCGGTCCGGCCCGCCCACGCCGGACGACTTCGACGAGCTGCTGTCGATCGTGTGGAAGGACCCCGGTTACTTCGTCGCCCACCCGCGCACGATCGCCGCGTTCGGCCGCGAGCTGAACAAGCGCGGCATCTACCCGCAGCACATCGACTTCAACGGCCAGCAGGTGCCGGCGTGGCGCGGCATCCCCGTGCTGCCGTGCAACAAGATCCCGATCTCGGACACCCGCACGTCGTCGGTGATGCTGATCCGCACCGGCGAGCAGAACCAGGGCGTCATCGGCCTGCACCAGACCGGCATCCCCGACGAGTACCAGCCGGGCCTTTCGGTGCGGTTCATGGGGATCAACGACCAGGCGATCATCAACTACCTGGTCAGCGCCTACTACTCGGCCGCGATCATGGTGCCGGACGCCATCGGTGTGCTGGAGCACGTCGAGCTGGGCCGCGAAGGCTGATGCCGTCTTTCACCATGCCGGAGTTCTACGTGCCCCACCCGGCACGGATGAACCCGAATCTCGAACGCGCCCGCGCCCACTCGACGCAGTGGGCGCGGGACATGGGGATGCTCGACACCGGGGTGTGGACTCCCGAGATCCTCGCGGGCGACGACTACGGGTTCATGTGCGCGTGGACCCACCCGGACGCGCCCGCGGAGATCCTCGACCTCATCACGGACTGGTACGTCTGGGTCTTCTACTTCGACGACGAGTTCTTCGCGGAGTTCAAGCAGACCAAGGACGTCACGGGCGCGAAGGCGTACCTCGACCGGTTGCCGGCGTTCATGCCGATCAACGGCACCGATCCCTCCCCCGAGCCGCGGAACCCGACCGAACGCGGGCTCGTCGACCTGTGGCAGCGCACGATCCCGTTGATGTCGCAGGACTGGCGGCGCCGGTTCACGACGAGCACGCACAACCTGCTGCTCGAGTGCATGTGGGAGATCAAGAACATGGCGTCCGGCACGGTCGCCAACCCGATCGAGTACATCGAGATGCGCCGCAAGGTCGGCGGCGCGCCGTGGTCGGCGAACCTGGTGGAGGTCTCCGAAGCCGCCGAGGTGCCCGCGTCCATCGCGGGCACCCGGCCGTTGCGGGTCCTCTCCGACACGTTCTCCGACGCGATCCACCTGCGCAACGACATCTTCTCGTACGAGCGGGAAGTGCAGCGGGAGGGCGAGAACTCCAACGGCGTGCTGGTGTTCGAGAAGTTCTTCGGTCACGACACCCAGACGGCGGTCGAGGCCGTGAACGCGCTGCTGACCTCGCGGCTGCACCAGTTCGAGAACACCGTGTTCACCGAGCTGCCGACGTTGTTCGCGGAGCACGGCGTCGGTCCGCTGGAGCAGGCACGGGTGCTGAAGTACGTGAAGGGCCTGCAGGACTGGCAGTCCGGCGGGCACGAGTGGCACCTGCACGCCGGCCGCTACACCAAGGTCGAGGGTGGCGGCGCGGGCAACTCGGCGTTCTTCCGCACGATCCTGCGCGGACCAACGGGCCTCGGCACGTCCGGCGCGTGGCTGGGGGTCGCTCGTGGCTGAGTTCGACATGCCGTTCGCGGCCAGGCTCTCACCCCACGCCGACCGCGTCCGCGCGCACACCAGGTCGTGGGTGCGGGACATGGGGATGCTGAACGGATCTCCGTGGACCGAGGCGTTCTACGACGCGGCGGACTACGGCGGTTTCGCCTCGCTGACCCATCCGACGGCGTCGTTCGACGACCTCCAGCACATCAGCGACTGGCACACGTGGGGTTTTCACGTGAGCGACGCGTTCCTGGACGGGTTCCTGCGACCGCGCAACGTCGGCGGCGGCAAGGCTTTCGTGGCCAGGCTGAAGTCGGTGCTCGCCGGGGCGGCTGCACCGATGAACCCTGCCGAGCGAGGTCTGGCCGACCTGGTGTCCCGGTCCACTGTGGACTCAGACGATGTCGAGCACCTGACGGAGTACCTGGACGCGTTGCTGTGGGAGCTGCACAACACCGCGCAGGACCGGGTGCCCGACCCGATCGACCTCGTGGAGATGCGCCGCCGGTCGATCGCGACCGAGCTGTCCGCGAAGCTGGTGCGCAAGTCGGTCGGCGCGGAGCTGCCCGCGGAGTTGTTGCGCAACAGCACGATGAGAGCGCTCGTCGACTCGTTCGGCGACGTTCCCGCACTGCGCCAGGAGATCGTCGGGTTCGACCACATCTACGCGACCGGTGGCAGCACCACCAGCGCGGTGCTGGCCGTGCAGCGGTTCTTCGGCTGCGACCTCGACCAGGCCGTGTCGATCGTGGCCGACCTGATCTCGGCGCGGTTGCGGCAGATCGTCTCGATCATCGGCGAGCTGCCGTCCATCGCGGCCGAGTACGACCTCTCCCCGGAGGCGACGGCCGGGTTGCACCGGTACGTCGAAGCGCTGAAGTCGTGGCTGGCCGGTGAACTGCTCTGGACGCAGCGATCCGGCCGCTTCTCCCCAACCCCCACCCGGAAGTTCCACTCCCCCACCGGACTCGGCACCCAGTCGTGCCTGTTCAAAGCAAAAGCAGGCTTGTTGGGTTGAGTCGACGAAGTGCGTGTCGACTCAACCCAACAAGCCGTCCTAGTTCGTCAATAGATTGGATTCGCAGTGACCGTTACCGATCCGGGCGTTGGGGTCGAGAACCAGCTGAGCCTCTCCACGGCCGCAGCCCGCAACCTCTCGACGACGACCAAGTCCGCGCCGCAGATGCAGGGCATCTCGCCCCGGTGGCTGCTGCGAATGCTGCCGTGGGTCGAGGCCAAGGGCGGCGCGTTCCGGGTCAACCGGCGGCTGAGCTACGCGGTGGGCGACGGCCGCGTCACGTTCACGAGCGTCGGTTCCGAGGTGCGCGTCGTGCCGCAGGAGCTGTGCGAGTTCCCGTTGCTGCGCGGGTTCGAGGACGAGGCCGCGCTGACGGCCCTGGCCAACCGCTTCGAGCAGCGCGAGTACGAGCCGGGCGAGGTGATCGCGGAACGCGGCCACCCCGCCGACTCGATCATCGTGATCGCGCACGGCAAGGTGACGAAGACCGGGCGCGGCGAGTACGGCGACGAGGTGGCGCTCGGCACCGTCGCCGACGGTGAGCACTTCGGTGACCACGAGGTGCTCGGCGGGGTGGAAGGAACGTGGGACTTCACCGCTCGCGCGTTGACGCCGACGACCGTGGTGGTGTTGTCGCGGGCGACGTTCAACCAGCTCAACGGGCAGATCGAGCCGTTGCGGGAACACATCGCACAGCAGCTGGCGAGCCCGTCGGGCGCGGCGAACAAGCACGGCGAGGCGGAGATCCGCCTGGCGTCCGGCCACGACGGCGAACCGACGCTGCCCGGCACGTTCGTCGACTACGAGCTACGGCCGCGGGAGTACGAGCTCTCGGTGGCGCAGACGATCCTGCGCGTCCACACGCGTGTGGCGGACCTCTACAGCCAGCCGATGGACCAGGTCGAGCACCAGCTGCGGCTGACCATCGAGGCCCTGCGCGAGCGGCAGGAGTTCGAGCTCGTCAACAACAAGGAGTTCGGCCTCATCGCGAACGCCGACCTCAAGCAGCGGGTCAGCACCCAGTCCGGCCCGGTGACGCCGGACGACATGGACGAGCTGATCTCGCGGCGCCGCAACACCCGGCTGATCCTGGCCCACCCCAAGGCGATCGCGGCGTTCGGGCGGCAGCTGTCCGCGCGCGGCCTGTACACGCCGACCGTGGAGGTCGAGGGCAAGCAGCTGCAGTCGTGGCGCGGCATCCCGATCGCGCCGTGCGACAAGATCCCGGTCAACAAGAACGGCACCACGTCGATCCTCGCGATGCGGCTCGGCGAGGAGAAACAGGGTGTGATCGGCCTGCGCCAGACCGGCATCCCCGACGAGTACGAGCCGGGCCTGAACGTGCGGTTCATGGGCATCGACGAGCACGCGATGCTCAAGTACCTCGTGTCGACGTACTACTCGGCCGCCGTGCTGGTGCCGGACGCGCTGGGTGTGCTGGAGAACGTCGAGATCGGCCTGTAGAGCCGTGACAGCTGAGTTCTTCGGTGAGATGACCGAACCGCTCGCGGCGGGCAGACCCGCCGGCGAGGTGCTCGCGTGGAGCCGGGGCCTCGTGCTCCCGGCTCTGCGCAAGGCCGTCGAGCAGTTGCCGCTCTCTCTGCGCGCGGTCGCGGAGTACCACCACGGGTGGCGCGACGAGTACGGCAACCCGGTGCTGGGCAACAGCGGCAAGGCGATCCGGCCCGCGCTGGTGCTGCTCGCGGCGGAGGCCGTCGGCGGCTCGGCGGACTCCGCGGTGCCGGCGGCGGTCGCGGTGGAGTTGATCCACAACTTCTCGTTGCTGCACGACGACGTGATGGACGGCGACACGACCCGGCGGCACCGCGCGACGGCGTGGACGGTGTTCGGTGTCAACTCGGCGATCCTGGCGGGTGACGCGCTCCAGGCGTTGGCGGTGGACGTGCTCGCGGGGTCGGGGCATCCGCGGGCGCTGGAGGCCATCCGGACGCTGGGCGATGCCGTGGTCGCGTTGCTCGAAGGCCAGGCGCTGGATCTCGACTTCGAGACGCGGTCCGACGTCGAGGTGTCCGAAGTGGAGCGGATGGCACGCGGCAAGACCGGCGCTCTGCTCGGTGCGTCAACAGCTTTGGGCGCGCTGTACGGCGACGGCACGGACGAGCAGATCGAGGCCATGCGCGGTTATGGCGCCGAGCTGGGCCTCGCGTTCCAGCACGTGGACGACCTGCTCGGCATCTGGGGCGACCCGGCGGTGACCGGCAAGGCCGCGCACTCGGACCTGGTGAACCGCAAGAAGTCCTTGCCGGTCGTGCGCGCGCTGACCGCTCGTGAGCCCGCTGCCGCCGAGCTGGCGTCGTTGTACTTCGGCACCCAGGAGATGAACCCGGAAACGCTTGCGCGGGCGGCGTCCCTGGTCGACGCGGCCGGTGGGCGGGCGTGGAGCCAGGCGCAGGCCGACGAGCTGCACACGCAGGCACTGGTCCACCTCGGCGAGGCCTCACCGACCGCGCGTGCGGCGGTGGAGCTCGGCACGCTCGCCCAGCTGGTCACCCGCCGAGACCACTGAACCCCTTGGGAAGGCGCCTGATGACGGAACACCCGCCGCGTTCTGTGCTGCTCGCCTCACCCCGGTCGTTCTGCGCCGGGGTGGAGCGTGCGGTCGAGATCGTCGAACGGCTGCTCGACCAGCGCGGCGGCCCCATCTACGTGCGCAAGCAGATCGTGCACAACATCCACGTGGTCCGGTCGCTGGAGGCTCGTGGTGCCGTGTTCGTGGAGGAGCTTTCCGAGGTGCCATTTGGTGCCACGGCGGTCTTCTCCGCGCACGGCGTGTCTCCTGCCGTGCGTGCCGAGGCTCGTGAACGCTCGTTGGACGTGCTGGACGCGACTTGTCCGTTGGTGACGAAGGTGCACTCCGAGGCCCGACGGTTCGCCGAGCGCGGTGACACGATCGTCCTCATCGGACACGCCGGGCACGAGGAGGTCGAGGGAACGCTGGGCGAAGCGCCCGGTCAGATGGTGCTGGTGGAGACCGTGTCCGACGTCGAGGCGCTGGAGATCACCGGGCCGGTGTCGTACCTGACGCAGACGACGCTGGCCGTGGACGAGACCGCCGAAGTGATCGAGGCGCTGCACCGCAGGTTCCCCCAGCTGCGCGGGCCGGGCTCCGACGACATCTGTTACGCGACCACGAACCGGCAGATCGCGATCAGGGACGTCGCTCAGCGCTCGGACCTGGTTCTCGTCGTGGGTTCGAAGAACTCGTCGAACTCGGTGCGGATGGTCGAGCTCGCCGCTCGCACCGGCACCCCGGCGTACCTGGTCGACGACGCGTCGGAGATCGATCCGGCCTGGCTGGCCGGCGTGTCCGCGGTCGGGTTGTCGGCCGGTTCCTCCGCTCCACCCGAGCTGGTGGACGAGGTCGTGGAAGCCTTGCGGGCCTTGGGTCCCGTGGAGATCTCGACGCACACGGCGGCGACCGAGACGATCGCCTTCACGCTGCCGCTGGCGGTGCGCCGTGCTGGCTGACATCACCTCGCCCGCCGACGTCCGGGCGCTCTCCTCGTCCGAACTCTCTTCTCTGGCCGCGGAGATCCGGTCCTTCCTGATCGCCAAGGTGCACCGGACCGGCGGTCACCTCGGACCGAATCTGGGCGCCGTCGAGCTGACCATCGCGGTGCACCGGGTCTTCAGCTCACCCGTCGACGTGGTGCTGTTCGACACCGGGCACCAGTCGTACGTGCACAAGATGCTGACCGGCCGGTGCCCGGACTTCGACTCCCTGCGGCAGGCGGGTGGCCTGTCCGGTTACCCCTCCGCGGCCGAGTCGGCGCACGACGTCGTGGAGAACTCGCACGCGTCAACCGCACTGTCCTATGCGGACGGTCTGGCCAAGGCGTTCGAGCTGGGCGGCACCGACCGCCGGGTCGTCGCCATCGTCGGCGACGGCGCGTTGACCGGCGGGATGTGCTGGGAGGCGTTGAACAACATCGGCGGCTCCTCCCGTCCCGTCGTGGTGCTGCTGAACGACAACGGCCGTTCGTACGACCCGACGGCGGGCGGGTTCGCGGCGTCGTTGCTCGACGGCTCGGCCCGTGCCCTGTTCGAGGCCCTCGGCCTGGCCTACATCGGCGAGGTCGACGGCCACGACGTGCACGCCGTCGAGAACGCCCTGTGGGAGGCCAAGTCCCTGGGCCGTCCGGTCGTCGTGCACTGCAAGACGGTGAAGGGCAAGGGGTACGAGGCCGCGGAGGCCGACGAGGCCGACCGCATGCACGCGGTCGGCGCGTCCGGATCTTCGTCGAGCCGGACGTGGACCGACGTGTTCTCCGACGAGATCGTGCTGCTGGGCGCGGAACGCCCGGACGTCGTCTGCCTGACCGCGGCGATGCTGGAACCGGTGGGCCTGCGGGCGTTCGCCGCGAAGTTCCCCGCGCGCGTCTTCGACGTGGGCATCGCCGAGCAGCACGCCGTGACGTCCGCCGCCGGCATGGCGATGGGCGGCCTGCACCCCGTGGTCGCCGTCTACGCGACGTTCCTGTCCCGCGCGTTCGACCAGCTGCTGATGGACGTGGCGCTGCACCGGTTACCGGTGACGTTCGTGCTCGACCGCGCCGGCGTGACGGGACCCGACGGCGCCTCGCACCACGGCATGTGGGACGCCTCCGTGCTGCCCGTCGTCCCCGGCCTGCGCCTGGCCGCCCCGCGCGATCCGGCGTCTCTGGCCTCGCTGCTGCGTGAGGCCGTCGCGGTGTCCGACGGCCCGACGGTCGTGCGCTACCCGAAGGCCGTTGCGGGGCCGGACATACCCGCGTTGCGGCGGGTGAGCCACTTCGACGTGCTGCGCGAGGTTCCGGACGCCGAAGTGCTGCTGGTAGCGGTCGGCCCGTTGACCGGCGCCTGTCTGGCCGCGGCTGTCGAACTGGAGTCGCACGACGTCCAGGTCAACGTGGTGGATCCGCGGTGGGTCGCTCCCCTGGACCCGCACCTCGTGAAGTACAGCAGCCGGCACCGCCTGATCCTCGCCGTGGAGGACACGACGTCGACCGGTGCACTGGGCGCGCGGCTGGGACAGGCGTTGCCCGACCACTGCGTCGCGACCTTCGCTCTGCCACCACGTTTCCTGCCGCACGACTCACGCGCCCGCATCCTGCGCGCGCACGGCCTGGACGCCGCCGGCATCACGACGAGCGTGCTGAAGCGCCTCGGCGTGAAGTGACGAACCAGCCGATGGCGAACGACACCGCAATAGCCCCAGCACCCACAACGGGCGCCTTCACCTCAGCAGGCAGCTCCAGCGGACGCAGGGCCGTCGCGAGGCTGAGCAGAATCGGCCCCTGCACGACGAACGCGACGTAGGCCGACCGCGCCAGCCCTTCGGTGAAGGGCCCCTGGCGGGTCAGCCTGCGTTGCGCGAGCCCGATGAGCCAGAGACTGCCCGCCACCACCAGGACTCCCTCGACGAGCGCCAGGGCCGCGGCCTGCCAGGTGAAGCCGCCGAGGAACGGTCCGGCGTTCTCGGCGAGGTCGAGCACGCCGAGGAAGGCCGCGGCGATCGGCAACACCACGATGGTGCCGACCACGACGTTGCGGGTGAGCCGGTAGATCTCGTCCGGCACCCGTTCGGCGAGCTTGCGACCCCCGATCGCCCCGAGCAGGAACATGCCGAGGCACTGCGGCCACCACCACAGGTGCAGGTCGCCGACCTGACCGCTCCTCGCGGGGAACACCAGCCGGGTCAGGAACGTCGTGCCGGCCACGATCATCGTCATGCCGACGACGGTTCCGGGCGTAATGCGGCGTTCTTTGATCGGCGGCCCGAGCGCCACCGCGACGGAGAAGACCAGCAGCACCCCGACGAACCACAGCGACCCGCTGTCCAGCAACGGATCGCGGTGCGTGAACGCGTGCCACCACGACACGTTCCGCCCGGCGCCGTTGTAGGCGATCCAGACGAACGTGGGCCAGACGAGCACAGCGCTCACGACCCACGGCGTGCCGAGCCGGACCAGCCGCTCGGTGATGAAGCGCTGCCGGCCTTTGCGTTCGATCGAGCCCGGCGTGAAGATCCCGGCCATGAAGTAGAAGGTGCCCATGAAGAACAGCCCGGACGGCCCGATCAACGCCGCCAGCACGGTCTCGACGCCGGGGTGGAACGTGACCTCGTTGACCTCGTCGTACGGCCAGCCGCCGATCGCGGCGTAGCCGAGCAGCGCGTGACCCCCGATGACCCACGCCACCAGGATCACCTTCAGGTTGTCCACTGCGGACAATCTCACGCGGTCCATGGTCCGCTTCCCGGCCGTGGAACGCCAGGGTCCGACGGGACGAGAGGACTTCTGGTCACGCGTGCCGCGCGCCCGCTGGCGCCGCCTGGTGATCTCCGGCCGGGCGCGTGCGGAGAGTCCGACGCCGAGCTACTGTCCTGAGCTGTAAATCAACCGCCAAAGTCGTGTCCTGTTGTTTTGGCGCGAAAAGCACGTTCTGGCCGCTAGATGGCCTTGGCTCCTCGTTCGCTCACAGGGAGCCGTATGGCGCGAACGGGACGTCGGGGCCGCTAGATCGCCCGAACGTGCTTTTCGCGCCAAACACGATTTAGATCACGGATTTCCGACTCAGCACACTACGGCCTGTCGCCCGTGTAGACGCCGAGCGTCCGGAACCTCAGACCCGGCTCCGCGTACTCCTCCATCGCGTGCGCGATCCACCCCACGATCCGGGCGATCGCGAAGATCGCCTCTCCCGCGTCCGGCGCCATCTTGAACGTCACGCCGAGCTGGGCCAGGGCGAGGTCGACGTTCGGAAACGACCGCTGCTGGGTGGCGATCACCTTGTCCGCCACCAGGTCGCCGTGGGCGCGCAGGACCGTGAGCAGGTGGTCGGCGCGCGGGTCTCGCTGTTGGTAGACGTAGTGGCCGAAGCCGGGGATCGGGCGTTCGGCGCGCAGGTGTTCGGCGATGGCGCCCATGGGGTCGGTCTCGGCCTGCAGCAGGAAGCGGTGCGCGAGGGTGCTGGCGGTGCCGTGCTTCTGGCCTTCCAGGGCTCCGAGGCCGGCGGACACCACGGCGTACGGGTGGGCTCGGGCGGAAGCTGCCACTCGGGCGGCCATGGTCGAGACGGCGAGGTCGTGGTCGGCCAGCAGGATCAGGGTCGTGTTCAGCACGTCCGGTTCCGGCGGCACCGGGGAGAGGCGTGCCCACAGGCGGTCGGAGATGTCCGTGCCCATCGGGCGCTGCTGCAGGGGCAGGGACTCGACCACGTCGGCGATGAGGGCCTTGGCCGTCGTGACCGCGCGGGACAGGTCGAAGCGGAGAGGGTCGCCGGCGCTCGCCAGTGCCACGGCGACGCGGACCCTGTCCGTCAGCGTGGCGCTCTCGGGGAGGGCCATCCAGATCTCCTGGCCCTCCGGGAACTGCATGCCCGTCGAGTCGATCTCGGTCCACAGCCAGTGGGCCACGTCCTCGAAGCGCTTGGTCGCGCTCAGCTGGACGGCGGAACGGCCACGGTAGTGCAGGCGGTCGTTCTCCAGCAGGGAGATGCGGGTGCGGATGCGATCGGTCACAGCCGCCACTGCTCCGCGTGCACCAGTGCGCTGGGCCAGGGCCTCGACGTCGGCGACGTCGAACATGCTGTGGCGGTTGACCTTCTTGCTGGTCAGGAGGCCGCGGCTGACGTACGCGTAGACCGTCGCCGGTTTCACGCCCAGGCGACGGGCAGCTTGATTCGTCGTCAACATTGATTCCATCAACGTTGACTGTACAAGACATGTTGACGGAGCCTGTTGTACATGTTGATTGATGCACCCAAAGGGCTTAAAGACGTCGTCGTCACCACGACCCTGATCGGGGACGTGAACGGTGCCGCGGGCTACTACCACTACCGCGAGCACGACGCGATCGAGCTGGCCAGGACGCGGTCGTTCGAGGACGTGTGGTTCCTGTTCGTCGAGGGCAGGCTGCCGGAGGCGCACGAGGCCGCGCTCTTCGCGCGGGAGACCGCCGAGCTCAGGCCGCTGCCCGCGACCATCAGCGAGGTGCTGCCCGCCATCGCGAAATCCGGATGCACCGCGCTGGCCGGGCTCAGGACCGCGTTGTCGATGCTGCCGTCGCAGCCGATGTGGGACGCGCCGATGAGCACCAGGAAGGCGGACGCGCTCCGGGTCAGCGCGATGACGCCGACGATCCTGGCGGCACTGCACCGGCTCAAGCTGGGACTTGATCCGGTCAATCCCAGGGTTGATTTGTCAACGTCGGCAAACTGGTTGTACATGTTGACTGGACAGGAGCCGTCAACGTGGACGAGCCGTGCCGTCGAGCAGTACTTGATCGCCACGATCGACCACGGGTTCAACGCGTCGACGTTCACCGCACGCGTGGTCGCCAGTGCGGGCGCGGACGTCGTGTCCGCCGTGACGGCGGCGATCGGGACGTTCTCCGGGCCGTTGCACGGGGGTGCGCCGGACAGGGCGCTAGAGGCCCTCGACCTCATCGGGACGCCGGACAACATCGACGCCTGGGTCAGGGAGCGCATCGAGCAGGGCGACCGGATCATGGGCTTCGGTCACGCCGTCTACAGGACGGAGGACCCGCGGGCGCGCCTGCTCAGGGAGATCGCGCTCGAGAACCCCACCGAGCTGACGAACTTCGCCGTCACGGTCGAACGCCGGGTCACCGAGCTGCTGGCCGAGCTCAAGCCCGGCCGGCAGCTGTACGCGAACGTCGAGTTCTACGCCGGCGTGGTGATGGAGCAGTGCGGGATCCCGCGCGAGATGTTCACGCCGACGTTCGCGTGCAGCCGGGTGATCGGGTGGTGTGCCAACGCGCTCGAACAGTCCGAGGACACGAAGATCATCCGCCCGGTCGCCCGCTACACGGGACCACAACCCCTCATCAAGTGAGGTACCGCAGGTCATTGTGCACGCGGATGCGGTCGCGGTCGTTGATGTCGGACGAACCCGCCAGGCCCGCATTGCGGTCGCGGTGCCGGTCGAGCCACACGGAGATGCCTGCCAGGACCAGGACGATCACTACAAGAGTCATGTCATAAAGTTTGCGCTCGACAATATCCCGCCAACAGTGGCAGATCTGACGTGGCGCGCTAAAATCCTGCCATGCTGCGATCGGTGGCGGTTCCCCTCATCGACGGCGTCGCGCCGTTCGAGTTCGGACTGCTCTGCGAAGTGTTCGGATACGACCGGACCGACGACGGCGTGCCGCCGATCGACTTCCGCGTGTGCGGCGAGTTCCCGAACCAGCCGGTCGCCACTCAGGTCCCCGGGGTGACCATCACGCCGGAGTTCGGGTTCGAGGCGCTGCACGACGCCGACCTGGTGGCACTGCCCGCCGCCCGCGTGCGCGAGGAGTACCCGGAGAAGTTGCTCAGAGCGATCCAGGAGACCGGCGCGACGCTGCTCAGCGTCTGCAGCGCGGCGTTCATCCTGGGCGCGGCCGGACTGCTCGACGACCGCCGTTGCACCACGCACTGGCGTGAAGTGGGGCAGTTCCGCGAGCGCTTCCCGAAGGCTCAACTCGACCCGGACGTGCTGTTCGTGGACGACGGCAACATCATCACCAGCGCCGGCACCGCCGCGGGCATCGACGCCTGCCTGCACCTGGTCCGCAGGGAGCTCGGCACCAAGGTCGCCAACACCATCGCGCGCAGGATGGTCGTGCCACCGCAGCGCGACGGCGGTCAGCGGCAGTTCGTGGAGCTCCCGATCCCCGAGTGCAGCTCGGACAGCCTCGAACCGGTGCTGGAGCAGGTGCTCGACACGATCGCGGACAACCACACGGTGGCGTCCATGGCGAAGCTCGCCGTCATGTCCGAGCGGACGTTCGCGCGCAGGTTCGTCGCGGAGACCGGCACCACCCCGAACAAGTGGCTGTCACTCCAGCGGGTGCTGCACGCGCGCAGGCTGCTCGAGGAGACCGACCTGGACGTCGACGCGGTCGCCGCCAGATCAGGCTTCGGTACAGCCGCTCTCCTCCGACACCACTTCCATCGGGTCGTCGGCGTCGCACCGAGCGATTACCGACGCACATTCTCCTGTCGTTAGGCGCGTGAAGACCTTCTCCGAGATCTCTCGCAGCGCGTCGACCTCGTCGTCGGAGAGCTGATCGAACACGAGCGCACGCACGGTCTCGGCGTGCGCAGGCGCCGCCTCCTCGATCGCGGACCGGCCGAGGTCCGTCAGCACGACGAACGACCCGCGCCCGTCGCTGCGGCAGATCTCCCTGCGCACCAGGCCGCGCTTCTCCATCCGGGCCAGGTGGTGTGAGATGCGACTCTTCTCCCAGTGCAAAGACCGTGCGAGCTCCAACACCCGTACGCGTTCGTCAGGCGTGTCGGTGAGCTGCACCAGCACGGCGAAGTCGGCCATCGAGATCTCCGAGTCGACCGACATCTGCCTGCTCAGATGCGCGTTGAGCTCCCCCTGCATGCGGACGTAGGCACGCCACGCACGCTGCTGCTCAGGTTCCAGCCATCGTGTCACCTGCTCAGCATACGGGAATAGTTGACACATCATCCACGTTCCGGCAAGGTGAGTGACACATCAACCAAGTCGAACGAACCGAAGGACTGACCGCCATGACCACGGCCACCAACCTCTCCGAACTGACCGGCGCCTACGTCATCGACGCCTCGCACTCCCGCATCGGCTTCGTCGCGCGCCACGCGATGGTCACGAAGGTTCGTGGTGCGTTCAACGAGTTCGATGGCAAGATCAACATCGACGGTGACAAGCCGGAGAACACCACCGCCGAGGTGACCCTGAAGGTCGCCAGCATCGACACCCGCAACGCGCAGCGCGACGGTCACCTGACCACCAACGACTTCCTCGCCGTCGAGACCTACCCGGAGATCAAGTTCGTCTCGACCTCCGCGAAGCAGGTCGACGAGGACAACTTCGAGATCACCGGTGACCTCACCATCAAGGACGTCACCAAGAGCATCACCATCCCGTTCGCCTTCGAGGGCGTGGCCGTCGACCCGTTCGGCAACACCCGCGTGGGCTTCGAGGGCTCGCACACCATCAACCGCAAGGACTACGGCGTGACCTGGAACGCCGCGCTCGAGACCGGCGGCGTCCTGGTGAGCGAGAAGGTCGTTCTCGAGTTCGAGATCTCGGCGATCAAGCAGGCCTGACGACGGCCACAGGGCACGGGGCGTGGTAGATCAGGGCCTGCGAGGTGGACCCGAGCAGCATCCCGGCGAATCCGCCACGCCCCCGCGACCCGACCACGAGCAGTCCGGCCCGCTGCCCCAGCTCCAGCAGCACCGGGATCGGCCGCTCCTGCACCACCAGCTGTTCCACCGCGACGTCCGGGTACTTCACCAGCCACCCGGACATTCGCGTGTTCAGAGACTGCTCGCCGGCGTGCGCGGCCACGAGCGGCACTCCCGCCGCCGCTGCCTCCTCGAACGCGAAACCGATGGCAGGGTCCGACCCAGGCGAGAGGTCGACGCCCACCACCACGGGCCCATCACGGTGGTTGCCACGCACCACCACCACGGGACATTCACCGTGAAGAGACAGCGCCACGGCCGTTGAGCCCACCAGCGCTCCGGTGAACCCTCCCAGCCCGTGCGACCCCACCACGACTTCCCGCGCGCGTGTCGACTCTTCGATCAACACGGGCGTGGGATGTTCCATGCGCAGGTCGTGCTCCACGGGCACATCAGGTGCTTCCGACCGTGCGACGGCAACGGCCTGAGAGAGCCACATCCGCCCTTGGTCGTACATGGCCGAACGCAGCTCACGCGCCGATGAGATGACTTCCGGATACCCGCGCGTCGGCAACGTGTACGCGTGTACCAGCCGCAACGGCGCGTCGTGGAGCACGCACGCCCGAGCAGCCCACGCCACCGCGGCCAGCGCGGACGAGGAACCGTCGACTCCGACGACAACGGGAGGACCGCTCATGATCTCAAAATAGGCCCGATCGTCGTAGTGAGCCGCGTGCCGTTGGTCCCCTCGTGTCAGGGTCTTTGGGCTACCGTGAGCCACATGGCGACGCGTGTTTTCCTCGTCGACGACCACGAGATCGTCCGCCGCGGCATCGCGGACCTGCTGGGCGAGGAGTCCGATCTCGAGGTGGTCGGTGACGCCGCATCGGTAGCGGAGGCCCTGGCCAAGGTGCCGGGAGCACAGGCCGACGTGGCGGTGCTCGACATCAGGCTCCCCGACGGCAACGGCATCGAGCTGTGCCGCGAACTGCGCAGCCGCATACCGGGCCTGCAGTGCCTGATGCTGACGAGCTTCGCGGACGACGAGGCGCTCTTCGACGCGATCATGGCGGGCGCGTCCGGCTTCGTGCTCAAGCAGATCCTGGGCGCCGACCTGGTGAACGCGGTCCGCACGGTCGCGGCAGGACAGTCCCTCCTGGACGCCCGCACGACTTCCGCACTGCTCAACCGCATCCGCCGCGAACGCGAGGAGGGCGACCCGCTGCGCATGCTCAGCGAGCAGGAGCGCACGGTCCTCGACCTGATCGGCGAGGGCCTGACGAACCGGCAGATCGCCGAGCGGATGTTCCTCGCCGAGAAGACGGTGAAGAACTACGTCTCGCACCTGCTGGCAAAACTGGGCATGCAGCGCCGCACGCAGGCCGCGGTGTTCGCCTCGCAGTTCCGCAAGGACGGCGAGAAGCCCCGCTGATCTGATCGAGTGAACCGAGCAGGAACGGTTCACGCCGAGCCGCTTCGGCGCCCCTCATTCCCGTGGACCCCACGGTGATCGCGTTGATAGGCGGCCTCGGCACCCAGGTGCTGGCAGTGGTCGCGCTGGCGTTGCGGCTCTCGCACCACACGAAGCGGACCCGCCGCCGTCAGCAGGTCGAGCTGCGCCTGCGCATCACGAGGGACGGCGATGGCTGACGAGAAACCCGCGCGCACCACCTCACAGGTGTCCGCGGGCCGGCCAGCCACGGACGAGGAGTTCGCGGCCTTCTACCGGACGAACTTCAAACCGCTGACGGCGTTCGTCCTGATGCACGGCGCGACGCTGGTCGAGGCCACCGACGTCGTCCAAGACACGATGATCGAGGCCTACCGGTCGTGGCACCGCATCGACCACCACCGGGCCTGGGCACACCGCGTCGCGTCGAAGACGTTCGGCCGCAGGCGGTTCGCCACCGCGGAGGACCTGGTCGCCGACCCTCCCGAACCGGCGCCGCCGCTGTGCGGTGACATCGAGAACTGGGAGCAGCAGCAGGACCTCCTCACCGCACTCGCGGTGTTGCCGCCGAGGCAGCAACAGGTCATGGCCTGGACGTTGTCCGGGTTCCGCCCGGCCGAGATCGCGGACGAGCTCGGCATCACGGCGGAGGCGGTGCGGTCCAGCCTGGTGAAGGCCCGCCAGGCCCTCAGCGCGCGAGGTGACCGATGACGTGGCTGGACGAGCAGCTGGCTCTGCTGCACGGCGCGCTCGACGACGTGGTCGACCTGGAACGCGGCCTCTCGGACGCGATGCTGGCGCGAGAGCACACCGAACTGATGGGCGGGCTCGACGACGTGCTGAACCTCGAAGCCGGACTCGCGCAGGTGGAACCTCCTGGCCCGTCGAGCGACCGTCCATGGCAGGTTGAGGGGCTCACCGAACTCGCCGACCAGCTCAGCGAGTTGCCTGCGGCGGAGCGCCTCGCCACCCGTGCCTGGTTGCCGATGCGGTTGCTCGTCGAAACGCGGTCCATCGCCACGTGCGCAGTGCATGCCCACTTGGTCACCAATGCGTTCAGCGGCGCCGGCCCGTTCAACGACATTCACACGTTCGACGCCATCCGGTTTGCTCTCGCGGAGGCTCTGCTCGCCGTCTGCACGATCGACCACCCGCAGGCTCAGAGCCTCGTCGACACGCTCGTCGGCCTGCAGAACGTCATGCCCTCTGCGGAAGCAGCGCACGACAGAGTCCGCCATCACACCAACTCGCTCGGCAAGCGGCTCGCCAAGCTTCTGATCAAGATCTCCCGAGCGTCGGAGGGGGAGTCGTTCTTCCGCTACATCTTTCTTCACGCCGCCAGGGTTCGGCAGCTCGGCGGACCTCATGAGCTCATCGAGCTGGCAAAAGCGCTTCCAGGCTTGATCGACAAGATGCTCTCGGCGGTGACCAGCATGGTCGGAGCCGATCTGTCCTCCGCCGATCTCAACGGCCTCCCGCTCGAAGGTGTGCACTGGTCGTCGGACACGCGCTGGCCACACGACTGGGTGGAATGGGTGCGCGCAAACTCCGTCCCGGTCTCCGCCGACGTCTTCGAGATCCGCCCGGGAAAGGCAGGCAGCTGGCTGACTACGTGAGCGGCACCCGCCACACCACGCAGGCACCCCCGCCCTCCGTCGCCCGCACCGCCAACGTCCCACCGAACTTCGACGCGCGGTGCGCCAGGTTGCGCAGGCCGCTGCGGGACGCGTCGGCCGGGATGCCGACGCCGTTGTCCTGCACCGTGATCACGACGTCCTCGCCCGCGTCGATCAGCACCGTCAGCTCGGTCGCGGACGCGTGGCGCACAGCGTTCGTGACCGCCTCGCGCACCACGGCCTCGACGTGTTCGGCGAGTTCGGGTGGCACCGAGTTGTCGACGGTGCCGGACATCCGCACCGCCGGGGAGAGGTGGGTCGACTCGGTCAGGCCCGCCACCAGGTCGAGCAGGCGGCGGCGCAGCGACGTGTTGTCCGTCGAGTGCAGGTCGAAGATGGACGTGCGGATCTCGCGCACCGTCTCGTCGAGCTGCTCCACGGCCGTCTGCAGGCGGGCGGCGATCTCCGGCTCGGCGATCCGCCGCATGGTCGACTGGAGCGTCAGGCCGGTGACGAACAGCCGCTGGATCACGTGGTCGTGCAGGTCGCGCGCGATCCGGTCGCGGTCCTCCAGGACGTCCAGCAGGCGCTGGGAGCGTTGCTGCTCGGCGAATTCCAGCGCGACCGCCGCCTGGTCCGCGAACGACGCCAGCACCGGTACCTGGTCCGGCAGGAACCTGGTCTCGCCGCCTCGGCGCAGCACGACCAGGGCACCGGTGACGCCCTCGCCGGACCGCAGCGGGACCGCCAGCGCGGGGCCGAAGCCCGAACCCAGGTCGTCCACCAGCAGCGGGACGCCGGAGCGGACGACCTCGTCGACGGCGTGGTCGGCGGCGTTGAAGTCGTCGATCTTCATGCCCGCGCTCGCCGCCACCGACAACGGTGTGTGCTGGCCGTCGCCGAGCACCACGAGCGCCGAGTCCGCGCCGGCCAGCTCGACGGTCCGCTGGGTGATCAGGCGCAGCGCGTACTCGCCGGACGCGCCGCCGAGCAGCTCGGAGTTGACCTCGCCGATCGCTTCCAGCCACCGCTCGCGCATCCGGGACCGCTCGAACAGCCTGGCGTTCTCGATCGCGATGCCGGCGGCCGCGGCCAGGGCCTGCAGCACGGCCTCGTCGTCCGCGGTGAACTCGGCCGCGTCGATCTTCTCCGTCATGTACAGGTTGCCGAACACCTCGTCGCGCACGCGCACGGGCACGCCGAGAAAGCTGTGCATCGGCGGGTGGTTCGGCGGGAAGCCGACGGACATCTCGTGCTGGGACAGGTCGCGCAGCCGCAACGGCGTCGGGTCCTTGATGAGCAGCCCGAGCAGCCCCTTGCCCTCCGGCAGGTGGCCCATCGTGGCCCGCGTCGCCTCGTCCACGCCCACGTAGACGAACTCGGACAGGTCATCGCGGGTCCCGAGCACGCCGAGCGCGCCGTACCGGGCGCCGACGAGGTCCACCGCGGCCTGGACGATGCGCTGCAACGTCGAGTCGAGCTCCAGCCCCGACGCGACCGCGAGCACCGCGCCGAGGAGCTCCTGCATGTGGTCACGGGTCGTGACGATCTCGTCCATGCGATCTCGCACCTCGTCGAGCAGCTCGTCGAGGTCTCGGCGACCAGGCGCATCAGGCACGACGACTAGATTCGCACATTTTCAGCCAACGCACGGCCCTAGCAAGTGGGGACCTTCGACCGTGGCCGACCAACGTCCACCAGCCTGAGAGTGTGAGCATGACGATCGCCGTGCCCGACTCACTCGGTCTCGCGGGTGAGGACGTGCGCTGCGTCCTCGCTCTCGCGAGAACCGCCGCGCCCTGCGTGCGGTTCGAGGTGCGTCCCGAGCAGATCGAGCTGCACACCCACGCCCCGCACGACAGGGAGACGCGGATCGCGTGCGGTGTCGTGCTGCTCAATGCCAGGCTGGCGCTGCAGGGTCACGGCATCCGTCCACTGGTGACGCTGCTGCCAGGACAGAGCGCGGCCGACGCCGCCGCGGCCATCAGGCTCGGCGGGTACCAGGAGCCGGGCCCGGACGTGCTGGCGCTGCTGCACGCGTTGCGCACGAACCGTCGCACGTGGACGACGTTCCCCGAACTGGCCTCCTGGCGCGGGCTGCTGTCGCGCGCGGCCGAGGTGGAGCGGGCGTGGCTGCACGTGGAGAGCGGGACCGAGCTGGTGCTGTGCACGTTCAACCAGGGGGCCGCGGCGGAAATCCGTGCGGGACAGGCGATGCAGCGAGTCGTCCTGACCGCGGGGACGGTCGGGCTCGCCGTCTCCCCCGCCCACGACCCGGTGAGCCTGTCCGCGTTGCGCGCGGACCTGCGCCCGTGCCTCGGCAACACGCTGGTGCCGCAGATGGTCCTGCGGCTGGGCGCGGCGTAACCCGTAGTTCTTTCGGCGCGAAAAGCACGTTCGGGCCATCTATCGGCCCGAACGTGCTTTTCGCGCCAAAAAGGCTAGGTCGTGATGAACTTCGTCGGGTCCGCCACCGGTGACTCGACCACGAGGTCCTTGTACTCGTCCTCGATGCCCTTGTTGTGGATCTGGATCGCGAGCGGTGCTTCGCGACCGGCGGGTTCCTTCTCGTCCTCGAACTTCAGGACCTCCTGCGCCTTGCACTTCGCCGCGCCGTCGGGCAGCGGGCAGCACGCCATGCGGGCGATTCCGGTGTCACCGTTGGCGAGGATCTCGCACTGCGCCCACTTCTTCACGTCCCAGCTGGGGTGCGGGTACTTCGTGAAGAGCTTGCCGCCGCCGTTGTTGTGGCCCGGCCGGTAGTCCCACGCGCCACCGTTGGGAGGCTGGAACTGGATGGCGCCGAGACCGTTCAGCGGCGGTGTCGCGATCTTGCCCCAGATCAGCACGGTCGGTTTGTGATTGCCGGAGACCTGGCGCAGCTTGAAGATCCAGCGGAAGCTCTTGTACTGCTGCTTGTTGTAGTAGATCCAGCCGCGCGACGCGTTTTTCTGACTGTGGATCGCGCCGCCCTTCACGACGAACGCGTCCTTGGCGTGCATGGTCCAGCCGTCGAGCGTCTTGCCGTCGAAGATGGGCACCAGCACGGGATCCGCTGCCCGTGCTGGAGACGCTCCCGCGACGAGCGCCAGCACGAAGGCAGCGACTGTCCACGATGGACGACGAAACATGGTTTACCGTCCTCGGCTCCGAGGTTTTCGCCAGCGACGGTTCACCCACGGTAGGACCGAGTCGTCGGAGCAGTCAACGGAATCGCGTGTTTCTGAAAACGGACAACCCCTACCGGGCCAGCACCGCCTTCCAGAGCAACCGCGCCAGTTCCGGGTGACAGATGTCGTTGTGCGCGCCCGCGATCCCCTCGATGCGGCGGATCACCGACGTGCAGTCGACGTTGTGCACCTGTCCCCTGGTCAGTTCGCCGGGAGATCCGATGTTGTGGCCGTGCGCGTACGTGCCCTGCACGCCGTGCGAGCCTATGCCGCCGTACTTCGGGTACTCGTCGAGGTCGATCTGACGGCCCGACCGCGCGGCCAGCGGGTAGAACCGGCCGATCGCGTGGTCGTGCGCCGAGGTGGTGACGATGATCGGGCCCGGCACGCGTGCGAGCACGCTGCGGAAGTAGCCGGAGCCGGGTTCGCCGGGCAGCCGTTCCGCGAACGACCACAACGACATCGCACCCTGCACCAGGGTCAGCGTCGCGGCCGGCACGACGTTCGCCATCGCGCTCGCGGTGATGCAGCCGAAGCTGTGCCCCATCAGGTGGATGCGCGCGTTCGGGGCGGCCTGCGCGACCTCGCGGGCGAGCCGCGCCGCACCGCTCTCGCCGAACACCTTGGCGCGCCGCTTCATCTTCCAGAACGTCAGGATCCGCAACGGCGACAGGATCCCGCCGAGCGCCGGATCCTCCAGGCACGCCCGGTAGAGCTGCTCGGCGTCGAACGCCATCCCGTCCTCGCCCGGCAGGTCCGGCACCGAGCTCTCCAGGTAGTCGTACGCCTGCTTGACCGCGGGCGACATCCGGCACGGGTGATCCCGCGCGGCCTGGACGATCGTGCGCACCGCGGCGGTGCGGCCGGCGCCTCCGCCGAGACGCTGGGCCTGCGCCTTGATGAACTCGTCGGACCGCACGTCCTCGTCGCCCCAGGCCTTCGACGGCCAGTGCAGGCCGACCAGCAACGCCTTGAAGCCACCCGGAAGCCGGTGCGCCGCTTCACGTTCGGCGCGGCAGTCGGCCATTGTCCTGACCCACTGCCCGTACTGGAGGCGGGCGGCGGGCACGTCGCCGTTCCACCCGTGGATGAAGAAGAACACGTCGGTGACGCCGCGGCGGGCGTCGTACAGGACGTCCGCGCTCTCGCGCCCCCGCTCGTTGCCGGTCTCGTCGAAACAGACGAGGTGATAGTTGATGTCGTGGCCTGGCACGGATTCTCTGGACATCGCGGATCACCACCACACGCAATACCTACTGTTCTCCGGTTATCGGAACGCAGAAGGCTCACGTGTAGGCCCGGCGATCAGGAAAACCCGTTCGGACCAGGGGATTCACCCCGATTGCGCCGGTAGTGGCGCGCAGCGCGAACCCTGTTGCCGCACGACGGCGAGCACCACTCGCGGCGCGGGTGGTCCTTCACGAAGTACAGGACGCAGCCCGGCGCGTGGCAGGCGCGCAGCAGAACCCGGCTCTCACCGGTGAACAGCTCGACCGCCTCGGCGGCGATCGAAGCGCGCTCGGAGTCCGCGAGCGAGCCCTCGCTTTCCTTGTGCCGCACCAGTTCCCCGTCGCGCACGATCAGCTGCGGCCACTGCGGCGCACTCCGCGCCGCACGGTTGACCTCAGCCACCGCCCGCTCCAGATCGCGGCCCTGCGCGATCTCCCGCGTGTCCCCGGTGAGCACGCCGGCGAGGTCCCGCAACGCCTGCCGCAGCTCGCGGAACGCCCTGAGGTCGTCCTCGTCGGCCGGTACTCCAAGGAAGTCGCGGAGTCCGCCGACCGTGGTCAGGTCGTCGTGCAGCTGTGACCGGTTGGCCCAGATGGTGTTCATCAGCAGGACCGGACGTGGTTCGTCGGGCGTCAGCACGCCTAACGGTAACACAGGCTTGCATCCGTTAGGTTCTCGTTCTAACGTTTACAGCGTCACCCAACCGTTGGAAGGACCGCCGTGAACCTCGTTCCCCCGTTCGACGCCGACACCGCCCGGCTCAAGGTGCGGGCCGCCCAGGACGCCTGGAACACCCGCGACCCGCAGCGCGTGGCCGGCGCCTACACGCCGGACTCCGTGTGGCGCAACAGGTCCGAGTTCGTCCGCGGCACGGACGAGATCGTCGCGTTCCTGACGAAGAAGTGGGAGCGCGAGCACGAGTACGTGCTGCGCAAGTCGTTGTGGGCCTACGGGGACAACCGGATCGCGGTGCGCTTCCAGTACGAGTGGCACGACGACGAGGGCCAGTGGTGGCGCAGCTACGGCAACGAGAACTGGGAGTTCGCCCCGTCCGGCCTGATGTCGCGACGTGAGGCGAGCATCAACGACGTGAAGATCCTCGAGTCCGAGCGGCGGATCGACCCGGACTCGACCGACGACATCCCGACGGAGTAGTGCGATGCACGTCGAATCGCTGTGGCGCTACCCGGTGAAGTCGCTGGGCGGAGAGCCCCTGGAAACAGCCGCGTTCACCGACGACGGCGTGGAAGGCGACCGGCTCGTGCACGTCCAGGGGCCGCGCGGGGTGCTGACCGGACGCACCCGGTACGGCCTGCTCACGATCCCGGCGTCGACCGGCCCGGACGGCCCGCTCGTGGACGGACACCCCTGGGACAGCTGGGAAGCCCACGCACTCGTGCTCCCGCACGGCGGCAGGCTGACCCGCTACACCGGACCGGAGCGCTTCGACGTGCTCAACGTTCTGGTGGCCACGGACGGCCAGGTCGAGGCGGCCGGCGTGGACGTGCGGCGGTTGCGCCCCAACATCCTCATCGGCGGCGTCGAGCCCGGCGAGGAGGACGGCTGGCCCGGCCACGCGCTGGTGATCGGTGACGTGGTGATCGGCATGTTCCAGAAGCGCGCCCGGTGCGTCGTCACGACGATCGACCCCGACACCGGGGCGCAGGACCTCGACGTGCACCGGCGCATCCGGCACGAGTTCGGCGGCGTGCTGTGCCTCGACAGCTGGGTGATCCGGCCGGGCGTGGTGAACGTCGGCGACCCCGTGGAGGTGGTGCCGACCGACGAGCTCCCCGACCGGATCGGCGGGTGGATCGTCGGCCGCCCCTACGCCGTCTGAAACATGATGAACGGCGCTTTTGTCCACCTGAGGTGAACAAAAGCGCCGTTCATCGTTTTAGATGTTGCGGCGGTACTGGCCGCCGACCTCGAAGAACGCCTCGGTGATCTGGCCGAGCGTGCAGACGCGGGCGGCGTCCATCAGCACGGCGAACACGTTCTCGTTCGTCTGCGCCACCTCGCGCAGGCGGGCGAGCGCCTTCTGGGCTTCGTCGCGGTGCGCCGCCTGGTACGCACGGGTGCGGTCGACCTGCGACTGCTTCTCCTCTTCCGTGGCGCGGGCGAGCTCGATCTTCACGACCTCCCGCTCACCGCCCTCCGGCAGGAAGGTGTTGACGCCGATCAACGGCAACGAGCCGTCGTGCTTGCGCTGTTCGTAGAGCATCGACTCGTCCTGGATGCGGCCGCGCTGGTAGCCGGTCTCCATCGCGCCGAGGACGCCGCCGCGTTCGGAGATGCGGTCGAACTCCATCAGCACCGCCTCCTCGACGAGGTCGGTCAGCTCGTCGATGACGAACGAGCCCTGCAACGGGTTCTCGTTCGCGGACAGGCCCCACTCCTTGTTGATGATCATCTGGATGGCCATCGCGCGGCGGACGGACGACTCCGTCGGAGTGGTGATCGCCTCGTCGTAAGCGTTGGTGTGCAAGGAGTTGCAGTTGTCGTACAACGCGCACAACGCTTGCAAGGTCGTGCGGATGTCGTTGAAGTCCATCTCCTGCGCGTGCAGCGAACGGCCCGAGGTCTGCACGTGGTACTTGAACTTCTGCGAACGCTCCTGAGCGCCGTAGCGGTCGCGCATGGCCACGGCCCAGATCCGGCGCGCGACCCGGCCGATCACGCTGTACTCGGCGTCCATGCCGTTGGAGAAGAAGAACGACAGGTTCGGCGCGAAGTCGTCGATGTTCATGCCGCGCGCCAGGTACGACTCGACGTAGGTGAAGCCGTTGGCCAAGGTGAACGCCAGCTGCGAGATGGGGTTCGCCCCCGCCTCGGCGATGTGGTAGCCCGAGATCGACACCGAGTAGAAGTTGCGCACCTGCTGCTGGATGAACCACTCCTGGATGTCCGCCATCATCCGCAGCGAGAACTCCGTGGAGAAGATGCAGGTGTTCTGGCCCTGGTCCTCCTTGAGGATGTCGGCCTGGACGGTGCCGCGGACGTTGGCCAGCGCGAACCGGCGCAGCTGCTCGTACTCCTCGGCGTTGGGCTCGCGGTCGTGCTCGGCCTTGAACTTCTCGACCTGCTGGTCGATCACCGTGTTGAGGAAGTAGGCGAGGATCGTGGGCGCCGGACCGTTGATCGTCATCGACACGGACGTGGTCGGCGCGACGAGGTCGAAGCCGTCGTACAGCGCCTTCATGTCGTCGAGCGACGCGATCGAGACACCAGACGTGCCGATCTTGCCGTAGACGTCCGGCGGGGTGTCGGGGTCGCGGCCGTAGAGCGTCACGGAGTCGAAGGCGGTCGACAGGCGCGTGGCCGGGTTGCCCTGCGACAGGTACTTGAAGCGGCGGTTGGTGCGGAACGCGTCACCCTCGCCGGCGAACATGCGCGCCGGGTCCTCGCCCTCGCGCTTGAACGGGAAAACGCCTGCCGTGTACGGGAAGAAGCCCGGCAGGTTCTCCTTGCGCAGGAACCGCAGCAGCGAGCCCTCGTCGTCGTAGCGCGGCAGGCTGACGCGGCGGACCTGGTTGCCGGACAACGTCTCCCGCGTCAGCTTGGTGTGGATCTCCTTGTCCCGCACCTTGAACACGAGCTCGTCACCCGAGTATTGCTCACGCGTCTCCGGCCACCCCGCGAGCAGCTCCTGGACGTCGCGGTCGACCTTGCGCTCGGCGTCGGACGCGAGTTCCGCGATGTCTTCAACGCCCTTGCCCGCGGCTTCGAGGGCCTTCTGCGCGGCGGTGAGCTGGGTGTGCGTGCGGACCGCCTCGACCTGCTCCTCGGTCTTGCGGTGATAGCCGCGCACGGTGTCGGCAATGTCGGACAGGTAACGCGCGCGCGAGGCCGGCACGATCGTGGACGCGCTGGTCGACGTCTTGCCGTTGACCGTCGCGAGAGAGCCTTCCTCAACGGCCAGTCCGTGTTCCACAAGGCCGTCACGCAGGAACTGGTACAGCGCCGTCACACCGTCGTCGTTGAACGTCGCGGCGGACGTGCCGAACACCGGCATGTCCTCCCACTTGGCCCCGAACGCCTCACGGTTGCGCACCATCTGCCGTGCCACATCGCGGCGCGCGTCCTCGGCACCGCGGCGCTCGAACTTGTTGATCGCCACGGCATCGGCGTAGTCGAGCATGTCGATCTTCTCGAGCTGCGACGCGGCACCGAACTCCGGCGTCATCACGTACAGCGAGAAGTCCACGAACGGCACGATGGCGGCGTCGCCCTGACCGATACCGGGCGTCTCGACGATGACCAGGTCCGCGCCAGAAGCCTTGCACGCCACGATGGCCTGCTCCAGGCCGTCCGGGATCTCACTGCCCGCACGGCGCGTGGCGAGCGAACGGAAGAACACGCGGTTTCCGTCGAGGCAGTTCATGCGAATGCGGTCACCAAGCAGCGCGCCACCACCACGGCGACGCGTCGGGTCGACCGCGAGCACGGCGATGCGCAACTTGTCCTGCTGGTCGAGCCGGAAGCGGCGCACCAGCTCGTCGGTGAGCGAGGACTTGCCGGAACCACCGGTGCCGGTGATGCCGAGAACCGGCACCTTGCGGGTGGTCTCCAACTCCTCCGCCGTGCCCGCCTCGATGTGCGTGATCGCGCGCGCCAGAGCCTCGTCCGCCCCCGTCAGCAACGCGTCGTGGCTGAACGGCTCGGTCAGCGCGTGGTCGCACTCCTCGATCATCAGGTTGATCATGCGAGCCAGCCCGAGCGTCTGCCCGTCCTGTGGCGAGAAGATCCGCGCCACCCCGCGCGAGTGCAGCAGCTCGATCTCCTCGGGCACGATGACGCCGCCACCACCGCCGTAGACGCGGATGTGCCCGGCACCGCGTTCGTTGAGCAGCTCCACCAGGTACGAGAAGTACTCGACGTGCCCGCCCTGGTAGGCGCTGATGGCGATGCCCTGCGCGTCCTCCTGGATCGCGGCGTTGACGACCTCCGCCACCGACCGGTTGTGCCCGAGGTGGATGACCTCCGCACCCTGCGACTGCAGGATCCGCCGCATGATGTTGATCGCCGCGTCGTGGCCGTCGAACAGGCTGGACGCGGTCACGAAGCGGACCGGGTTCGCCGGCCGGTGCAGTGAGGTCGCCATGAGAATAGTTTGACTTCCTACTATTGGACGTGCAACCGAGGGTGGCTCAGGTCTCTGGATCGAGCCCGAACCACGAGCTTCGGCCGCACGGGTGGAGTGGCGGTGGACAGCGGGCCGACCCCCAAGCGGTCCGCTGTCCACCTGGCTCCGGTCAGCGGCAGGGCATCGGCGACGTGACGCTGAGAGGCGGGCTCCAGCCCGCGCTGTCGTACTGGATCCAGAGCTTCCTGGTGACGGTGATGCCGCAGGACTCGTGGTAGCTGGGGTCCGTCAGGATCGTCTTCTGCTCCCCCGCCTCCAGCCGGACGGACTCCCGGCCGTCCCGCCACTCGGTCGGGTTGCCGGCGACCTGGTGAACCATCCACCACTCGACGGTGCGCGCGCTGGTCGCCGTGTTGATCAGTCCGAGGTATCCGCGGTGGTAGCAGTGCTTGCTGTCGCAGTTCCACTGCTGGCACACCTGGTAGCGGATCTTGCCCCAGCTCCCCGTGCCGGAGCAGTCCGGCGACGACGCCACCGTCACGTCCCCGGCGGGCGCCGCCACCGCCGCACCAGGACCCACCAGGCCGAACAACGCCGTCAGGACCAGCCCCACCAGCAACGCGAGTGTTCGTTTCAACATCGGATCCCCTCTCACCGGGCGAACTTCGCCCCGGCCATGTCTACGGAGTTCCGCGTTGTCCGATAACCCGGAGCACGCCCGGAAAACCCTCCCGTGAACAACGCGGGCCGCGAACAACACCCAGGTCAGCGCCGCGGGCACGGGGGTGCGTAGGGAATCTCCGGCAGATAGGTCGCCCATTCGTGCTCGGTGAGCGGATCGCCGGTGGCGGCGCAGACCTCGGCGACGACGGCGTCGGAGTCGGTTCGCCACGTGCGGAGCCGGCGGTCGCCGCCACCGGTCACGAGCAGGTCGCCGGTGGGACGGAACACCGCGGTGTCGACCGGGGAGCCCGTGGCGGACAGGACGGCGGTCCTGGCGGGCTGGGCGGGGTCGGCGACGTTCCACAGCCAGGTCGTGCCGTCGATCGCTCCGGCCGCGAGCAGGTCGCCGCGCGGGTGGAAGGACAGCTGGAGAATCCGGCCGGTGGGACCGGCGAGCGGCTGCCCGATGCGGCGGGGCGCGGCGGGGTCGCTGACGTCCCAGAGGATCACGACGCTGTCGACGCCGGCGACCGCCAGCACGGTGCCGGCGGGGTTGAAGGTGGCGCTGTACGCGTAGCTCTTCAGGCCTTCCAGCGGCCTCAGCAGCCGTGGCGCGCCGGTCACGTCGTACAGGTAGACGTGGCTGTCCCCGCTCGCGGCGGCGAGGATCTTGCCGGACGGGTGCCAGTCGAGGTCCAGCACGACGTTCGCCGGAGCGTCGAGCACCGCTGTCAGCCGCGGCTCCCGCAGGTCGGCGAGGTTGAAGAGACGGACCGACGTGTCACGTCCCGCGGCGGCGAGCATCGTGCCGTCCGGGCTGAACTCCACCGCCATCACCTCGTCCCGCGAGCCGCCGAGCCGTGAACTCAGCCGCGGGCGGGCCGGGTCGGAGACGTCGAGCAGGTGGACCTCGCCGCCGGTCGTGCCCGCGGCGAGCAGGGTGCCGTCGCGCGACAGGTCACCGGCGCCGCTGAACGTGGCCCCTGTCGCGGTGAGCCCGGTGACCAGCGGTGTGATGGCGCCGGAGGTGTCCCACAGGCCGACGCTGTCCTCGGTGAAGACGGCGAGCCTGGTCCCGTCGCCGCTGAACGGTGTGTCGGCGATCGGCGCGTCCGCACGACCGAGCAGGGCCGTGGCCAGCGGCCAGACCCGCAGCGCTCCGTCGGTCGCCACCGACGCGACGGACCGGCCGTCGTCGGTGAACGTGGCCCAGCTGACGACGTCGGGGTGCGGCAGGGTCTGCAACGTCGTCCAGGTCGCGGCGTCGAGCACGCGGACCGTGGAGTCCGCGCTGCCGGCGATCAGGTAGCGGCCGTCCGGGCTGAACGCGGTCGTCGTGACCTTGAGGTCGAACAGCGGTGTCGGCGGCTTGAGCGGTCTCGGTGAGGCCGGCGTGGAGATGTCCCACGACAGCAGCGAGCGGTCGTGGGTGCCCGCGACGAGTGTGTGCCCGTCCGGGGAGAACGACACGGCGGGGACCGGCCGTCCGCCCGCGTCCAGCACCGCGAGCTCGGTCCCGTCGGCGCGCAGGACGTGGACGTGGCCGGACTCGGTGCCGAACGCCAGCAGGCCGCCGCTGCCGTAGGCGACCGTCTTGGTCTTCGCGGCGGCGAGCACCGGGGGCAACGACCGCGGGTTCGCCCGATCGCTCACGTTCCAGCGCAGAATCCGGTCGCCCGTCGCCGCGGCGAGCTGCGTGCCGCCGGAGTCGAAGTCGAGGCGTTCGACGGCACCACCACCGGGAGCGTTGATCGGTGCGGCGAGCGGCTTGGGCGCGCGGGGATCCGAGACGTCCCACAGCGTGATGGTCGCATCCATGTCACCGGTCGCGAGCATGCGGCCGTCCGGCGTCAGCGCCACCGCGTAGACCACGACACCCGGCACCTGCCGAGGCCTGATCACGGCCGCCCTGGCCGGCCCGCCGTCCGCCTTGGTGAACAGCTGCACCGTGCCGTCGGTCGCGTTGCTGACCGCGATCAGGGCACCGTCGGCGGACGCGTCGAAGGCGGTCGGACCGGCACCGCCGAGGTACCTCGCGGGCAACACCGCTGCCGACGACTCGAGCAGCGCCGATCTGGCCTCCGTCGTCCGCGCGACCCCGTAGCCGGCGATCGCCAGCTGCGCCGCGAGCCCGGGATCGGTGTCACGCAGCTTTCCCGCGTTCAGGGCGGTCTGCCGCGACAGGGCGTTGTTGCGGGCGTGCAGCGCGTCGGTCCTGGCGTTGCCGGCGACCACCGCGAGCACGCCCGCGACGACCGCACACGCGACGGCGACGGCGGTCACCGCACGCAGCCGCACGGACCGCCGTCTGACCGCGGCCTCCGCACGCCTGACCTGCGCGGTGCTCTCCTCGACGAACGCACGCTCCTCCTGGCTCAGCCGGACGGGCGCCGACCCGGAAGCGGCGTAGGCGCGCCACTGCTCCAGCCGGGCACCGGTCGCGAGCGTCGCGGGGTCGTGGCCGGTACTCGTCCAGGTCCTGGTCGCCTCGACGAGCGTCCGGTGCACGCGCAGCGCGTCGCGGTGGTCGTCGATCCACCCGCGCAGCCTCGGCCAGGCGGAGAGCACGGCGTCGTGCGCGATCTCGACCGTGTTCAGGTCGACCGTGATCAACCGGGCCGAGGCGAGCCGGTCGATCACCTCGTCCGCGCCGGGCGCGACACCGAGCAGTTCGGCGACGTCCACCCGCCGCCGGACCGCCGCACCGGTGTCCTCGTCGAGGGCGAGCAACCGGAACAGCAACTCGGCGGCCAACGCGTGCTGGGCGGGGTCCAGCTCACCGAACGCGGCCTCCGCGGTGCGGGCCACCGCCGCGTTGATGCCGCCCGCCGCGGTGAAGCCGGCCGCGGTCAGCACGTCGCCACGCCGCCGGCGCCACGTTTCCAGCAGCGCGTGCGAGAGCAGCGGCAGCACGCCTGCCTGCCCCTCCGCCTCGTTCACCACCATGACCAGCAACGCCCGTTCCACCGACAGACCCACCGACAACGCGGGTTTGCTCACCGCGGCGCACAGCTCCTCGCGTCCCATCGGCCCGACGAGCACCTGGTTCTCCCTGAGCACCTCGATCAGGCGGGGGTGCTCGGCACACCGGCCGTAGAAGTCGGCCCGCACGCCCAGCACCAGGCGAATCCGCCCGCCCGGCCGGTCGGCCAGCGCCAGCACGTCGTCGAGGAACGCGGCCCGCTCGTCCTGGCCGCACAACGTGTAGACCTCCTCGAACTGGTCCACGACGATCAGCAGCTCGGCGTCGTCCGGCAGCGCATCCAGCTCGGGCACGCCCAGGCACCGCAGCAGGGTCGCCCGCGGCGTGGCGCCGGGAGACAGGACGACCTGCCGCACCTTCGTCGTGGCCAGTGCGGGCAGCACGCCAGCGGCGAGGAGCGAGCTCTTTCCCGCACCCGACGGCCCGAGCACCACCGTCACGGGATGGGCGGATATCCGTTCGACGATGTCGGCCACGATCCGTTCGCGTCCGAAGAACAGATCGGCGTCCTCGGAGCGGAAACTGGTCAGCCCTCGATAGGGCGCACGACTTTCCGCACAACCCGAACTGCGCATCTCGGTGGCCGCGAGCGAGGCGGCCTGCCATTTCGCCGCCCATTCCTCACCATCGCCACCGCACGCCACGGCATAGGCCAGCGCGACGTCCAGGGTGGGCAGCCGACGGCCTCCCGCCGCCTCCGACACGGTCGACACGGCGTAGCCGCTGCGTTCCGCGAGCTGCCGATAGGTGATCCCGCCCGCACTCCGGCGCAGCTCGCGCAGTTCGGCGGCGAAGTGCTGCACCGCGTCCTGGGCAGCGTCCAGCGGTCGTTCCGGTCGAGGCATTTCAACCCCCTGCTGAGCACCTCCGACTCATTTCCCCTCGCTGGCGACCCTATCGACTCCGGGTACTCCCGGCCATGATTGCGACAACAATCGAGGTTGTCTTGAACAATTGCCATGCACAATGGAATTGCCGACGGTTTCGCGTGCGATCCGCCAGGTGGCACGATCTGACTCATGACTCAACGTGTCGCGGTGACCGGAGGCAGCGGCAAGCTCGGGCGCGCCGTCGTGGCCGACCTGCTGGAGCACGGCTGGGAGGTCCACAACCTCGACCAGGCCGCCCCTCCGACGCCTCAGGGGTGTGACTTCACGCGCGTCGACCTCACCGACTACGGCCAGGTCGCCGAGGCGATCAGCGGTATCGACGACCGCTACGCCGGGCTCGACGCCGTGGTGCACCTGGCGGCGATTCCCGGGCCGGGTGTCGCGCCCAACGCCAAGACGTTTCACAACAACGTGACGAGCACCTACAACGTGTTCGCCGCCGCACGGCTCGCCAAGGTTCATAACGTCGTGTGGGCGTCCAGCGAGACGGTGCTCGGTCTGCCGTTCGACACTCCCCCGCCGTACATCCCCGTCGACGAGGAGTACGCGGGGCGGCCGGAGACGTCGTACTCGCTGGGCAAGCTCGTCGACGAGACGCTCGCCCAGCAGTTCTGCCGGTGGGAGCCGGAGATGAAGATCATCGGCTTGCGGTTCTCGAACGTGATGGAGCCGCACGACTACGAACGCTTCCCGTTCGATGCGGATCCCCTCGCGCGCAAGTGGAACCTCTGGTCGTACATCGACGCACGGGATGGTGCGCAGGCCGTGCGCAAGGCGCTCGCGCACGACGCGACGGGGTTCGACGTGTTCATCATCGCCAACGCGGACACGTGCATGACGACGCCGAACGACGAGCTCGTCGCGAAGGTCTACCCCGGTGTGCCGCTCAAGAGGGAATTCGGTCCTCACGAGACTCTGCTGTCGATTGAGAAGGCACGGCGGGTGCTGGGGTTCGAGCCCGTGCACTCCTGGCGGTCGTGACCTCCCTGGCGAGACCGAACAGCTCGTCCGCCGCCCGCGCCCTCGGTTTCACCTGTCGCAGGTGGTGCAGGGCGCGGGCGAGCAGCAGTTCGGCCTGCTGCTCGCACCACTTGCGGCCGCCCGCCTGCTCGACGCGGTGGGCCAGCTCGTGCGGTTCCGCGTCGGTGGCGTAGACGTCGGTGCCGAAGCTGATCGCCGCGACCACGGGCAGCGTGCGGCGGCGGTGCAGGAGGTCGTCGTACAGCGGCCTTCCGGTGATCGCCGCGCCGCCCCAGATCGCCAGGACGTCGTCCACGTGCTTGCGGGCGAGGCCGACGTCGTCGCCGAACTCCCTGAGGTGGTCGGCCTGGCTCCTGGTGGCGCCCGCGGCGAGTGCGCCGAGCTCGCACGCGCAGGCCGTCAGCGCGGAGTGCTTCGCCGCCGCCACGCCCAGGTGCTCGGCGACGTCGACGTCGTCCCGTTCCTCCATCTCGACTTCCTGGACATAACCGTCCACAACGGACAACAGTGCGGCGTTGAGGATCAGCACCTCGGGCTTGGTGAGCTGCGCGAAAGCCAGTGACAGCAACGCGTCGGCCGCGGAGACCGCCCTGTCGTCGCCGAACTCCACCCACGCGCTCGGCTGGTGACCGCGGCTGACCGCGCGCGTCATCAGGTCCGAATGCAACTGTTCGTGCCAGACGGCGAGCTCCAGCGCGGTCGCGACCCCGATCGCCGTGGCGGCGTCACCGACGGTCTCGGCGGCGAGCAGCGCGAACGCGGCGGTCGAGTGATCCGGCCAGTGGTGGTCGACAACCTCGCGGGTTTCGTCCGGCAGCGCGGCGAACGCGGCCTTCAACGGCGCCTCGATCAGGGCGCGACTCCACGCCAGCACGTCCCGCGGCGGCGCGACCACCTCGATGCTCGTCACAGAAGAACGCTAAACCGCAGGTCAGGCACACAGGAGCAGATGCCACTGTCGTGTCGAAGAGGGGCACGATCCGGCGAGCAGGACTACGTTGATGTTGAACGGGTTGTCGTCACCGTCACCCGGCCGTGAACATCGTTGTACTGAGGGGCTTACCGTGCGCTACACCAAGCTCGCCGGCATGGACGTGTCCGAGATCTGTCTCGGCATGATGAGCTACGGAGATCCGCAGAAGGGCAACCACGCCTGGTCCTTGCCGGAGGAGGATTCCCGGCCGTTCATCAAGGCCGCGCTCGACGCCGGCATCAACTTCTTCGACACCGCCAACGTGTACTCGGCGGGCTCCTCGGAGGAGATCACCGGACGGGCGTTGAAGAACTTCGCGCGACGCGAGGAGATCGTGCTCGCCACCAAGGTCCACGGCCGGATGCACCAGGGCCCCAACGGCGCGGGCCTGTCGCGGAAGGCGATCTTCGCCGAGATCGACGAGTCGTTGCGCCGGCTCGGCACGGACTACGTGGACCTGTACCAGATCCACCGCTTCGACAGCACCGTCCCGCTGGAGGAGACGCTCGAAGCGCTGCACGACGTGGTGAAGTCGGGCAAGGCGCGCTACATCGGCGCCTCGTCCATGTACGCGTGGCAGTTCGCCAAGGCGTTGTTCACGCAACGCCAGAACGGCTGGACGCGGTTCGTGTCCATGCAGAACCACTACAACCTCCTGTACCGCGAGGAGGAACGCGAGATGCTGCCGCTGTGCGCGGACCAGGGCATCGCCGTGATCCCGTGGAGCCCGATGGCCCGCGGCCGGCTGACCCGTGACTGGGACGCCACGACCGCCCGCACCGAGACCGACGAGTTCGGGTCGACGCTGTACGTCGAGTCCGACCGCACGATCGTCGAGCAGGTGGCCGCCGTGGCTTCCGCTCGGGGCGTCTCACGGGCCCAGGTGGCGCTCGCGTGGCTGCTGCGCAACCCCGTCGTCACGGCGCCGATCATCGGCGTGACCAAGCCCGCGCAGCTCGACGACGCCGTGGCGGCGCTGGAGTTCGAGCTGACCGACGACGAGGTGGAACTCCTGGAGTCGGCGTACCAGCCGCACCGCATCGCCGGGCACGTCTAGCGGCTCACCGCGAACGTCGCATGCCACACCACTCGGCCTTCCGGCTCGCGAGGGCCGCGCACAGGACCGCCAGGGGCAGTTCGGCGGCCACGGCCACGACGACGGCCGTGGCCAGCTCCTGGCCGGTGGCGGCGGTGGCGAGGTCGAGGCAGGCGTCGGTGACCAGCAGCACCGCCGCGGCGGCCGCGGGTGCGCGGTGGCCGGCGTCGCCACGCAGCAGCCGGGTTCCGGCGGTGAGGAGCGCGGCGGCCTCCAGGGCGTCGAGGGTCACCCAGGCGACGGCCTGGGCGGGTGGCAGGGTCGCGGCGAGGTAGCCGAGCCAGGGCAGCAGGACGACGCCCGCACCGGTGAGCACGCAGCCGACGCGGAACGTGTTCTTGTTGGCGGCGAAGGAAATGAGGGCCACGACGGAGGTCTCTTCCGGTCTCACGAACCCGGCGGTCGGGCTCGTGATCAACCCTGCGATCCGGGCGGCCGTGAGTCAGTAGCACTGCTGTCCGTCTTGGGGGTGGCACCAGGTACACCGTCTACGGTCGTGGCATGAAGATCGTGCCCCGGCTGCGGCGAACGCTCACCCGCCTGACCCGCGACACGTCCTTCCTCGCGCTCGGAGTGCCCCTGCACCTCCTCATGGGGTTCTTGCTGTTCAACGTCTTCGGTCTGGTGTGGGAGATCATCGGAGGAGGCGACAGCACCGCGCCCGTGATCCTCGGGTTCACCGTGGTGCTGGCGGCGTTGTGCGTGCCGGCGCTGACCTGGGCCCAGCGCCGGCGTTTCCGGCAGCTGCTGGGGATCGCCGTCACGGATCCGGGCTGGCGGCGGCCGTGGCGCCAGGTCCGGTACCACTGCCTGGCCGGGGTGTTGTTCGGTGGCCTCGAAGCACTGGTCGTCGGACTGCTGCTGGCCGGAGTGGCCGCGGCACCGACCTCGGTGTGGATCTACGCGCTGCCCCGGCCGTGGCGGATCGACTCCACGCAGGCGGCGTTCATCTCGGTGGCGGGGGTGGTCGTGCTGGCCGGTGTCCCGGCCCTGGCCGCCGCGATCGTGCGCCTGGAGAGCCAGGTGGTGCCCGCCCTGCTCGGCCGCAGCAGGGAGGACGACCTCGCGCAACGGGTCGAGGACCTCACCGAGAGCCGTGCGGGCGTGGTGGACGCGGCGGACGCGGAACGGCGGCGCATCGAACGGGATCTGCACGACGGCGCCCAGCAACGGCTGGTGTCGCTGGCGCTGAACCTGGGGATCGCCAAAGCCACGCTGGACCTGCCTCCGGAAGCACGCGAGGTGATCGACTCCGCGCACCGGCAGGCGAAGGAGGCGATCGAGGAGCTCAGCGACCTCGTCCGCGGGCTGCACCCGTCCGTCCTGGACGAACTCGGGCTGGACGCGGCGCTGTCCGGACTCGCGGCCCGCGCGCCGCTGCCCGTACGGCTGAAGGTGGACCTGCCGCACCGGGTGGCGCCCGCGGTGGAGGCGGTCGCCTACTTCGTGGTGTCCGAGGCACTGACGAACGTCGCGAAGCACGCGCGGGAGGCGACCAGGGCGGATGTCACGGTCATGCTGCTCGGAGAGGTGCTGCGGGTGGCGGTCGAGGACGACGGCCTGGGCGGGGCCGACCCCACCGGTGGAAGCGGCCTCACAGGCCTCACGCGGCGCGTGCGGTCGGTTGACGGATCATTGCGGCTGAGCAGTCCCGTGGGGGGACCGACGACGATGAGTGTGGAGCTGCCGTGCGTGCGGTGATCGCCGAGGACTCCGTGCTGTTGCGGGTGGGGCTGGTCAAGGTCGTGGAGATGGCGGGCTTCGAGGTGGCCGCCGAGGTCGGCGACGCGGAGGGGCTGCTGGCCGCGGTCGAGGAGCACGAGCCCGACCTCGCGGTGGTGGACGTCCGGATGCCACCCGGCTTCACCGACGAGGGCGTGCGTGCCGCGCTGTCGATCCGCCGCAGCCGTTCGTCGACCGCGCTGCTGCTGCTCTCCCAGTACGTCGAGGAGCGCTACGCGGCCGGCCTGCTGGCCGCCAACACCAGCGGCGTCGGTTACCTGCTCAAGCAGCGGGTCGCGGACGTCGAGGAGTTCGCCGAGGCGCTGCGGCGGGTGGCGAACGGCGGCACCGCGCTCGATCCGCAGGTCGTCGCCCAGCTGCTGGTGCGACGGCCGAGCGACCCGCTGGACCGGCTGACCGCGCGCGAACGGGAGGTGCTCGCGCTCATGGCGGAGGGCCGTTCCAACGCGGGGATCGCCGGTCTGCTCGTGGTCAGCGAGAGCGCGGTCGCCAAGCACATCAACAACATCCTCGCCAAACTCGACCTGCCCCAGGCCGACGCCGACCACCGCCGGGTGCTGGCCGTGCTGCGTTTCCTGGGCCTCTAGGGAAGAACGCCGGACCGGCGCAGCAACCCGCGCGCGTGCTCGATGGCCTCGGGTGTGGTGGCGAACATCGGCACGCCGTTGGTCTCCAGCTGCCGCCGGTGTTCGTCCCGCACGCCCGACAGCAGCACAGTCACGCCCCGGTGCTCCAGCTTCTCGACGGCGTCACGCAGCACGAGCGCGCCGGTCCCGTCGATCGTGGTCACGTGGGACATGCGCAGGATCACCACGGACACCGCGGCGATCTCGGTCAGTTCGAGCAGGAACCGGTGCGCGGCAGCGAAGAACAGCGGTCCGTCGAGCCGGTAGGCGACGATGTGCTCGGCGAGCAGCGCGCGTTCCTCCAGCGAGTGGTCGCCGGTCTCCAGCGGCACCTCGTCGATCCGCACGGACCTCGCCACGGCCCGCAGCGCGAGGGCTCCGGCGACGACCAGACCGACGATCACCGCGGTCACGAGGTCGAGCGCCAGCGTCGCGGCGGCCGTCAGCACGAGCACGAGCGCGTCGGCGCGGTTCGCCCGCACGAGCACCCGCACGGACCCGACCTCGACCATGCGGATCGCCGTGGCCAGCAGCACACCGGCCAGCACGGCCAACGGGATGCGGCCGACCAGAGGTGCCGCCACGAGCATGATCAGGGCGAGCGTCGCCGCGTGCACGAGCGAGGCCAGGCGTGATCCGGCGCCGGAACGGACGTTGACGGCGGTCCTCGCGATCGCGGCGGTTGCGGGCACTCCGCCGAACATCGGCGTGATGACGTTCGCGATCCCCTGGCCGAACAGCTCGCGGTCCGGGTCGTGCCGCTGGTTCACGCTCATGCCGTCCGCAACCGTCGCCGACAGCAGGCTTTCCAGCGCCGCCAACGCGGCCACGGCCACAGCGGACGGCAACAACGTCCCCACCGCATCCAGGTCCACGAAGGACAAGGTGGGAGCCGGCAGGGTCGCGGGCAGCGCGCCGATCCTCGCCACCGGCAACGACCAGATCTCGGCCACGACGGTCCCGGCCGCCACGGCGAGCAGCGAGAACGGGATCGCGGGCCGCCAGCGCGCACCCACGAGCATCACGACCACCACACCGCACGCCAGCGCGACGGCGGGCCAGGACAGTTCGGACCCGAAGGCGCGCACGGCGTTCACCACGACGTTGTGCCCGTCCGGTGCGGGAACGCCCAGCGCGGCGGGCACCTGCTGCAAGGCGATCACCGCGGCGATCCCGATCGTGAAGCCCTCGATCACCGGCGCGGGCACGTACCGCATGTACCGCCCGGCTTTCAGCAGCGCCAGCCCGATGAGCAGAAAACCCGCCATCAGTCCGACCGTGAGCACACCACCCGGCCCGAACGTCGCCACGATCGGGACCAGCACCACCGTCATGGCGCCCGTGGGACCGGACACCTGCAGGCTCGACCCGCCGAACACCGCGGCCAGCGCACCGGCCACGATCGCGGTGGCGAGACCCGCCGCGGCCCCCAGTCCGGACGCGACCCCGAACCCGAGAGCGAGTGGCAACGCCACGACCGCGACGGTGAGCCCCGCGATGAGGTCTTGCGGGCGTGCGACGGTCCAGTCCTTCGTCGTCGGCAGGAAGCTCACGCGGGCTCCTCGCGCAGCTGGGCGAGCAACTCGTTCTGACCGGCCAGCAGCTCCGTCAGGATGCGTCTGGCTGCTCTGAGCAGGTCGGCGACGTCACCACCGGCGAGGGCGTACACCACCGTCGACCCCTCACGCGTGGCCGTGACGATCCCGGACCTGCGCAGCACCGCGAGCTGGGCGGAGAGGTTGGAGGCCTCGACGTCGATCTCGGTGAGCAGGTCGCGCACCGCCTTCGGCCCGTCCTGGAGCAGCTCCAGCACCCTGATGCGCACCGGGTGCCCGAGCATGCGGAAGAACTCGGCTTTCACCTGGTAGAGCGGAACGGGCACGTCACTTCACCCCGTGCTCGGCGGCCAGCCGCCTGAGGTTGGCGAGGTCGGCGCCGTGCACCTCGGCGGCGTACGCGTCCTGCCGTTCGGCCGCCAGGCGCACGGCCTCCTCCGCCTGCTCGATGCGGGCGAGGAGGTTGTCCCTGAACTCGTTCACGACATCACAACCTGTCGAATTGAAGATTTCTTCAATTCGACAGGTTACTCCTACCGCATCGGCTCACACGAAGGCGCTCTGCCCCGTGATCGCCTTGCCCACGATCAGCGTGTTCATCTCGCGGGTTCCCTCGAACGAGTAGATCGCCTCGGCGTCGGCGAAGAAGCGGGCGACGTCGTGGCCGAGCACGATGCCGTTGCCGCCGAAGATCTCCCGGCTCCACGCGACGACCTCGCGCATCCGGGAGGTGACGAACGCCTTGGCGAGCGACGAGTGCTCGTCCTGGAAGATGCCCGCGTCCTGCAGCCGGGCGAGCTGCACGAGCATGCCCCAGGAGGCGGTGATGTTGCCGAGCGACTTCACCAGCAGGTCCTGCACCAGCTGGAACCGGGCGATCGGGCGGCCGAACTGCTGACGTTCCTTGGCGTAGTCGAGGGCGAGCTCGTACGCGCCGATCATGACGCCGAGCGCCTGCCAGGCGACGCCGCCGCGGGTGGCGCGCAGGATCTCCGCGACGTCGCGGAACGAGTTGATGCGCTGCAACCGGTTCGCCTCGGGCACGCGCACGCCGGTCAGGGTGATCTCGGCGTTCTCGACGATCCGGAACGCGATCTTGCCCTCGATCTTCTCCGCGACGAAGCCGGGCGTGCCCTTCTCGACGACGAAACCCTTGACGTGGTTGTCGTCGAGGTCGCGCGCCCACACGACCACGTAGTCGGCGAACGTGGCGTTGCCGATCCACTTCTTGGCGCCGTTGAGGATCCACGTGTCACCGTCGCGCTTCGCGGTGGTGCGCATGCCGCCCGCCACGTCGGAGCCGCCGAGCGGTTCGGTCATCGCGAACGCGCCGATCTTGTCCATCGCGGCCATGGCGGGCAGCCAGCGGTCGCGCTGCTCCTGGGAACCGCCCGCGTAGATCGAGTACATCGCGAGTCCGTTGTGGACTCCGAAGAACGTGGCGACCGACGCGTCCGTGCGGGTCATCTCCATCGCCACCATGCCGGTCAGGAGGTTGCTGACGGCGTCGGGGTGCTCGCCGTAGCCTTCGTAGGACAACGCGGTGAGGCCGGCACCGCGGAACTTGCCGATCAGCTCGTGCGGGAACTCGCCGCGCGCCCAGTACTCGTTGACCATCGGCTTGATCTCGGTGGTCATGAACTCCCGCGCGCTCAGCAGGATCTTGCGCTCCTCGTCGCTGAGCAGGGCCTCGTAGTTGTAGAAGTCGGCCACCAGCTGGTCTTCCAGGCGTTGCATGATCAGTTCTCCTCCAATGCCGTCAGAACGGCGAGCTGCTTGCGGTCGCGCGTCTCGGCCAGCGCCGAGTACGTGGAGGAGCCGTAAGCGTCTTCCACGGCCCTGATCAGCCGTTCGGGATCTTGCGAAGGGGTGCCGAGTGTCAAGCCCTGCACGGACTTGCCGATGTGCTCGGCGAGGTGCCGGTAGCCGCCGGGGCCACCGCCGAGGTGGGCGCCGAGGAACGGGCCGACGGTCGCCCAGCGGATGCCGAGCGAGTTCGTGACGACGGCGTCGAGGTCCTCAGGCGTCACGACGCCCTGTTCGACGAGGTACGCGGCTTCGCGGGACAGTGCTGCCTGCAAGCGGTTGCCGACGAAACCGGGGATCTCCTTGCGTTCCACCACGGGCGTGCGGCCGAGCGAGCGGTAGAACTCGACGGCCTTCGCGACGGACTCTTCCGAGGTCTGCCGCCCCGGCACGACCTCGACCAGCGGGATCACGTGCGGCGGGTCGAACGGGTGTCCGATCAGGACTCGCGACCCGTCGATCCCCTCGGTGAACGCGGTGGACGGGGTCGCGGACGACGAGCTGAGCAGCAGAGCGTGTTCTGGTGCTTCCCCGACCAGTTCGGCGAAGAGCGACTTCTTGAACTCCAGGTTCTCCGGGCCGTTCTCCTGCACGAAGTCCGCGTCCCGCACGGCTTCCGCAACGCTTCGGGTCACCTGCACGCCCTCGGGGACGACGAGGTCCGGACGGGGATCGACGACGCGCACGGTCAGTCCGTGCTCCGCGAACAGGCGAGCCCACGACAGGCCGATCACTCCGGCACCGATGACCGCGACGGTGGTCATGCTTCCTCCAAGTAGTCGTGGACCGGCTTGGCGGGAGCGAGCGTCAGGTCGGTGATGACGTGGCTGGCGGACACGACCTCCAGCACGGGCAGGTCGGCGAGCGGCGCGAGGACGTGCTGGAAGAGCTGCAGACGTGCCGGGCCGGTGTACGCGGCCTTCACGACGACGTCGGTGATCTCCGTGCGCACGAGCTCCTGCACCCGCAACGAACCGTCGTAGTCCGGGATGGTCTTCAGCATGAACGTCGGAACCGTGATCTCCGCCTCGGCCTCGCGGCGGTCGAGCTCGAAGTGCTTGTAGCCCATGGTCGCGGTGGCCACCCGCACCGTGCCGTAGTCGAGAGTGCCGACCAGAGCACCGTTGTCGGCGTAGAGCTTCGGCGAGCCCATCACCTTCGGGTAGGCACTGACCTCGCGGCCGGACGCGGTGGCGGCGAAGCTGTCGAGGTACATCGCGTGCAGGTACTCGCCGCGCTCGCCGTCGAAGACGACCTGGATCGCCTGGCCCGCCTCGGTGTACGGGCCGTAGCCGGTGACGTCGTTCATCTTCATGACCTCGAACCGGACGAGCGGTTCGCCGATCTCCAACGGTGCCGGGACGACGGCCCGCAACGCCTCCGGATCGGTCCGGTAGACGATGTTCAGGTACTCGCGGTCGTAGAACCGGGGCTGCACCGCGGGAAACGCGGGCGCGGTCAGCGGTGTGATGCCGAGCATGTCACTCCCCCGTCCAGTGTGGAGCGCGGCGTTCGGCGAAGGCGGTCATGCCCTCGCGGACGTCGGCGGTGGTCATCAGCTTCGTGCTCTCGACGCGTTGCGCGGCCCAGGGATCCCGTGACCGCACGACGGCCTTGACGGCGGCGAGCGCGAGCGGGGCGTTGAGGGCGATCTGTTCGGCCAGTTGCAACGCGATCGCGGCGGCCTCGCCGTTCGGCACGACCCTGTTCGCGATGCCGAGCGCGCCCGCGCGGCGGCCGTCGACCGGCTCGCCGGTCAGCAGGATCTCCATCGCGAGGTGGTACGGGATCCGTTGCGGCAGCCGGACCACTCCCCCGCCGGCGGCGATCAGGCCGCGCTTCACCTCCGGCAGCCCGAACCTGGCGTCCTCGGCGGCGACGATCAGGTCGCATCCCAGCGCCAGCTCGAACCCGCCGCCCAGCGCGAATCCCTCGACCGCGGCGATCACCGGCTTGGTGAGCTCGGCTTCGGTGAGTCCTCCGAGCCCGCGATCACCGACGACCGGCGACTCGCCCTTGAGCGCTGCCTTGAGGTCCATGCCGGCGCTGAAATTTCCACCAGATCCGGTGAGCACGCCCACGCGGAGGTTCGGCGTGACTTCCAGCTCGTCGAGCGCTGCGGCGAGCCCGGTCGCGACAGCCGCGTTGACGGCGTTGCGCGCCTGCGGCCGGTCGATCGTGATCAGCAGTGCCGAACCGACGCGTTCGGTGCGAACCTCGTTCATGACAGCACTCCTTGTTCTGTGATCTCGGCAAGAACCTCAGCGGTGTCCTGACCTGGCAACGGGGCCAGCCGGCGGACGGTGGCGGGCGTGGCGGAGAACCGGACGGGGATGCCGATCGAGCGAACGGCTCCCTCGGTGGGGTGCTGCACGACGTCGAGCAGGTGGCCGTCGCGGACGTAGGAGTCCTCGTGGGCCTTGTCGAGCTCCAGCACCGGCCCGAACGGGATGCTCTGCTTCGCGCACACCTCGGCCCACTCGTCGCTGGTCAGCGCGGAGGCGCACGCGTCGACGAGGCCCATAAGGTCGTCGGTGTCGGCGGGATCGAGGCGCTCGCCCGCGACGCGCGGGTCGTCGACCAGGTCGGGACGTCCGGCGGCGGCGAAGAAGTCGCGGAAGTTCTGCGGGGTGTAGGGCACGACGCACGCGAGACCGTCCTTGGTGTGCACGGCGTGGTGGCCCTCGGCCATCGACAGGTTGAAGCCCGTTGGACCCTCCTCCGGCACGAACGCGTGACCCGCGAGGTGCTCGACGAGGTTGAACGCGATCATCGTGTCGGCCATGGGGATCTCGACGCACTGCCCCTGCCCGGTGCGGTTCCGGTGCACCAGCGCGGCGAGCACGCTGTAGGCGATGGTCAGCGACGAGACCTTGTCGCCGATGATCGTCGGCAGGTAGACGGGCCGCCCGATCGCGCGGTTGGCGATGTCGACCAGGCCGGACGCGCCCTGGATGGTCTCGTCGTAGGCGGCGGCACCGGCGCGGTCGGAGTCGCCGCGGAAGCCCTGGGCGTGGGCGTAGATCAGGCCGGGGTTGCGCTCGGCGACGTCGGCGAAGTTCAGGCCGAGCCTGCTCAGCGCGCCCGGACGCATGTTGGTGATCAGCACGTCGGCCGTGTCGATCAGCTTGAGCGCCTTCTCGCGGTCGTCGGAGTCCTTCAGGTTGAGGGCGACGCTGCGCTTGTTCCGGTTGACGTTGAGGCTCAGCGGCGTCATGCCCGGCGTGGTGCGGTAGCGGCCGTTGCGGACGGTGTCCACAGGCGACTCGATCTTGATCACGTCGGCGCCGAGGTCTCCGAGGATCTGGGCCGCGTACGGGCCCATCACCACGGTCGAGAGGTCGATCACCCGCACGCCGTCCAGCGGACCGGCGGTGACGTCCTTCATCGTTCGTCCTTTCGCACCTGCATCGTTGTTGTACAACCGAAGCTAGTTGCGAATGGCCAGAAAGGGAACGATCATGTCGCGAACAATGGTATGACCACAGCGGTCACACCATTGTTCATTTGGTGATGGGTTCGGTGAAAATGTCGCGAGCTGCGGCGATGACGTCCTTGAGGTCGCCGTCGGCTCCGCGGTCGTGCCGCCACAGCAGTCCCGTGTCGAGCTGGGCGCGGAAGTCCTCGAACGGCAGCACCACCATGTTCTCCAGCTGGTAGCCGCGCATCGAGCTGTCCTCGTCCAACATGGAGACGGAGAACCCGAGCCCGCTGGACACGATCTCCGACGTGCCCTGATAGCCGGTGTTGCTGAGCTGGATGCGCTTTTTGATGCCCAGCTCGTGCAACTGCCGGTCGAGCTGCTCGAAATAGGAGGGAATCAATTCTTCCGGCGCCTTCGCATAGGCGAGATCGGCGAGATCCGCCAGTTTGACCGATTCACGGCCTTCGAACTGATCGGCCGGTACGACGGCACCAAGACGTTCCGTCATCACGTGCAGCGTGTCGAGAGAGGACTCCTGCACGGGCAGACGTGCCAAGGTCAGCGCGAGCTTCCCGTCCTTCACCGCCGCGACGAGGTCCGCGGTCGTCCCCGGCCACCGCTTCACCTCGAACCGGTCCTCGACGCGCTCGGCCAGGACGTTGAGCCGCTCCCGCAACGCCGGGTGCACCCCGGCGGGCATGCCGACGAACACGGTCGTGCGATCGGGTTTCGTGGCCTGGTCGAGCCGCCACCTGATCGACCCGACCCGCTCCAGCACGTCCCGCGCGATCGGCAGCAGCGCCGCGCCCGCCGGGGTCAGCTCCACGTGGTGCGTGCTGCGGTCGAACAGCGGGCGCCCCAGCTCGTGTTCGAGGTCCTTGATCCGCTGGCTCAGCGGAGAGGCGGCCATGTGCAGCTTGCGCGCGGCAGCCGAGAAGTTCAGCTCCTCGGCGACGGCCACGAAGTACCTGAGGTGCAGCAGTTCCACGTGATCCACACTAGGCCGTTCGGCTCAGACGGAGGGCAACGCCGCCAGCTTCCGCGACGCTTCGGACTCGCCCCAGCGGAACCCGATCCGCCGCGACAGCTCCACGGCCTCCGTGTACGAGGCACGCGCCTCGGCGATCCGTCCCGCGAGCTCGTGCACGATCCCGCGGTCGAGCAGCACCCCCGCCTCGATCTGCCTGTCCCCCACCGAACGCGCGAGCCGCAACGCCTCTTCCGCCAGCTCCAGCGCCTGGTCCAGCGAGCCGAGCTGGCGGTGCGCGTCGGCCATGTTCGCCAGCGCGTGCAGCTCACCGGAGCGGTCACCGCAGGCGCGGAAAGTCGTCAAGGTCTCCTCGTAACACGCCAGAGCCGCCGGCAGGTCGCCGAGCGCCGCGTGCACCAGGCCCAGGTTGGTCCGCACGTAGGCCGCGCCCTGGGAGTCCGACAGCTCCTCGCGCAACGTCAGCGACGCCTGCAGCGAGGTGACGGCGGCGGGCAGATCGCGGCGGCGCCAGTGCACGATGCCGAGGTTGTTGAGCGTCACGGCCTCGAGCTGGCGGTCGTGCAGCTCGCGGGCAAGGCCCAGGGCGGCCGTCCAGTGCTGCTGGGCTTCGGCGAACTTGAAGCCGCGCTCACAGGCCGCGCCGAGTTCCTTCAACGCCAACGCTTCCGCGCGGAGGTCGCCCAACGAGCGTGCGGCCTCCAGGGCGAGGGTGTTGAGCGCGGCCCAGTCCGCCACCTCGGAACGACGGCGGAAGTACCAGGACAGACCGGCGGCGAACGCGATCGCGTCGGCCGGCGAGGCCTGGTGGGCCGCGGCGATCAGGTTGTCGCGCTCCTCGGCGAGCCAGAGGTCGGTCGGGTTGTCCGCCAACGCTTCCAGGTAGTGCTTGTGCAGGCGTTCCAGCGCCAGCGACCGTTCCGCGGACGTCTCCGAACCGCGGCAGCGCTCGCGTGCGAACAGGCGCAGCAGGTCGTGCAGGGCGAACCGGCCGGGCACCGGTTCCTCGACCAGGTGCGCGTCCGCCAGTTCGGCGAGCAACTCCTCGACGTCGGGGACGTCGGTCAGCGCCCGTGCCGCCGCCACCGCGAAGTCCGGGCCGTCCAGCAGACCGAGCAGGCGGAAAACCCTTGCCACGGCAGGAGAACCCAGTTCGGAGTAGCTGACCTCGAACGCCGAGCGCACCGCGACGTCACCGAGCTTGAGCTCGTCGAGGCGGCGCGTCTCGTCGGCGAGCCTCGCCGCCAGCAGCGGTGCCGTCCACTGTGGACGTGCGGCGAGCCGCGCACCCGCGATCCGCAACGCCAGCGGCAGTCCACCGCACCAACGCACTAGCTCCGTCGCGTCACCGACCTTCCCGGCGACGCCTTCCAGCAGCTGGAAGGCCTCCTCCAGCGGCAGCGCGCCGAGCTTCACGTACGAGGCGCCGTGCAGCGCGGTGAGCGGACGGCGCGAGGTGATCAGCACGGCCGAACCGGGGCCGGTCGGCAGCAGCTGCTTGACCTGGGCCGCGGTGGCAACGTTGTCCAGCACCACGAGCAACCTGCGCGACGCGGTGAGAGACCGGTAGCGCAAGGCCTCCTCGTCGCCGGGCCGGTCGCCGAGCGCGCGCAGGAACTGGCTCAGCACGCGGCCGGAGGCACCGTCGGAGAGATCGGCGTAGAGCTGGCCGTCCGGGAACCGCGACGCGATCTCGTGGGCCGCCCGGACGGCGAGCGCCGACTTGCCGATGCCGGCCTGCCCGGTGATCACGCACACCGCGACCCTGTCCTTGCTGGTCTGTGCCTGATTCTGGCCCTTGATGAGAGCGAGCTCGCGACTACGGCCTGAGAACGTGACCACGTCCGGCGGCAACTGGCGGATCGCCGACGCCCCAACGGGTTTCGCGCGCAGAACCTCGGCCTGCACCCGGCGCAGCGACTCGCCGGGCTCGACGCCGAGCTCGTCGAGGAGGACCCGGCGGCACTCCTGGTAGGCGGCGAGCGCCTCGGCGGCCCTGCCCGCGCGGTGCAGCGCGACCATCTGCTGCTCGCGCAGGCGCTCGTTCAACGGGTGTTCGCGCACCCACTCGTTGAGGTCCGCGACGATCTCGACGTGCCGCCCGAGGTCGAGCTCCGCCTCGGCGCACTCGACCCGTGCGGCGAGTCGCAGTTCCTCCAGCTGCGCGACGACTCCGCGCAACAGCCCGGAAGCGGCGAGGTCCGCCAGCGCCGGCCCGCGCCACAACGCGAGCGCCTCCCGGTAGCGCTGCGGCGTGCGTTCGCGGCGGGCGACGTCGAGCAGCTCGGTGAACCGGGTCAGGTCCAGCTCGGCGGGGTCGATCGACATCAGGTAGCCCGGCGCGCGCGACAGCAGGCGCGACCCCACGATCTTGCGCAGCTGGTAGACGTACACCTGCAGGTTCTTGAGCGCGGTCTTCGGCGGCGCGTCGTCCCACAGCACGCTGATCAGCCGGTCGACCGACAGCACCCGCCCCGGCTGGGCGAGCAGCAGCGCGAGCACGGCCCGTTGCTTGGGCGGCCCAAGGCTCAGGCGCACGCCATCGTCGGCGTAACACTCCACCGGCCCGAGCACCCGGAACTCCACAGCTCCCGATCGTAACTACCGATCGCATACCGGACGCATGCCACGCGCCCTGACGTTTGACCCATGATGAGAACCTCACTCGCCCTGGCGGTGGCCTTCGGCACCGTGGCGGCCGCCGTGTCCCCTGTTCAGGCTGCCGAGCCCTACACCGAGAGCCCGTCGGTGGCGCGCGCCATCCGTTCGGGCGCGGACTCGCACACCGCATACGACGTGATCGTTGGTGGCGCCAAGAGAGCGACGTTCCACGTCAGCGATCCTGCATACACCATTCAGACGACGTCTTCTGCAGACGGTATGCAGTCTGCGGTCATCTCGGACTTCAACGGAACGACCGGCAGCAGCCTGCACACAGTCGACCGTTACGGGAAGTCGCGGTTCGTTGCCCGCGGCGCGATCACCTCGGCGGTATTCCACGGCTCTTCTCTCGCGTACGCCGACGGCGAGAACGTCGTTGTCGACGGTGTGGTCGCAGGCAAGCTCAAGGGCCGCGCACCCCAGCTGCTCGGCTTCACGACCGACGGCACCGGCCTGCTGGCCGTCGAGCACCCGGACGCGGCCGACGACAGCACGTACGTCGGCTCGCTCGTCCGGTTCGACCTCAAGACCGGCGCCGCGAAGCCGTTGATCAGCAGCGACTCCACGTCCCTGTACCGCGACTTCAAGCTCGTCGACGTCAAGGGCGAGCAGCACGTCAGCTTCATCAAGCACAACGAGATCTACCGCTGCGGCGGTTCCGACCCGCAGTGGCTGGGCCTCGCGACGGAGAACGGCGAGGTCCGCTCGCTGATCGGCGAGACCAGGCACCACTACCGCAGCGCGGTGTGGAGCACCGACGGCGCCCGTGTCGCGTACGAGGTCATGGGGTGCGTGTCCGACAAGAAGCTCGGCCCCGACCAGTTCGCCGGGTTCAACGGCGTCTACGTCCAGGACCTCGCCTCCAAGAAGGCCTCCCGGGTCGTCGAGGGCCTGTCGTTCAACTACGCGCTGACCGGCATCGACGGCGCGACGGCCGTCATCGGCAGCCCGCAGAAGGGTTACCGCAAGGTCTCCGCGGAGAAGGCGTCGTCGCTAGATGGTGAGATCACCACGATGGGCCGGCTGAACCGCGCCGAGTACATCCACCAGCTGTGGGACACGCGCAACGAGTTCAACGGCAACTCGTCCTGCGGCCCGACCAGCGCCGTGATCGACCTCGTCACCTACCAGCTGACCAGCGAGTTCGGCGTCCAGGTGTCGCAGCCGTCCTCGCACTGGTCGAAGTGGGGCCGCTACATCACCGACGAGTTCACCAACCGCGGCACGACCTTCAACCGCGTGATGAACGACTGGTCGCGCACGGGCAGCTGGAAGGGCGCGCACGGCTGGATCACCGGCTACTACTGCGGCGGCAACCCGGCCCGCCCCTGCGCCTCCTGGGAGTCCGAGCGCGACTTCCTCGCCCGCAACGGCGCCGCCGTCCAGCAGGGCAACTTCACCCCGGCGCAGGTCCGCGCATTCATCGACCAGGGCAAGTTCGTGATCATGAGCGGCACGTGGGGCTCGACCGCCGGGCACCTGTCCGTGGTGATCGGCTACCACGACAACGGGTCGTTCTACGTGCACGACACCTACGGGGCGGGCACCGACGGCAGCTACGACGGAGCGAACCAGCTCTACACGTGGAACTACATCGCGCCCGTGCAGATGTGGGCCGCCTGAGTACTTGACGCCAGCCGTCAAGTACTTGCTATCGTCTGTCAAGTGGCGACCACCTCCGAACACGTGGACCTGCGCGACGACCTGATCCGGCTCGTGACGAGCCGCCTGCTCGACCCGCTGGAGATCCTCTTGCCGCAGGCCGACCTCGTCGGCCTGCGGTCTTCCGTCGAGGCCGACGCCGAGATGTGGGCGGCCCAGCTGCTGGGCCCCGACGATGCGATGGCCAAGCAGGTCGTGATCCGGCTGATGGCGGTCCTCTACCCCGGCGACGCCCCGTTCGACCCGCCCGACGGGTGGTGGGCCACGCCGCTGGGCCGTGTCACCGCACGTCGCGCCGGCCACCCGAGCAAGGAGTGCGTGTCGTTCGGGGTGGCCGGCGCGATGCTCGGCATCACCCGCCAGGGCGTCCACGACCTGGTGAGCCGCCACAAACTCGCGCGGCATCCGGACGGCGGCGTGACCGTCGCGTCCATTCGCGCCCGGCTCGACTCGAGGAGAGAACCGTGAAGCTCGCGGCTCGTGATCACGGCGGCGACGGCCCGCCGATCCTGTTGCTGCACGGTCTGGGCGGGGACAGGACCGTGTGGGAAACGTTTGCGCCGCACCTCGACGGGCGTGCCGTGGCCATTGACCTGCGTGGGCACGGCGAGTCTCCCGACGGCCCGTGGGAGTGGGAGGCGGTGCTGGACGACCTGGAGGAGACCATCGTCCACTTCGGACTCGAAGATCCTGCCGCAGTCGGGCACTCGCTGGGCGGGATCCTCGCCGGCATGTGGGCGCTGCGGCACCCGTCGTCGACGGTGGTGAGCCTGGACGGGCACCGTTCCGCCACAACGGATCCGGCGAACTACGCGGGTCTGCCCGCCGGCGAGGTGCACGAAGGTCTGGCCAAGCTCAACGCCATCTTCACCGCGCAACTGGAGACGATCACCCGGCCGAGCCGCGAGATCACCTCGACGCTGCGGAAGTCGCCCGAGTTCGCGGACGCGCTGCCGATCTTCGCGCGGGTCACGAGTCCGTTCCTGCTGGTGCTGGCCACCAGGAACCTGCCGGTGCCGCCCGACCTCGCCCCGCTGATGGACGCCCACCGCGCCGGTCTGCGCCGCGACCTGCCGATCATCTGCCCGAACGTGCGCGTGCGCGAGGTCGACGCCTCGCACGGCATGGTGGTCGAGCGGCCCGCCGAGGTCGCCGCGATCGTCAACGGGTTCCTCCGCTCGCGGGTGTGACCGAACTTTTCCCCGAACGCGCGGGGAGAACTGCCTCCCGTCCTCCACATCGGTGGTGCAAGCACGATCGACAGGAGGCAGGAAATGCGATTCCACCTGATAGCGGCCGCCGTAGTTGCCGCACTGGTCTCGGCGGTGTCCCCCGCGCTCGCGGACGGCCAGGGCGACCCGTGGTCACCGGTCCACCGCGTGTTCTTCTGGGAGAGCCCGCAACGCCAGAACGACGGCGTCGAGCTCGGCCCGGCGTCGGCGTCCTACGTCCTGCGCAACGTCACGCGGGACTGCGCGATCTTCTGCTGGAACGACTGGGACAACGTGCCCGCTTCCGCGCACGTGCAGGCGCAGACGGTGCTGACCGTCTGGGACCGGGCGGACCGCAACGGGCCGTGCGCGAACCTCGACGGCGGCGCGGTCGGGCGCACGTTCGACGACCTGGCGCGCATCGGCGGCCTGGAAGCGGGGCTGCCGATCGGTGAGCACTGGAGCAAGAGGATCTCCTCGGTGCAGCTGACCAGGCACGGCGGTGTGATGCCCGACTGCGTGTGGGTTCGGACCGGTCCGAACCTGGTGGCAGACGCGGGTTTCGAGCAGCAGCGGTCCAGGACGATCAGCGCGCCGTGGCGGGGAGAAGGGCCTGACTTCAAAGGTGTGGACGTCGGGCTCGGGTTCTCGTTCAGCAACGGCAACAACGCGTTCGTCCGCACGGCCAGCCGCAACTGGAACGCCGTGTCGCAGTTCGTGCCGGTCATGCCGAACACCACCTATCGGCTGCACGGATGGGTGCGCACGTCCGGCAACTACACCGGCGGCTTCTTCGGCGTGCGGCCCAACAACGGCACCAGGTTCCAGGAAACCGGCTTCGGCGCGGGCGCCGGGTATCGGCTGATGACGGTCACGTTCAACTCCGGTACCGCCACCGGTGTCACCGTGTTCTCCGGCTACTGGGCGCCGGGCGTCGACTCGTGGATGCAGGTCGACGACGTCACCCTCGCGGTGCTCTGACGCACCGGATCGGCCGATGCCGCACGGCCCTCCCCGCGCGCAGAATGCCCGCGGGGAGGGTTGCCCGAACTTTTTCTTCCGGATGCGGGGAGAACCGGCCCGCAGCCGCCACACAACTCCCGAACGGGTTCCCACCACCTTCCTCGGGAGACGAGATGACGACACATCTGCGCGTGCTGCGCGGGGGTCAGGACGACGACAGCGAGCTCGTCGCGCGGTTGCGCGCGGGTGACTGGACGGCGCTGGACGCCTTGTACGGCCGGTATTCCCTGCCGGTGTTCCAACGTTGCTGGCGTGTGCTGCGCACCAGGCACACGTCGTGGGAAGCCACCCACGACACGTTCGCGACCTACCTCGCCCAGCTGCCGAGCGTGCCGCCGCGCGAGTGGTTGCTCGCGACCGGCAGCCGGCTGGCGCACGCCCGGCGAGGTGCCCGATGAGTCTCATCGACCGGTTGCGCGACAACGACGAGGACGCGCGGAGAGAGCTCTTCGAGCACTGCCAGGCCAAGTTGCGTCCCTTCTTCGCGGCCAAGCTGCCGAACCTCAGCGACGTGGACGACTGCGTGAGCGAGGTCGTGGCCAGGGCACTGGAGGGCATCCGTGCCGGGCAGGAACCGGAGGTGCTCGAGGCCTGGCTGCACGGCATCGCCCGCAACATCACCTTCGAGCGCTACAAGGCCGCCAAACGCCGCACTGACGAACTGCCGGCCGAGATCACCGCCGACCCCGGTGAGGCGCCGCTCGAACTGGCCGCACCGGACCTGCCGGAACTGCCCAGCGAGATGGAACGCCTGATGGGCAAGCGGGAGCTGTGGGCGCTGCTCGGCGCGGCGGCGGAGGGCATCAGCCCCGGCCTGCAACCGATCATGCGCGCGCACATCGCGCAGACCGTCGAGCGGGGCAAGCTCGCCGTCGGTGCGGAACTGGCGAAACGGCTGGAGCTGCCGGCGAGCAGGGTCGACCGCCAGCTCGCCCGCGCCCGCATCGCGATGCGCAACGCCATCGTCGCGCTCGTGCTGGCGCGCACGGGCCGGGACAGCTGCCCCGCGCTGGCCGCGCTGACTCCGCCGGGACGCAAGGTCGTGCTGAACCCGTCCGCGTCCAGCGCGGTGTTCAAGCACTCCGCGTCCTGCCCGGTCTGCGGCCCGCTCGCGTCCCAGGCCGGCACCTACAGCCGGTGGGCGCTCGGCCCCGGCCTGCTCGGCCTCGTGCAGGAGGACGAGGAGGAACGCCGCCGCATGCTGCTGGCGCTGTTCGGCCGCGGCGCCGACACGGCGGCGTCCGCACCGACCGCCGTCGCGGGTGGCGGGCTGATCGACCGGGCGCGTTCGCTGGTGATGGAGAAGCTGTCCACACCGCAGATGCAGTCCGTGGTGCAGTTCGTGAACCAGAATCCCGACCTGGTCCGCAGAACCGCCGTCGCGGTGGTCGGTGGCGGGGCGGTGGTGAGCGCGGCGATCATCGCGATCCTGCTGGCGGGACCCGACGACATCATCGCCGAACCACCACCGGACGACCCGCACCTCTCCTCGACGGTCAGGTCGACGCCGGTGACCGCTTCTTCCAGCGTCACAACGACTCCTCCGGTGTCGCCGTCCGCTTCGACCGGCACTCCGAAGCAGGTGCCCGTCGCGCTCGTTCCCACGACGACGACCACGACCGCTGCTGTGGCAGCGACAACAACGACGGCGAACCAGCAGCCGCGGACCACGACGGCGTCGACCACATCAACGTCAACAACAACAACAACAACCAGCACGCCGCCGCCTCAGAACGCCGAGATCACGATCGACGCGACGTCGTTGAGCTACACCAGTTTCTCGTTGTCGGGCGAACGCAACACACGTGATCCCAAGCAGTCCCACCGGATCGCCACGCGTCCCGGCCGGTACACCCTGAGCGCGCCAGGAGGAGGCTCGGTCCCGTTCGAGGTCACCCAGACCGGAACCGTGGAGTACGACCACAGCTACGACACCGTCCTCAGTGGACGCGGCACCTCCGCGCTGGTCGTGCGCGGCGCACGGGTCACCGTCGACTCGTCCGGCCTCAGCTACGCCAACGCGACGGTGTCGGGCCTCGGCTGGCCGGCTCCCGCACCCGTGCGGACGATGAACCTGTTGCCCGGCGGTCACTTCTTCGTGCCGATGGGCGGCAGCCAGATCGCGTTCCAGGTGACCCCGGCGGGCACCGTCACGTACACCTCGGCGCTGATGGGCGGCAGCGGCACGTCGGCGCTGACCGTGCGGGGCCTCCCGATCACGGTGGACAGCACCGGGCTCGACTACTACAACGTGTCGGTCACCGGAGTCGGCTGGCCCACCCCGGCCAAGGTCCGCACGTTCCACCTCGTGCCCGGCAACCACGAGGTCGTGACCAGCGGTGCCACCGAGGTGCCGTTCACGGTCACCGAGGCCGGCATCGCCACCTACTCCTCACCGTTGCTCAGCGGCACCTCGACACTGGCCGTGCACGGCATCCCCGTGACGCTCGACAGCACGGACCTCGACTACTCCACCGTCACGATCGGCGGCGCGGGCTGGCCCGCACCGGCGAAGATCCGCACGTTCCGCCTGCTGCCGGGCAACCACGACGTGCTCACACCCGCCAACACCAAGGTGCCGTTCACGCTCACCGCGGCGGGCACGCTCACCCACACGTCACCGGTGCTCACCAGCAGTGCGAGCACGCTGGCCGTGCACGGTCTCCCGATCACCGTGGACAGCACCGAGCTCGACTACGCCAGCGTCTCGGTCACCGGAGCCGGCTGGCCCGCACCCGCGAAGATCCGCACGTTCCGCCTGCTCCCCGGCAAGCACGCCGTGCTCACCGGCGCCGGCAACAAGGTCGACTTCGAGGTCACCGACGCGGGCACCGTGCAGTTCACGTCGGAACTGCTGCGCGGCAACGGCACGGCGACCCTGAAGGTGCAGGGACTGCCGATCACGCTGGACGTCAGCGACATCGACTACACCAACGCGACGGTCAGCGGGGCGGGGTGGCCCGCGCCCGCGAAGATCCGCACGTTCCGCCTGCTGCCAGGCCCGCACGACGTGCACACGTCCGCGGGCATCAAGGTCGGCTTCACCGTGACCCCAGCGGGAACGGTCACCTACGACGTGCAGGACCTGCTCGCCGGGGCGAACACGTCGACCCTCGTCGTCCGCGGCCTGACCGTCACCGTCGACGCCACCGCGACCGGGCTGTCGTCGTTCACCGTTCTCGGGCTCGCCGGCCGCAACGCGAGGCAGCCGCACGATCTCGGCCTGCTGCCGGGCGCCCACGCCGTGATGCTGCCTGACGGCCGCAGGCTGCCGTTCACGGTGGACACGGCGGGCCACGTCGGCTACGACCCCGGTCTGGACGCCGTCCTGGCGGGACGCGGAACGTCCTCGCTGGTCGTGCTGCGGTGAACCGGCTGGTAGTCGACGGCCCGCACGCCGTGCCGGACCACCGCCCGGTACACGACGTCCGAGACGATCACGGCCAGGTCCTGGCACGCCACGTCCGCCTCCAGGACCCGGACCGCGGCGCTCAGGTCGTCCGCGAGCCACCGCAGGCGATGTCGGCGCACCTCACCCGCGCACACCGCCATCCGCAACCGGATCGGCGGGTTGCGCGCGTTGTGCACCCGCAACTCCCGGAACAGAGCCGGGATCAGCGAGTCCCGCAGGTCTGCTTTGGACACGGTGGCGGGCACGAGCACCACCATCCCGTGCCCGCGGTCGGGCACGACGACCCGCCACCACCCGATGTCCGCGGCCCGGAACGCCTTGCGGACGACCCTTTCCATCGCGTTCTCGGCCCGTGTGCGAGCCAGGTCGTCGCGCCCGGCCCCGCAGACGTCGACCACGACCATCGTCCTGTACTCGGGCTCGGCCGCTCCGGGAAAACGCATGTCCGACCACCTCCATCCAGGAAGTGGCCTCAGGCGCCGATTCCTCCCCTGCCGTCGCCGAGGAGCCTCTCCAACGCCCGGCGCGCCCGGCGTGGCGCCGCGCTGTCGTGTTCGAGCTGCAGGAAGTGGTTCAGCGCCAGCATGATCCCGACGATCTCGTAGATCAGCTGGTCGACGTCGGTGTCCTGCGGCAGCTCGCCGAAGCTGACCGCGCGCCGGATGTGGATCCGCAGATCCCTGCGCCACAACGCGTTCATGCCCGCCAGCGCGTCCCGCACGCGGCCGCTGCGCCCGTCGAACTCGGTCGTCGCCGCGGTGAAGAAGCACCCGCCGGGCAGCACCTCGCGTTCGAGGTACGACACCCACGCCTCGCAGACTGCCCGCAGGTGCGGAAGTCCCGACGGCGCCTGCTTCACCCGTCCCGGCACCTCGCGCTGGAAGACCGCCGCGGCCTGGTCGACCACCGCGAGCTGCAGGGTCTCCTTGGTGCCGAAGTGCCCGAGCAGCCCGGCCTTGCTCATCCCGAGCTCCGCCGCGAGCCGCCCGATCGTCAGCCCCTCCAGACCTTCGGCCGAGGCGATCGCGAGGCTTCGGTCGAGGATGCGCTGCCGTGTCTCCAGCGTGTCGGCAACAGATCTGCGCGGGCTCACGGACGCAGCCTACGACACTTTAGCTACCGACCGATCGGTTGCTATATTCGCCGAGTCGCCTCGCCGAAGGAGCTCACCTTGTCCGGATCCCGTGTCGTCGCGCTCGGCCACCACCAGCCCGAACGCGTGCTGACCAACGCCGACCTGGAGAAGATGGTCGACACCAACGACGAGTGGATCCGCCAGCGCACGGGCATCGCGACCCGCCACATCGCCTCGGCGGAGGAATCCGTAGCGGACATGGCGGCCGTCGCGGCGTCGAAGGCCCTCGCCTCCTCCGGCCTCGCGCCGTCCGAGATCGGCCAGGTCATCGTCGCCACCTGCTCGGCCGTCGACCGCTGCCCGTCGATCGCGGCACAGGTGGCCGCACGCCTGAACATCCCGTCCGCGGTCTGCTTCGACCTCAACAACGCCTGCGCCGGCTTCTGCACGGCCCTCGCCACCGCCGACCACACCGTGCGCGCGGGTGCCGCCCAGAACGCACTGGTCATCGGCGCGGAGAAGATGTCGGACCTGGTCGACTGGACCGACCGTTCGTCCTGCATCCTGCTCGGCGACGGCGCGGGTGCCGCGATCATCAGCGCCGCCGACTCCGCCCAGATCGGTCCTGTCGTGTGGGGTTCGGACCCGAGCCGGGGCAACGCCGTGCGGTTGGTCGACGAGTGGCACCCGCAGTTCGTGCAGGAGGGGCAGGCGGTGTTCCGGTGGGCGACCAGCGAGCTGCCGGCTGTGGCTGCTCAGGCCTGTGAGCGGGCGGGGATCGCTCTCGGGGACCTCGCCGGGGTTGTCACGCACCAGGCGAACCTGCGGATCATCGAGGCGCTGACGCGTCGGCTCGGGCTGCCTGACGGGGTGGTGATCGGGCGGGACGTGGTCGAGTCCGGGAACACTTCGGCGGCTTCGGTACCGCTGGCGTTGTCGAAGATGGTGGAGCGTGGGGAGCTGCCGTCGGGTGCGCCGGTGCTGTTGTTCGCGTTCGGGGGTGGGCTGTCTTGGGCTGGACAGGTCGTGACCTGTCCCTGACGCGCGCGTTGCGTGGGTGGTGCGGTTCGGTTCAAGCCAGGACTGCTCGGCCTCGGCCGTGAAAGGCCGGTGTGGCGGCTCGGGAGCCCGCCGAGCCGCCACACCGTTGGTGACGCACGAGAAGAGAAGGTCGACCTGCCGGCGCGGGAACGAGCGCATCGTCCGCGTGGCGTCATCGGTCCGCCACCTGACCACGCGGACGACGTCGGAGTTCGCCGTTCCCGCTTGCCCTGTGCCGGCAGTGGTACCTCCTCCGGCCTGGTTAGGGCCTCGCGCGTCCTCCGCCCACTCGCACCATCTCCGGCCTCGAACGTGAATGCCGCCGCCGCTGCAATGGCGGGGACATCGACGACGAGACGGACGGGGGAACAGATGATGCGTGGGCGGCGACTGGTTCTGGAACCTGGATCTGGGTGGTGGGAAGAACTTCTGGAACGGCAGCGACCTTGGTCTCCTCGGCCGGCTGCGTCCACACCGAGACGTTCGTGTCCACCTGGTTCTGGCGGAAGAGCTCCGGGGTCTCGGTGATGATCTTGCCTGGGGACTCGAGGCCGACGATGCCGACGAGCTTTCCGTTGGCGATGAAGCCCGTCAGGCCGTTCACGTCGGTGGTGTCGGTGCCCAGGACCGGGAGGCCGGCGCCCTGGACCCGCATGCCGTACTGCTCGGTCCAGAAACGCGGGACCGGGGTGTAGGTCTTGGCGTGGTTGCGCCCGACCAGGAGGTTCTCGGCGGCGATGCGGCCGCCCTCGACGGCGTTGAGCCAGTGCTCGACGCGGCGCACGGCGCCGTTGAAGCGCATGTTGGGCCAGCGGGCCACGTCACCGCAGGCGACGATGTTCTCGGCACCGACCACGTGGTTCGTGGCGTCGCACAGCACACCGTCGGAGATGTCCAGGCCGGAGCCGCGCAGCCAGTCGACGGCCGGCGCGGCGCCCACGGCGAGGACCACGCACGAGGCGAAGAAGACCTGGCCGTCCGAGAGGTGGATGCCGATGCCGCCGGGCTGGCGCACCCAGTGCTTGATGCCGACGCCGGTGGCGAGTCTCACGCCGTGGTGGATGTGCGCTTCGGTGATCTTCTTGCCGATCTCGTCGCCGACGACACCGCCCAGCAGTGCGGGCGAGCGCACGATGAGGGCCACGTCGCGGCCCATGTGACGAACCGAACAGGCGAGCTCGCAGCCGATGAACCCACCGCCGATGACGGCGACGAGGCCCTGCGACTGACGGATGTTCTTGCGGATCGCGACCGCGTCGTCCAGCGTCCGCAGCACGTGCACCCGCGGGTCGTGGCGCGGAGCACCGCCCATCGCCCTGGCGTCCACGCCGGTAGCGATGATCATGCCGTCGTACTTGATCTCCTCGCCGCCGGGCACCCACACGGACTGCTTCTTCGGGTCCAGGTGCAACGCGGGCGAGTTCAGGCGCCACTCGGCGTCCAGGTCGCCGGAGAAGCTCAGCAACGAGTCGTCCGGGTGCCATTCACCGGTGATGATCTGCTTCGACAGGCACGGGCGGTGGTACGGGAGGTGCCGCTCGGCGGACAGGATCGTGATCTGCCCGTCGAAACCCATCTCCCGAAGCCGTTCCGCGGAACGGACTCCTCCGAGCCCACCGCCGACGACCACGATCCGTTCGCTCACTTCACTCGCTCCCTGATCTCGATCGCGCGCATCGGGCACGCGCGCTGTGCCGCTCGGGCCTGGGCGAAGTGCTCCTCGGGCGGGCGGCGGTTGTAGGTCAGGCGGTTGTCCTCGATCAGCTGGAAGACATCCGGGGCCTCCGCCTGGCAGGTGCCGTAGCGGTGGCATTTCTCGTTGTTGACGCTCACGTCCATCGCGTCGCCCTCGCCGACACCGGGTTCCTTGCCGCGCTCGGAGTCGAGCATGCCGATGCGGGTAAGCACCTCGGGCGGCAGGAAACGGGCCAGGGCCAGGGTCGCGGTCGGGACGAGGACGGTGAGGCCGGCCAGCCAGAGAACGGACAGGTTGCCGTTCGCGATGGCGCCGAACCAGGAGTGGACCACGGTGGCGCCCACCACGACGTACGCCGTTTGGTGGAACCGGAGCCACTTGCGGTAGAAGACTTTGTGCCGCATGGACGCCAGGACGGCGATCGCGGCCATGACCTCGAGGCCGACGATGCCGAGCGCGTGGCGGAAGAGGCCGCCGTCGACCATGGGCACCAGCAGCTTGTAGAAGGGAAAGGTGCCGGTCTGGATCAACGTGAAGGCGAAGGCGTGGATGCTGCCGAACGCGATCGTCAGCGAGGCGAGCACCATGTGCCCGTTCTTGAGTCCCTCACGGCCGGTGAGCTTCTCGGCCCATCCGGTCGCGATGAGCACGCCCCAGGACAAGGTGGCGCACATCATGACGTAAGCCAGCCTGGCAGACAGCTGCGCCATCTTCTTGACGCCCGAGTCGAACTCGGCTGACTGAGCCACCAGGAGCGGAATCTGGCTGGACAACAACTCTTCCTCCGGAAAAGAACTTCTCGCGGGAACCCACCCGGCCCTGCTAGTGCAGGAGTGGACACATCAGGGCCGGGCGGGTGGGAACAGGTCCGCGTTGGAGTGCCTCTGACCTTGGGACACCACCTCCGTTTCCCGTCACACAACGGGGTCTTGCTGAATCACCGCACCGGTCGTCGCGGGCGGAGTACTCGGAGCAGGAGGATCGTGAGGACCGCTCCCGCCATGGTGACCGTGAGGATCACCCACATGTTCGGCCCCTCACCGGAGGCCAGGCTGGCGTTGATGATGCCGCCGGCGGGCTGGGGTTCCGCGAACGACGAGTCGCCCGCGAGACCGGTGCTCTCCAGCAACGTCATGTGCTTCATCACCACGTCGATGCCGGCCTGCGCGAACCCGCGGATCACGTCGTTGCGGGTCCCCGAGCGCACCTTCGCGATGAACGGGAAGATCTGGCCGTGCGCGGCGCGCAACCGGGCGACGAACGCCTGGTCGAACGCGTCGCCTTCGAGCGCGTTGATCTCTTCCATCCACGACTGCTGCGCAGGGTTCGGCACGTCGGGCGTGGTCAGCCCGAACCCGGCGGCCGTCTTCTTCGTCAGGTTGTCCAGCATCATGTGGTCGAGCATGATCATCTTGCCGATCTGCTTGACCCTGGCGTTGGACGCCTTGGTGGCCGTGAGCTCGCCCATGGGCATCTCCCACAGGCCTGCGAGGCGCACCCTGTTGAGCAGTTCGCGGTCGTTCGCGGTCAGCGGTCCGCTCGGGGTGTCCATCACTCCCCCGGTGTCCGCCGGCTGCGCAGCAGCCGTCGCGGTCAGGCCGGAGAAGAGGAACAACATCGCCAAGACGGTGGCGAGGGCTCTGGTCATCGTCTTGATGTCCTCGTTGTTCAGGGGAAGTCGGTAGGGGTTCGAAGATCGAGCAGTGGGCTCAGTAGCCGGGCGCACCCGACGTCGGTGCAGACGAAGGCGTCTGACCGGTGTTCGGGCTGGGGGACGTGCTCGGCTTGCTGCTGCTCTTGCTGTTGTTCTGCGCTTTCCCGCCGGTGATCTTGGCGCCGTTGGGGGCGGTGACCCACCACGTTCCGCCCTTGCCCTGGCCTTTCATGTCACCGGCGGCCTTGTCCTCGGCGTAGGTGTACTGCGGGAAGCCCGCGATGGTGAGCTGCTTGGTGCCGTCCGGCCTGGTCAGGACGCCCATGGAGATCGGGTCGACGCCGGTCGCCATCACCGGCTTGTCCGCCGGGACCGGCTTCCAGGTGTTGGCGCACTCGCCCTCGCAGTTCGACTTCGACGGCTTCGGGGTGTCCTTGTCGAAGCGGTAGAGCGGGAGCCCGTCACCATCGGTGATGAACCACCCCATGTCGTCCCGGTTCGAGATGAACAGGGCCATCGAGGCGCTGTTGTCGGCGTTCTTCGCCGACAAACCGCCGGTCGCGACCCCTCCGGGGGGCTCGTTGGTGCTGCCGCACGCCGTGAGGCTGACAGCCAAGGCCGCGAGGGCGGTGATGGCTTGACCACGTCGCATCGGCAGGTCCTTTCTCGGCTTGGGTACCGAGGAGTACGGACACGATCCGGCAACGGTTCACGGTCTTCGTGAGGAATATTTGCCTCTCGACTTCCGCCGGTTCATGAGGCAAGGATGTCCCCCGTGGCGCGGCATAGACGTCAACGCGAGTTAGACGAACAATCACCAAGACCGGGATCTCTCGAGGAAGAGTTGATCCGTCGGCTGTACGAGGAATTCGGCAGTGCCCTGCTGGGACACTGCATGAGGTTGACGGGCCATGATCGTCAGTGGGCCGAGGACATCGTGCAGGAAACCCTGGTCAGGGCATGGCGCAACGCCGAAAAACTCGAACGTGACCCCGTGCTCCTGCGGTCGTGGTTGTTCACGGTGGCAAGGCGGTTGGTCATTGACGACAGACGAAAGAGAAGCGTCCGTCCGCAGGAGTTCGAACTGACCCCTTCGGACGAGTCGCCTTCGGGCGGCGAGGAGGATCGCACCCTCGCAGCGATCGTCGTCGCCGAGGCGATGAACGGTCTCTCAGAGGAACACCGGGAGGCTATTCTCGAGACATACCTGCGGGACCGCACCGTCGGTGAGGCCGCGGCGGCACTGGGTGTGCCACCGGGAACGGTCAAGTCGAGGGTGTACTACGCGCTCCGTGCGTTGCGGCGTGCGTTGCACGATCGGGGAGAGACGCGGTGACAACGGCACCAGATCACCTCGACGTCGCCGCCTACGTGCTCGGCATCCTCGATGCCGATGAGGTGGAGGCGTTCGAGAACCACCTGACGGAATGTCGCAGGTGTGCCCTTGACCTGCGCGACTTCGCGGTGGTGCCCGACCTCATCGACGAAGCCGACGCGGGCGGAATGCTGCGCGGAACTGCGCCGGAACGCCCGGACGGCAAGTCGGTGCGAGTCATGCTGGACGCCGTCGCGGCGCGCAGGAAGCGCAGACGGTGGTTCGTCGCCCAGGGTGTCGCGGCCGCCGCCGCCGGCATCGTGGCGGTGACAGCTGTCGTCACGTCGCTGGTCGTGCGCGGCAGCGATGACGGCTCGAACCGCGCTGCACCCCAGAACCCCGGCACCACGACTTCGCAGACGAGGGTGGCGAACAACTCCACCGACTCGTCGATGAAGGTGCAGCAGCAGGATCCGAACAGCGGCGTCTTCACCAAGATCACCGCCTCGGACGAGGCGTGGGGCACCTCGATGGACATCGAGGTCAGCGGCATGAACGGCCCCGGAAGGGGCTCGCTCGTCGCTGTCGGCCGCGCGGGCCGCGTCGCGCAGGTCACGTCCTGGTACGCGCCGGAACCGGTGGCCGGCGACAAGAAGACGATCCGGCTCCAGGCGAACGTGGCCATGCGCTGGCACGAGATCGCGACGTTCCGGATCGTCGACGAGAACGGAAAAACCCTGCTCGAAGTAGTCGCGTCCTGACGCTTTCCCACACCAGCCCACTGCCCCCACCGGATCCGTGAGATCCTGTGGGGGCGGTTGTCGTTTTTGGGAGGCAGTACACGTGGCGATTGGCCCGTCAGCGGTCGAGCGTTGGCTCGATCTGTCCACAGAGGAGCTGCGCGCTCAGGTCAAGCAGCTCGTGAACTCCCGGCTTCCGGGTGATCACGCTGTGTGGCAGGCGATTCGGCGTCATCCAGCACTGGTCCCGCGCATCCGGGGTGTCCTCTCCGGACTCGCGGCGACAGCGGCCGGCAGCAAGGACGAGGCCATGCAGAAGGTGTGGATCTCCAAGGCGCGCGCCGCCCTGGACCAGCCCGCACCCGCGCCGGTGAAGACGGTGCGCAAGCCCGTGGTGAAAGAGGTTCCGGAGCAGGAACCAGAACCCGTGATCGAGCTCAAGCAGCCAGAACCGCAACAGAAGCAGCCGCACAAGCCGGCGCCCACGATGCTGTTCCAGGAGCCCAGTTAGCCATGGTCGTCTTCGGATCGCTCATCTCGCTGTCAGGTCTGCTGATCCTGTTGTTCCGCACCGCCCCGCTGGGCGGCCTGAACCCGGCCGTCGCCGGCTGGGTGCTGCTCGCGCTCGGCCTGGTGTTCGCGGGACTGGGTGTGCTGCGCAGCCGCCGCAAACGCGCGCAGAACGGCCCCGGCCCCGTCGGGAACCCGATCCAGCGCGTGAAGGCGTTGCCGCGGCTGTGGAAGGCCTGGCGCAGCGGCAACTACCCAGAGCTGCCGCGCAGCCAGGTGGCGATGTGGGCGGTCGCGCTGGTGTACCTCGTGTCGCCGATCGACGTCCTGCCGGAGTTCCTGCCGGTGATCGGGGTGGCCGACGACGCCGGGGTCGTGGTGTGGCTGCTCAGCAGCCTTTCCCTCGCCTCAGGCTCGTACCTGCGCTGGGAGAAGACTCATCGCGACACGGGTCGCGGGATCGAGTCCCCTTGAGGCCTCCTCGCGCATGATTTCGGCCAGACCGGGAGAGACCTCGGTCACGGCGCGGAACCCGAGGCGCTCGTAGTACGGCTCGTTCCACGGCACGTCCCGGAACGTCGTCAGCGTCACAGCGCGCTCGCCGCGTTTCACGTGTTCGATCAGCGCGGCGCCGATCCCCTGACGTGCGTGCGAGGGATGCACGCTGATCTGGTGGATGTGGGTGGCGCCGTCGACGTCACCGATCGCGATGAACGCCACGGGCAGGCCTTCCTCACCGACGGCGACCCAGACCTCGTGCTCGGCGAGGTCCTCCAGCGACATCGGGTCGTCGTCGGCGATCTCGGGCATGCCGACGTCGCGGAAAACCTCCCCCGAGGCGTTTTCGATCTCCTGGAGGTACGGCAGTTCGGCTGGTTGGGCGACACGGATCAACACGCCCGACATCCTGGTAGGTCGGATGCGGACCCCGCAGCCCAATAACGTTAAAGTCCGACCTGATGCGAACCAAGACCGTGCGCGTCCTCCTGGTCGAGGACGACGATGGCGACGCTCTGCTCGTCGAGGCGCTGCTCGAGGAGGCCAGGGCGCCGTTCATCCTGTCGCGCGCCCGCACGCTCGCGGAGGCGGAGGAGAAACTCGCAGGTGCCGAGTGCGTGCTGCTCGACCTCGGCCTGCCCGACTCGCAGGGTCTCGACGGCCTGCACCGCCTGCTCGACAAGCACGACGCTCCCGCGATCCTGGTGCTGACCGGTCTCGACGACGAACGCGAGGGCATCGAGGCGGTCGCCACGGGCGCGGAGGACTACCTGATCAAGGGCCAGGTCGACGGCGAACTGCTGCTGCGCGGCGTCCGGTACGCCGTCGAGCGCCGCCGTGCCGAGGACGCCCAGCGCCAGCTCCGCGAGGCCGAGCTGCGCGCCGCGGAACGGTCCCGCCTCGAACGCGGCCTGCTCCCTCCCCCGCTGCTGCAGAACTCGGACGTGAACCTCGAGGTCCGCTACCAGCCCGGCGGCCAGCGCATGCTGCTCGGCGGCGACTTCTACGACGCGGTCGGCATGCCGGACGGCACGGTCCACGCGATCATCGGCGACGTCTGCGGCCACGGCCCGGACGAGGCGGCGCTGGGCGTCTGCCTGCGGATCGCCTGGCGCGCGCTCGTCCTCGCGGGCGAACCTCCGGAGAAGGTGCTGCGGACGCTCGACCAGGTGCTGGTCGCGGAACGGCACGGTGACGGCATCTTCACCACGGCGTGCATGGTGACCGTCGCGCCGGACCGCCGGTCGGCCCGCTACTTCCTCGCCGGGCACCCCGAGCCGTTGCTGCTGGTGGGCAGACGGATCGCGGACCTGCCCCAGTCGAAGATCGGCGTTCCGCTCGGCGTGCTGCCCGACTACGCGTGGACGGGTGTCGACGTCCAGCTGCCGCAGGGCTGGTCTGTGATGTGCTACACGGACGGACTGATCGAAGGCCGGGTACCCGAGGACGTCGAACGGCTCGGTGTCGAGCGCCTGTCCGAGATCCTGCACAGACATCTGCAGGACGGCCCCAACTGGATGGACTCCGTCATCGCGGAGGTGACGGAGCTCAACGGAGGCGCGCTCGACGACGACGTGGCCATCCTGCTGCTGAAGGACGGAAAGTGACTCTCCCGCAGAGGTTGCCGGCAAGCCGCCTGCTGGCCGCCATCGTCGTGATCCTGCTCGCCATGACCGCGGTGGCGATCGCGTCGACCGTTGTCGCGCTGGACGCGCTCGGCAGCGCTCGCGTGCGGTCGGTGGACGAGGTCGAGCCGGCCGGACGCAGCGCGAAGGACCTGAACCGGGCGCTGCTCGACCAGGAGACCGGTCTGCGCGGTTTCATCCTGACCGGCAAGGACGAGTTCCTCCAGCCGTACACGGACGGTCAGAAGACCGAGGCGGAAGCCGTCCAGGCCGTGCGCGAACGCGTCGGCGACGTCAACCACCGGGTGAGCCTCATCGAGGACCTCGCACGGCAGTGGCGGTCGGAGTACGCGGAGCTCGCGATCACCGCCATCCAGCTGTCCGGTCCCACCGTCGGTCCCGCGGGCAACATCGAGCGCGGCAAGGTGCTGTTCGACCAGCTCCGCACCGAGATCGGCGCGTTGCAGGCCGACATCGCCGGGCTCAGCAAGGCCGCGCGCGACGACCTCCACCACGCGGCAAGGGTCGTGCTGTGGCTGCTCATCGGCATGGGGGTGCTGCTGGTCGCGATGATCGGCGGGCTGTCGCTGCTGTTGCACCGCCTGCTGATCGCGCCGCTCGCGAACCTCGCGGAGCAGGTCAGGCAGGTCGCGTCGGGAGACTTCCGGCGCGAGATCGACGCCCACGGTCCACGCGAGACGGTCATGCTCGGCGAGGACGTGAACGCGATGCGCCGCCGGATCGTGCAGGAGCTCGCGACACTCGACGAGGCGAAGACCGAGCTGCAGCGATCCAACTCGGAGCTGGAGCAGTTCGCCTACGTCGCCTCGCACGATCTGCAGGAGCCGCTGCGCAAGGTGGCGTCGTTCTGCCAGCTGCTGCAACGGCGCTACGGCGGCCAGCTCGACGACCGCGCCGAGCAGTACATCAACTTCGCCGTGGACGGCGCGAAACGCATGCAGGTGCTGATCAACGACCTGCTGGCGTTCTCCCGCGTCGGCCGGCTGACCCGCGAGCAGACCCTGGTCGACCTCAACGAGATCGTGCGCCAGGTCGTCGACAACTACTCCGAACGCGTCGAGGAGACCGGCGCCCGGCTGGAGATCGCGGAGCTGCCTTCCGTCCGAGGTGAGGCGTCTCTGCTCAGCGCGGTGTTCCAGAACCTGATAAGCAATGCGTTGAAGTTCAAGGGCACCGAAGCCCCGGTCATCGCGGTCGAGGTCGAACGCGACGGCAACATGTGGAAGTTCACCGTGCGGGACAACGGCATCGGCATCGAGCCGGAGTACGCTGACCGGATCTTCGTCATCTTCCAGCGCCTGCACCCGAAGGACGCCTATCCGGGCACGGGCATCGGACTGGCGATGTGCCGGAAGATCGTCGAGTACCACGGCGGCACCATCTGGTTGAAGACCGATGTGGACTCCGGCACGAGCTTCGAGTTCACCCTGCCCGTCGTACCCGAGCTCGCAGAACCCGCACTTGCCGCCCAGGTTGAGGAAGTACATGACTGAGTCACCGCTGAACGTGATCGACGTCCTGCTCGTCGAGGACGATCCCGGCGACGCCCTGATGACCCAGGAGGCGTTCGAGCACCACAAGATCCGCAACACCCTGCACGTGGTGAAGGACGGCGTGGAGGCGATCGAGTTCCTGCGGCGCCAGGGCAGGTACGAGAACGCGCCGCGGCCGGGCCTGATCCTGCTCGACCTGAACCTCCCCCGCAAGGACGGCCGCGAGGTGCTCAGCGAGGTCAAGAACGACCCGGAGCTGCGGTCGATCCCGGTCGTCGTGCTGACCACCTCGGAGGCCGAGGAGGACATCCTGCGCAGCTACAGCCTGCACGCCAACGCGTACGTGACGAAGCCGGTCGACTTCGACAGGTTCATCGAGGTCGTCCGGCAGATCGACGACTTCTTCGTCACCGTGGTGAAGCTGCCGCGCTGATGACCGCGGCGCTGAAGTCCAGGCAGGACCGGCAGATCTGCGCTTCCGCACCCGCGTGCACCGGCTTGGTCTCACTGCAGAACGAGCAGTCGCCCACCTCGGCGACCTGAGCCTCGGCGACGCAGAGGTCGCAGATCAGCGCGGCCGGTCCGGCCATCAGCTTGCCGACCTCGTCCCCGGCGCGCCCGCAGAACCAGCACCGCTCGGTCCGCTTGGACTGCTCGACGATCTGGTGCACCCGCTGGTGACTCATCTTCAACGCTTCGGCGATCTCGCGCATCGACCCTCCGGCGCGGTGCAGGCGCAGCACGGAGTGGTGGTACACGGCTTTCGCGATGTCGGCCTGGTCCTGAGCGGCAGCGGCGGCGGTACCCGCCTTGCGCGCCACCGTCAGCAGTTCCTCGTCAAGGGTCATGGCGTCTAGGCTAGCTAGACGCGTCTAGTGTGTCTAGACAGCCGGTCAGTCGACGCCGCGGACGATCAACGGGTCGTCGTCGGCCTGCACGACCCACTCCTGGGGCTCACGCGGTTCGGGGACCACGGGCGCCCACATCCCGTCTCCCCCCGGCCTCATCACAACTTCATTCGGGGCAGTCATGCTTTTTGGCTACCCGTTTGCGCGGAACGTATGCCGGACAACATGGTCGTGATGGCGTCCATGACCCGCGCCGTCGCCTCGTCCAGCACCTCGGCCGTGAGTTCGCGGTCGTACAGGTCGGACAGGTCGACCGGCGCCCCAGCGACCACCTCGACCTTCTTGCGCGGCAACAACCTCGGCAGGATCGTGCCCTTCGGCAACAGCTCGTGCGTGCCCCACTCGGCGACGGGCACGACCGGCACGCGGCTCTCCAGCGCCATCCGCGCGACGCCGGACTTGCCCTTCATCGGCCAGAGGTCGGGGTCGTCGGTGAACGTGCCCTCGGGGAACACCATCACGCACTCGCCGTTCTGCAACGCCTCCACAGCGGGCCGCAGCGCCTCCGAGGCCTTCACCGTGCCGCGCTCGACCGGGATGTGGCCACCGGAGCGCATGACCCAGCCGATGACCGGTGTGCGCCACAGGGAGGCCTTCGCCAGCACGCGCGGCACCCGCTTCGACATCAACGCGAACACGACGGCCGCGACGGTGTCGGAGTTGGAGAGGTGGTTGAACGCGAGGATCACACCGCCGTTGCCCGGCACGTGGTGCCTGCCCCGCACCCTCAGCCGGACGAACAGCACGACGACCGGCCACAGCACGTCGATCGCCAGTGAGAACCAGAAGCCCCGGCCGCGACGGGGCATCTTCCAGGTCCAGGCGGCCAGCTCGAGCCTTGTCACGTCTGGTATTCGAGCACGCCGGCGTTCTCCGTTCTGGTCAATTCACCACGTTCGACCAGAACGTCGAGGTGAGCGGCCGTCTCGCCGATGGCCAGCACCTGGTTGAACATGTCGAGGTCGTCGAACCGGCGCTGGCGGCGGGTCCAGCCGATCTTGCGGGCGGTCTCGAACGCACTGCCCGAGACGGCCTTGAGAATCTCCTCCAGCCGCTGCTCGTGGAACTGCAACAGCTCGTCGACGCGGGCGTGGGAGCTGTCGGTCACCGGGCCGTGCGCGGGCAACAGCTTGAGGTCCGGCAACGCGCGCGTAAGCCTGAGCGACGTCATGTAGTCACCCAGTGGCAGTTCTGGCCTGAGCGGCTCGAAACCGATCGACGGCGTGATGTGCGGCAACACGTGGTCGCCGGAGAACAGGACCTTCGCGGTGTGGTCGACGAACACGACGTGGCCACGGGTGTGACCAGGGGTCGGGACGACCTCCAGCCTGCGGTGTTCGAGGTCGAGGGTCGACGCCGTGAGCCACTCGTCGGGCTCCTCGTAGTCGCGCAGGGCCTCGCCGCGGTCGACGTGGTGCATGATCCTGATCCACGTCTCGGCCAGCTCGCTCGCGCCCCACTTGCGCAGGTCGGCGACGTGCTGGTCGTCCTGGCCGTGCAGCATGTGCAGCAACGACGGCTGCTCGCCCAGCCCCAGGCCGATCTTGCTGCCGAAGAGCCGGCGCAGCGACACCGCCATCGTGTAGTGATCCCGGTGCACGTGCGTGACGAGGAACCGGCGGATGTCGTCGAAACCCTTGTTCAACGTCCCGAGCGCGGCTTCGAGCTGGTCACGGGCCTCGTCGAGCGCCCAGCCCGAGTCGACCACGACCAGGCCGTCGCCGTCCTCGATCGCGTAGACGTTGACCGCGCGCAGCCCGTCGTTCGGCAACGGCAGCGGGATGCGGTGCACACCTGGTGCCACCTCGAACGCGCCCGGCTCACTCCACACGCTCGCCACCTCATTGTTAGCGACAACAACTATTACCGGACGGTAACACGGTATTCCGGGTGCTTGTCGATGTACTTCGCGACAAACGGGCACAACGGTGAGATCTTGACATCCCGGGCCATGGCGTCGTCCAGCGCGTACTTGGCGAGCTTGCCGCCGAGACCCTGGCCGGCGTAGGCGTCGTCGACCTCGGTGTGCACGAGGGCGAGGACGCCGCCGACGGTCCGGTACTCGAGGAACCCGGCGAGCGCGCCGTCGACGTGGATCTCGTAGCGGCTTTCGGCTTCGTTGTTGGTGACCACTCAACCATCTTGCCCCGGACGGATGGAAAATGACGGCCATGGACGTCTACCTGCTGATCCTGGGTGACCACCTGCCGAACCCGTGCACGGGCGAGGAAGTGCCGCAGGCCGACCGGCTGCGGGCGATGGTCGAGCAGGCGGTCGTGGCCGAGGAGGCCGGGTTCGCGGGCGTCGCGATCGGCGAGCACCACTTCACCAGGTACATCGTGTCCGCGCCGGAGCTGCTGCTGGCGGCGGTGGCGGCACGGACGTCGGAGTTGCGCCTGTCCACGGGCGTGACGCTGCTCGCCCACCGCGACCCGGTGCTGGTGGCCGAGGGGCTCGCGACGCTCGACGTGCTGTCCGACGGGCGGGCCGAGCTGATCGTGGCGCGCGGGGTCGACCAGCAGACCGACGCGGCGTTCGGCGTGCAGCCCGGTGAGCTGCGGGCGCGGTTCGAGGAGCACCTGCGGTTGCTGCTCAAGCTGCTGGAGGAGCCGTCGGTGAGCTGGGACGGGCGGTTCCGCGGCCAGCTGAGCGAGGTGACCACGACGCCGCGGCCGGTGCAGACGCCGCGGCCGACGGTGTGGATCGGGTCGGGCTCGGCGGTGTCGGCGGATCTCGGTGCCGAGCTGGAGATGCCGCTGATGCTGCCGTCGACGCTGCGGGACCCGTCGATCTATCACGAGGTCGTGCAGCGCTACCGCGAACGGTTCCCCGGCGGACGGGTCGGCGTGCCGAGTCACGTGTTCGTCGCCCACGAGGACGCGCGCGAGCGGTGGCGGCCGCACCTGGCCGAGTACGCGCGGTTCGCGGACCCGTGGCGCGGGGACGGCGACATCGACGTCGACGCCATCATGGACGGCTCGGCGGTGTGCGGGACGCCGGAGGAGGTGGCGCAGCGGCTGAACGCGTTGGCGGAGCACCTGTCCATCGACACGCACCTGGTGATGGTGGACATCGGCGGCATGCCGCACGAGTCGGTCATCGAGACCATCCGGCTGTTCGGCGCCGAGGTGCTTCCGAAACTTGTTTAACGCGAGCGCTGCCAAGGGTTAACACTCGTTCGGCAGGATCGTCGTCGTGGGCATCAACGTCATCGGCATCACGCATCTCGCTCAGGTCGGGGCACTCCCCGGCGGCACGAACGTGCTGGTGCTGGCCGACGACGGCACGTGCGCCGACGAGTTCCTCGACACCGACTTCCGTGCGCACCAGTTCGTGGTGCGCGCACACGGGCGCGGGTCGGCTTTCTTCGGGGTGGCGGACAAAGCCCGTGAACTGGGTGCGGATCGGATCTTCTTCGGTGGTGCGCACGACACCGCCGCTCTTCTCACCGCCGGAGAAGATCCCGTGCTCGTGCTGGGTGTGCGGCCGCCTGGCGGTCCGATCGCGTGCAACGCGGCGTTCGTCGAGTGGATGGACCGCTGGCCGCGGCCGGCCCGCGCCTACCGCGAGGACGTGGACCACTGGCTCGCCGAGAACGCGTTGAGGGAAGGCCTCCGCGTCGAACTGGTTTCGTGGCGGATGGAACCGACCGTCCCGATGCGACGGAAGTTGACGGCGTAGTCCTCCGAAGTCTGAAGACACTGCGGCAGCGGTGAAATACCGTTTCCTCCAACGCACCTTCGCGCGCACGCGGCGCAGCTGAGAGTTCTCTCAGCGTGGCGGCTCGGGCCGGGGGCACCGGGGTTAATCTCAGGGTCCATCTCAGTGAGAAACCTGACCCTTCGGTGTGTCCGTGTCGCTGATGATGGTGCGCACGAAACCCACAGGAGGGGACAGACAGGTGAGCGCGTCCGATGGAGTCGCGGCCAGAGCCGTTGACGTGTGGAAGTCTTATGGGTCCGGCGACGCCGCCGTGACCGCGCTCGCGGGGGTGAGCGTCGAACTGGAGCGGTCCAGGTTCACGGCGATCATGGGACCGTCGGGGTCGGGCAAGTCGACGCTGATGCACTGCCTCGCGGGCCTCGACGACGTGACGGGCGGCGAGGTCTGGATCGGTGACACGAAAGTCACCGGGCTGAAGGACCGCGGTCTCACCGACCTGCGGCGCGACAAGGTCGGCTTCATCTTCCAGCAGTTCAACCTGCTGCCGACGCTGACCGCCGAGGAGAACATCACGCTGCCGCTGGCGATCGGCGGCAAGAAGGTCGACAAGGCGTGGTTCGACGTCGTCGTCGACACGGTGGGTCTGAGGGACAGGCTGACCCACCGGCCGACGCAGCTCTCGGGTGGCCAGCAGCAGCGCGTGGCGTGTGCGCGTGCGCTCGTCTCACGGCCCGACGTCGTCTTCGCGGACGAGCCGACCGGAAACCTGGACTCGCAGTCGGGCGCCGAGGTGCTCGGGTTCCTGCAGCGGTCCGCCCGCGAGTTCGGGCAGACGATCGTGATGGTCACGCACGACCCGAACGCCGCTTCGTACGCCGACCGCGTCATCTTCCTCAAGGACGGCCAGATCGTCCGCGAGCTGCTGTCGCCGTCCGCGGAAGAGGTCCTCGACACGATGAAGCACCTCGACTCGGTCGCGGTGCCGCATGTTTAAGGCGACTCTCAAGAGCTTGCTGTCGCGCAAGCTCCGGCTGGTGCTGTCCGCGCTCGCGGTGGTGCTGGGCGTGATGTTCGTGTCCGGTTCGTTCGTGCTGACCGACACGCTCCAGCGGTCGTTCACCGACCTGTTCTCCTCGGCCTTCGCCAACACGGACGTGTCGGTGTCGCCGAAGCAGGAGAAGGGCAAGGAGCCGGAACCCCTGACGCCCCAGGCGATCGCCGACGTGAAGTCGGTGCCCGGCGTGGCGTCCGCCGTCGGCGACGTGCAGGGTTCCGTGCGGCCGATCGGCAAGAACAACAAGGTCATCACCACGTCCGGCGCGCCCCGGTTCGGCTCGAACTGGACGGGCACGGGCCAGGAGAAGATCCGCGACGGCAGGGCACCCGCCGCCGACGACGAGGTCGTCCTCGGCGCCTACCTGGCGTCGACCGGCGGGTTCAAGGTGGGCGACGAGATCGGGCTGCTCACGCTGGAGCCCAAGAAGACCTTCAAGGTCACCGGGATCTACGAGTACGCGGGCGGCCGCGAGTCGCTGGGCGGCGAGCTGTCGGTGGCGTTCACCGAGCCGGTGGCGCAACAGTTGTTGCTGGGCAAGAAGGACGCGTTCTCGTCGATCACCGTGACGGCGGCCCAGGGCACGTCCGACGACGCTCTGCGGGACGCCGTCGCGGCGAAGCTCGGTTCCGAGTTCGACGTGAAGACCGGTGCGACGCTGGCGAAGGAGCAGGCCGACCAGATCAACGAGGGCCTGAAGTTCTTCAACTACGTGCTGCTCGGGTTCGCCGGCATCGCGTTGTTCGTCGGCATCTTCATCATCCTCAACACGTTCTCCATCATCGTCGCCCAGCGCACGCGTGAGCTCGCGCTGCTGCGGTCGATGGGTGCCTCGCGCGGCCAGGTCATCGGCTCGGTGGTGCTGGAGGCGTTCGTGATCGGACTGATCGCGTCGATCATCGGCCTCGGGGCCGGCATCGGCGTGGGTGCGTTGCTGGCGAAGATCTTCAGCTCCGTCGGCGGCACGAACCTGCAGCTCGCGGGGATCGGCGTGCCGATGTCGGCGGTGATCTCGTCGTTCGCGGTCGGCATCGTCGTCACCGTGATCGCGGCGGTCATGCCGGCGCTGCGGGCGTCGCGGATCGCGCCGGTCGCGGCGATGCGCGAGGCGGCGACGCCGGACCGGCCGCTGACGAAGATCACGATCATCGGCGCCCTCGTGGTGGCCGCGGGCGGCACGGCGCTGGGCTTCGGCTTCAACCAGGCGTCCCTGCCGTTGATCTTCGGCGGCATCCTGGTGGCCTTCGTCGGTGTCGCGCTGCTGACCCCGTTGCTGTCCAAGCCGATGGTGTCGCTGATCGGCCGCCTGCTGTCGTGGTCGATGCCAGGCCTGCTGGGCCGCAGGAACTCCGCGCGCAACCCGCGCCGGACCGCGATCACCGCGGCCGCGCTGATGGTCGGCATCTCGCTGATCACCGGCGTGAGCGTGGTGCTGACCTCAGCCACCAAGTCGATCGAGAAGCTCGCCGCGGGCCAGATCCAGACGGACCTCATCATCTCCGGTGAGGGCCAGATGGAGGGCATGCCCGCGTCGTTCAAGCGGGACGTGCTGACGAAGGTCGAGCAGACCGACGGCGTGAGCTCGGCGTTCGGCTGGGCCTCCGACGGCGTGCTGCAGGGCGAGAACCAGATGTTCGCGATCGCCCCGACCGACGTGGCCGCGATGAAGACGATGTTCGGTCTCAAGCCGAAGTTCGGCGACATCGCACCGCTCAAGGACGGCCAGCTCGCGCTGCCGGAGGACCTCGCGGCCGAGAAGGGCTGGTCCGTCGGCAGCACGGTGACCCTGCAACTGGCCAAGGCCGAGCCGCAGACCTACACGGTCGGGTTCATCTGGGCCAAGACGCAGGTGCTGCAGGGCGCGCTGGTGCTGCCGGAGTCCGCGGCCAAGAGCTTCCGGTCCGACCAGATCGGCCAGGCGTTCCTCCAGGTGAAGCCGGGAACGTCGGTGGCGGACGTGCAGAAGCGCGTCGAGCCGCTGTTCGCGGACAACCCGGAGATCACCGTGCAGGACCGCAGCGGGTTCGTGAAGCAGACGACCTCGCAGTTCGACACGGTCCTGCTGATGATCCAGATCCTGCTGGCGCTGGCGATCCTGATCGCGGTCCTCGGCGTCATCAACACCCTGGCGCTGTCGGTGATCGAGCGGACCCGCGAACTGGGTCTGCTGCGGGCCATCGGCATGCGGCGGGCACAGGTGATGCGGATGATCACCGTCGAGTCCGTGGTGATCTCGGTCTTCGGTGCCGTGCTCGGCCTCGCGGTCGGCGTGGCGCTGGGGCTCGCGACCGTGCAGGCGTTGAAGGACCAGGGCATCTCGGAGATCGGGTTCCCCTGGGTCACCATGGTCCAGTACCTGGTGGTGGCCGCGTTCGTCGGTGTGATCGCGGCGATCCTGCCCGCGATCCGCGCGGCGCGACTGAACGTGCTGGACGCGATCGCCTACGAGTGAGTGCCGGCGAGTCGTGACCAGGTCTCGGCCAGCCACGACTCGTACTCCTCGATGCTCCACCCCGTGGTCTTGGCGAGCAGCAGGTACGTCTCGGCCTGGCCGAGCACCGCACCCGTCTCCGCGACCCACTCCACGTTCTCGTCCGGCATCAGGCCGTCGGCGGCGAGCTTCCGGAAGAAGCCGCCGATGGCCTGATGCGTCATCGCACGGGCCGCCTGCGCGCGTTCGGCGATCTCGGGTTCGATCGCTTCGGCCTGTTGTGCCACCTGGAGCAACGACCCGGTGCGGTCCATCAGCTGCCTGTTGATCCCCGCCATGCGCGCGATGCGTTCCGGTGCGGTAGGCGCGTTCATCGCCTGCTGGAACCAGTCGCGGTCGGGCACGGCCACGCGGTGGTAGTCGCCGGCGATCGCCACGTCCAGGCAGCGTTGCAGCAGCGCGGCCTTCGTCGCGAACCGCACGTACACCGTGCGTGCCCCCACGCCCGCTCGTTTCGCCACGTCGGCCAGCGTCGTGGCGACGTAGCCGCGTTCGACGAACAGCTCGGTGGCCGCCTCGATGATCCGGACCTCGGTGTCCGCCCGGCGCGCCGCCCGCAAATCCCTGTTGACGTCTTCTGCCACGTGTTGCAGTCTAACTGCATAAGTGCAGTCTCACTGCAATCAGGGGGTCGCCGATGAGCACCACACCGTTGTTGGACGGCATCCACCACCTCAAACTGCCGGTGTCCGACCTCGAGAAGTCGCTGGACTGGTACACGACCAACCTCGGCTACGAGCTGATGGTCAACTTCGTGGAGCAGGGTGTGCGGATGGGGGTCTCCCTGGACCACGCCAGAGGTGGACCGCCGCTCGCGTTGCGGCTCAACCCGGATCGCGCGGCCGCCGCGGCCGGGTTCGACTACTTCGCCATCGGCGTGCCGGGCCAGGAAGCGATCGAGGCGCTCGCGGGACACCTGACCGAACGCGGTGTCGAGCACGGCGGGGTCATCAGGACGCCGGTCGGCTGGGTTCTCCTCGGCGTGCACGACCCGGACGGCCACGAGCTGCGGTTCTACACCGTGCCGCTGGAGGTGCCGGAGGGGTTGCCGCGTCCGTTCACCAGGGAGTCGTGAGTGCTGTGCCAGGCCGTCGCGGGCTGGCACAGCACCCGTCACGGATCAGGCGTGCGGACAGGTGTCCCGGTACGCCGAGATGAGCGTGTTCGGCGCCGGGGCCGGACACAGGAACTGGTCGTAGCGCAGGTCGTCGTCGACGAACCGCTTGAGCCACGACAACGTGTACTTGCGAACGGTCACGTTGTCACTGCGCGGATCCGAGTGGTCTCCGCCGCGCAGTTCGAGGAACGCCTTGTCGGGCGCCGCCGTCATCGACGTGTAGAACGGCAGCGAGTGCTGGGAGTTGGGTGCGGTGGGGTCGCTCTGGCCGCCGAGCACCATGGTCGGCACCTGGACCGTCGACCAGTTCTTGGTGGTGTGCCAGCCGGCCAGCGGGATCGAGGCCTGCAGGGCCGGACGTGACGCGGCGGCGCGCAACGCTCCGCCACCGCCCATCGAGTGACCCATCACGGCGAGGCGGGAGGCGTCGACGCGCGGGTTGGTGCGGACCACGTGGTCCAGTGCCGCCAGCAGCTGGCGGCCACGGCTGTCGGGGTCGTCCCAGCCGGACAGGGTGTTGATGGTGATCACCACGAACCCGTAGGACGCGAGCCGCGGACCGAAGTGCGCGACGGACGTCTGGGTGGCGGTGAAGCCCGGTGAGATGGCGACAGCGCCGAACGTGAGATCACTGGTCGGTGTGTAGACGGTGCCGCCGCCGAAGTTCGACTGGCGGGCGACGGCGGCCGACGTGACGGCGAACGTGCCACGGGAGGCCTCGACAGATGCGGCCGTGGGTGCGGGGCCGCGTTCGTAGGGGTTGGCCGCCGCGGTGGCGACGGCGGGGACGGTGGCCGGGATCAGCGCCAGAACGAGCGCCGCAAGCACAGATTTGATGCGCACGACGATGTACACCTCAATTGGTTGCAGGGGAACCAAAAGCGACGGCGAGCCACACGCTACCGCCCAGTAGCCTCGCCGCGGTTCGGCCACTCGGATGGTTACGGGGACGTTTCGACGCTGTTCGACGGAAAGTCACCCGGTTACCCAGCGCAGCAGACTCCGACGTTGTCGTCCTGTCCAGTCACCGCAGCGGCGGTATGCGGTGAATCGGACGGCCCACGAGGGTGATCACGTGCCCACTCGGAGACAGTTCCTCGTTCTGAGCTCGACAGCAGCTCTCACCAGTCTGCTGCCCGAGGCTCCCGCGTCCGCCGCTGACGCCACCGCCCAGCCGTACGCGTCGTACTGGCACCCGGCGACCATCCTCGACTGGGACCCGTCGACGGATCGGGACGCCCGGTACAACCGCAGCACCGTGCCGTTGGCCCGCAGGGTGGTCCCGGCCCGGCCCGCCAACGCGCACGCCCACACCGGCGAGGCGCGGGTGCAGGCGCTGGTGGCCTACGCGCCGACGAGCAACAACCCGGCGCAGGGCTCGCTCGACATGAACTACTACGCCACGAACTACTGGCAGTACATCGACGAGCTGGTGTTCTGGGGCGGGTCGGCGTCCGAGGGCCTGATCCTGGCGCCGAACCCGACCGTCACCGACGCGGCGCACCGCAACGGCGTGCGCGTGATCGGCAACGTCTTCCTGCCGCCGACCGCGTACGGCGGCCAGATCCAGTGGGTCCGCGACTTCGTCCGGCGCGAGGGCGACCGGTTCCCGGTGGCGGACAAGATGATCCAGGTCGCTCGGTCCTACGGGTTCGACGGCTGGTTCCTCAACCAGGAGACCGCCGGCGGCAACGCCCAGCTCGCCGCGGACATGCGTGACTTCATCGTCTACCTGCGCAGGAGCGGGCTGCGGGTCATCTGGTACGACGCGATGACCGACACCGGAAGCGTCTCGTGGCAGAACGCGTTGACCGCGCGGAACCGAATGTTCTTCGAGCAGTCCGACGAGATGTTCCTGAACTTCTGGTGGAGCACGCAGGGTCTCGCGAACTCGGCGGCGCTGGCTCGGCAGATGGGACGCAGCCCGTACGACCTGGCGTCCGGTGTGGACGTCGAGGCGAACGGCTACAACACGAGCGTCGACTGGGCCTCGGTCTTCCCGGAAGGCAAGCCGCACACCACGTCCCTCGGCTTCTACCGTCCGGAATGGACGTTCAAGTCCGCGTCGAGCCCCGCCGACTTCTACGCGCGGGACAACAGGTTCTGGGTCGGCCCGAACGGCGACCCGTCGAACACCACGTCCACAGCCGCGTGGAAGGGCGTCGCGCACTACGTCACCGAGCTGACGCCGATCACCTCCCTGCCGTTCGTGACGAACTTCAACACCGGGCACGGCAGGAAGTTCGCCGTCAACGGGACCGTGCGCTCGACGCAGGCCTGGAACAACCTGTCGTTGCAGGACGTCCTGCCGACGTGGCGCTGGAGCGTCACCGGGACCGGCACGAAGGTCGTGCCGTCGCTCGACTGGGACGACCCGTACGACGGCGGCACGGCGCTGAAGATCACCGGCAGTCCCCTGTCCGCCAACGACGTCCGGCTGTTCGCCACGTCGCTGAAGATCACCGGCGCCAGCCAGTTCGAGATCGTCCACCGCACCGGCACCGGACCGTCGCGCCTGCAGGCCGTGCTGCGGTTCGGGACCGCGGAGAAGGTCCTGGACCTCGGCGGTGTCTCCGGTGCGTGGCGGCGCAGCGTGTTCCCGCTCGGCGAGCACTCCGGCGCGACGCTGACCGAGATCTCGCTGCGGGTGCTGCCCGGCGGCCCGGTGACCGCGTCGATCGGCCGGATCGGGGTCACCAACCCCGTCATGACGCCACCTGCGGCGCCGTCCGCCGTGCAGGTCGAGCAGGTGAGCCGCACCGACGCCACCACGGTGTCGGCACGGCTCACCTGGACCCGAGCGGCCGGAGCTGTCCGGCAGTACCGGGTCTACAAGTGGACCGGTTCCGAGCGGATCTTCCTCGGCGGCACGACGAACGACGCGTACTTCGTGCCCGCGATCCCGTTGACCTCCGGTGAGACAGCCCAGATCGAGGTCGAGGCCGTCAGCGAGGCGTTCGACGTCTCACCGCCCGCGCGCATCGCCCTCACTGGTACACCCTGACGTAGTCGAGCACCATGTCCTGCGGCAGCTGCGTCCCGGCCCCCGGCGGGCCGGGCCAGTCGCCGCCGACCGCGTTGTTGATGATGATGAAGAACGGGTGGTCGTAGACCCACGGTCCGCGCGTGGTCTCCAGCTCGTTCCGGTCGACGGTGAAGAACCTGGCGCCGTCCACGCTGAACGTCATGTGGGTGGAGTCCCACTCGACCGCGAAGGTCCGGAACGCCGACGCCGCCGGCTGCCCGAGGTCGAGCGGCGACCCGTGCCCGCCGGCGCCGAAGTACGCCGGGGCGTGCAGCGTCGAGTACACCCGGTTCGGTTCCTTGCCGACGTGCTCCATGACGTCGATCTCGCCGCAGTTGGGCCACGGCCTGCGCTGGTCGAAGAAGTCCGCGCCCAGCAACCAGAACGCGGGCCACAACCCCTGCGTCGACGACACCTTGATCCGAGCCTCGACCCTCCCGTAGGTGAAGGTGAACTTGCCGTGGGTGTTCAGTCGCGCCGAGGTGTACTGGCAGGTCGTGCTGCCGCTGACCGGATCCGGCGGGCAGGCACTGCCCGGCGTGACCTCCCTGCGCGCTTGCAGCACCAGGTTGCCGTTGCCGTCGTGCCGCGCGTTGTTGTTGTTCGTGTAGTACTGGAGCTCGTTGTTGACGCCGGGCCCGATCTCCGGCTGCCACTTGGAGGCGTCCGGCCCGGTGCCCGCGGGAGCGTTGAACTCGTCCGCCCACACCAGCCTGCCGGGGAACGCGGGGTTCGGCGGCAGCGGCGGTGCCGGCGTCGGGTTGCCGCCCGTGCCGAAGACCTGGAACTCCCACAACGAGTACCCCCACTGGGTCGCCCGCTGCGTGAGGTCGAGGCGCACGTATCGCCCGGTGCCGCTGACCGCGAGCGTCTCGGTGCCGCCAGTCCCGGACATCGTGCGCCGCAGCTCCTGCCAGCTGGTGCCGTCCGAGGAAATGCTGAGCGTGTAGGCCCTGGCGGCGGCGGTCTCCCAGGCGAGCGTCACCTGGTCGACCTCCGCCGAGGAACCGAGATCGATCTGAATCCACTGCGGGTCGCGGAACTCGCTGGACCACCGCGTGCCCAGATCCCCGTCGACGGCCGCAGCCGCGGAGAACGCGGCGTTCTCACTGCTGGACGCCGTGACCGGGCGGTTCTGGGAGAGCAGCGCCCCGGCGGCGTGCGCCGGCGTGATCAGCGACGCGACGAGGACCGCGGCGACGACGAGCGGGAATCTTCCGCGTTGAAGGCTTCCTGACATGGATGCTCCTGGGGCCGGAGACCGGATGACCTCGTGCCGGAACACGAGCAAGCGAGAGCGCTCTCCGACTTCGAGAGTCAAACGCCCCGGCACGCGCTGTCAAGAAATCCGGTACCGCGGCAAAGAAAACCGGGACTTCTGAACGTTTCTTGCGGATTGACGCCCTCACGCGACCTCCGCCATGCTCGACGTGCGTGAGAGCGCTCTCCCACTTCCGCGGGCACCCGTTGCCCGCCGCATTCCCCTGCAGCGGAGAGGAAGCTTCAATGAGGAAGCCCTTGTTCCAGCTGGCCGCCGTCATCGGCCTGATAGCCGCCACACTCAACATTCCCCTTGCAGCCCAAGGAGAACCGGTCCGCGTGGCCGAGTTCCTGGCAGAGTGCCCGATCAGCCACCGCCTGCCGGACGACCCGATCGTCCTGCCGAACCTGGCCGGCGCCTCCCACTCGCACGACTTCTTCGGCAACCACTCGACCAACGCCCGCTCCACCCAGCAGTCCCTGGAGGGACAAACCGGCAACTGCAACCCGGCCGCAGACATCTCCTCGTACTGGGTGCCAACGATGTACCGCAACAACACCGCGATCGCCCCAACCGGCGTGACCTTCTACTACCTCGGCGAGGGCGTGAACAACCCTGCAGCCATCCAGCCGACGCCCTACGGCCTGAAAATCGTGGCAGGCAACGCAAAGGCCACCGGCGACGCCGACAGCATCGCCCGCTGGTCCTGCCTGCACGCGGGCCACGTCAACCCGTCGAAGAACTTCGTGGAATGCCCAGCCGGCACGATGCTGGAGACATACCTCGACTTCCCGCAGTGCTGGAACGGCCGAGACCTCGACTCGGCAGACCACAAGTCCCACCTCTCCTACCCGGTGGCAGGCGCCTGCCCGTCCTCACACCCGGTGCCAGTACCAAAACTGCGCATGGTCCTGAGGTACCCGATCAACGGCAACACGGCGGGCCTGAGGCTGTCCTCGGGCGACGGCCGAACGATGCACGGCGACTTCTTCAACGTGTGGCCCCGCGCCGAAATGGAACGCCGCGTCCGCAACTGCATCAACGTGGTGATCAAATGCGACCACGCCGGCAACCACAGCTGACAGTCCTCCTGCTGGCGGGCCTTCTAACGGCCTGCCAGCAGGCTCCTCCCCCTCCGCAAACCGGTTACGGCGCAACAGAACGAGCGTTCGTCGAGCTGGCCATCGCCACCGACGAACAGGTCCTCAAACTGCTCGACCTGACCGACGCCCCGATGTTGAGGTCGAACAGGACCACCGAGCTGGCCGAACTGCGCAAGCTGCTGGACGCGCCCTACGTCAACAACCACGCGGGCCACGACATGCCAGGCATGCCAACAGACGCGGAGATCGAACTGGCCTCCACGAACCCGGACGCCCTGAAACAGTTCGTGCACGCCCACCTGACCGAGTCGCTGGAGGTCCTGCGCTCAGCAGGCGCCGCAATCACCCACCCTCCAACCGCCGAGGTGGTCAAGCTGATGGAACGCCACCGGACAGCAGAACTGGCATCCGAGTGAGCTGCACCTTGCCTCGGTCAGCCGCGTGGGCTGTATGACGAGCTTTGGTTGCGTCATCGCCGCTTCGCGACGATTGCGA
>NZ_JBHRZI010000021.1:0-261816 GCF_042649515.1 Lentzea rhizosphaerae | reverse complement strand
CAATCGCAATCGTCGCGAAGCGGCGATGACGCAACCAAAGCTCGTCATACGACCCAAAGCAACCACCAGCACAAAGGCGACCAAGACCAGCAGAAGGTGACCACCCCCGCCGGAACCCGCGCAGCACCACGCTCAGGACACCGCCGACGTGCGCGACAGCAGGTCGATCGCCGCGTAGACGTGCCGCAGCGTCGGGGCCGGCACGCGGGTCAGCTCGGCGATCTCCACCACCGCGCCGATGATCGCGTCGATCTCCAGCCGTTTGCCGGCTTCGAGGTCCTGCAGCATCGACGTCTTGTGGCGCCCGACGCGGCGGGCGCCGTCGATGCGCTTGTCGATGGAGATCTGCGGATCACAGCCGGCGGCCCTGGCGATCGTGAGGGTCTCGGCCATCATCTGCGCGACCAGGTCGCGGCTGTCCGAGTGGTCGCAGATCTCCACCATCGTCGCGCGGGTCAGTGCGCTCAACGGGTTGAACGCCACGTTGCCCATGAGCTTGATCCAGATGTCCTCGCGGACGTCCTTCTCGACAGGGCACTTCAGCCCGCCTGCGACCATGGCCTCGCTCAAGGCAACACAGCGCGGAGAAATGCTTCGGTCCGGCTCCCCAATCGAGAACCGCGTGCCCTCCAGGTGCCGGATCACGCCCGGCGCCTCGATCTCGGTCGAGCAGTAGACGACACAGCCGATCGCCCGTTCCATCGGCAGCACGGCCGTGACCGAGCCGCCGGGGTCCACGGCCTCGATCCGTTGCCCTTCGAGGGGATGGCCCGTCATGCCGTGGAAGTACCACCACGGGATCCCGTTCTGCGCCGCGATCACGGCCGTGTCCGGGCCCAGCAGCGGCGCCAGCAGGTCGCCCGACGACGCGTACGAGTACGCCTTCAGGCCGAGGAACACGTAGTCGGCCTCGCCCACCTCGCGCGGATCGTCGGTCGCGTGTGGACGCGCGGTGAAGTCACCGCGCGGACTCAGCACCCGCACGCCGTGCTCCCGCATGGCGGCGAGATGGGCTCCGCGCGCGATCAGGTGAACTTCCACGCCCGCACGATGCAAGGCCGCACCGACGTAGGCACCGATCGCTCCAGCTCCGAGAACAGCGATCTTCATGTCACGCCCCGATCGTCGCAGGATTGCATACAGTATACGGACAACATGACCAATGCTCTAGAAGTGCTTTTTGCATACCAAAAGCTGTATTCTGTCGCGCATGACCTCTTTGCCCAGTGGCCGCCGAGCCGCCAAGGGTTCGCTCAGCGCCGCGGCGAGCCGCCGGGTCGAACGGCCGGCACCGCTGCGACAGGCCGTCTACGACGCCCTGCTCGAGCTCATCGTCAACCGGACGCTCGCCCCCGGTCAGCACCTGGTCGAGGCCGAGCTCGCCGAGTACCTGGGCGTGAGCAGGCAGCCGGTGCGCGAGGCCCTGCAGCGGTTGCAGACCGACGGCTGGGTCGACCTGCGTCCCGCCCAGGGCGCGTTCGTGCACACCCCGACCGAGGAGGAGGCCGACCAGCTGCTCGCCGTGCGCAGCGTGCTGGAGACGTACTCCGCCAAGCTCGCCGCCGAGCACGCCACCGCGTCCGACGTGAAGATGCTCAAGAGGCTGCAGAAGTCCGGCGAGGAGGCACTGGTCACCGCCAACGTCGAACGCCTGGTCAAGGCGAACGCCGACCTGCACGCGGCCATCGCGGCGATCGGCCGCAACAAGGTCCTGGCCGAGATGATCGGACTGGTCGACCGCAGGGTCCGCTGGTACTACACCCCGATCGCCCGTCCACGCAGCGGTGACTCGTGGAAGGAGCACGCCGAGCTCGTCGCCGCGATCGCCGACGGTGACGTTGAGCGAGCAGGCGAGGTCATGCACCGTCACGCGGAGCAGACCCGGCAGACCTACCACGAGCACAGGACCCCAGAAAACTCACCGTAGCTTCAACCGAGAGTGATTGAGGCGTTACGCGCGGATCACCCCAAAACGGTCATTTGGTGCCACACGGGTGATCCGCGACACGATGATCGTGGATTGCATACAAAACGCAGTATGCTGAATGGTGTCAGGGACGGGATCAACGGGTACCTGAACCGGGTACCCACTTGACTGAGACCCCGGCCGCACCCCTGCACCTCCCGTGCGACAGCGCCTGTTAGCCCTTGGCCTGTTGGCTCTTGGCCTGTTGGGTTCTTGCACGCCTCGGGAGCGACCATCGACAGGAGGAACACCATGTCCCGCTTGAAGAACTTCGCGCGCTCGCTCACCCAGCCGCGTGGGGGCGCCTCCGCCGACGGCCGCGCGATCGGCCTCGGCCTGTCCACCGCGCTGAACGAGCAGCGCAAGGACGCCGAAGCAGTCGCGGCCGTGGCGAAGACGCTGCGCCCCGACTCGCAGGGCAAGGACAGCGAGGGTCACACGATTCACGGCTGAGCGCCCTCGACTCGCTGGGAGCGCTGAGCTTCAGCCTCCTCCACGGCGGCACGGGCGGCCCGCCGGGACGTGTGCAGGCTCCACACCGTGGTGATCGCCAGGGTCGCGACGATCACGCCGAGAGACACCACGATCGGAATCTCCGGAGCCCACGACACACCGTGGTGGTGCATCGCCTCGAAGATCAGCTTGAGCCCGATGAACGCGAGCACCACCGCGAGGCCCTTGCTGAGGTGCACCAGGCGATCCAGCAGACCGCCCACCAGGAAGAAGAGCTGGCGCAGGCCCATCAACGCGAACGCGTTGGCGGTCAGCACGAGGTACGGCTCCTTGGTGAGCCCGAAGATCGCCGGGATCGAGTCGACCGCGAAGAGCAGGTCCGTGGTGCCGACCGCGACCATGACGATCAGCAGCGGACCGGCGCGGGGAAACACCTTGCGCACCGCGCGCAACGCGGCGTTCTCGGAGAACTCGGCTTCCTCGCTCTCGTTGTGCGCCAACAGCTTCCACGCGGTGTAGATGAGGAACGCGCCGAAGACGTAGAAGAGCCAGTCGAACCGGGAAATCGCCTCGGCACCGACGGCGATGAAGATCGCGCGCAGCACCAGCGCCAGGAGGATGCCGACGATCAGCACCTTCTGCCGTTGTTCCCGCGGCACCGCGAACCGGGCCATGATCAGCACGAACACGAACAGGTTGTCGACGCTGAGGGAGTACTCGGTGATCCAGCCGGCGAAGAACTCGCCACCGTGCTGTCCGCCGGCGAACAACGTCACCCCGAGTCCGAAGAGGACGGCCAGCCCCACGTAGAACAGAACCCAGCAGACCGACTCGCGAAACGTCGGTTCGCGGGGCTTGCGCACCACCAGGAAGAGGTCGAACGCGATCACGACGGCGAGTCCGCCCAAGGTCGCGATCCACACCCAGACAGGAAGATCCAGCATTCTCGCTCCTTCGGCGGAAGGTCAGCGGGCAGCGGCGGCACCCGAACGCGATTGACGCAGGCGAACCGCGATGCGTTCGTGCAGCCACAGGAAACCGATGGCCCAGCCGAGGCTCACGATCCCTTGGTAGGCGAGGAAACCCGCCAGGTCCGAGGGCAGCCGAACCTGACCGGTGAGCACCAGGCTCACGGTGACCTCGTGCACCAGGCGCGCCAACGGGAACGCGACCAGCCAGTAGAGCGCCACGGGAGCGAACCGTCCGGCCGGCAGCCGGCCTGCCGCCACCAGCAGGCCGAATGCACCGCCGAACGCCCCGAGTGGCAGGCCGAGCGCCACCATCGTGACCAGAGCCCACCCGAGCGGCTGGCCGACGAGCGCGGCCAGCCCTCCCGCGATGAGCCCGGCGGCGAGACCGACGAACGCACCGGGCAGTGCCTCTTTTTTCGGCCATTCGCGGACCTGCATCAGCCCACCACCACACCGAACTTGAAGAGGCTGAAGAACAGCATGCCCAGGTAGAACACCGCGCCGAAGCCGATGATGATGTTCGTGATCAGCTTGGGACGGATGGGTTTGGGCAGCATCCGGTTGTTCACCAGCAGCAGCACCACGCAGTACGCGCCCATGGCGAACGTCGACAGGAAGGCGAGCACGTCGAGGATCGCACCGGGTCCGTCAGCCGGTCCGAACAGCAGGATCAGGATGCCGAAGGTGATGACGCCCCAGAGGAATCCCGCGTAGAGGTGCGACATCCGGAACTTCTTCGCGCCGCGTACGAAGTGGTACGTCATGTCCGCCTGGCCGCGCGAGAACGAGTCGAAGAGACCCAGCGTGGCGTTGAGGCCGATCAACGCGATGAACCCGAGGAAGACCGCGCCCAGCACCGGCCCGCCGGCCGACGCGAAGGCGTCCGACATGGCGTTGAGCGCCGCCTCGCGTTCACCGGACTCGATGAGCGCCTTGACGTCCGGCGAGGTCCGCGAGGCCGACTGCGCGAGAACCGTGAAGGAAACCGTGACGAGCATGGTGATGCCCCAGAAGAGCAGCAGGGCGTCGAACGTGACCCAGCGCCGCCAGCCCTTCCACTTCGCGAGCTCGGCCTTGTCCTGGGTGTCGAACATGAAACCCCGGCTGGGCATCTTCTCCTCGTCGCCCGCGTGCCGCAGCCCGCGGACCTTCGGGATGTGCGCGCCCATGCCGGCACCGCTGTCGCGCAGGTGCAGCGTGTACCACATCTGCTGCATGCCGGAGGGCCCGGCGAACGCGATCGAGCCGACGATGATCGGGAACCACTCCGGCGACATGGCCTGCGCCGGGAAGTACCCGAACTGGAACATGCCGGTCACGGTGCTGGTCAGGTCGCTCCACGTGCCGACCATCGCCGCCACCACCGCCGTGCTGACGACGAGCAGTCCGATGAGGATGGACAGCAGGTTCTCGAGCAGGTTGTAGATGACCTTGGCCAGGCTGAACAGGATCCCGACCAGAACCAGCCCGACACAGGCCGACACCGTCCACGGTATGCCGGTGATCTTCTCCAGAGCCGCCGCTCCCGCGGAGAGGTGGCCCGGCCAGATGTAGACGAGTGCCGCCACCACGAAGAAGAACCACATGATCGGTTTGAACACGCGCGCGGCGCCGAAGAAGATGCTCTCCCCCGTCGCCATCGCGTACCTCGCCATCTCGAGCATGACGACGGCCTGCAGCGTCACGCCGATCAGGAAGAGCCATCTGATGTCCGGCCCGAAGACCAGCACCAGGCGGGGCCACATGTAGGACTCGCCCATGCCCACGCCCAGAGCCACCAGGAAGACGGTGGGGCCCAGCAGGTGAATCGACGGTGGTGCGTCGGGCAGTTTCCTGATGGGCATCGCTTCCAGCCTGCCCGCGGGCCAGACACGCTCCCCCTGTGACTCCTTTTGGGGTGGCGGGCTGACTTCCGTACGGGCGACCAGGTTTGGATCATCCACGGTTAACAACCTCCAGAGGACCGGCTGTCTTCGTTGACCTCCCTGGCGGGTTCGCGACCGTGGGCGTGTCACGGTCGCGGACGGGCCATCTCTCCCTTGCTGCACAAGAAACCTGTTGCTACCCGAGCAGACCAGCGGCACGTGCCCACCGGTACTTCGCACCCAGCACTGCGACAGGCTTCTCCGTTGTGTACGGATACGCAACCACTCCGTTCCGGTACAGGTACTCGCTGGCCTCCTCCACCTGCACGTCCCCGGCGAGCGAGGCGACGACGGGCTTGTGGATGCCGTTCGCCCGGTACTCCTCCACGACGTCGACCACGAGCTTCGCGAACACCATCGGTGGCGTGACGATGGTGTGCCAGTAGCCCAGGATCAACGAGTGGATGCGGTCGTCCGCGAGTCCGAGCGCGATCGTGTTCCGGTACGTCGACGGCGGTTCGCCGCCGGTGATGTCGACCGGGTTGCCCGCCGCGCCGAACGGCGGGATGAACTTCCGGAACGCCGCGTCCAGATCGTCCGGGATGGTCATCAACGACAACCCGTTGTCCACACAGGCGTCCGAGAGCAGCACACCCGAACCGCCCGCACCCGTGATGATGACGACGTTCTCGCCCTTCGGCGTGGCCAGCAGCGGAATGCCGCGCGCGTACTCCAGCAGGTCGTTCAGGCCGGGTGCGCGGATGACGCCGCTCTGCCTGAGGATGTCGTCGTAGACGCGGTCGTTGCCGGCCAGTGCGCCGGTGTGCGAGCTCGCCGCCTTCGCTCCCTGGTCGGTGCGTCCGGCCTTCAGCACGACGACCGGTTTCTTCGTCGACACCCGCTTGGCGGTTTCCGCGAAGGAACGGCCGTCCTTGAGGTCTTCCAGGTGCATCGCGACGAGCTGGGTGTTCGGGTCCTGCTCGAAGAACGTCAGCAGGTCGTCCTCGTCGATGTCGGCCTTGTTGCCCACGCCGACGATCGCGGAGACGCCCATGCCCGCGGAACGGCTGAACCCGAGGATCGCCATGCCGATTCCGCCACTTTGCGACGACAGCGCGACGCCGCCCTTGACGTCGTACGGCGTGCAGAACGTCGCTGAGAGGTTCTCCGGCGTGTAGTAGTAGCCGTAGATGTTCGGGCCCAGGATGCGCACGCCGTGTTTGCGCGCGATCGTGACGATCTCTTCCTGCAGCTCGACGTTGCCCGTCTCGCCGAAGCCGGACGGGATCATGATCGCGCCGGCGACGCCCTTCTTGCCCACTTCCTCCAGGGCGGCGGGCACGAACTTCGCCGGGATCGCGAACACCGCGACGTCGACGTCCCCCGGCACGTCGGCGATGCTCGCGAACGCTTTCCTGTCCAGGATCTCGTCCGCCTTGGGGTTGATCGGGTGGATCTCGCCCTGGAAGCCGCCGTTGACGAGGTTCTTCATCACCGAGTTGCCGATCTTGCCCTCTTCGTTCGAGGCACCGATCACGGCGACGGCGGCGGGCTTCATGATCCGGTTCATCGAGGCGAGGATCTCGTCCTGCGTGAACCGGTGTGGTCCGACAGCGGCGTCCTCGTCCACGAGGATCCGCACGTCGACCGCGGTGGCGCCACCAGGAGTGGCGAGCACCGGGTTGAGGTCGACCTCCGCGAACTGCGGGAAGTCCGTGACCAGGTCCGACACGCGGTGGATCAGATCGGCGAGCTTCGCGGTGTCGACGCCCTGCGCACCTCGCACACCGTGCAGGATCTCGGCGGCCGCGATGCCGTTGACCATCGCCAACGCCTCGGACGTGCTGGTGGGCGCCAGCCGGAACGTGACGTCCTTGAGCACCTCGACCAGCACACCGCCGAGGCCGAACGCGACGATCTTGCCGAACGTCTCGTCCGTCACCGCGCCCACGATGACCTCGTGGACGTCGTTGCCGGTCGGCAACTGCTGCTGGACCTGGACGCCGGTGATCTCGGCATCCGCCTTGTGGTTGCGGGCGTTGTCGATGATCGTGCGGTAGCCCTCGGCGACCTCGCTGGAGTTGCGCAGGCCCACGAGGACGCCGCCGGCCTCGGTCTTGTGCAGGATGTCCGGTGAGACGATCTTGAGCACGACCGGGTAGCCGATCTCCTCCGCGAACGCGACGGCGCCCTCCGAAGACTTCGCCAGCGCCTCGGCCGGGGTCGCGATCCCGTAGGCGTCGCAGACCCTCTTGCCCTCCGGCGCGGTGAGCGACGACCGTCCCTCCGCCCGCACCTTCGCGAGCACGTTCTCGACCGCGGCGCGGTCGTAGCCGTTGTCCGGCATGAGATCTCGTCTCCCTAGGGGTGTCAGATGACGCCGGCGGTGCGGAGTTCGGCCAGTCGTTCGGTGCTGTAGCCCAACGCGCCGAGCACCTCGTCGTTGTGCTCGCCGAGCAGCGGCGGGCGCTGCACCGGAACTTCCGAGTCGGAGAGCTTGAGCGGGTTGCCGACCGTCTTGAACGTGCCGCGCTCGGGGTGGTCGACCTCGACGACGGTGCCGAGCTCGGCCAGCGTCTCGTCCTCGATGATCTCCTTCGTGGACAGGATGGGTCCGCACGGGATGTTGTGGGCGTTGAGCTTGTCCATCACCTCCCACTTGGTGTGCTTCTCCGTCCACTCCTCGATCAGCGCGAAAGCCTTGTCCAGCTTGGAGAGCCGCACCTCCGGTGTCGCCCAGCCCGGGTCGTCGGCGAGTTCCGGTCTGCCGATCAGCTCGGTCAGCGGCTTCCACCCGACCGGCTGGATGATCACGTAGATGTAGTCGTTGGGGCCGCCGGGGGCACAGCGCACCGCCCAGCCGGGCTGGCCACCACCGGATGCGTTGCCGGAGCGGGGCACCTCGTCCCCGAACTGCTCGTTCGGGTACTCCCCCAGCGGCCCGTGGGCGAGCCGCTGCTGGTCGCGCAGCTTCACCCGGCACAGGTTGAGCACGGCGTCCTGCATCGCCACCTGGACGCGTTGCCCACGGCCTGTGTTCGTGCGTTGGTACAACGCGGCGAGGATGCCCGCCACGAGGTGGATCCCGGTACCGGAGTCGCCGATCTGCGCGCCGGTGGCGAGCGGCGGACCTTCCTCGAACCCGGTGGTGCTCATCGAGCCGCCCATGGCCTGCGCGATCACCTCGTACGCCTTGAAGTCGGCGTAGCGGCCGGGGCCGAAGCCCTTGATGGAGGCGTAGATCAGCTCGGGGTTGAGCTCCTGGAGCTTCTCCCACGGGTAGCCGAACCGTTCGACGACACCGGGTCCGAAGTTCTCGACGAGAACGTCGACGTCCGCGATGAGTTTCTCGAAGACCTCCTTGCCGTCAGGAGACTTCATGTTGAGGGTGATGCTCCGCTTGTTGCAGTTGAGCATCGTGAAGTAGAGACTGTCCACATCGGGCAGATCACGCAGCTGGCCGCGTGTGATGTCGCCGCGTCCCGGCGTCTCCAGCTTGATGACGTCCGCACCCAGCCAGGCGAGCAGCTGGGTCGACGACGGTCCGGACTGCACGTGCGTCATGTCGAGGACTTTGACGCCTTCCAGGGCCTTGGCCATCTCGCTCACCTACTTGTACATCGTCTGGTTCATGGTTCCGGGCGCGTACACGTCGGGGTCGATCCACACGTTGATCAGCGAAGGCTTGCCGGACTCGCGGGCACGCTGCAGCGCGGGACCGATGTCCTTGGGGTCGCGGACTTCCTCGCCGTAGCCGCCGAGCATCTTGGCGAACTGGTCGTACTTGACGTCGCCCAGCGTGTTGCCGACGCGTTCGCGTGCCAGGCCGTACTTCGCCGCCTGGCCGTAGCGGATCTGGTTCATCGACGAGTTGTTGCCGACGATCCCGACGAACGGCAGGTTGTAGCGGACGAGCGTCTCGAAGTCCCAGCCGGTGAGGCTGAACGCGCCGTCGCCGAACAGGGCCACGACCTCCTTGTCCGGCCTGGCCAGTTTCGCGGCCAGCACGAACGGGATGCCGACGCCGAGCGTTCCGAGTGGACCGGGGTCCATCCAGTGGCCGGGCGACTTCGGCTGCACGACCTGACCGGAGAACGTGACGACGTCGCCGCCGTCGCCGATGTAGATGGAGTCCTCGGTGAGGAAGTCGTTGATCTCGCTCACGAGCCGGTACGGGTGGATCGGCATGTCGTCGGAACGCAGGTGCTCCAGGCGCTTCTGCCGGGCCTTCTCCTCGACCGCCTGCAACTCCTCCAGCCACACCTTGCGGCCCATCGCGCCGTTGTCCTCACGACCCGACGCGGCCTGCGCGACGGTCGACAGCACCAGGTCCGCGTCGCCGACGATGCCGAGGTCGACGTCGCGGTTCTTGCCGACCGTGCGGTAGTCGAGGTCGATCTGCACGACCGTCGCGTTCTGCGAAAGCCTGCGGCCGTAGCCCATCCTGAAGTCGAACGGGGTGCCGACGATGACGATGACGTCGGCGTTGTCGAAGGCGTAGCGGCGAGAGAGCTGGAAGTGGTGCGGGTCGCCGGGAGGCAGGGTGCCGCGGCCCGCGCCGTTCATGTAGGCGGGGATGTTCAACGTCCGCACGAGCTCGATCGCCGAGTCCGTGGCGCGCGTCGTCCACACCTGGCTGCCGAGCAGGATCGCCGGCTTCTTGGCGTGCACCAACAGGTCCGCGAGCTTCTCGACGTCCCTCGGGTCACCGGCGCTGCGCGTGGAGGCGCGGTAGTGGCCTGCCTGCGGGACGCGGGCCGTGCTCAGCGGCACCTTCGCGTCGAGGACGTCGCGCGGGATCTCCAGGAACGACGGGCCGGGCGCGCCGGCGTTGGCCTCGCGGAAAGCCATCGACACCATGTCCGCGATGCGGGCGGTGTGCGGGACGTTCGCGGCGAACTTGGTGATCGGCGTCATCATGTCGACGTGCGGGAGGTCCTGCAGTGAGCCCATCTTGTGCTGGCTCAGCGCACCCTGGCCGCCGATCAGCAGCATCGGGCTCTCCGCGCGGAACGCGTTGGCGACGCCCGTGACGGCGTCGGTGGTACCGGGACCCGCCGTGACGACGGCGCAACCGGGCTTGCCGGTGATGCGGGCGTAGCCGTCGGCCGCGTGTGCCGCGACCTGTTCGTGTCGTACGTCGACGACGGCGATGCCTTCGTCCACGCAGCCGTCGTAGATGTCGATGATGTGGCCGCCGCACAGCGTGAAGATGGTGTCGACACCCTCGGCTTTGAGCGCCTTGGCGACCAGATGCCCACCTGAGATCTGTTCCGGCTCCGCGGAAGTCGTCATCAGTGACCAGCTCCTCCCCAGCGCCGGCCTGCAGCGCTCGACTGTAGATTGCATACCGTATGAGGTAGGCATATCGTTACTCCGCTACCAACCGGATGTCCATAGATGGCCGCAAGTTTTCGGCGAGAGGACGCAGCCTGTGACTTCTTCTGGGGATCTTTTCGAACACGAGGCTCGGGACCTCTTCGAGCGTCATGGAGTGCCCGTTCCGCGCGGTTTCGTGGCGGACACTCCTGAGTCCGCGCGCGAGGCAGCCGCGAAACTGGGCGGCACCGTTGTCGTGAAGGCTCAGGTGAAGACGGGCGGGCGCGGCAAGGCGGGTGGCATCAAGCTCGCTTCGTCGCCGGACGAAGCTTTCGCCGCGGCCGAGGCCGTTCTGGGCATGGACATCAAGGGGCACACCGTGCACGAGGTGCTGGTGACCGAGGCGAGTGAGATCGCCGAGGAGTACTACCTGTCGTTCCTGCTCGATCGTGCCAACAGGACGTTCATCGGCATGGCGTCGGCCACCGGCGGCGTGGAGATCGAGGAGATGGCGGACTCCATCACTCGAATGCCAGCTTCGGCCTTCGACGCAGCTGCGGTGTTCCCACCGGAAATCGCGGCGGAGGTGAACGCCGTCGCTTCCGCGTTGTGGAAGGTCTTCGTTTCCGAGGACGCCACCCTCGTCGAAGTGAACCCGTTGGCGCGCACGAAGGACGGCCGGATCGTGGCGCTCGACGGCAAGGTGACGCTGGACGGCAACGCGTCCTTCCGGCACTCCCGCACCGATTCAGGCGCGGAGGGTGGCCCGCTGGAGGTGCGGGCGGCCGAGAAAGGCCTCAACTACGTCAAGCTCGACGGCACGGTCGGTGTCATCGGCAACGGCGCGGGTCTCGTCATGTCCACTTTGGACGTCGTGGCGCTGGCCGGTGCCGCGCCCGCGAACTTCCTCGACATCGGCGGCGGCGCCTCGGCCCAGGTGATGGCCGACGGTCTCGACGTCATCCTCTCCGACCCGTCGGTGCGCAGCGTGTTCGTGAACGTCTTCGGCGGCATCACCGCGTGCGACGCGGTGGCCAACGGGATCGTGCAGGCACTGGGTCTCCTCGGCGACCGAGCCGACAAACCGCTGGTGGTGCGCCTGGACGGCAACAACGCCGAGGCCGGCCACCGCATCCTCGACGAGGCACGACACCCGCTGATCACCGTGGCGCACACGATGGACGACGCGGCGGGCCGTGCCGCCGCGCTCGCCGGCGCCGGACAGGAGTCCTGATGACGATCTTCCTCGACGAGCACAGCCGCGTGGTCGTGCAGGGCATGACCGGCTCGGAGGGCGCCAAGCACACCCGCCGCATGCTCGCGGCGGGCACGCAGGTCGTCGGCGGCGTGAACGCGCGCAAGGCCGGCACCTCGGTGGGGTTCGACGACGTCACGCTCCCGGTGTTCGGCACGGTGGCCGAGGCGATGCGGGAGACCGGCGCGAACGTGTCGGTGCTGTTCGTGCCGCCCGCGTTCACGAAGGACGCCGTCATCGAGGCGGTCGACGCCGGGATCGGCCTGGCGGTGGTGATCACCGAGGGTGTCCCGGTGCACGACACGGCACAGTTCTGGGCTCATGCCCGAGGGAAGTCGACGCGGATCATCGGGCCGAACTGCCCCGGCATCATCAGCCCCGGCAAGTCGAACGCGGGCATCATCCCCGCGGACATCACCAAGCCCGGCTCGATCGGTCTGGTGTCGAAGTCCGGCACGCTGACCTACCAGCTGATGCACGAGCTGAAGGACTTCGGCTTCACCACGTGCGTCGGCATCGGCGGCGACCCGATCGTCGGCACGACGCACATCGACGCGATCGCGGCGTTCGAGGCCGACCCGGAGACCGAGCTGATCGTGATGATCGGCGAGATCGGCGGTGACGCGGAGGAACGGGCGGCGGAGTTCGTGCGGGACAACGTGTCCAAGCCGGTGGTCGGCTACGTCGCCGGCTTCACCGCGCCCGAGGGCAAGACGATGGGCCACGCGGGCGCCATCGTCTCGGGGTCCTCGGGCACCGCGCTTGCCAAGAAGCAGGCCATGGAGGCGGTGGGGATCAAGGTCGGCAAGACGCCGTCCGAAACCGCCGCCCTGGCACGTGCGATCTTGACCAGCTAGTGCACAACGCCTTGTCCGCCACCGCGATGGCGGACGGCTGCGTGCCGGGCTGGTTCGTGTTGGTCACGACCGACACGGACCGGCCGTCGGCGGTGAGTCGCTTCACGTGGTCGCCTCCGTCGAGGTGCTCTTGTCACCGATCACCGAAAGCGCTTGCTTCACGATCTTCAGCACGGCCTGCGCGCCCTCGACCAGCTTGATCAGGTTCTCGCCGCTCGCGAGCAGCTCGCCGAGCTCGGCCGCGATCTGCGCCCCGCACTCGACGGCGATCTGCACGCACTGCGGGATGGCCACGGCGATGCTCTGCCCGAACGTCGCCGGTGCCGCCGCGATCGCCTCGGTCATGATCGGCACGATCTTGCCGATCGCCTCGGTGATCAGCCGGGTCACCTCGGCGACGACCTGGGCGACCACCTCGCCCGCCTTGATCAGCGCGGTAGCGTTGGTCAGCGCGGTCTCGGCGACGGACAACACGCCGTCGGCGATCTCCTTGCCGGTTTTGGCGTAGTCGGTCGCGCTCTGGCCGGACCAGCCGCTGGTCTCAGTGCTCGCCTTGGAGCTGTACTCCTCGGCGAGCGTCGTTGCCGTCCTGGCCGCGTTCTGGAACTCGCCCGCGCCCTGCCCGACGCCGTCCGGGTTGCCGCGCAACTGGTTCAGCGGCTCTTCGAGGAACGAGATCATCGGCGTGAGGAAGCCGACGCCCGCGCTGTCCAGTGCCTGCAACGGTTTGTCGTTCGAGCCGAGCCGGCTGATGTCGGCCTTGGGGGTGTTGGCGAGGTCCGATGAGAGCCACTCGTCACCGGCGATCGCGTTCGTGGTGGTGCGGAGTTCGTTCAGCAGCGCGGCGATCGTGCCCGCGTCCGTCGCGGTGGCGGTCATCGGGCGGCCCCGGTGAGGTTCACGACGTTGTCGTCGTCGGTGCGCTGGTAGGTGTCGGCGGTCTGCCGCAGGCCGGCGCCCACCTTGTCCATTGTGGACGCGACATGGGCGAAGGCCGCGAGCGTCTCCCCCATCGCCGCGCCCAGGCCCGAGGTCAGGAACTGCGCGAACGAACCCAGCGAGTCCTGGCCGAGCTGGTCGGGGAGCTGCTTTCCGGTGGCGGACAACCGGTCAGCGCACCCGGCGAGCGTCGCGGCGTGACCGCGCAGCTGCTCGTGGTCGACGGTGAAGCTCATCGCACGGCCTCCGGGAGGTGTTTCGTGACCTGGTGCAACGCGTCGCTCTCACCGAGGTAGTCCGCCATGATCTCCGTCATGCGCGCGCTCGCCAGCCGTTGCGCCTCCCGCGCGGTGCTGACGATCAGCATCGCGAGCGTGTCGACGTCGAGCTTGCGCGCCGCCGGCGTCAGCGCGACGTCGCCGAGCACGCCACCGGCGTTCACCGTCACGGTGACCTCACCGCGTGGCGAGGTCGCGCTCGCCCCGACCTCCGCGAGACTCGCGCTCGCCGACCGCGCGCTGTACGCGACTCGCTCCAGGCGTTCCTGGTAGTCCGCCAGCCACTGTGCTGGATCCACTGTCTCCCCCTCTTCTAGGCTCGCGCCACTGCCGCGAGCTCACCGATCGCTCGAACCAGGTCGTTGTGCCGCATGGGGTTCACGCTGACCCAGCCGTCACTGCCCACGTCGACCCTGACCCGTCCGGAAGCACCGTCCAACCAGGACACTTCCGCGCGCTGACCGCCGCGGACCACCCCGGCCTGTCCCTGCGCGACGACCTCGAAGTCGAGCCCGGCGCCGGGTGGCAGGGTGATCGGCATGAGCTGTGCGGGTTTCGCGTGCGGTACCAGCGCCACGAGCTCGTCGCCCAGCGTCTCGGCCTCGACGTGCGTCACCCGGACCGTGCTGCCGGACTGCGTGCACACGAGCGCGTCGTCGCCGTAGACCATCGCGACCGCACCCGTCCCCGGCACGACGAGGTCCACCACGGCGGTGTGCTCGTGCAGCGCCGTCACCAGTTCCGCGGCCACGCCGACCGGTCCGTGCGCCTCGGCCAGTCCACGCGCCTGCAACCCGTGACCCGCCTCGGACAGCAGCGCGGCCCGTTCGTCCGCGAGCCTGCCGAACGACGGCACCCGCAGCGGGAACGGCCAGCGCACCCCGGCGTGCGTGGCGAGCAGGTCCATCTCCACCAGGTCGAAGGCGATCATCGGGCCACCTGCCCGGCGTCGGCCTCGAGATAGGAGGTCTTGATCTGGGCGAGCATCTCCTGGAACTCCCGCACCTCGCGCTCGGCGGCCTTCACCTCGCCCGCGAGCCCTCCGCCCGCCTCTTTGAGCCGGTGCGACAGGTCACGGGCGGGCGGCGCGGTGCCGAGCAACGGCTGCCGCTCGGCGAGCCTGCTCGCGGTCGCCACCAGGTCGCCGGTCAGCGCCGCGAGCCTGGTCAGGGTCGTGATCCGGTCCTGCAGCCGGTCCGGTGCGACCTCGAAGCCGGTCACGACTCCTCCCCGATGACTGCCGGAGACACCCGCTCGTTCACCGCGAACAGGTCGTGGTCGAGCGTCGGCATCTGGTTCTCGTGCGTCTGGTCGTCGTCCTTGCGCGCGGCACCGGGCGGTGGTGACGCCATCGCGTTGTTCTGGGCGGTCGCGCGGGTCTCCGCGGTGAACGGACCGATCGCGGTGAGGCCGGCGTGCGGGCCGATGACGCCGGTGCGCAGGCCGGGGCTGAGCTGCTGACTGATCTGCTGGCTGACCTGCTGGCTGACCGGGGTGGCGGCGCCGATCACCAGGCCTCTGGTGCCGCTCACGAGGCGTTGCCACGGGACGCCGCCGGAGCTCGGGGTTTTCACGGCCTGGGCGGCAGGGCGCGGTGATGGAGCGGCCTGCGGAACGTTGGCGCGGGCGTCGTCGATGAGGCGGCCGCTGCCGTTGAGGCTCGACTCGTAGGTCTGCATCGTGCGGACGGCCTGCTGTTTCTGCTGGTCGGCTGCGGCGGCACCGAAGTAGAAGTAGAAGCCCGAGGTGCCCGCGGGCATGGTGGGAGCGCTCGGCAGGGACATCGGAGCCGGTGCGCTCGGCAGCGTGAACGGTGCGAACGGCGCGGGCGCAGTCGGCGAGCCCAACGGCGTCGGCGCAGTCGGCAAGGCCAACGCTGCCGGCGTCGTCGTCCCGTCCGGTGGCGGTGGCATCGCAGCCCGCGCCGCCGCCAGCGCGTCGGCGGAGTCCTGCGCGGCCCGCTGCCCCGCCGCGCACAGTGCGCTGATCTTCTCTATCCGCTCGGCCAGCGCGGCCAGCCGGGCTCCTGCCTCCTCGGCGGCCGCGCCGGTCCACCCGTCGAGCAACGCGGTCCGTTGCTCGCGCAGCACCTCGGCGTGCGTGTCCAACGCCGCGCGGTGGCGCGTCCACTCGTCGGCGACCGTGCTCACGTCCGCGACGTCGGCGTCCTGCCACAGCATCCGGTGGAGCTCTTCGTGGCTGTACGCCTCCCAGTTGATCTGGCTCGGCGGTGACTCGTTGCCTGGCACCCTGCGTTCCCTCCCTCGTCCGGCCCGGCAAACGATCACAGCCGGACCAAACGAGAGAACAGGCCACACGACCGGCCACCTGTGGCCGGTACCGGTGATCAGCGCAAACGTGCGAAGTGCTCCTGCAGCCGGGCGTGCCGGAACTGGTAGACCGCACCCGCGCGTCGCAGCACACCACGCCGATAGGCGTCGTCGAGGAACGCCGGCAGCTTCCACGGCAGCCGTCCGGTCAGCGGCAACCAGATGCGCGCGAACAGCACCCACTGTCCCCACGCGGTCAGGCTCAGCCCGTAGGCCAGACCGCCTCCGGCACCGCCGACGAGCCCGAGCGCCAGCGCCGTCGTCGGGCTCCACACCACGTCGAACCGCAACGCCGTGAGCCCGCCCACGACGACTCCGGTGGCCGCCGCGACGAACACCGCGAACACGGGGACGATCATCGCCACGAGTGCCAACACGTGACGCCGGTTGGCCTCGATCAGGTCGTCGGGGCTGCCCGCTGACCGCACGTCGAGCGGTACCTCCATCGCGGCTACCAGCCCGAAGACCAGGCCGGCGCCGAGCCCGAAGACCAGCGCGAACACGCCGACGTCGACCAGGACCCCAGTCGTCCACGAATACTGGGGCGTGACCAGCCAGAACGCCGTCGCGCGCACCAGTCCGTACGCGCCGCCGGCCGCTCCGCCGAACGCGAGCCCGAGCAGGGCCCGCGCCCCCACGCGCTTCCCCAGCCGGCCGCGCAGCCGCAGCCGGGTGCGCACGGGCTCGAGCGGTGCCGCGCGGACCACGTACCAGTGCGCCAGCCCGAAGATCACGCCCGTGGCCAGCCCGATCATCGTCGCGAACAGCAGCCCTCTGACGGTCAGGGCCGCCAGCACGACGGCCTCGATCACGAGGTCCGCCAGGCCGACCGCGAGCCCGACGCCCACCCCGGTGACCTTCGAGGACGTGCCGAAACGCCACCACTCGACGTCGTGCGTCCCCAGCCTGGTCAGATGATCGGCGAGGTGACCGAGCCACGGCTGCACGCGTTCGGCGTCGGTCCCGTAGACCGCGGGCACGAAGCTGCCGAGCAGGTGCCGTTCGATCTCGTCGGCGTCGTGGAACCGCAGCAGCTCAGCCGGGTCGTGGTCGGGGGTGTCGCTGTAGATCCGCCGTGCTAACGCCACCATCAACGGTGTGACCAGCACTTTCGCCAACGGCCCACCGCCGCGCACCTCGTCGAGCACCGGCGCCCACACCTTCTTGCGCGTGGTCCGTGGCAGGTAGTCGGCCAAGTCGTCGGACGTCAGGTCGGCCACCACCACCGCGGCCGCCGAGGTCAGCACGTCCGTGCCTTCAACCGCGTCGCGGTATTCGTCCACACGGCTGGTGAGCAGCAACGGCAGAGTGGTGGTGTTCAGCGCGTTGAGTGCCGGTCGGTGCAATCCGGCTGCGATCTCGTCGAACCCGTCCAGCACGGGCAGCACCCGTTGCGCGTCCACGAGCGCCGCGGCGACCGTGCCGCCGCTCGGCCCCGGCGCCTCGAGGAACGGGTGGTCGCGGATGAGCTGCTCGGCCATCCAGTCGCGCAGCCCGATCCGTTCCGGGTGCCACGACCCGAGGCTGAAGATCACCGGCACCGGGTCGGTCGTGTCACGCGCCTTGAGCAGGTCGAGCACGAACCGCGTGGTCAGCACGGTCTTCCCGGCCCCTGCGCGTCCCAGCACCACGAGCCGCCGCGACCCGACCCTCCGGTAGACCTCGACGACCTGGTCCACCCGCCCGCCGAGGTCGGCCTCTCCGCCGATGTTGAGCCAGCTGTCCTGCAGCTGGGCGGGCGCCCCGTCCCACCGCACGGGCAGCGGCACCGGGTCGTGGATCTGCCGCTGTTCCTCTTCCCGCCGCCAGCGCGCCTCGACCGCGACCTTCAACGTCTCCGCGGCCTCGGCCAGCGGGTCGAACCGCACCGGCTCGGCCTGGACCGGCTCGTCACGTCCGGCGGCGGCGAAGAACTCGGCCCGCTCGGCCCCGGTCAGCTCCAGTGCCTTGGCCAGTGCCCGCATGGTCTCGGCATTCGGGTTGGTCCGCTCGCCGGTCTCCAGCCCGCGCACCGTTCGAGTCCCCACACGGGCACTGTGGGCCAACGCTTCCTGGCTCAACCCCGCCTGCCGCCGCAACTGACGCAACAGCACGCCGAACTGGCTGGTCACGCCGCCCCCTAGGTCCGAATGATCAACACCTTATCGACGGACCTGAGACCGCTGCACGGATTCCGCCGCAGGAGGAAGATCGATCACGTGCTGACCCAGTGGCTCCACACCATCCCTCCGGTGCTGGTCTACGTCGTCGTAGGCCTTGTGGTCGGCATCGAGAGTGTCGGAATCCCGGTGCCGGGCGAGATCGTCCTGGTCACGGCGGCGTTGATGGCCTCGCACCACGACGGCATCTCACCGGTGATCGTCGGCGTGGTGGCGTCCGCGGGGGCGATCACCGGCGACAGCACCGGTTACGCGCTGGGCAAACGGTTCGGGCCGCGCGTGTTCGGGTGGGCGGGCGAGAAGTTCCCCCGCCACTTCGACGCGGGAAAAGTCGGCCGCGCCCAGGCGCTGTTCGAACGGCACGGCGCCCGGGCGGTCTTCTTCGGCCGGTTCGTGGCGTTGCTGCGGATCCTGTCCGGTCCGCTCGCCGCCACGATGGGCATGCACTACGGGAAGTTCCTGCTGGCCAACGCAGCTGGCGGCATCGCGTGGGCCGGCGGCACGACCGCTGTCGTCTACTTCGTCGGCGAGGCGGCCGAGCACTACCTCGCCGAGTTCTCGTGGATCGCGTTGCTGGTCGTGCTGCTCGCGGTGATCGCGTTCAGCGTCCGAGCCCGGCTCCGCCGTTCACCCCGATGACCTGCGCGGTGATGTGACCGGCCTCGGGAGAGGCCACGAACGCCACCGCCGCGGCGATGTCCGCGGGCGTGCCCGCGCGGCCGTTCGCCGGGTTGCCGACGAGCTTCTTGCGCCGTTCCTCGCTGAGCGTCCCGCCGAAGAACTCGGTGTCCTGCGTGACGCCGGGCGACACCACGTTGACCGTGATCCCCCGCGCTCCCACCGCGAACGCGAGGTCAGCGGTCCACGCCTCGACCGCCGCCTTCGCCGCGCCGTAGGCACCCGACCCGCGCCGGCCCGCGATCGAGCCGATGGTCACCACACGCGCGTTGTCGGCGAGGCGCGGCTCCAGTGCGGTGGTCACGAGCACGGCGCTGATCACGTTGGACTCGTAGTTGGCGAGCCACAGGTTCCGGACGTCCGCCAGGTTCTCCGGCGCGGGCAGCCGCCGGGTCATGTTGCCGCCCGCGTTGTTCACCAGGACGTCCACCTGCGCCGGCAGATCGCTCAACGCCGCTTGGACCGCGTCCGGGTCGGCCGCGTCGAACACCACCGCCCGCGCGCCGATCTCCTCGGCCGCCGCCTTCAGGACGTCCTCCCGCCTACCCGTGATCACCACGTCCAGCCCCTGCTCCACGAGCCGGGCCGCCACCGCCTTGCCGATGCCCGTGCCGCCGCCGGTCACCACTGCTGTTCGCGTCATGTGATCTTTGATAACAGCCGAATACACGCAGGTCGATCGGCCTGTTGGCCGACGCGGGTTCACGTCTGTGACTAGGCTGCTCAGGCCAACTGAACCTGGGGAGCAACCGTGACAACTCACGTTCTCGAAACCAACGAAGCGGCCATCACCTACGACGTGCACGGCGAGGGCGGCCGCCCGTTGATGATGATCGGCCAGCCCATGGACGCCAGCGGCTTCACCGCCCTGCGCGCCCAGTTCCCCGACCGCACCGTGATCACCTACGACCCGCGCGGTCTCGGCCGCAGCACGAGATCCGACGGCCGCACGGACAACACGCCCGAGACGCAGGCGGCGGACGTGCACGCGGTGATCGAGGCCGTCGGCGGCCCGGTCGACCTCTTCGCGTCCAGCGGTGGCGCGGTCACGGCGCTGGAACTCGTGGCGTCCTACCCGAACGACGTCGTCACGCTCGTCGCGCACGAGCCGCCGATCATCGACGTGCTGCCGGACGCGCGGGCCGCCCGCCGTGCCCGCGACGGTTTCATCGAGGTCTACCAGGCCAAGGGCTCGGGCTCGGGCATGGCCGCGTTCATGCAGATGAGCTCGTGGCAGGGCGAGTACACCGACGACTACTTCGCCCTGCCCGCACCGGATCCCGCGCAGTTCGGCATGCCGGCCGAGGACGACGGCAAGCGCGACGACCCGTTGCTGGGCACGTCCTCGCTCGCCATCACCGACTACTACCCGCGGGTCGACGCGCTGAAGGCAGCGCCCACGCGCATCGTGATCGCGGTCGGCGAGGAGACGGGCAACGCGTTCACCGCGCGCACCGCCGTGCACACCGCGAAGCTGCTCGGCCTGGAGGCGGTCGTCTTCCCCAGCCACCACGGCGGGTTCATGGGTGGCGAGTTCGGCTGGGCGGGCAAGCCGGAGGAGTTCGGCGCGAGGCTGCGCGAGGTCCTCGGCTGACTCACCGCAGGAACGCCTCGATCACCTCTGCCACGCGCAGTCCGCTGTCGAAGTTCGCCAGGTCGTGCGGGTGCTCACCCCGCACGGCCTGCGCGAACAGCGTGAGCCGCGAGTAGTCCGAACCGGTCTGCTCCAACGGCACCTGCTCCCACGGACCACTGTCCGAAGTGGACAGCAAGGCCCACTGGTCGAGCCGCAGCGACCGTTCCGTGCCCCACACCGTCCACTCGTAGATCTCGGGACCCGCCAGCCCGGAGAACGCGGACACGTGCACCGGCACGCCGTTGCCCCGCAGCACGCCGCGTGCCGCCACCTCCGCCGCACCCGGCTCGGGGAAGTCCGCCGACACCGACTCGACCGTGAGCGGTCCGAGCAGCCGGTCGGTCAGGTACACGAAGTGCGACAACACCTCGCGGACGAACCCGCCCTGCTCGTTGCGCGCGAGCCAGGCCGCCTCCGCCTGGAACGCGCGCGGCCAGCGCGGGAACTGCAGCCGGATCTCCACGCCCCGCAGCGTTCCCAGTTCCGGCAGCCGCCGTTCGATCTCGAGGGTCGCGACCATGTCCGACAACGCGAAGTTCACCGCGTTCGGGCGTCCCTGCGCGGCGACGGCCATCGCACGGGCCTCGCCGAGGTCCACGGCGAGCGGCTTCTCGCAGAACACGGCCTTGCCCGCCTCGAACGCCTCGAGCACCAGGGAGGCGTGCGAGGCCGGTGGCGTCGAGACGTACACGGCGTCCACATCGGACAGGACCTCGTCCAGAGAGATCACCACCGGAACGTCGAGCGATCGGGGTGCCACGTCGACGCCGGCCACCACCGTGTAGCCCGGATGTGCCTGCGCCGCCGTCAGCATCCGGGTGCCCATGGCGCCCAGGCCGACGACGGCGAGGCGAATCGGATCAGCGATCATGGCCCTATTCTGCCGGTGCCCACGCCTTCGCGAGCTTCACCCGTGCACCGGTCTGCAGCAGCGAGCCGGTGTAGAGGCGCGAGGCGACCAGCAGGATCGCGACCACCGTGGCCGCGAGGAGGACGAGTGAGAGGATCGCCTCCCACGGCTGCGCCTGCTGGGCGAACAACCGCACCGGCATCGCGACACCGGCGGTGAAGGGCACGAACGACATCACCTTGAGCACCGCGGCGTTCTCGTAGAAGAACTGCACGCCGAAGTACGGTCCCATCACCGCGAGCATGACCAGGCCCATCGTCGAGCCGAGGTCCTCCTGACGGCTGACCAGCGCACCGGCGACCGCCCACATCGACGAGATCAGCACGAACCCGAGCATCAGGAACGGCACGAACCAGCCCAGCGCGGGCGCCACCACCCCGAGCAGTTCGCCGAGACCGGCGACCCGCAGCGCGATCGGTGCCGCGAGCGCGAGCACCACGACCTGGGCGAGCGTCAGGATGGTGTGGCCGAGGATCTTGCCCGCGAGCAGAGCCCGCACCGGCACCGTCGACACCAGGATCTCCACGATCCGGGTCTGCTTCTCGGTCACGGTGCTCTGCGCGATCGCCGCGCCGCCCATGCCGAACATCAGGAACACCAGTCCGAACACGATCACGGTGACGGCTCGCTGACCGGAGTTCACCGCCGACGCGTCGAGCAGCTCCACCGGCGGTGACTCGACGAGCTGCTGGATCACGTCGTTGGGCGGGTCGTTCAGCGCGAGGACCTTGATCCCGCCGCCGTCCGGCACGATCGCCGCCTCGACCTCGTCCTCGCGCACGAGACCGGCGGCCTCCTCGACGGTGGCGACCTCGCGGACGTCGAGTTGCTTGCCCTGCACGGCCCGCACGGCGGACCCGACCGCGGCAACCTTGGGATCGTCACCGCCGAACACCGTCGGCAGCACGGTGAGCGCGAACAACCCGACGATCGTGAACAGGAAGCCGATCCAGAAACCCTTGGTGCCGACCAGGGTCTTGATCTCGCGTTCGGCGACGAGCCAGGTGGACTGGCTGAAGGAGGCCCTGGCCATGTCAGATCACTTCCTTGAAGATCTCGTCGAGCGTCGGCACGACCGGGGTGAACGAGCGGACCTCGCCGCGGTCCAGGGCGGCCCTGAGCACCTGCTGGGGTTCGGACTCGAACACCGCGCGCGGCCCGTCGAGCTCCAGGATCGTCGTGCCCGGCACGTCACGGATCCAGCCCGCGTCCTCCTCGACGACGATCTCGTAGCGCTCACCGGCGTGGCGGCGGCGCAGCTCCTCACGTGATCCGTTCGCGGCGATCCGTCCCTTGGAGATGATCACCACGTCGTCGCAGAGCCGTTCCACGATCGCGAGCTGGTGGCTCGAGAACAGCACGGGCACACCGTTCGCGGCCCGCTTGCGCAGCACGTCCAGCACGGTCTCGACGGCGATCGGGTCGAGGCCCGAGAACGGCTCGTCGAGGATCAGCACGTCCGGGTCGTGCACGAGCGCCGCGGCGATCTGCACGCGCTGCTGGTTGCCGAGCGACAGCGCCTCCAGCCGGTCGTCGGCGCGGTCGGTCAGCTCCAGTTCGGCGAGCAGCTCGTCGGTGTTGCGCTGCGCGGTCGTCCGGTCGACGCCGTGCAGCCGGCCGAGCCACGTGATCTGCTCGCGCACCTTCATCTTCGGGTAGAGCCCGCGTTCCTCCGGCATGTAGCCGAAGTCGGGCCGGTGCGCAGGAGTGACCGGCTCCCCTTGCCAGCTCACCGAACCCCCGTGCGCGGCGAGCACCCCCAGCACGATCCGCATGGTCGTCGTCTTGCCGGATCCGTTGGCCCCCAGGAAGCCGGTCATCCTGCCGGGCTTCACGTCGAAACTCACCTCGTCGAGGACGCGGTGGTCGCCGAAGCTCCGGCTGATCCCCCTCACAGTCAACATGGGAGGAACGTTATGCGGTTCGTACCAAGATCGCGTCCGCCGTGAGGCATCCTCCTCGCGGAGGACGCTGATCGGCCTAGTGGCGTGGCTCGCGACGGTGGCGGTGAATTCACGCTCAGCAGGACGCCTCGCGGCACCGCCACGAATCACGCGACTAGCGCGCTCCGGCCGTCACGCCTAGGCGGTGCCCTCCTGTGTAGACGTTCATCGACGTGCCGCGCAGGAACCCGACGAGCGTCACGCCCATCTCCTCGGCCAGGTCGGCGGCGAGCGACGACGGCGCGGACACCGCCGTGAGCACCGGAATCCCTGCCATGACGGCCTTCTGCACCAGTTCGAACGACGCCCTGCCGCTCACCATCAGCACGGTGCTCGTCAGCGGCAGCCTTCCGTTGCGGGTGGCCCAGCCGACGACCTTGTCGACCGCGTTGTGCCGGCCGACGTCCTCGCGCAGGCACAGCAGGGTGCCGCCGGCGTCGAACAGGCCGGCCGCGTGCAGGCCACCTGTCCGGTCAAAAACCCGTTGCGCGGCACGGAGTTTCGCCGGGTACTCGGTGATCACCCGCGGGTCGAGCCGGATCGGGTCGGACGCCACCTGCCAGGTCGCGGTGGTGCGCACGGCGTCCAGGCTCGCCTTGCCGCACAGGCCGCACGACGACGTGGTGTAGAAGTTGCGTTCGATCGACGGATCCGGTGGCGCGACGCCTTCTCCGAGGCCGACGTCGAGCACGTTGTAGGTGTTGCCGCCGTCGGCCGTCGCGCCCGCGCAGTAGCGGATGGAGGCGATGTCGGACGGGCTGCGCACCACGCCTTCGCTGACCAGGAAACCCGCCGCGAGGTCGAAGTCGTCACCCGGCGTGCGCATGGTCACGGCGAGGGACTTGCCCCGCACGCGGATCTCCAGCGGTTCCTCGACCGCCAGGGTGTCCGGGCGCGCGGTGACCGCGTCGTCCACCAGCCGGATCACGCGCCGCCTGCTCGTCACTCGCCCCATCGGTTGCCTCCCTGCAGATCGCGACGCACTCGTCGAGCAGGCGCCGCAACACCTCGTCCCCGTTCATCGCCCGCACCGCCCTGGTGACCACCCAGCTGCGCGGCCACCACCTCGGCGCGGCGATGCCCGCCCTGCGCACGCAATGCGCGACCAGGCGTTGCGCGGACGCCTTCCGCGTGCCGATCACCCTGGTGGCGAACGGCAACAGCTTCCTCCGACCGTCTTCTGTGGACTGGTCGTTGACGCACCGCGCCACGCACGCCAGCACCGGGTGCACGCAGGCGGGCCGGTCCGACCACACCTCGCCCGCGAGCACCGACGTGAGCTCCATCAGGCAACACCCGTCCGCGGGTGCCGGGTGCCGGCCCTTCGCGAGCCTCGGCACCCGGCTCACAGGCGGGGCCTTCCCGGCTGCGACAGGTGCCTGGTGAACAGCGCACCCGCCAGCCCCAGCACTCCCGCCGCGGTGAAGGCGAACGCCGGCCCCTGCGAGGCGAGGACGATCGCGGCGATGAGCGCTCCGGTGGCCTTCGCGGTGTAGAGCACGCCGAAGTTCCGCGCGCCGTTCGTCTCGCCGAAGTACTCCCTGGTGACACCGACGAGCAACGAGTAACAGCACCCCGTGCCGAGTCCGGCCAGCGTCGCACCGATGAGCAGGCCCACGACGTGGTGCGAGTACAGCAGCACGAACTGCGCACAGCCGCCGGTCGCCAACGTCCAGACGATCGCTTTGCGGCGTCCGACACGATCCGAGATCCACCCGACCAGCACGCGTCCAGTGCCCGTCGCCGCGGCGAGCGTCGCCAGAGCAACCGCGCCGAGTGTCTTGTCTCCCACGAACAACGGCAGGTACGCCAGGTCGTAGAGCGACACCGCCGCCGCGAACGCCACACCGCCGTAGAGCCACCAGAACGTGCCGCACCGCATGGCCTGCTCCGGCCGGAACTCCCTGAGTGCGGCCCGGTTCGGCACCCGCGCCCGGTCCAGCGCCCACTCGCGCGGCGACACGTGCGGCGGCCACCAGTGCTCGGGCGGGTCCTTCATCACCACGCCCGCGACGGCGACGACCACGGTGACCGCGATGGACGCCTGCAGGAGGAAACCTTTGCCGAAGAACACCCCGGCGGCCAGCACGAACGGCACCGACCCGTACGCGAACGCCCCGCTGACGAACGCGACCTTCCTGGTCACGCGCTCGGGATACCAGCGAACGACCGTGCCGAGGCACGTCGCGTACACCAGGCCCGCACCGATGCCACCGAGCACGGCGTACCCGACGAGCTGCCCCTGCCCGAGCGTCAGCAGGCCGGTGCCGCACAGGAGCGCGCCGATCCACATGGCGCCGGTCGGCGTGAGTCTGTTCTGCTCCCTCAACCAGGCAGCGGGGAACGCCGTGCCCGCCTGGCACACCGTCCACAACGCCAGGGCCCAGAACAGCTCCGGCACACTCCACCGGTCCTGCAGCTGAGGGATCAACGCACCGAACCCGTACTGCCCGATGCCGGCCGCGAGCATCGCCGCCCACGCCGCCCACAGCACCGCGCGGCGCGAGCGTCCCGACACCTCGACGTCGGTCTCCCCCACCCGGTAGAGCCTGCCGACGTGATCACGTACGTAAGTCGCGACTGGCATGCCCTTCACCCCGTCCCGAGGATTGCATACAGTATGAGGTAGGCTATACCACGGGAGCCCTGATGAACATGCCCCACAACATGTCTCAGAACATGACTTGGCCTCTGGCCCGTCGAACGGCGCGGGAAGCCGTGAAGCCGTTGGAGGCCGTCGAGCTGGCTTTGCCCGATGCCGTCGGTTTCGCGCTCGCGTCCGGGGTGCGTGCGCTGGCCGATCAGCCGACGTGCGACACCTCGGCGATGGACGGGTACGCGGTGGCCGGGCCGGGGCCGGGGCCGTGGACGGTCGCGGGGCGGGTGGCGGCGGGCGATCCGGTGCCTGACACGACGCTGCAGTCCGGTGAGGCGTTCGGGGTGGCGACGGGCGCACCGGTGCCGGCTGGCTCAGACCTGGTGATCCCGGTGGAGCGCTGCACGGTCGAAGGCTCCAGGCTTGTCGAACAAGCACAATGTCAACATTCAGGATGTAGACATTCGGGATGTCAACATCCTGTACCTGCGCAGGTCGGCAAAAACATCCGCCGCCGCGGCGAGGACTGGTCAGCCGGCGACGAGCTCGTCCCGGCCGGTTCGGCGGTCTCCCCCGCCGTCCTCGGCCTCGCCGCGGGCGCGGGCCACGACACCCTGCTGGTCCACCGCCGCCCGCGCGTGGCCGTGATCGTCACCGGCGACGAACTGCTCCACGCCGGCCCACCGCGCCCAGGCAGGGTCCGCGACGCCATCGGGCCGATGCTGCCCGGCCTGCTCATGGGAGCCGACCTGATCGGCACCAACCACGTGCGCGACGACCCGTCCGCCTTGGGCGACGCCCTCACAACCCACCGGCGCGTCAGCCCGCCGGCCCTCACCAGCGCCACCCAGGCCGACGTCCTCGTGACCTGTGGCGCCACGTCGGTCGGCCCAGCCGATCACCTGCGCCGAGTGCTCCACGACCTCGACGCCGAGATCCTCGTCAGCGGAGTCGCCTGCCGCCCGGGCCACCCGATGCTGCTCGCCACGCTCCCCGACGGCCGCTGCGTCGTCGGCCTGCCGGGCAACCCGTTCGCCGCTTTCGCCGCGGTCCTCACCCTGCTCCAGCCGCTGCTCAGCACCCTCGGCGGGCACGCGCCACACCCACCGATCACCGCGCGCCTCACGCAAGTAGAAGCGCACCCCCGAGACACACGCCTGGTCCCGGTGACCAGGCGCGGCGACAACGCGATGCCCGTCGGCCACGACCGCCCCGGTTCGCTGTGGGGCGCCGCGCTCGCCGACGCCCTCGCCGTCGTCCCTCCCGGGCACCAGGGCGGCGAGGTCGAGCTGATCAGCGCTCAGGCGGGCCAGGTCCCGGTGTAGCCCTCGGCGAGGAACCTCGACCCCGCCTCCGACCCGACCACGGACCTCAGCTCACCGAGCTGGCGGCGCACGTCGAAGTCCGTGGCGGCGGGCAGGGCGTGCAGCATGGTCGTCATCCAGTACGAGAAGTGCTGGGCCTTCCAGACCCGGTCCAACGCGCGCGGCCCGTACTCGTCGAGGGCGTCGCGGTCGTTCTTGAGCAACGCGCGTTCGATCACCTCGGCGAGCACCCGGACGTCCGCCAGGGCGAGGTTGAGGCCCTTCGCGCCGGTCGGGGGGACGGTGTGGGCGGCGTCGCCCGCGAGCAGAAGGTTGCCGTGGCGCATGGGTTCCGCGACGAACGACCGGAAGCGCAGCACCGTCTTCTCGGTGATCGGGCCTTCCTTCAGCGTGAAGCCGTCCGGTCCGGCCACGCGGGCCTGGAGCTCCTCCCAGATCCGGTCGTCGGACCACGCGACGGGATCGGCCTCCGGGTCGCACTGGAAGTACATGCGCTGGTGGGTCTCGGTGCGTTGGCTGATCAACGCGAACCCGCGCGGCGAGTGCGTGTAGACGAGCTCCGGGGCGCTGCGCGGGGCCTGGGTGATGATGCCGAACCAGGCGAACGGGTACTCGCGGAAGCTGTGCGTGCGCACGGATTCCGGCACCTGCGCCCGGCAGATCGAGCGGGAGCCGTCGGCTCCTACGAGCAGGTCGCAGCGGATTTCCTGCCGCACGCCGTCGCTGTCGACGAACCGGATGGCGGGCTCGGTGATGTCGACGGACGTGTCGCTGACGCCGAACCGCACGTCGCCGCCGTCGCGCTCGCGGGCGTTCGCCAGGTCGACGAACACGTCGGTCTGCGGATAGAGCCAGACCGATTCGCCCACCAGGGCGCGGAAGTCGATGCGGTGGCTCTCGCCGCCGAACCGCAGGTCGATGCCCTCGTGCGGATGTCCGTCGCGCAGCACCCGGTCGGACACGCCGGTGTCGGCGAGCAGGCGGGCGCTGTCGGCCTCCAGGATGCCGGCGCGGATCGTGTTCTCGATCTCCAGCCGGGATCTGTTGTCGACGACGACGCTGTCGATCCCGTTGAGGGACAACAGGTGCGAGAGCATCAGCCCGGCCGGTCCCCCACCGACGATGCCGACCTGGGTGCGCGTGGTCACGCTTCCTCCTTCAGAACCTGGCGCGCGACCGCGAACGCGTGGTTCGCCGCGGGCACACCGCAGTAGATGGCGCTCTGCAAGATCACTTCACCGATCTCGTTCTCGCTCAGCCCGTTGCGCAGCGCCGCCGCGACGTGGAGCTTCAGCTCTTCCCAGTGCCCGAGAGCGATCAACGCCGTGAGCGTCATCGCGCTGCGCATCCGCCGGTCGAGCCCCGGCCGCGTCCAGATCTCCCCCCACGCGTACCGGGTGATGAAGTCCTGGAAGTCGCGCGTGAAGTCGTCGGGGACCGCCCGGTCCACGTGGGCGTCCCCGAGCACCTCACGCCGAACCTTCATGCCGTCGTCGTAGGACACCGCAACTCCTCCACCAACACCGATGCGACCGCCGCCGGATCCTCGGCGGGCGGCAGGTGCCCGCACCCGTCCAGCACCCGGTCGGAGTTCGAAGGCGACACCACGACGTCGTGCTCTCCCACCAGCACCCGCAGGGGCAGCACGGGTTCACCGGCTTCGAACAGCGCCAACGCCTCGCACGCCAGCGCGTAGGACTCCTTGTCGGTGTCCGCCAACGCCCGCAGCAGCGCCCCGGCGATCCGCGGCGCGCGTTCGATGAAGCCCGGCGCGAACCAGCGCTGCGCCGAACCGTCGACCATCACCGGTGTTCCCGCTCGCCGCACCAGCGCGGCCCGCTCGTGCCACGCCTCGGGCGACCCGATCCGCGGCGCCGCGCCGATGCACACCACGGTCTCGAACGGTCCGTCGGTCCGGCTCGCCAGCTCGAACCCGACCGCACCGCCGAAGGACACCCCGGCGTAGGCGGCGTGCCGTTCACCGGCCAGCGCCACGACGCGGTCGGTCAGCTCGTCGGCGATGTCCTGCACGGTGAACGGCGCGGTCGCCGGCGCGCCGCTGCCGTGGCCCGGCAGGTCCCAGCCGATCACCTCGAACTCGCCGGGCAGCACCATCGCGCAGTCCCGCCACAGCAGCGCGACCGACGTGCCGAGCGACGGCCCGACCACCAGCAGCCGCGACGAGAACTCCGATCCGGCGAGCCGGGTGAGGCTCAGCTCAACGGTCATCGCGCCACCTCTTCAGCACCTCGTCCACGAACAGTTCGGCCGCACCGAGGTACGAGCCCGGATCGGCACCACCACCCCGTTCGGCCAGCAACTCCCCGGCGGCCCCGTCGGCCCGGCGTGCCATCACGTCCGCGTGCACCTCAAGTCCCTCAACGAGTTCGGCCGCCTGGGAAGCGGCCACGACCACGAGCTCCATCAACGCTCGCAACGCGGGCCACTCCGCGTGCCACGCCCCGTCCGGACGCTCGTCCACCGCCCGTGCCGCGCACAGGTGCAGCTGCGCCCCGAGCTGGGGTGCCTGCAGAGCCGCGCTGTTCACCAGCACCGACAGCACCGGGTTCCGCTTGTGCGGCATGGTCGACGACCCGCCGCGCCCCGCCACGGCGCCCTCGGAGACCTCACCGATCTCCGGCCGCCCCAGCGTCAGCAGGTCGGCCGTCATCACCCCGAGCGCGTCGCACGTTCGCACGAGCGCGTCGCCGAGACGCGTCACCGGAGCGCGGTACGTGTGCCAGGGCACCCCCGGCCACACCAGTCCCAGGTGACGAGCGAACTCCGCGGCGGCCGCAACCGGATCCACCACGGAAGCCGCGCGGGACAACGTTCCCGCCGCGCCACCGCACTGCACCGGCAGGGTCCGCGCCACGACCTCCAGCTCCGCCACCGCGTCCAGCACGCCGGTCAGCCACCGCGCGGCCTTGAGCCCGAACGTGATCGGCACGGCGTACTGCGTCAACGTCCGCCCGGCCATCACGCTGGACCGGTGCTCGTCCGCCAGCCCGGCCAGCGCACGGGCGACCCGTTCGAGATCCACCGACACGCGCTGCACGACGTCGCGCGCCAGCAGCATCAGCGCCGAGTCGAGCACGTCCTGGCTCGTCAGTCCGGTGTGGACGGTGCTGGAGACGTGCGCCCGCAACGCCGACACCAGCGGCAGCACCGGGTTGCCCGCGGCCTCGACCTCGGCCGGGTCCAGCACGGGCACCCACGAGCCGAGCGAGATCGGCGTGCCGAGCACGCGTGCCCACGCGACCTCGACCTCCAGCATCGCCCGCACCAGCGCGGTGTCGTCGACCAGGCCGGAGGCGCGATGTGAACCGGGCAGCACGTCAGGTCCGCGGGAACTTGAAGAAGACCGTCTCGGACGGCCCTTGCAGGTGGATGTCGAACCGGAGACGACCGTCGTCCTCCCGCGCCGCCACCAAACCGTCCACGGCACCGGAAGCTTCGGGCAGGTAGATCCGCGTGAACAGCCGGTCGAGCAGCCCGCGCGCGAACACGGTCACCGCGAAGAACGGCAGCCCGGGCTCGACGGTGCTGAACCAGTAGTGTCCGGCGCTGTCGGTGCAGCACCGCCCCCAGCCCGTGAAACCGGCGCCCCGCCGCCGCAACGAACCGCCGACGCTCGGCACCACGCCCGAGGCGTCGGACTGCCTGATCTCGATCATCGCGTCCGGCACCGGGTCACCGGCGCCGTCGAAGACGTACCCGTGCAGCACCACGGATCCGGCCGAACCGAACGGCATCAGCTCGGAGTCGCCGGGGAACGCCAGCGCGTGGTGGAAGAACGGGCCGACGGTCTGGCCGGGAGTCGCTTCAGTCATCGGACGGCTCCAGGTAGGTCGCGTGGCTTCCGGTCAGCACGATGTCCCAGCGGTAGCCGAGCAGCCACTCGTGCTCGGACCGCGAGTGGTCGTACGTGGCGATGAGCCGGGACAGCGCGGCGGGGTCGGTGATCGACTGGGCGATCGGGTCCAGCGCCAGCAGCTGGTCGCCGGGGAAGTACATCTGGGTGATCAACCGCTGGGTGAAGTCGGTGCCGAACAACGAGAAGTGGATGTGCGCCGGCCGCCAGGCGTTGTGGTGGTTGCGCCACGGGTAGGGGCCGGGCTTGATCGACGTGAACGAGTACCAGCCGTCGTCGTCGGTCAGGCAGCGGCCGACGCCGGTGAAGTGCGGGTCCAGCGGTGCCGGGTGCTGGTCGCCCTGGTGCGAGTAACGACCGGCCGCGTTGGCCTGCCAGATCTCGACGAGCTGGCGCCGCACCGGGCGGCCGTCGCCGTCGAGCACCCTGCCGTGCACGCGGATGCGCTCGCCGATCGGGTCGCCACCCCGCCCGATCGTGAGGTCGGCCTCGACTGCGGCGACGTCGGAGTGCCCGAAGACCGGCGCGAGCAGCTCGGCGCCCTCCGGGTCGACCTGCTGGAACTCCTTGGTCGGGTGGCGCAGCCGGGTGCTGCGGTACGGCGGGAAGTCCAGCAGCGGCGCACCGGTCGGTGTGTCGGCCTGGATCTTCGCGATCTCGTCGCTGATCTCGTGCTGGCTGGTCGTCACGAGATCAGACGCTAGGGAGCCGGGCCCGCCGCCGTCGACCGGAGGCTTCCACTGAGTGGAAACCTCCGCACCTATCCGGCCGTGCAGGTCCTGCCGTTCAGCGTGAACGAACCCGGCACTGAGTTCGGCCCGGTCACCGACCCGTTGAACCCGATCTCGACCGACCCGTCCACCACGATCAACGCGTTGTACCCGGCGTTGGTCACCGTCACGTCGCCACCGGCCTGGGACACCGTCCCGTTCCACATCTGCGCCACGGTCTGGCCGTCGGTGAACCGCCAGCGCAACGTCCACCCGTTGACCAGCGCACCGCTGACGTTGCGCACGGTCACCTGGGCCTGGAACGCGCCGGGCCACTCGTTGGTGACCCGGTACACGACGACGCACGGCGGTGGAGGCGGAGGTGGCGGGGTGGTGGTGGTCGACGTCGAGGCCGGCGGCCGCGGTGCGGTCGACGTGGCACAGTCCTGCGCCCACAGGCCGAGTTTCGCCTGTGCCGCCTTGGTTTCCGCCTCGATGAGCGGTCCGCCGTCCACACCGGTGGTGCGCAGGACACCGTTCTTGACCGCCAGCAACGCGTAGTCGGCGCCGTCCTGGAGCACCAGGGAGACCTCGCCCGGCGTGATGCTGCTGACGCGGACCTCCTTGTCCAGCAACGTCTTCGTCGCGAACTCGAGCGCGGCGGGGGCGGCGCATGAGGACGGTTCGGCGAGCAGCGAGATGCGGGCTCGGGTGCCGTCCGCCAGTTCGACGGTGCGGCCGTCCACGACGGCACTCACCTTTGTGGACGGTCCCAGGTCCGCGGAGGGAGGAGACGAGATCCTCGGGGCGGCGAAGGGCGTGCCGCCCTGCTCGGCCGTGCAGGCGGCGGTGAGCAGGGTCAACAGCACCAACAAGTGCTTCCGTGCTGTCATAGGACAAATCTATCCTCCGAGGCAGCACGATCAATCGGCTGTTCGGAGTTGATCAACTCGGGCGTTCAGAGGCTGCCACTGCAGTTGGTCCAGAAGGAGATGCCGGACCGCCGTTCGTGGGAACGTGAACATGCCACCGCCGTTACACGGCGCTTCGCCCGCCGTTCACCGGCCCGTGGTGATCAACAGAAATGATCACGACATCCACGCACCCTGCCGATGGAGGTCTGAAGTGCTCACCCTGCAGTCACACCGGGCACGGCGCCTGTTCGCCGCTCTCGCCGTCGTCGCGTCCGTCCTCGGCGTCACGACCGTCGTCACGCCCGCGGCCAACGCCGACGTCCACAGCTCCTGCACCCAGTCGCGGTGTTCCGCGGCACGCTCGGCCAACTCGACCTGGTCGTCGAAGGGCTACCCCAGCTCACGCGGCTGGTACAGCTGGCCGAACGGGCAGTGCAACTTCGCCGGCGGCACCTTCCAGAACCGCGAGGGCCAGCTGCCGTCGAACCACCGCTACCAGGAGTTCGACGTCTACCCGCGCACCTGCAACGCTTCCCGGGACGCGTACCGGATCGTCGTCGACCGCACCGACGGTGCCGTCTACTTCTCGCCGGACCACTACGAGAACTTCTACCGCCTCTGATCCACAGCGCGAACCGGTCGGGGCACGCGCCCCGACCGGTGATCCCCCGGCCTGAACGTCGATGTGGGCTCCCATGATCACCGTTCGTTCCCGCGGCAGTCCGAAGTGCTCCGCGGCGTCGGCCGTGATGTAGGAGGTCGCGACGAACAGGCGTTTGCGCCAGGCCGCCATCGTCGGCGCCTTGCCGCGTTGCAGCTCGATCTTCGACAGGAAGTACCACGCCTGGTCGAGGTTCAGCGCACCCTCGGTCTGCGAGGGCTCCAGCAACGCGAGCGCCGCCGGCACGTCCGGCGTCTCCATGTACCCGAAGCGCGCGCTCACGTGGATGATCCCGTCGTCGGCGTATCCGAGCTCGTCGACCTCGATCCGGCGGTCGGGCGGCACGCGCGGCACCGGTTCAGTCTCGATGGACACCACGACCAACGTGTGCGCGATGCGCAACCGCGGCAGGTACCCGAGCTGCGCGGCCTGCGACGCCACGGAGTACGCGCCGGTGATCACGGCCTGCGACGCGATCACGGTCGCCGCCGTCGCGAGCACGACCATCGGCCAGCGCCCCCACTCCGGCACGAGCAGGAAGAACGGCCCGCTGACGTTCGCCTCGTCGTCGAGGACCAGCGCGCCCTGCCCCAGGTAGCTGAGCACGCACGCCGGGAACACCAGGAACAACCACCCGCGCGCGATCGCGGGCCGCCCGAAGTGCCCCATGTCCGCGTACAGCGCCTCGGCGCCCGTCACCGCCAGCACGACCGCGGCCAGGGCGAAGAACGCGATGTCGAAATGTCCGAAGAAGAATCCGAGCGCGTAGGTCGGCGACAACGCCTTGAGGATCTCCGGATGCTTCGTGATGCCCGCGATCCCGGCCGCGCCGATCGCGCCGAACCACAGGATCATCACCGGCCCGAAGAACCTCCCTACCGCCGCGCTTCCCCTGCGCTGCACCAGGAACAGCCCGACGATGATCACCGCGGTGACCGGCACGACGAACTTCTCCGGCCTGCCGCTGGGCACCACCGGGGTGACCGTTTGACATACCCATACCCCCCTAGGGTATAAATGGCGGTAGAGCGCACCGCTCCCCCAGATCTCCACGGCCGAAGCAGGTGCTGCCCGCGGACAAGGTCGACGTCGTGAAGCGTCTCCAGGACGAGGGTCGGGTCGTGGCGATGGGCATCGACGCCGCGATCGAGGCCAGCGACCTCACGCTGGTGCGCGGTGACCTGCGGGCCGCCGTGGACGCGATCAGGCTCTCGCGCCGCACGTTGGCGACGATCAAGGGCAACCTGTCTTCGTGGTCAGCAACAGCCTGCGTCTGCGCGGGTTCCGCTGACACGACCCTCACGGGCGGTTTCGTAGCCTCGGTACATCGGTTCCCGATCACAAGGAGCAGGTGTGCCGAGGTTCGTCCTGGTCGTAGGGTTGCTGACGGCGCTGGCCGCGTGCACCTCGACCACGCCCGAGTCCAGGCCGGCGGTCCCCACCTCCAGCAGCGCGCCGCCGCCCGCGCAGCAGGTCTACGTGTCGATCGGTGACTCGTACGCGACGGGCTTCGGGCCGAGCGGCACCGGTGAGAGCTTCGCGCAGATCGTGGCGAAGCAGTCTGGCCTGAAGCTCGTCAACCTCGCGTGCAACGGCGCCACGTCCGCCGACCTCGCCACCAAGCCCGCCTGCGGGTCCGACGCCGGGGGCAAGACCCAGCTCGACGCCGCCGTCGAGGCGGTGCGTGGCAAGAAGGACGGCCTGGTCACCGTGGTGATCGGCGGCAACGACCTGGCACCGTGCGCGATCGCCCAGGACCCGTTGCAGTGCGCCACCAGGACCGTCGCCGACATCCAGACCAACGTCGCCGGCACGCTCGCCGAGCTGCGAGAGGCCGCGCCGGACGTGAAGATCGTCGGGCTGACCTACCCGGACGTGTTCCTCGGCGCGTGGGTGAACCCGTCGTTCCCGAACGGCAAGAACCTCGCCCAGCTGTCGGTCACGATGTTCCAGGACTTCAACACCAAGATCGCCGCCCAGTACGGCCGGTTCGGCGCGAAGTTCGCGAACATCACCGAGGCGACCGGCGGGTACGGCGCGCTGACCGAGCTGACCCAGGATCCGAAGTACGGCCGGATCCCGGCCTCGGTCGCCAAGGTGTGCACGCTCACGCACTTCTGCGACCGCACCGACGTACACCCCACGCCGGCGGGCCACCAGGCGATCGCCGAGGCCGTCACCGCTGCGGCCCGCTGACGCGGCCCTCACGGACAGTTGCGTAACCTCGGCCCATCGGTTGCCGATACAAAGGAGCACGTGTGCCGAGGTTCGCCCTGGTCGTGGCGTTGCTGACGGCGCTCACGGCGTGCACGGCACCTCTGCCCGAGTCGGCCGTCGCCGCGCAGCCCGGGCTGCGGACGTACGTGTCGCTCGGCGACTCCTACGCGACGGGCCTGAGTCCTGAAGGGACCGGCGAGAGCTTCGCGCGGATCGTGGCCAGGCAGGAGGGCCTGAACCTGGTGAACTTCGCCTGCAACGGCGCCACCTCCGCCGACCTGCTCTCCCAGCCCGCGTGCGGGCCAGAGACCGAGGGCAGGACCCAGGTCGACGCGACCGTCGAGGCGTTGCGCACCAGTGACGTCGGCCTGATCACGATGGTCATCGGCAGCAACGACCTGCTGGAACCGTGCGCGGTGGCGGAGAACCCGGCCGAGTGCGCTGCCGGGGTCGCCGCCGACACCAGGACCAACATCGCGACCGCGCTCACCCGGTTCCGGGAGGCGGCACCGGACGTGAAGATCGTCGGACTGTCCTATCCGGACGTGTTCCTCGGGGCGTGGGTGAACCCCGAGTTCCCGAACGGCGAGGACCTGGCCCGCACGTCGGTGACGTTGTACGAGGACTTCAACAGCCAGGTCGCCGCCGAGTACGCGAAGTTCGGTGCGAAGTACGTCGACATCACCGGCAAGACCGGCGGCTACGGGGCGTTGACCGAGCTCACGCACGACCCGAAGTACGGGCAGATCCCGTCCTCGGTCGCGGAGGTGTGCACGATCACCTACTTCTGCGACCACACCGACGTGCACCCCACTCCGGCCGGGCACCAGGCGATCGCGGACGCGGTCAGCGCCGCGAGTCGCTGAACTCCGCCCGCACCGTCGTTCCCCCGCCGACCGGTGAGAGCAGGGTCAGCCGCCCGCCGACGGCGGCCACGCGGTCGTCCAGGCCGAGCACCGTAGATGCCCCGGGCCAGCTCACGCAGGTCGTCCAGCGCCCGTGCGTGCTCCTCCCGTGCCGCGACGAGCAGTTCGGGCGAGCTCTCGGCCAGCCGCCCTCGCGGAACAGCGCCGCGTCGTCAGCTACCGCTACCCGCATGGACCGATGCAACCACGTGCCGTCGCCTCCAGACGACCACCACGACCGCGTTCACCACCAGAAGTCCTGCCACCGCCGGGTACAGGTGCTGCACCACGCCCGCCGTGTCGCTCACGAAGAACGTCCACGCGATCTTGAACAGGCCACCGCCGTTGATCACGACCAGTGCCCACACGAGCGAACGCCGCCACAGCGCCGCAGCCAGCCCGCCGAGCAGGCGTCGGGTGCTCCGGCGCCGGGAACCAGGCCATGCTCGTCGCGAGCGCCACCAGGGTGAGCGCGATGCCTCACCCGCTGCGCCGGTAGCTGAAGTACGCGAACGGCAGCAGGAACAGCGGCCGGATGTACCAGCTGAGCTCGTTGTGGTGCCGTGCCCACGCCCACGAGGCGAGCTCGTTGAGCCACTCCGTCATCGTCGAACTCCTTTCGGGTGACGTCCAGAGTTCGCTTTCTCACGTGGTGCGACCACGAGGCCAACCCCCGAACCGCGGCAGGGTTTTCCCCGTATTACCCGAAAGCCTCTGTCGGGCGGCGGCGTCGACTGACAGGCTCTGGAACCGTTGCCGCAGCGAGGGAAGTGCCTGATGACCGTTCTCCCGCACAGCACCGACGCCCTGCACCGGCTCAGCGACGCCGTGGACGGCTTCCTGCGCGGTGAGAAGGAGTTCAACCTCACCGACCCCTCGGCGCACATGCTGGTCGGCGGCCGCTTCCGCACCCTCGGCGCGCAGATCGGGTCCAGCGTGCTCGCGGGCGTGCCGGACGAGGACATCGCCGCGATCGTCCAGCCCGCGCGGTCGGCGTGCGGGCGTTCGCCCTTCATGCGTGACGAGCAGGAGTGGGCTCGCGGCTACCCCAGCGACTTCCGGCTCGTCGAGCACGTCCTGGCCCAGGCGGTGGAGGCCGCACCGGGCACGCTCGGCTGGCACGTCGAGACGAACCTGCAGAACTCGGCGATCACCCAGCAGCTGCGCAACCGGGTGATGCACCAGGCCCGGCTGATCAGCGACGTCCTCACCGCGCCGCGCTCCGGCCCGCGATCGGTGCTGGTGATCGCCTCCGGTGCCGCCCCGGACCTGCGGCACATCCCGCCCGGCACGGTCCGGCCCGGCGACAGGTTCGTGCTCACCGACGTCGACCCGGACGCGCTGGAACTGGCGCAGAAGCGGCTCGGCCTGCTCAACGGCTTCACGACCGCGGTCCCCGGCAACGTCTTCCGCGCCCTCCCCCGCCTCGCCGAGCTCGGGCCGTTCGACCTGGTGCTCGTCAACGGCCTGTACGACTACCTGAACGACCGCGCGGCCGTCCGGCTGACGGAGGCGGTGCTGACCAGGCTGTGCCGTCCTGGCGGAACCTTCTACTTCTCCAGCACCAAGACCGGCAACCCGTTCCGGTGGTCACTCGAGTACCTGATGGACTGGCAGGTGATCGAACGCGACGAGCCCGCCGTGCGCGCGCTGCTGCCAGGCCGTCCCGTGTCGGTGGGCTACGACCCGACCGGGCTGGCGTTGCTCACGCACGTCCGGGCTTGATCTCGCCGGCGCTGCCCCTGCTCCATCCGCAGCAACTTCAGGTCCGTGCCCCAACCGACCACCTGTCTCCAGGGGTAGACGGGGCATGAACGCTGAGGACTTCGCCGCTTGGGCCGGTCCGCACGTCACGGCGATGGCACGGCTGGCGGCGCGACTCGCGCCTGGCGCCGACCGCGACGACATCGTGCAGGAGTCACTGGTCAGGGCGTGGATCAAACGCCGGCAGTACGACGCGGCGCGCGGTGCGCCGTCGGCGTGGCTGCTGGCGATCACCGCCGACCAGGCGCGCAAAGCCGCCGCCAAGGTCAGACGGCTCGCGCCGGCGGTCGACGACGTCGCCGTGACCGGGCGCGGCCCTGACGACGACCTGGACCTGCGGACCGCGCTCGACCAGCTGACCGAACGACAGCGGCTGGCCGTCGACTGCGTCTACTTCGCGGGGCTGACCGTCGCCGAGACCGCGGCGGTCATGCGGTGCGCCGAGGGAACGGTGAAGTCCACGTTGGCGGATGCGCGCACGAAGTTGCGCACCTACCTGGAGGTGGTCGGATGAACGACGTCGTGGACGACCTGCTGCACAGGGCGGGAGACGAGTGGCGCGCCGCCCAGCCGCCACCGCCCGAGATCGACGTGTCACGGCTGCGCGGGCGAACGCGCTGGGTGCCGGCGCTGGCGGCAGCAGCGGTGGTGCTGGTGGCGGGTGGACTGGTCTACGCGACCGGATCGTCGCCGCCGTCCGAGGTCGAGCCGGCGAGCAAGCTGGAGAAGCTCGTGGTGCGGGACGGTACGACCGTGCGCGCGGGCGGTTCCGTTGTGGAGCAGGGCGACGGCACCGTCAAGTTGTGCTGGGACGGTGTGACCGGTCCCGACCCGACGCAGTGCCCGTACTTCGTGCCCGTTGTCGGGGTCGACTTCGCGAAACTGCCCATGGGGCACGTGCACGAGGGGAAGAGGGTCGCGCTGGCACTGCTGACCGGTGTGTGGAAGGCGGGGACGCTGACCGTCACCGAAACCGCGCCCGCGGAGGACCCGAACAACCCCGGCAAAGAGGACCGCGCGTGGAACGTCCTGCCACGACCGGCGCCGTGCTCGCCGCCCGCCACCGGATGGCAGCCCTCCAAGGAACGACCGACCGACCTCTACGCCTACCTCGACGCGCACGCCGACGAGTTCGGCCTGCCTTGGCGCGCCAAGGGAGGGGTGACCGTGGTCGAGGTGCACCGGGGCGACCTGGACGGCGTGCGTCGCGAACTCGGCAACCTCGTCAAGGGCGACCTGTGCGTGGTCGAGGCGGCCACCGGGAAGCCGACTCTGGCTGAGCACAAGAGGTCGCTGGCGAGGTTGGAGCCTCTCGTGCAGGATCCGGCCAACGCGGTGCTGTACTTCCGGCACCAAGACAACGAACCCGCCGCGTACGTCACGATGCTCGTGATGACGCCGGAGCGGCTGGAGAAGTTCCGCTGGATCGGTGAGTCGATCACGCTCGAGACCTGGCTGAAACCAGTGCCCTGAGCTGTCAGCCTGACAGGCGCAGCCGCGCCAGGTGGTGTTCCAGCAGCCGCCGGACGAGGGTCGGCGGCATCTGGTCCGGCACGGTCACCGCGTGCAGGGCGATGCCGTCGAACAACGCCTGCAGCAGCCTCGTTTCGAGGTCGAGGTCGGCACCCGGGGCGATCTGCCCGGCGTCGGCCATCGCTTCGAGCAGCTCGCGGCACAGGTGGGTCAGCCGGGCGTGGGCCTCGGTGTTGAGCTCACCGGCCTGGGGATCGATGCGCACCAGGGACAGGAACGCCACCCAGATCTCGGTCGCGACGTGCGAGTCCGGTTCGGTCGGAAGCAGCAGTTCCAGCTGGGTCAGGGCGCGGTCGCGGGGATCGGACGGCAGATCCGGGGCGGCGAGTCGGAGGTCGGCGGCTTCCGAGATCGCCTTGAGGGCGAACAACAGCAGCTCCGCCTGGGTGGAGAAGTAGTACTGGACCGAGCTCGGCGACCAGCCGGCCTGACGGGCGACGGCGCGGACGGACGCGCCCTGGACGCCTCGCTCGCGGATGACCGTCCACACCGCACGGACCAGCTCCCAGCGGCGTTGCTCGTGGTCGACGATCTTCGGCACCTGACCTTTCTACACTCCCGCCTTGTTTCTGTACAGTTGACCGAAATAAGGCACCAGGGGGAAGCGTGAACCAGTCCAGACTTCTGGCCGTCGTGCGAGCGGTGGCGGGCGGTTGTGCGATGGCCGTGGCGCTCGGCACCGCCGGAGCCGCAGCGCAGGCCGTGCACAGCCGCACCGGGTTGAGCGGCCTCGGGCGCCAGGCATTGGCCGCCGTGATCTGCCTTGTGCTCGCGGTGTCGTTGATCGTGCTGCTGCGCCGGCGGGTCGACCGGCTGCCGCTGTCCGATCTGGGTTTCAGCGGGGGCGCACGGGCTTTCGGGGTCGGCGCACTGGTCACCGGCGGCTCGGCGGCGGTCGTCTTCGGCGCCGGCACGTGGGCGGGCTGGCTGAGCTGGGGGCAGCTGGACCCGGCGAGACTCGTGCAGTTCCTCGTCGTCAACGGGCTGATCGCGTTCGCGCTGGAGGCGTTCCCGGAGGAGCTGGTCTTCCGCGGGTACGTCTACACCTCGCTCAACCAGGCGTTGCGCCGCTGGACGGCGTTCCTCACCACGGTTGCGCTGTTCACCTTCGCCGGCGCCGCCTCGTCCGTCGTGCACGCGGTGGTGGGCACGCTGCTGGGCGAGAACGTGCCGCCGCCCGGATTCGCGCCTGCGGGCGAGGACCCGATCGCCTACGCGGTTCTGTACCCGATCTTCGGCGCGGTCCTGTTGATCGCCAGGATCACCACTGGTTCGCTGTGGACGTCCATCGCCGCGCATCTGACCTACCTGAGCGTTCTGCGAGTCACGATCGACGGGGCCTCCCGAGACGGCGGCTGGTCGGCCACCGCGGTCACTCCCGACGCGTTGCTGCTCGTGCCCGCGTTCCTGCTGCTCGCCGCTGCGGGGTTCCTCGTGATCGGCCGGCTGCGCGGGGCCGGGGTGGGCTGGCGCGACCGCATGCCGATGCACAGCACCAGCCGATCGGCTGGGTGAGGCCCGCCATCAGGCTGCGCGGCTCTACGACCAAAGAATGATTCGCGATCACCTTGAGGATGAGGCGGCGCGGACCGGAATTGGTCAGAGTGGGGGTGTGCATCGCTGTCGGCGTGAGGCCGGGTTGTGACCGTTCCTTCTGCCGAGGTCGTGACGGGCAGGCGCTGGGTGGTGCTCGCGATCCTGTGCGCCAGTCTGCTGCTGGTCTCCGTGGACGCGACCGTGCTGCACATGGCCTTGCCCGCGCTGTCGCAGGACCTGCGGCCCACCGCCACCAGCCAACTGTGGATCATCGCGGTCTACTCGCTCGTCGCGGCACCTCTGCTGCTCGCCTTCGGCACGCTCGGCGATCGGTACGGCCGCCGCCGGATCCTGGTGCTCGGCTACGTGGTGTTCGGTCTGGCCTCACTCGCCTGCGCGTGGGCCCCGAGCGTCGCGGTGCTGATCGCCGCGCGGGCGGGGCTCGGCGCAGGCGGCGCGATGATCATGCCGGCCACGCTGTCGTTGCTGCGCCAGGCATTTCCTGATCGAGCCGAACGCCAGGTCGCGATCGGCATCTGGAGCGGTGTCGCCGGTTCCGGGGCGGTGCTCGGGCCGCTGCTGGGCGGTTTTCTGGTGGAGACGTTCTCCTGGCACGCCGCGTTCCTGATCAACGTGCCGGTGATGGTCGTGGCGATTCCACTGACGTACTGGCTGATTCGAGAGTCCGCGGACCCTCCGGACGGGCCGTGGGACGTGCTCAGCGCGGTGCTGGCCGCGCTGGGGGTCGTCGCGGTGGCCTTCGCGATCAAGCAGACCCCGCACGGCGGAACGATGTTCGTGCTCGGGCCGTTGGCAGGACTGCTCGGGTGCCTGTTGCTCGTCGCGTTCGTTCGGCGGCAACGAAAACTGCCCGTGCCGCTCCTCGACGTGACGCTGTTCCGCAACCGCGCGTTCAGCGTCGCGGTCGGCAGTGTCCTGCTCGTCATGACCTCGCTGGTCGGGCTCGGTCTGCTGTTCGCGCAGTACCTCCAGCTCGTGCTCGCGCTGCAGCCGATGCAGGCGGCGCTGCGGCTGCTGTTCGTCATGGTCGCCGCGGTCGTCGGCAGCATCGTCGCCGGTCCGCTGTTGCAACGGCTGGGGAATCGGCGGGCAACGGTCGCCGGTTTCGTCGTCGGTGCGGCAGCTCTGACATCGGCCGCCGCGGGCCTGACGGTGACGGAGAACCTGTGGCTGCTCGGGCCCGTGCTGGCCGCGACCGGGTTCGGGGTCTCGGTTTCGCTCACCGCGGCCTCCGACGCCCTGCTCGCCGCCGCGCCCGCCGAGCAGGCAGGTGCCGCGGCCGCTGTCGAGGAGACCGCCTACGAACTCGGCGCCGGGCTCGGCGTCACGATTCTGGGCAGCGTGGCCACCCTGATCTACACGGCCAGTCTTCCGGGCACGGCATCGCAGGCACGCGACGGCCTCACCGAAGCCACGGCCGCCGCTGCCGGACTGCCACCCGAAGCGAGCGCTCAGCTGCTCGAACTCGCCCGCGCCGCGTTCGTGACCGGCATGCGGGCCGCGCTGGTGGCCGGCGCCGTCCTGTTCGTCCTGGCCACGATCGCAGCCGCGCGTGCGCTGCCCGAATCCGAGGAACCACGATGACCGATCTCGACCTCCGCACCGGCACAACACCTCCCGCGCAGCCCGGTGTCGGCGGCGGCTGGCGCACACCCGCCGGCCTGTACCGAATGATCAGCAGCCCGGCGCTGCGCATGATCCTCGGATGGGACCTGCCCCGATACGACGTGCGCGTGATCAGCCGCCGCCCCGGGACGGTCTGCGTGGAAGTCGGCAGCGGAGGAGGCTTCTACACCACAGCGCTCAAGGCCCACCTGGGCACCGGCAGCACTCTGGTCGCCCTCGATCCGTCGCCGTCGGCCATGCGGTCGCTGCAGCAGCGGCTGGACGACTCCCCCGGCGCCCGGATGTCCTATGTGGCCGGTGACGGTTGCCTGCTTCCGTTGGCCGACAACCACGCCGACATCCTGTTCTACGGCTACAGCCTCGAAGAGATGCCGGACCCCCTGGCAGCGATCCGCGAGGCGCACCGGGTCCTTCGACCAGGCGGCGAACTCGTCCTGTTCCTCTGGCGGCCGGTGTTCACCCGGACTCGGCGCCGCCCTGTCGTGGCCGTGCTGGACGAGCTGTTCGAACGCCGTCACACCGCCGCCGGGCCGCAGAACATCCGCCTGGTCTACCGGAAAGCAGCAAGGTGAGGCTGGTGCTGCTCACGCACGTTCGGGCGTGAAGCCCCTGATGAGCAGCCAGACCGCCAGCACCATCTCGTTGACCGCCAACGGCACGAAGAGCGCGCTCACCTGTGTGCGGGTCAGCAACACGAGGACGGCACCTGTCAGGTAAGGCACCACGGCTATGAGCGCCCACACGGAGATCCAGCGCGGTACGAGCCGTGACCGGAACAGCAGGACGTTCAGCAGCACGACACTGACACAGAAGTAGATCGCGCTGGCGTGGCCCCACAGCTCATCGACCCTGATGTTCGCCAACGGCGCGATAGCGGTCATCAGGAAGACGACCTCGAGCGTCCTGGCGACGACGTACCCCAGCGCGAGGGCTTCGCCGTGTTGTTTGAGCGTGGGGAACAACGTGGGTGCGATGAACGCGATGCACACCGCCATGAGGAACACCATCAGCCCTCTGGCCGTGCCTTGTGTCGCGGCGCTGACCACCCCTGCGGCCGTTGCGATGATGAAGAGGGAACCAACAACACGTGCAGTCATGGCGCGAACGTTGACTGACGTCGGTGTGGGCCTGGTGTGCGTTCGGTGTGTGAGAATTCGCCCGTGCGGATCGGTTTGCTCGGTGGTGTCCGCGCCACCACCGACGACGGCGAGCCGATCGACATCGGTTCCCCCAGGTCGCAGGCGGTGCTGGCGGCGTTGGCGCTGTGGCAGGGAACGCCGGTGCCTGTGTCGCGCCTGATCGATCTCGTGTGGGGTGACTCGCCGCCCGCGTCTCCCAAGGCGGTGCAGTGGCACATCGCGCAGCTGCGGAAAGCCCTCGGCGCGTCGGCGATCACCACTGTTGGTGCCGCGTACCGGCTCGACGTGCCCACCGACGTGTCGCAGTTCCGTCAGTTCGTCCGTGCGGGTGACACGGCGGCGGCGGTCGCTGCGTGGGGTGGCGTGCCGTTGGCCGGGCTTTCGGCACCTGGTCTCGCTTCAGCCGTTTCCGGTCTTGTTGAGGAATGGCTGGCGGCGGTAGAGATGGACTTCTCTCGCCGTGTGATGGCAGATCCGCGCTCTGTTGTTGGTGAGCTGTCATCGTTCGTGTCAGAGCATCCAACCCGTGAGGGGTTGGCGGCGTTGTTGATGACGGCGCTCTATCGGACCGGTCGGCAGGCCGACGCTCTCGCGGTGTACCAACGGGTTCGGCAGCATCTCGTGGCGGAGCTCGGGGTGGAGCCCGGTCCGGCGTTGCGGGCGGTCGAGCAGGAGGTGCTCGCGCACGCCGAGGTTCCTGGCCCGGTGTTGATCGGGCGTGACGCTGAGCTTGTTCTGGTCTCGGAAGCCTTGCGCTGGTCGCCTGTGGTGACGTTGGTGGGGCCGGGCGGGATCGGCAAGACGCGGCTGGCTTTGGCGCTGGGCGGGACTTTCGTTTCTTTGGCGGAGATCACTTCGTCTTCTGAAGTGCCTCGTGCTGTGGCCGATGCGTTGGGGATCGTCGAACGACCTGGGGTGACGGTGGCGCAGGCTGTTTTGTCCGCGCGGCCTTCGTTGCTGGTGCTGGACAACTGCGAACACGTCCTTGACGGTGCTGCGGCGTTCGCTTCTACGGTGTGCTCGTCGGTGCGTGTGCTGGCGACTTCGCGTGAACGACTTTCTGTCGCCGACGAGCAGGTTGTTGTTGTGGAGCCGTTGGATGTGGACGCGAGTGTTGAGCTGTTCGATCTTCGCGCTCGTGCAGCGGACTCGCGGTATTCCCGTGACTCTGCCGTGTACGAGCTCTGCCAGCGGCTGGACGGGATTCCGCTGGCGATCGAGCTGGCCGCGGCGCGGGTGCGGAGTCATCGGCCTGCCGAGTTGCTGACCAGGCTGGACATCGGCGTGCGGCGGACCGGGTCGTCGCGGCACCGGACGCTGCGGGCGGCGATCCAGTGGTCCTACGACCTGTTGTCCGTCGAGGAGCAGGAGCTGTTCTGCCGGCTTTCGGTGTTCGCCGGGCCGTTCGACCTCGACGCGGTGTCTCGCGATTCACTGCTCGGGGACCTGGTGGAGCGCTCGGTGGTGGCGGTCCACGAGGGACCGTTCGGACGGCGGTTCCGCCTGCTGGAACCGTTGCGGCAGTTCGCTTCCTCGCTGCTCCGGGACCGCTCGGGGGCGTTGGCGGCGCACGCGTCGTGGTGTGTGCGGCAGGTCGCGGCTGTCGGGACGTTGTTGTCGGGTCCTGGTGAGGCCGAGGGGGTGGGGCGGCTCGCCGAGTTGTGGCCGAACCTGCGGGCGGCGGTGACGTGGGCGTTCGAGTCCGGGGACTTGGGGCTGGCGGACGCGTTGGTCCGGCCGGTGGTCCTGGAGCTGCCGCTGCGGGGGAGGAGGGAGATCGGCGACTGGGCTGAACGGTTGATCGGTGGGGGCGGTGGCGGCGGTGGCGAGGCGAGACCGGACGGCTTCTGGCTGATCTGGGTGGCCGAGCGCAACACGCAGAGCTCCACCCCCGCCGCGCTCCCCCGCACGCCGGACGACCCGCTCAGCCGCTACGCCCGCGCCTACGCGTCCGGCGACGGCACAGCCCTTCTCGACTCCCTCCCGAACGCGGTGTCCGCTCTCAACGATCCCCGTCTCAGCGCGTTTCTGGAGCTGATGCCGTCAGGAACCCTGCTCGGCGCCGGCCGGTTCGAGCACGTGGACACCGTGGTCACCAAGCTCGCCGAGCGGTACCGGGTGCACGGGCCGCCGACGCTGTTGCACTGGGCGTTGCAGACGCTCGGGTACAGCGCGATGTTCCAGGGCCGCGATCCCGATCCGTTCTTCGACGAGGCCGCGGACGTCGACCTGCCGCCGGGCACGTTGTCGGCCAACAAGACCACCGAGGCGCGTCGCGAGTTCCGCCGAGGTGACACCGACCGGGCGCTCGAGTTGCTCGCAGCGCACGTCGACGAGTTGCTGGAGACCGGCAACGTCGTGGCGGCGAGTGTGGTGGCGGTCGAGTTCGTCGCCGTCACCAAGGACGCCCTTCCGGAAGAAGCCGCGGTGGTGCTCGGCTATCTGAAGCACGCCAACGACTTCGGGGCGTTGGCGGCGCAACGGCTCCTCGGCGACCTGAGCGCTGCGAAACCGGGGATGGACGACCGGGAGGCGTTGCTCTACATGCGCCGGGTGCTCAGCGCAGGCCGTGGGCGATCCGGGTCACGAAGGCCACCAGACGGTCTGGCGTGAACTTCTCCGGGTCGGTCAGCACCAGGCGGCCGGACATCTCGGCCAGGGCCAGCATCGCGTGGCCCAGCAGGCCCGAGTCGAGGTCGTCGAGGCCGCCCAGCTCCTTCAGGCCGAGTGCGGCCAGGTCCTCGATCTGGGCCAGCACGCCCGCGCGGACCAGTTCGACCTGGGCCCGGAACTCGCGGGGCGTGCCCTCGGGCGGGAGGAGCACCAGGCGCCAGCGGGCGGGGGCCTCCACGACGGCGTTGACGAAGACTCGGACGGCGTCGGCGAACGCGTCGTCCGGGGAGCGGGTGGCGAAGTCGGTGGGCAGGGCGGCGATCACCTGTTCGGTGGCGCGGGTGGCCTCGCGTTCGAGCAGGGCGCTGATCAACGACGCGCGGTTCGCGAAGAGGTCGTAGAGCACGGGCTTGGTGACCTGGGCTTCTTTGGCAACCGCCTCCATCGTCACGGTGTCGAAGCCCGCCGGGATCAGGGTCAGCGCGGCGTCCAGCAGCTGCTCGCGGCGCTGCTCCGGGGGCAGGCGACGGGCGTACTTCCGGCGCGTTGTGTTCACGGATCCATATTGCTACGGTGGCGTAGCTTTCACAAAGCTACGGTGCCGTAGTAATTGGCGGAGGTAAGCGATGGAGCCGGACAACCTCGTTCTGCAGCCGCGTGACGTGCAATTCGACTGGTCGACCCTGCCGATGCACTGGGTGCCGGACGAGCCGGTGACCACGCACGTCATGAACGTCCTGCACCTGCTGCTGCCGGAGGGCGAACGCTGGTTCGTGCGGACGTTCCAGCAGGCCGTGCCGCTGATCTCCGACGACACGTTGCGCGAGGACGTGCTCGGGTTCATCGGGCAGGAGGCGATGCACGCCGAGGCGCACAGCGAGGTGCTCGACCACCTGCTCGCCAACGGACTGGACCCGCGCCCGTTCACCCGGCAGATGGAGCACGTCTTCCAGCGGATCCTCGGACCCAAGGCCGGGCTCACTGAAGCACAGCTTCGCGAGCAGCTGATCGAACGGGTCGCGATCGTCGCCGCCGTCGAGCACTTCACGGCGTACCTGGGCGACTGGATGCTGAACGCCGGCGCGCTCGACCGGGCGGGCATCCACCCGGTGATGCTGGACCTGCTGCGCTGGCACGCGGCCGAGGAGGTCGAGCACCGCAGCGTCGCGTACGACCTGATGTGTCACCTCGACCGCCGGTACGTGCGTCGCGCGCGCACGATGTTGCTGGTGGCACCGGTGCTTTTCTGGCTGTGGGTGCGTGGCGCGCGGTTCATGGTGCACGCGGACAAGACCACGAAAGTCCGGTTGACCTGGCGTGAGGTCATGCGGGCCGGGCGACGGGGGTTGCTGCCCCGGTTGTCGGAGATCTTCCGGGCGTTCCTGCGGTACTTCCACCCGGCGTACCACCCGAAGCAGGAGGGGTCGACGTCGCAGGCCGTCGCATACCTGGCGTCCTCGGCCGCAGCCCGCGAGGCGCACTGATGCTCCGAGGTCTCACGAGGTTCGGCGACCTCTACGACGCCGCCGTCACGAGGTTCGGAGGCCGGGCGCGTCCCGGTGTCGCACGGGACGCGCTGTGGCTCGACGTCGTCGAACGCGCGCAGGTCGCGGACGAAGTCATCAGCCTCCGGTTCGGCGGAACGGCACTGCCCGCGTGGCAGCCCGGTTGTCACGTCGATCTGCACCTGCCGTCCGGGCTGCGACGCCAGTACTCGTTGTGCGGCGACCCCGCCGACGACACGTACCGGATCGCCGTGCGCGAGGTCGGCGCGGGCTCGCGCGAGGTGCAGGCGTTGCAGGTCGGCGACCGGATTCAGGTTCGCGGGCCGCGCAACGCGTTCCCGTTCGCCGGGATCGGGCCCGTGGTGTTCGTGGCGGGCGGCATCGGGATCACGCCGATCCTGCCGATGGTGCACGCGGCCGCGCGGCGAGGTCTCGACTGGCGGCTCGTGTACTGCGGGCGCTCGACGAAAGCCATGCCGTTCCTCGACGAGCTGCCGATCGGCCGGGTCGACATCAGGATCGGACGCGGCGGGCCGCTGCTCGAAGACGCGCAACCTCAGGGCGCGGTCTACTGCTGCGGCCCGGCGTCGATGCTGGAACAGGTGCGGGCGGAGTTCTCGTCGCGCTGGCTGCACTTCGAACGGTTCAGCCCGCCGCCGGTCGTCGACGGGCGTCCGTTCACGGTGGAACTGCGCCGCAGCGGGGTATCCCTCGACGTGCCCGCCGATCGATCCGCGCTGGACGTGATCAGGGACTTCCGGCCGTCGGTCGCCTACTCGTGCCGGCAGGGGTTCTGCGGCACGTGCGACGTGGGTGGCGTGCGGATCTGCGTGGACAGGCCGACCGGTGACCGACTCGTGCTGGAGGAGCTTTGAAGGTGCGTTCCGGGGAAGTCGAACTCGCCGTGCAGGTGCGCGGCACGTCCGGGCCGACCGTGGTGCTCGTGCACGGGTATCCCGACACGCACGCGGTGTGGGATCGCGTGGCCGCGTTGCTGGAGAAGGACTTCCGCGTCGTCACGTACGACGTGCGCGGTGCGGGCGAGTCGACGCCACCGTCCACTGAGACCGGCTATCGGCTCGAACACCTGGCGCGGGACCTGTTCGCGGTGATCGACGAGATCAGCCCGGACGAGCCGGTGCACGTCGTCGGCCACGACTGGGGCTCGATCCAGTCGTGGGAGGCGGTGACGACGCCCGGTGCGCGGATCGCGACGTTCACGTCGATCTCCGGGCCGTGCCTCGACCACATGGGGCACTGGTCGCGCAAGGGCCTGTCGCTCGCTCACCTCAAGCAGTTCGTGAGGTCCTGGTACATCGGCGCGTTCCACCTGCCCGTGGTCGCGCCGCTGTTCTGGCGCCTCTACCTCGGCCCGCGCTGGGGAGGCGTGCTGAAGCGCCTCGAAGGCGTGCACGCCAAGCCCGCGAGCACGATCACGAGGGACGCGGTGCGCGGGATCTCGTTGTACCGGGCCAACATCCGCCAGGTCATGAGCTCACCCCGGCAGCGTCTGGCGCCCATGCCGGTGCAGGTGATCCAGCCGACGCGCGACCGCTACGTCGACACGCGGCCGCTCGACCTGGAGCGCTGGGTGCCCGCACTCACCCGCCGCCGGATCGCCGCGGGGCACTGGGCACCGCTGAGCCACCCGGAACCGCTCGCCCGCATGATCAGCGAGTTCGTCACGGACTCCACTCCCCCGCGCGAGCTCGTCGTGGTCACCGGTGGTGGCAGCGGGATCGGCCGTGCGACCGCGCTCGCGTTCGCCGAAAGAGGCGCACGGGTGGTGGTGTCCGATGTGGACTTCGCCGCCGCCGAGGAGACCGCCGGAATGGTCGACGGTCACGCCTACGAGGTCGACGTGCGGTCCGAGGAGGCGGTCAGGGCCTGGGCGCGGCAGGTCGCCGACGAGCACGGCGTGCCGGACGTCGTGGTGAACAACGCCGGCATCGGCCACTCGGGGTCGTTCCTGTCGACGTCGACCGAGCAGTGGCAGCGGGTGCTGGACGTCAACCTGTGGGGTGTGGTGCACGGCTGCCGGGCGTTCGGCGAGCTGATGGTCGAACGCGGAGAGGGCGGCCACATCGTGAACCTGTCCTCGGCGGCGGCCTACCTGCCGTCGAAGATCCTCTCCGCGTACGCGACCAGCAAGGCCGCGGTGTTCATGCTCTCGGACTGCCTGCGGGCCGAGCTCGCGCCGCACGCCATCGGCGTCAGCGCGATCTGCCCCGGCGTGGTGAACACGAACATCACCGCGACCACGACGTTCTCCGGTGTCAGCGCCGACGAGGAGCGCCGCAAGCAGGACCGCGCGTCCCGCCTCTACGCCCGGCGCGGCTTCGGCCCCGAGGGCGTGGCCGCCGAGATCGTGCGCGCCGTCCGCCGCAACCGCCCGGTGGTACCGGTGACGGTCGAGGCGAAGGCGGCACGGCTGGCGAGCCGGGTCGCGCCGGGTCTGCTGCGCCAGTTCGCCAAGCTGGACGTCGGCTAAATTTCCGCTACTTCCCCGCCGAACGCCGCCGCGAGCCGAAGCCACGGCGCGGCCTCCTCAGGCCTGCCCTGCCGCTCCAGCGTGCGTCCGAGCAGCAGGTGGGCGTAGTGCTCGACCGGGTCGCGCTCCACGATCACGCGGAGCTGCGACTCGGCCTTGCCCAGCTGGGCCGAGTGGTAGTAGGCGCGTGCCAGCAGCAGCCGGAGGTCCGTCTGGAACGGCACTTCCTCCGCGACCTCCGCCAGCAGCTGCGCGGCCTTGGCGTAGTCCCTGACCTCGAACAGCAGCTGTGCGCGTTCCCACTTGTCGGCCGCGCTCTCCACGCGGACCGTGTCGAACGAACTCGTCACAGTGACCCAGTTGTCGCTCATCGAACCTCCCTTCCGCAGGCGTACAACGTCACCCGGCGGCAGGTATTCCTCCGATCAGCGGCAGCGGCTCGAACCGGTGCCCCGCCCAGATCCGCCGTGACGTCTCCTCCGGGTACTCGACGACGGCAGACGGCACGTCGAAGACCCGGGTGAGCCGCGAAACGGCGTCGTAGGCAGGCCAGCCGGGGTCGCCATCGCGCGCGAACCCCGTCCACGCGCCGCGCATCTGCGCCGACACCTCCTCGGTGTCCGCCGTCACCTCGCCGAGCACCGCGGCCGCCTGACCCCGGTCGAGGCTGCCGAAGACCAGCGGCACGTCGAGGCCGTGGCACGCGCGGAACACAGGAGTCGGTTCCCACGCCACCACGTGGACGAACGCACGGCCGCCCGCCGCCACCTGTGCTTCCGCGAGGTGCAGGGACGGCATCCGGAACAACCAGTCGGAGCAGACCAGCTCGAACAGCTCCTCGGGTTCCGCGGACGGGTACGCGAGACCGGGCGCGAACACCTCCAACGCCGCCGACGCCTGCTCCGGCGTCACGCTGCCCACCAGTCCTTCCAGCACGGACAACAGCCGTTGCTCATGGCGCGTGTGACCGACGATCAGCTCGACGTCCCGCGCCGCCCCGTCGGCCAACGCCTGCCAGGGCGTCACCGGAAGCACGTCCCCGTCGACGACCGGGGCGAACGGGATCTGCTTGTGCGCGGCCTGACCCCAGCGCCCGGCGAACTGGCCGATCTTGGCCATCACCTCGTCGCCCGCGATCGGCAGCACGGTCGGATCCACAGTGGACAGATCGGCGACTGTGGGACGCAGACCCAGTTCGGCGGCGCACACCTCGGCGACGTCCGCGGCCAGCTCCGGTGTGAAGAACGGGCCCGGCACGCTGCTCGCGATCGCGCGGTGGAACAACCCGGAAGCGCGCGGCATCGCGAGCAACGCTGCCACGGAACCGCCACCCGCGGACTGGCCGAACACCGTCACGCGCGCGGGATCGCCACCGAACGCGCGGATGTTGTCGCGCACCCATTGCAGGGCCGCGACCTGGTCGAGCAGGCCGCGGTTGGCGGGCGCGCCCTCGATCGCGGCGAACCCCTCGACGCCCACGCGGTAGTTGAACGTCACCACGACGACGCCGTCGTGCGCCAGCCGCGTGCCGTCGTACTCGGGCAGGCCGGACATGCCGACCGTGTAGCCGCCGCCCTGGATCCACACCATGACCGGCAGGTCGCCGGACACGGCGGACGACCAGACGTTCACCGTCAGCCAGTCGTCACCGGCGACGCCCATGCCGTCCATGCCGAAGAACCCTGCCTGCGGTGGCGGCGGGCCGAACGCCACCGCCTCCCGCACGCCTTCCCACGCCGCAACCGGTTGGGGTGCCGCGAACCTCAGCGCGCCGACCGGTGGTGCGGCGAACGGGATGCCGCGGAAGACCGCCACTCCCGATTCCACAGAGCCCCGAACAGTTCCAGCGGTGACCCGCACTTCGACCATGGGCGGGATCGTTGCCGCAACGGCCGCCGAAATGCCAGAGATTTTCCACTCACGCCGTGACGACGACCTTCGCCCGCGCGTGCTCGGACTCGACGTGCCGGATCGCGTCGGGCGCGTCGGTCAGCGGATACGTCCGTTCGATCACCGGCACGAGCTGCCCGGACTCGGCGAGCTCGCGCAACGCGGCCAGGTTCTCCTTGCTGGGCTTGGCTTCGAGCACCACGAGCCGCTGCCGCGCGAACGGCCCGAGCACCTTGCCCTGGATGATCAACCGGTACGGCCCGAACAGCGCACCACCGGTGAAGCTGCCACCGCCGGAGAGCACCAGCGTGCCGTCCGGGGTCAGCGCACCGCGCAGCTCGCCCATGGTCCGGTTGCCGACGAGGTCGAAGATCAGGTCGTAGCGCTCGCCACTCCGGGCGAAGTCCTCGCTCTTGTAGTCGATGACGTGGTCCGCACCGACCGCACGCACCTGCTCGACGTTGCGCGTGCTGCACACACCGGTGACGACCGCATTGCGCGCCTTGGCGATCTGCACCGCCATCAGCCCCACCCCGCCGGACGCGCCGTTGATCAGCACCTTCTGACCGGCCTGGAGGTCGCGCAGCCCCATCCACGCGGTGTTGCCCGCCAACGGCAGCGTCGCGGCCTGCTCGAACGTGAGGTTCGAAGGCTTGTGCTGCACCTGGTGCGCCGGCACCCGGACGTACTCGGCGAAGGCCCCCTCGACCTCGCCGAACACCTCGTCGCCCACCTGCAGCAACCCGCTCACCCCTGGCCCGACGGCCTCCACGACACCGGCGAAGTCGAGCCCGCGGATCCGGGTCTTCGGGCCGCGCAGCCCGAGGAACAACCGTGCGAAGTACGGGTCGCCGCGCATGACGTGCCAGTCCGCGGCGTTCACGGACGAGGCCCGCACCCGCACCAGCACTTCGCCGGTTGCGGGCACGGGCCGTTCGACCTCTCGCAGCTCGAGCACGTCGGCCGAGCCGTATCTGTCCTGGACGATCGCCTTCATTCGCGGCCTCCCTCGCTTGCCGAGAAAGGTAAGCGGCACCAAGGGTTTCCCACATCAGGGACGCCCCCTAGGGACCGTCACAGGGGCAGCTGCTCGCCCGTCTGCTCCTTCACCAGGTACTCGGCGTACCAGTCGGGCCAGTTCTCGTCGAACTCGCCGCCGTTGCGCTTCTCGTGCTCGCCGTGGGCCAGCGCGGCCCTGCGCAACGCCGAGGCCAGGTCGGAGATCGACGCGTAGGACGTGTCGTCGGCGTCGACGCGGCCGGGCAGGCGGGTCGTGACCTCCTGCAGGATCCACGTGTTGCCGTCCGGGTCGGCGAACTCGGCGCGGGTGAAGTAGCTGCGGCGCTCGGGGTCGGGGCCTTCGACCGGACCGTCGGGGCCGCCGTGGTAGAGCGGTCCGACCTTGATCCCGGCCGCCAGGAGCGTCTCGTGCGTCTCGACGACGTCGGAGACGATCAGGAAGTGCCGTCCCGAACCGGGTTCCGCGGTCGTGACGCCCTCACCGAAGTGGATGGACGCACTGGAACCGTACGGGGTGAACTGCACGACCCACGGCGGGGTGACGTCCAGGCGCCAGCCGAGGCGGCTGTAGAACTCCTTGGCGCGCTCCACGTCGGTGACGGGGATGACGGTGACTTCGAGCTTCATGTCGATCTCTGCAAGGTTCTTCACTTCGCTGCTTCCTTCGCGAGCTCGCGGAGACCGTTGAGGAAGGCCTCCGAAAAGGTGGGGAACGGCTGGATGACGTCGAGCAGCACGGACAGCGGGACCTTCGCGCGGATCGCGAGGGTGGCCTGCTGGAGCCACTCGCCCGCCTCGGGGCCGACGGCGTGGGCGCCCGTGAGGACTTCGCCGTCGGAGACGAGGGTCAGGAAGCCGGGGCGCGTGTCGTAGTCACGGGTGTACGTGGCCGTGCGCGCGACTCCGGACAGGTGGACTGTTGCGGTGTGCTTTCCTTCTGCCGCACCGACTGCGGCGACCTGCGGCTCGGTGAACACGACCCGCGGCACGGCGTCGTAGTCGACCTCGGCCTCGTGGCCGAGGATGTTCGCGGCGGCGACCCGGCCCTGGTACTTGCCGACGTGGGTCAGGTTCCACTGCCCCGTCACGTCGCCGACCGCCCACAGGCCGACGCCGAAGTTCATCGTGTCGTCCGTGGCGATGCCCTGCGGATCAGGTTCGACCCCAACGGTTTCGAGCCCGATGCCGTCGACCCGCGGCCGCCTTCCGGTGGCGACGAGAAGCTTGTCGCCGCGCAGCCGCGTGCCGTCCGGGAGGTCGAGCACGTACTCGCCGTTCTCGAACGACGCCGCGGTGGCGTGCGCGCCGAGGTGCAGCTCGACGCCGTCCGCGGTCAGCACCTCGCCGAGCGCGCGCCCGGCCGCCTCGGGTTCGCGGGGCAGCAGGTGGCCCGCGCCCTCGACCAGCGCGACCTCGGCGCCGAGACCCCGGAACGCCTGCGCCATCTCGACGCCCACGGGTCCGCCGCCGAGGATCAGCAGCCTGCGCGGGATCTCTTTGACGCCGGTGGCCTCGCGGTTCGTCCACACGTCCAGGTCCCGCAGGCCGGGAATCGGCGGGATGAACGCCGCAGAGCCGGTCGCGACGACGATGTGGTCGGTCGTGTAGACCTGATCGCCCACCGCGACCCGGTGCGGGCCGTCGATCCGTCCGTCGCCGCGCAACACGTCGATGCCGGTGTCGCGGGCCCACTTCTCGCCGCCCGCGTCGTCGTAGGACGACACCATGAAGTCCCGCCACTCCAACGCGGCCTTGGCGTCGACCTCACCGGTGATCGCCTCACGTGCGCCGGGCACGCTCCGCGCCGCCGCCACGACCTCGCCGGGCCGCAGCAACGTCTTGGACGGGATGCACGCCCAGAACGAGCACTCACCGCCGAGCAGCTCGCGCTCCACGATCGCCACGCGGAGCCCTCCGTCGGCGACGGCGGCGGCGAAGTGCTCGCCGGGTGAACCGCCGCCGATCACGATGACGTCGTACTGGTTCATCACACACGTCCCGGGAGGCGCGTCGTGACCTCCTGGAGGACCCAGCCGTTGCCGTCGGGGTCGCTGAACGAGGCGTACGAGCCGTAGCTGGTGCGCTGCGGGTCGGTGCCCGCGACCCGCGCGGTGGTGCCCGCGTGGTGGAAGACGCCGGTCTTGTCGTGGAAGACCTCGCTGACCTCGACACCGCGGCCGACCAGGTCCTCACGAGCGGCCACGACGTCCTCGACGATCAGGTGCAGCCCCTCGGTGCTGCCCGGCTCCGCGTCGGTCACGCCGCTGCCGAAGATGATCGACGCGGGCGAGCCCGGCGGGGTGAACTGCACGAGGCGGTAGCCCTCGTCGTCGGCGAACTCGGCGTCGAAGCGCCAGCCCAGCGCCTTGTAGAAGTGGATCGCCCGGTCGATGTCGCTCACCGGGATGACGGCCACCTCGAACTTGTAGTCCATCGGGGTTCAACTCCTTCGGTTCGTGTACCGCAACAGTGGCCCTGCCAGGGGGTCCTTCGAACCCGTGGAACACCCTGGTCACCCACTGGCCACGTAGGCTCGGGCCCGTGTCGGACGACGGTCTGCTCGGCAGACGCACTGAGGGCGAGACGCTCGACGAGCTGCTCACGCAGGCGAAGGCGGGCAGCGGCCAGGTGCTGGTCCTGCGCGGCGAGGCCGGGATCGGCAAGACCGCGCTGCTCGACCACGTGTCGTCGCGGGCCACGGGGTTCCGGGTCGCGCGCGCCGCGGGCGTGGAGTCCGAGAGCGCGTTCCCGTACGCGGGCCTGCACCAGTTGTGCGTGCCGTTCCTCGACCGGCTGGACCGGTTGCCCGCACCCCAGCGCGAGGCCCTCGGCACCGCGTTCGGGATGGCGTCCGGGCCTCGGCCGACGCGGTTCATGGTGGGTCTGGCGGTGCTGACGCTGCTCGCCGAGGTCGCCGACGAGCAGCCGCTGGTGTGCCTGGTCGACGACGCGCAGTGGCTCGACTCGATGTCGTCCGCCGTGCTCGGGTTCGTCGCCCGCAGGCTCCTCGCCGAACGGATCGCGTTGGTCTTCGTCCTGCGCGAGGGCAACGACTACCTCGACGGGCTGCCCGAGCTGTTCGTGCGGGGTCTCGACGACGCCGACGCCCGCACGTTGCTCGAGTCGGTGATCAAGGGGCCGGTGGACGGGCGCGTGCGCGACCGGATCGTCGCCGAGGCCCGCGGTAACCCGCTGGCGCTGCTGGAGCTGCCGCGCGAGGTGGCCGACGGGCTGGACGCGGGGCCGCTGACCAGCAGGATCGAGCAGAGTTTCGTCCGTCAGATCGAACCGCTGCCCGCCGACACCCGGCTGCTGATGCTGACCGCCGCCGCCGAACCGCTCGGGGACGCCACCCTGCTGTGGCGCGCGGCAGGGCTGCTCGGGCTGGGTGCCGACCCCGCCGCCGCGGCGCTGGGCACGGGGCTGATCGAGTTCGGGGCGCGGGTCCAGTTCCGGCACCCGCTGGTGCGCTCGGCGGTGTACCGGTCGGCGTCCGCTGTGGACCGTCTGCGCGTGCACCGGGCGCTGGCGGACGTGACGGATCCGGAGATCGACCCGGACCGCCGGGCCTGGCACCGCGCCCAGGGCACCGCCGCGCCGGACGAGGAGGTCGCCGCCGATCTGGAGAACACGGCGTCCCGCGCGCAGGCCCGGGGTGGTCTGCTCGCCGCGGCCGCGTTCCTCGAACAGGCCGCGGTGCTGACGCCGGAACCGGGACGCCGTGCGTCGCGTGAACTGGCGGCGGCGCGGGCCAAGCGCGACGCGGGCGCGTTGGACGCGTCGTTGCGGCTGTTGAGCGCCGTCGAGGCCGGTCCGCCCGACGAGCGCCGCAGCGCCGAGATCGAGCACCTGCGCGGGCACATCGCGTTCGACCAGCGCCGGGTCGCCGACGCCGCGCCGCTGCTGTTCAGCGCGGCTCGCCGGCTGGCCCCGTTCGACGCCGACCTGGCCCGCGAGACGCACCTCGAAGCCCTCTCCGCGGCGATCTGGGCCGGTGCGCCGCTGGCCGACGCCGCCCGCACCGCTCCCCCGCCGCGCACCCCGCCGTGCGCGATCGACCTGGTCCTGGCGGCGCTGACCACGCGCATCACAGCGGGCTACACGGCCGCCGTGCCGCACATGGCGCGCGCGTTGGACGAGGTGCGCGCGTTGAAGGTGGGTGCGGAAGACGTGAGCCGTCTGCCGTGGCTCTTCGGCAACCGGGCGGGCGGCATCATCGCGAGCGAGATGTGGGACTTCACCACGCGGCGCGAGTTCGCCCAGCTCCAGGTCCGCCTGTCCCGGGACGCCGGCGCGCTCGTGCAGCTCCAGTTCGCGCTGAACTTCCTGGCGGACAACGAACTCCTCGCCGGGGAGCCCGCGGCCGCGCAGGCGTTGATCGAGGAGGACCGGCGGATCTCCGAGGTCACCGGCACGCCACCGATCGGGTACGCCGTGCTGCTCCAGGCCGCCTACCGCGGTGAGGACGTCGCTTCCCGAGCTTCCCGTGACGCGCTGGAGGCCGGTCAGGGACGGCTGGCCGTGATCGCCGACTGGACCGCCGCGATCCTCCACAACGGACTGGGCCGCCACGACCTCGCCCGTGACGCCGCGCTGCGGGTGCTCGAATCCGATTCCCTGTTCTACGGCAGCATGATCGTCACGGAACTGGCGGAGGCCGCGTCCCGCACCGGCGACACCGCGCTGGTGGCTGAGGCTTGGGAACGTGCGGCGAGTTGGGTCGACACCGACTGGTCGTCGGGACTCAAGGCCCGCTTGCGCGCGTTGAACGGCGACTCGGCAGGCTTCGGCGAGTCGATCTCGTTCCTGTCCCGCACGGCGTTGAAGGGCGAACTGGCCCGCACGCACCTGCTGTTCGGCGAGTGGCTGCGCCGCGAGGGCCAGCGCGTCGAGGCCCGCGAGCACCTCCGCACAGCGCACGAAATGCTTCTGGCGGCAGGAATGACGGCGTTCGCGGACCGTGCGTGGCGTGAGTTGCAGGCCACCGGTGAGACGGCCCGCAAGCGCACGGCCGAGCCCACCGACGAGCTGACCGCGCAGGAGTACCAGATCGCGCGGCTGGCCCGTGAGGGCTACTCGAACCCGGAGATCGGCACGCGGCTGTTCATCAGTCCACGAACCGTGGAATGGCACCTGCGCAAGGTGTTCGGCAAGCTCGGCGTGACTTCGCGCCGGCAGCTCAGGAACGCCACGTTCTGATCGCCATTCGGTAGTCCTATGCACCCGGACGATCTATCGACCGTGATCGTCCGCGCTGCACTAATGGGAAGATGGACGATCGGCGGCTGCTGGCACTCATCCTGCTGTACGCCGCTTCGGCCGCGAACGCGGTCGTGTACCTCCCGTACTGGTTCTTCGGCAGCCTGGTCGCAGGTTCGATCCCGTGGTACCTGTCGGTCCTGCTGCTGTTGGTCACGCCTGTCGCGCTGGTCATGACGACGGCCGAAATGCGGGGCATCTTCCGGCACCGCTCGTCCCTGGTCGCGGCCGGCACGGGCGACCAGACACCGACCGGTGACCGCGACTACGTCCTCTACCTCCGCGCGTTCGACGTCGACGGCGAACTGAGCCGGCACGACGAGATGCGCGGCACGCACGTCCTGTCGACTTTCGCCAGTCACTTCGGCCTGCACGACCGCCTCCAGCTCGAGGCCACCTGGGAGGCACGCCTGACCGGTCTCTTCGACCGGCTCGGGCGGGTGGCCGCGGTCGGCAGGCCCGGCGAGCCGTTGCCTCCGGTGGGTGGCCGCCGTTTCTACCTGCACGCCGAGGGAGAGAACTGGAAGACCGAGGTGAGCGAGCTCATCCGGCGGGCCAGGCTGGTGGTCCTGGTGGCGGGCGTCGGTCAGGACCCGGCCAGTGCCGCGGGAACGCTGTGGGAGTACTCGGAAGCGCTGCGGCTGCTCCCGCCGTCACGGCTCGTGCTCGCCGTTTTCGGCCGCGACGGGTACGAACGCTTCCGGGTGCGGGCGACCGAGTACTGCAGCGCACGGGCCGAGGAGTCGCTGCCACCGGACCTGCCGCACTGGCCGGAGAGGCCCACGAGCCCCTACCCGTTCCACGGTGTCGTCCAGTTCGGCCCGGGGTGGGAGGCGGAGTTCGTCCACTTCGACGCCGCGACGACTCGCGGGCTGACGCCGTACTCGCGCTGGCGCCGCACCGTGCGGACGCAGATCGTCCCGTGGCTGGAGGCACGCGAGGAAGTGCTGCCGGGCACCGCGGTCCTTCCGGCGCGGGGTCGCATCCACTGGCAGCTCAAGGCGTTGGCCGCCGTCGTCCTCTGCCTCGCCGGAGTGGTGGCCGCGTTCAAGTGGCAGGACTACGACCTGGCGCGCCGGCTCGCGTTGCCCGTGATCGTGGCGACGATGATCGCGGTGATCGTCAGGCAGAGCTCGTTTCCTTCCGGCTGGCGACGCACGGAGGTGGCGGTGCGTCTCCCGGACGAGGAACCGGCGTCGAGCGGTGTCCCGCGCTTCGTGAACGAGTTCGTGGTCCGCTGGCCCGGCCGGTTCGGTCTCGGCATCATGGTGACCAGGTGGTACCTCGACGAGGGCGCCCGGTTCGTCGACGCTCCGCGCCGCTGCCGCCACGAGGCGCTGGGGCGGTTCTGGACGGTCGACCGGTGGGCGGGTGGTGGCGTGCAGCGCCTCCGCATGTTGCGGGTGATCCCCGCCGGAAGCAGCCGAGCTCTCTTCCTGCGTGCGCCCGAAGTTCCGGAGGTTTTGCGACGGGAACCGTGTGCGCTGTACCTGCGTCCGCACCCGGACGATCCCTGTCCGTCGTCCGCGGTCGAAACCGGCCTCGAACCCGTGCTGTCGATCGGCGCGCAGTTCCTGGTCGCCTACACGCGAGGGACGTCCGAGCCGGAAGTCCCCGGACGGCTACCCCTTCCCGCCGCGGACCGGCAGACGGCCCTCACGGCGGCGTTTCCCCACTGCCGGTTGGTCCTCATTCCGGCCGTTGGTGCCTCTCCCGGCACGGTCTGGCAGGTCGGGGAGGTCCTGCGGCTTCTTCCGCCGTCCAGAGTGAAACTGGTGCTGCTGAACGGCGAAGAAGCCGACGCGGACTACGCGCGCTTCCGCTGCGCCACCGCGGAGGTGTTCGCGGAGCGGGACGTCACGCTGCCCGACCTGCCACCGGCCGGCGAAAATCCGTTGGTGCGCGGCGTGGTCCTCTTCGGTGACGACTGGTCACCGCACCTGTGGACCGCTGGGCTCTAGAACGTCGTCCACTTCACTGCGGCCGACCCTGCGATGCCCACGATCACGCCGTCGCTGTTGACGTCCAGCGCGACGCCCTCGGTAGCGCCTTCCGGCAGGCCGAGGTCGAGCTCGTCACCGTTGTAGGTCCAGCGGTACGGGCGACTCTTGCCATCGAGGTACTTGAAGCCGACGATCACGCCGCTGTCGTTGACGCTCTTCGGATAGACGTCGCCGGCCAGCATGATCACCGATCCGTCCGCCGTCCACCGCGCACCGTAGGTGCCCTCGTTGTTGCTGCCATTGGCGTTGCCGACCACCTCGCCGCGGTTGTTCACGGCCTGGGCGCTGGTCGCACCGTTCGTGACCCTGCCGAGCGTGGTCACCGTGCCGTCGGGGTTCCACCGCACCGCCAGGCCCGCGATACCGGGACCGGAGACGTAGCCCGCGACGTACCCGTTCGCCGAGGCGCTCGTCACGTACGCCCAGGTGGCGCCCTGCGGCAGCTTCATCGCGGTGAGCACGCCGTTCGGCCGCCAGCGCACCGGGATCTGCTGGTTGTTCTCGCGCATGGCGATGCCGTAGACCGTGCCGGAGCCGTCGATCGCCAACCCGAGAGAGGAGTGGTAACCGGAGGGCGTGATCAGCAGCTGGTACGTTCCGTCCGGGTTGAACCGGATGGCCCTGGTGCCGACATCGGCACCGCTGGTGGTGCCCGCCGCAGCACCGCGGTTGTTGACCGCCTTCACCGTGGTGCTGGCGCCGGCCGGTCCGACGAGCTCGGACGACCCGCCCTTGCCGTCGTACTTGACCGCGCGGTCATGGCGGCGGTCGGTGTAGGAGGCGCCCACGGCGATGTCGGAGTCGTTGATCGAACCAACCCAGTTCGACGTCGACGACGGCAGTCCGCCGAGGTCGAGCAGCGTCAGTTCGGCGCGAGCCGGAGCCGCGCCGACGACCGTCGCCAGAAGTGCCGTGGCCAACGCAAAAGAGAGTCTTCGACTCATGTTCTTCCCCCAGGAGCTGTGAGTCAGCAAGCGCCGACCCTAACAGCGCGACGATCGTCGAGGTAGGCGGATCCCGACATCACGCCGAAAGTTGCTCCGCGACGTCGCGTCAGCATTCGACGACGTTGACGACAAGCCCTCCCCGCGCGGTCTCCTTCTACTTGTCGCTCATGTCGGCCCCGGTCTCGCGCAACGTGGCGATCGCGTCGTCCAGGTGCACGAAGTGGGCGGGAACCCGCCCGCGTGCAGGAAGTCGTGCCGCGCCCGGCTGAGGAACCCGTGGTCGTGCGAGTGCTCGGGCATCCTGATCCAGTCGGTCCTGCCCTTGCGCAGCAACGCTCCCGCCACCGGCACCGGCACCGACCCGCACTCGCAGCCGGGGCAGCACCACCCCGGCGACTGCGGCGGCGGGCACGGCGAGCACGGGTCTGCTCGGCAGGACCTTCGTGAGGACGTCACACGACACGTACACCGCGATGACGGCCGACAACGCGACCCCGAGCGTGAGGAAAGGCAACGCCTGCAACACGATCGAGACGAACACCGCCGCCCAGGTCTGGACGAGCGGGGTTCGGAAGATCTCGTGGCCGCGCAGCAGGACTCCCGCGACCAGGACCGGCCGAGCGTCGTGATCCTGCTCGGATGGGGCCATCCCCGCTTCCACGAACAGATGGTCACTGAGCAGTGGGCGAACGGCATCACGGTGCAGAAGTCCAAGTACGTGAGCGCGGACAAGCGCTACGAGCAGGAGTTCGAGCAAGGTTTCCTCGACTACCTGGACAACTTGCCACTGGCACACGTCCTGCTCGACCTGCGTGGCGCGAAGGTCAACCGGTACGACGGCCGTCCACGGGACGAGATCACGCCGGTGCTCTCGCGCGACGGGCACCGGTTCCACGCTCCCGTGCCGGTGAGGCGCTCCGTGTTCCTCAGCTACCACCACGGCGAGGACGCCGACGAACGAGAGCGGTTCGAGGCCGAGTTCAACGCGGCGTTCCTCAGCTCGTCGGTCTATCTGGGAGAGATCGCCACCCCGTCCACCGATGCCGTGGTGCGCAAGACGATCCGGCAACGGGTCGTGGAGTGCGACTTCCTGGTCGTCATGATCGGCAGGCAGACCTACCTGCGCCGGTGGGTCGACTGGGAGATCCAGGCGGCGTTGAGGTCGTCCGACGACGGCGAACGAAGACCAGTGCTCGGCGTGTTGCTTCCGTCCGCCGAACCGCTCCTGGACGTCGTCACGGATCTTCTGCCGTCGACGCCGCCGTCGCGTGCCCAGGACGTCCTCCGCACGGCCGACCAGATCAACGACGCGCTGGTCACCGAGTTCGGCCACGGTCTGCCATCGCGTCTCGTCGACAACCTGATCAGCGGCTACGCCCGGCTGAGCGGATGGCCTGCCTCCTCCGACGACCTCGCGGCGCGGCTCGAGTCAGCAGCCGCACACCGCGGACGTCCGGTGAACTCGCGGCGGCTGTGGACGAGCGACGGTTAGCCGCCCGTCCACACCGGACAGAACGTCAGTTGCCCGCGGCCAGCCACTGCTCCAGGCTCGTCGGCTGCAACTGCGCCCCCGCGTTCGGCACGAGCTGCTTGCCCGTCAGCGACGTCCCGAAGTACTGGGCCTGCGGGTCGCTCACGACCTTCCGCTCGTCGCCCCGCCGCTCCAGGACCGTGCGGATCCACCCGTCCATCGTGAACTCCTCCGGCCCGCCGATCTCCAGCAGGCCACCGACCGGCTCGGTCGCGGCGGTGCGGCCGACCACCGCGGCCACGTCCGAGGCCGCGATCGGCTGCACGCCGCCGTGCGGGAGGTGCACCTCGCCGTCGACGGTGGCCGAGTTCGCGATGGCGCCCGCGAACTCGAAGAACTGGGTGGCGCGGATGATCGAGTACGTGAGGCCGGATTCCCTGATCAGCTTCTCCTGCGCCACCTTCGCGCGCAGGTAGCCGGAGTCGGGCAGTTCGTCCGTGCCGACGATCGACAGCGCGACGTAGTGGCCGACGCCCGCCTCCTTGGCGGCCTCGGTCAGGTTGGTCGTGGCGGCGGTGAAGAAGTTCATCACGTCGTCGTCGGCGAACGACGGCGAGTTCGACACGTCGACGAGCACGTCGGCGCCCCGCAGAACTTCCTTCACGCCCTCGCCCGTGACCGTGTTGACGCCGCTGTTCGGAGACGCGGGCACGGCGTCGTGGCCGTGCTCACCGAGCCGCTTCACGACCTGGCTGCCGATCAACCCGGTGCCGCCGATGACAACGATCCTCATGGGTCCCGTCCCTCTCGTGAGCCCGCTTCCTGCGGGTGTTCACGAGCTAGGACAGGACAGCCCTCTCGGTTGTGACAGACCTACCGGAACGCGGCGAGCTTTTCCGGGTTGACCAGCCACATCACCTGGTCGATGCCCTTTTCCGAAGCCGTCACGGTGATCACCGCGTACGTGTCGTCCTTGCGCAGCCGCACGGCGGACAGCCCGTTCGCCTCCACGTAGTCGACCTGGGCACCGGCCCAGAAGCCGGGCGCCCACGACGCGAAGATCTTCGCCAGCGACGCCGCGCCGAACAGCGGACGGCCCGCCGCGCGCACCGCGCCGTTGCTGTCGGAGTAGCTCACGACGTCCTGCGCGAACAGCTCCTCCAGGCCTGCGAGGTCGCCGGCCTGCGCGGCCGCCACGAACGCCTCCAGCAGTTTGCGCTGCTCAGCGGGCTCGACGGGGGTGCGCCGCTCGTCCGCGAGGTGCTTGCGCGCCCTGCTGACCAGCTGCCGCGCCGCGACCTCGCTGGTCTGCACGATCTCGGCGATCTCCCGGTACGGGTAGTCGAACGCCTCGCGCAGCACGTACGCGGCGCGTTCCGTCGGCGTGAGCTTCTCCAGCAGCATCAGCACCGCGAGCTCCAGGACCGCACCCCGTTCGGCCCCGACCTGCGGGTCGGCGGAGGTGTCCACGGGCTCGGGCAGCCACGGCCCGACGTAGGTCTCGCGGCGCGCCCGCGCGGTCTGCGACTCGTTGATCGCGAGCCGCGTGATGGCCTTGGCCAGGTACGCCTCGGGGTGGAGGACGGCCTCGCGGTCCGCGTTCTGCCAGCGCAGCCAGACCTCCTGCACGAGGTCCTCGGCGTCGGCCACGCTGCTGGTCATGCGGTAGGCGATGCCGAACAGCCTCGGCCGGGCCGCTGCGAACACCGACTCGGCCTGGTCGAGTTCCGTCACACCGCCACGTTAGCGTTCACGACCCCCGTTGACGTTGTGGCGACCGGCACGTCGGGCAGACTCCGCGCATGACCACCGAACGACCCGGCCCGCCGTTGCAGGGCGACGAGCGCGAGACCCTGCGCGCGTTCCTCGACTTCCACCGCGCCACCCTCGCGATGAAGTGCGAAGGCCTCTCCGACGACGACCTGCGCCGGCGTTCGATGCCGCCGTCCACGCTGACGTTGCTCGGACTCGTGCGGCACATGGCCGAGGTCGAGCGCACGTGGTTCCGCAAGGTCATCAACGGCGAGGACATCCCGCTGGTGTGGTCGGAGGACGACGACTACCAGGTGGCCTACGACGCCTCGGGGTCGAGCAGGTCCGAGGCGTTCGCCGTGTGGGAGAACGAGGTCGAGCACGCGCGCAAGATCGAGCGCGAGGCCGAGTCGCTGGACGTGACGGGCTACCAGCCGCGCTGGCAGGAGCGGGTGTCACTGCGGCTCGTCATGCACCACCTGTGCCACGAGTACGCGCGGCACAACGGTCACGCGGACTTCCTGCGCGAGGGCATCGACGGCGTCACGGGGGCCTGAGGCTCACGGCTCGTGGCCCCACGGAGGGGTACCGCGCGAGCGCAGGGCGTCACCGCTTCGATCACCGCCGCACCGGGTATTCCTGGTCACCGCATCTACCAGGAGGTGACCGTGCTCTTCCACGTGCGGATGGACGTTTCCCTTCCCCACGACCTCGACCCGAACCGCCGCGCCGAACTGGTGCAGGCCGAACGGGACAGGACTCTCGAGCTGCAGAAGATGGGCGTGTGGCAACACCTGTGGCGGGTCGTCGGGCTGCACAGCAACATCAGCATCTTCGACGTGCCGTCCAACGACGAGCTGCACGCGTTCCTCTCGTCGTTGCCGCTGTGGGAGTTCATGCAGGTCCAGGTGACGCCGCTGGCCACGCACCCCTCCGATCTGGCGGCCCAACCCTGAGGGCTCGCCGCGCCGTGAAAAACCGGACGTGCTCGAATGTCGAGTTCCAGAGGCCTCGTTCGTCCTCGGAACGACGACTGGAGGGCATCCGTGCACTACATGTTCCTGATCTACAACTGCGGGGACCGGCCGAAGCCGGGTGATCCGGGGTTCGACGAGCTGCTGACGCGGGTCAACGCGTTCGCCGACGAGTGCCGGCGCCGCGGTGTCTTCGTGTCCGGCCACCCGCTCAAGCCCGTCACCACCGCCACGACCGTGCGGGTGCGGGAGGGCAAGGCGATGCTCACCGACGGGCCGTTCGCCGAGACCCACGAGCACCTCGGCGGGTACTACCTGCTCGACTGCCGCGACCTCGACGAGGCGCTGGAGCTGGCCGAGATGTGCCCGCAGGCGCAGTACGGCAGCACGGTCGAGGTGCGCCCGGTCGAACGCATCCCCGGCCTGAACCACGGGCTGGAATGAGCGACCTCGCGTCGGCAGCGGTCGAGCAGGTGTACCGCGAGCACCGGACCCGGATGCTCGCGGCGCTCGTGCGCGCTCTCGGCGACTTCGAGCTGGCCGAGGACGCGTTGCAGGAGGCGTGTTCGCAGGCGTTGCGGAAGTGGCCGCGTTCGCACGTGCCGGACGACCCGTTCGCGTGGCTGCTCACGGTGGCGCGCAACCACGCGTTCGACCGGCTCCGGCACGCCAAGATGGCCCGCACCAGGCTCCCCGCGCCGCCGGAGCCGGTCACGATGAGCGAGAAGCAGCTCGCCGACCTCGGCGACGAACGGCTGAGCCTGATCTTCACCTGCTGCCACCCCGCGCTCGCCGAGGACGCGCGGGTGGCGCTCACCCTGCAGGCCGTCGCCGGGTTCACCGCCGCGCAGATCGCGCGGACGTTCCTCGTCGCCGAGCCCGCGCTGGCCCAGCGGCTGGTGCGGGCCAAGCGCAAGATCCGCGACGCCGGCATCACGTTCGAGGTGCCGGCCGACCACCTGCTGCCCGAACGTCTGCAGGGCGTGCTCGCGGTGATCTACCTGATCTTCACGCGCGGCTACACGACCGCGGACGCCTCGCTGCGGCTGGAGGCGTTGCGGCTCGGCAAGCTCGTCGCGGCACTGATGCCCGACGAACCCGAGGCGCACGGCCTGGTCGCGTTGATGCTGCTGCACAACTCGCGCAGCGCGGCCCGGCTCTCCGCGGACGGTGACGTCGTGCTGTTCGAGGACCAGGACCGCACGCTGTGGAACGCCGACGAGATCTCCGAGGGCGTGGCGCTGCTCGCCCGCGCGTTGCGGTTCGGCTCGCCCGGCCCGTACGTGCTGCACGCCGCGATCGCCGCGCTGCACGTGCAGGACCCGGTCGACTGGCGCCGCGTCGCCGCTCTCTACACCGAACTCCTCTGCGTGGCACCGACTCCGGTCGTCGAGCTGAACCACGCGGTCGCCGTCGCGATGGCCGACGGACCCGCGGCGGGGCTCGAGCTGATCGACGGGATCTCGGGCCTCGACTCGTACCACCTGCTGCACTCCGCCCGCGCCGACCTGTTGCGCCGCCTCGACCGGCGCGACGAAGCCGTTGCGGCGTACCGGGTCGCGCACGACCTGGCGACGAGTCCCGCGGATCGCCGGTTCCTGGCCGGGCGACTGCGTTCCCTGGAGGTCCACTGATGCGACTCACCGTGCTCGACCGCGGTCACCGGCTGCCGGCCCGCGTGTTCTTCGGCTTCACCGAGCTGGTGTCGCGGGTGCCGATGTCGGACGTGCCCAAAGCCCTGTTGTACCGCCCGGATTTCTTCGGCGCGGTGTTCCTCGACCTGACGGCGAAGGCGATGCGCGGGCCGTCGTTCTGGACGGCGGGGGAACGCGAGTACCTGGCGAGGGCCACCTCCGAACGGCTGCGGTGCCCGTTCTGCGCCGTCACGCACACCGAGCTGATCGAACTGGCCGGTGATCCCTCACCGCTGCGTCCCGAACTCGTGGCCGCGCTGGCGTTTCTCGACGACCTGCCCCCCACGGACCTGCCCCGTGACGCGGCGGTGGGCGCGCTCGACGTCAGCTTCGTCTTCCAGGTGGTGAACCGGCTCGCCAACACGTTCGACTTCCAGCTGCGGCCGGGCCAGCTGAAGTCGGGAACCCGCTCGTTGCACCGGTTCGGCTACCGCTTCCCGCGCTTCCTGACCGGGCCCGGCGAAGGCACGATCGCCGAACTCCGCCGCGCCGTCCTGGAAGCTCCCGCGCACACCCCGGCGGAGCTCCGGCGGGCCGCTGCGGCAGGGGACGCCTGGGGCACCTTCGCGGCGACGGTTCGCGAGGCCTCCCACCGCATCACCGACGACGACATCGCCCGTCTCAGGCAGGACCACACCGAGGACGAGATCTTCGAGGTGACCGTCGCCGCCGCCGTTGGCGCTGCTCTGGACCACTACGACACCGCCAGAAAAATTCTCGGAGACTGATGTCGAGTTCCGGGATGTTCGCTCGTCCTCAGGTCACAGCACCGACAACCGAAGGAGCGATCGAGATGTCCGGACAGGTCAACTGGTTCGAGCTGCCCGCCGAGGACACCGAGCGGGCACGGGCGTTCTACGCGGGTGTGTTCGGCTGGGAAACCAGCCCGATGGGCGAGGACTACCACGTGATCACCAACGGTGCGTCCGGCGCGATCGCCGCGAAGGACGGCCAGCTCACCCAGCCGCGCATCTACTTCCACACCACGGACATCGACGCGTCCGTGCGCAAGGTCGCCGAGCTCGGCGGCAAGAGCGACGACGTGCAGACCGTGCCCGACGTCGGCCGCATCGCCCACTGCTCGGACGACCAGGGCACGCCGTTCAGCCTCTACGAGCCGAAGGCCTGAGTTGCGCGAGTGGCCCGTCGCACGGCGGGCCACTCAACAAATCCGCGCCTGCCCGCGTCTTGCGGGCATGGAGCACTTCAGACCTGTGCGAGGCCTCGGTCTCGCCGCGTCCGTCCTCATCGGGCTGACCGCCCTCGGCAACGTCGCCGAGGCGGCGGTGGGCTGGTTCACCTGGTCGACCGCCGGCGACCTGTGGGCCGGCACCGCGACCCCCGCCGACCTCAGGAACGCCGACGTGGCCAACGTCCTCGTCGACTGGCCGCTGACACTGCTCACGCTCGTCACCATCGGTGTGTTCCTCACCTGGTTGTACAACGCGCGCATCAACGCCGAACGCCTCAGCCCCGAGGCCGAACACCGCCACAGCCGCGTCTGGGTCTGGCTGGGCTGGCTGGTGCCGGTCGTGAACCTCTGGTACCCCAAGCAGGTCGTCGAGGACATCTGGCAGGCAGGCAGTCCGCCGTCCAGGACGATCTCGAAGTGGTGGACGGCGTACCTGCTGATGTGGCTCTTCGACTTCGCGTACGTCCGGTTCTACGTCAACGGCCGGCTCACGATGGACTCGTTCCTGATCGCCGCGACGTTCAGCACCATCTCGGCGGTCGTGGGCATCCTCGCCGCCGTCCTCGCCGTTCGAATCGTGCGCCAGATCTCCGACTTCCAAAGCACTCCCGTTCCGTCCTCTTCGGACTGACGGGCGATCCGGCTACCATGCTGGACATGTCGGACGTCGGCGTGCTCTCCGCCCACCTGCTGTCGAGCTTCCAGAAGGAGCTCTTCACCCGCCTCGCCGAGGCGGGCCACGAGCAGCTGCGCCCGCGGCACGGTGCCGTCATGGCCTACATCGCCGCAGAAGGCACGCGGGCGAGCGAGCTGTCCGAACGCTCAGGCCAGCACAAGCAGGTCATCGGCACGCTGATCGACGAGCTGGAACGCCTCGGCTACGTCACCCGCCGGCCAGACCCGGCGGACCGGCGGGCGAAGCTGGTCGTGCCCACCGAGCTCGGCCGCGACCAGATGGTCCAGGCCGCGAGGATCATCGCCGAGATCGAGTCCCGGCTGGCCCGCGAGGTGGGCCCCGAGCGGTTCGCCGCGTTCAAGGAGGTCTTCGCGGAGATCACCCGCCGATCGTGATCTCCGCGCGGTGCAGCGCGAGGAAGTCCTTGAGCGACAACCAGGTCGGCACGATCGAGCGCGTCAGCTCCACGTCCCGGCGGGGCAGGATGTGCTCGGGGAACTCCGCGTAGTACTGGAACATGTTGCCCAGCTCCTCCGCCGCAGGGAACCCGAGCCCGCGGAAGTCGTTGTGGGACATGGGCTCGTACCACACCTCCTCGCCCAAGACCTCGCTGAACGCCTGCGCCACCTGCTGCCCGGTCAGGTGCTCGGACCCGAGCCCGATCGTGTGCCCGACGGTCTCCGCGGGCCGCTTGAACACGCTCACCACCGCCTTGCCGATGTCCTCGGCGGCGATGCCGGAGATCTTGCTGTCCCCCATGGGCAACGACAGCCTGAGCACACCGTCGTTGCCGCGCCGCGGCGCCAGGTCACGCAGCAAGTTGTTCCAGTAGAACGACATCCGCACGTACGTCGTGGGCAGACCGGCCTGCTCGAACAAGGCGTCCGCCTCGCCACCCTTCACGTCGAAGTGCGGCACCTTGTACTTCTCGTCGAGCGTGGGCATCCGGTCGTCGTCCAGCGGAATCACCTCGCGGGTGTCCTCCAGCGTCGACCACACGACGTGCTGGAGGTTTTCGGCCGCCGCGACGAGGTTCGTGACCTCCTCCAACTCCTTGGCCGCCGACAGGTGCGTGAAGAACGGCGTGACCAGGTAAGCCCCGTAGGCCCCGTCGAACGCCTTCCGCAGACTCTCCACGTCGTAGAGGTCGGCTTTCACGACCTCGGCGCCCAGGTTTTCGAGCTCCTGCACCGCATCCGACTCGGTGCTTCGAGTGAGCGCTCGCACCGCGAACTCCCCATCGGCCAACAACGCCCGCGCCACCGCTCCACCCTGCGTACCGGTCGCACCCACCACAGCAATGATCTTCTTCGTCATGCACCCACCATATAGTCATGATTAGTGACTATCAAGGTCGGTGACCAAGTCGTTTGGGTGTAACCCGCGTCATACAGGCGGCGATAGATCTTGCAGTCCCCCAGCGGAGGTAACGGATGTCGCGCCCGGCCCTGTTCTCGTACGAAGGCGCACTCCGGGTGCTCGGCAAGTACGACAGACCGTGGCTGGACAAGGCCGACACCTTCCTGGGCGTCGGCATCCTCGTTGGTGGCGCGATCGAGCCGGACGTGCTCAGCCTGGTCGACCCCAAGAACGAGGCCACCGCCTGTCTCCGCAAGATCCTCAACGGCATCACCGACAAACTCACCGGTTTGTCGGGAACCCATCGGCACGAGCTGATCGCAGCTGCGCACACGATCATCGTTGTGACATCGGTGTTCGAGGCTTTCCAGGAGGCAATCGGAGAGGATTTCGAGAAGCTCGAGATCACAGACAGCGAGAAGTTCCGCATCCTGTACACGGAACCGCCGGAGAACCGCAAAGAAGCCTCCGCCCTGCCGGCTCTCACGTCGCTCGCCGTACCGCTGCCGAGCGCCACCCGCGGCTTCCACGAGAACTTCCAGGGACCACTGCTGCAGTTCCTGGCCAAGGCCATCATCGACGTGCAGAGGTTCCTCACCAAGTTGATCGGCCAGCCGACGCGCGTCAAGACCGCGGACTTCTCGGGGCTGGTGTGCCAGAAAGCCGTCAACATCTACTACCACCACTACCTCGGGATCGCCTCTGCGATTCCTGAGCTCCAGATCTGGGCGTTGCTCGGGGAACACGCTGCGACGCGCGCAAAGATCGAGGAGAACAACACCGAACTCGCACGAGACCTGGCCGCCGTCCGCACGGAGTCACTCGAGCTGTTCGCCCGGCTGATGGCTCAGATCTCAGCCGGACAGGCCGCGCCGGGTCAGCGGTATCGCAAGAAGCTGCGCAATGTCGCCGAGGCGGTGCTCAAGAGGCCGATCATCGGATCCAACATCGATCCGTCCTCGGTCGAGGCCGTGTTCCCGACGGTCGAGGAGGGCTTCATCGCCCCCGGCTATCGACTCGCTGTCTACGCCGACGAAACGGTCGCGTCGTCCAGGGAGTGGTGGACGGAGAAAACACATGTCCGTGATGACTTGGACATGTTCCTGGCAGCACACCTGACAGGGGTCGAGGGTATCGAGCGTCCCCTGCTGGTGCTCGGCAACCCCGGCGCTGGAAAGTCGCTGTTGATGGACGTCCTCTCCGCCCGGTTGCCGGCCAGCCAGTTCACCGTGGTCACCGTTCAACTCCGCAAAGTCCGCGCCGAGGACCGCCTGCAGGACCAGATCGAAACGGCGCTGCAACCCGTGCTGGGCAAGGGCGTCGACTGGCACGAACTCGCCGACAGCTGCGAAGACAGCCTGCCGGTGATCCTGCTGGACGGGTTCGACGAGCTGATCCAGGCGAGCGGGGTGCACCAGTCGAACTACCTCCAGCAGGTGCAGGAGTTCCAGCAGCACCAAGCAGACCTGGGCAGGCCGGTCGCCGTGCTGGTCACGTCCCGGATGCTCGTCGCTGACCGGGCGCGCATCCCGCACGGCGTGCCGATCGTGAAGCTGGAGGAGTTCGATGACGACCGGATCGGGCGCTGGCTGGACACGTGGAACACGGCGAACCACGCCACTCCCGACTTCCGCCCGATCACCGTGGAGTCGCTCGACCAGCACCTCGAACTGGCGCGGCAACCGTTGCTCCTCCTCATGCTCGCCATCTACGCGGCCGACCCGAGTCAGGCGCCGCTGGACGATCCGAGCCTGTCGAACGCCGAGCTGTACCGGCGCCTGATCAACCTGTTCGTCGTGCGCCAGGTGAGCCAGAAGGGCGCCGAACCCCTGGCACCGGACATCATCAAGAGACTCACGGTCCAGAACTCGTGGCGGTTGGGAATTGCCGCGTTCGCAATGTTCAACCGCGGCCACCAGTACGTGACCGCGCCGCAGCTCAACCAGGATCTCGCGGTCTTCGCACCGAACCGCGTGACCAGGACGAGCACCACCTTCGACACTCCGATCGACGACGCCGACCGCACGGTCGAGAACTTCTTCTTCATCCACTCGCCGAAGATCAACGATGGCACCCTGCGCACCTACGAGTTCCTGCACGCGACCTTTGGCGAATATCTGATCGCTGAAGTCACGATGAAGCTGCTCGTCCAGATGGCCGCCACGCGAGCCGTCCAGACAGCCAACCCGTTCGGCGAGGTCGTGACGCCGGACGACTCGGGGCTGTTCGCACTCACGTCGCACCAGGCCTTCGTCAAACGCGGGCCGATCATCGAGTTCGCACAGGGCTTGTTCAACGCACTAAACGCCGACGAGCAGGAACGCGTGCTGGCAACGCTCGACGACCTCATCCAGTCCTTCCACGACCGGGCGCTGCTCGACCCTCACCCGACTTACCGACCCGCGAACGGCACGGTCGTGAGCCGCATCGCCAACTATTCAGCCAATCTCGTCACCTTGCGGGTACTCCTGAACCCCGGGTTGAAGACACCACTCGAAGGTCCGCTCTCTCAAGGCGACACCACGCCACTCAGGGCCTGGCGTTCCATGGTCAACCTGTGGAAGTCGGGCTTGGACCCCGAGGGCTGGAACGAACTCCTCGACGCCATCACGCTCACACCAGACACGTTGCACGTCATCCCCGAGAAGGATGGCCACATCACATCGGTCTTGGAGGCGCGACTGCTCGGCGACCCCGTCGCCGAAGGGATGTTGCGAGCCGGCCGGGCGTTCGTCGACGCCGGCATCACGGCGGATCCCCACGAACAGACGCTCGTCGAAGACCTGTGCCATTGGCTCGCCAGCGCTTCTGGATCCGGCGGCACAGGACATGCATTCCCCCACGACGTCGATGTCATCGGCTTCGTTCTCGACGAACTGAGCCCCAACGTCTCGATGAGTCGCCGTACGGGTCGGGTCCTGGCGGCAGCGCTCGCAAGAGAAGCGACGAGGCTCCCCCGCCGCGTCGTGGAGCGCGGGCTCGAGCTCCTCGCCCCGCGCACACCGGACGACTGTCAAAGCTTTGGAGCACACCCATCTGACTTGATCTCCATGGTGTGCGCCCACCCCGACCTGATCGGTCGCGGCGCGTTCCCCGCTGAACTGCTGCCGCACATCTTCAAGGCGACCGGCGAAGGGGCGCTGCCGTCGCTCGTGCTCGTGTGGGCCACGTTGAACTCGGACGACAGCCGAATCGATGACGCGTTCCGTGACTTCGCCGACCTCGTGGAAAGGGCCTCGACACCTCACCTGGACGAGTTCCGCTCCGGATACCTCCCCGTCGATGCCTTCGAATACCTGGCTGAAGCACGGACAACCGAACCGACGATCAACGACAACCTTCTCGCCGGTCTCCACGCGGTGGTGAGGGGCGCGGCCGATCAGATCAGCCTGGGGGTCGTCGTGAAGCTGGTCAAACGGTTCCAGCCGAGCACGAGCGAGGACGACTGTTCCTCCTTCGTCTCCACGTATCTGAGCGGCCGAACCGTCGACGACACCGCCGAGGATGAGGAAGCATTGGACTTCCTGCGGCAGTTGACCGGAGACGAGGACTAGCCGGTGAAGCGGCTGCGCGCCTCCTCGATCTCCCCCAAATACCGCTGCGTCCAGTCACACATCGCATCCACCGTCGCCCGCAACGCCTGCCCGGGCTCGGTCAACGTGTAGTCGACCCGCGGCGGCACGGTCGGATGCACCACCCGCACGACCAACCCGTTGCGCTCCAAGAGCCGCAGGTTCTGCGTCAGCATCTTGTGGCTGATCCCGTCGACCTCCACCTTCAGCTCCGTGAAGCGCTTGGTCGCGTCACCGATCGTCTCGATGATCAGCAGCGCCCACTTGTTCGCGATGTCCGAGAAGATCTCGCGCGCCAACGAATCCGCCCGCGCCAGATCCCCGCTGAGCTGCTTGCTCACCTTTTGGTTCCCCACTCACGAAAAAGTGCGTTCTTCCAGGTCAGCGTTCACTCTCCTACGGTTTGCCAGTAACCACAAGAGAGCAAAGGACGAACAGTGATCACCTTCATCAACCCCGACGAGCTGCCGAAGATCGACGTCTACCACCAGGTGGCCGTCGCCAGCGGGTCCAAGACCGTCTACGTCGCAGGCCAGGTCGCCTGGGACGCCGCGCCGGACCTCGCCACCCAGACCGCGCAGGCCTACGAGAACGTCCACGTCGCGCTCAAGGCGGCCGGGGCGACGTTCGACGACCTCGTCAAGGTGACCGTGTACGTCGTGGACTGGACGCCCGACAAGATGCCGCAGTTGCTCGAAGGCATCGCCCGCGTGACGCAGGGTCAGGCGCCGCCTGCCACGTTGATCGGTGTGGCCGCGCTCGACGTGCCGGAGCACCTGGTCGAGATCGAGGCGGTCGCCGTGATCGACTGATGCACCAGCGGCTCAGCGGAACTCCGCCAGCCCGTCCACGAGCTCGACGGTGACGGTGGTGCGCCCGTCCGGACTGTGCCGGGCGGGCCCGTACTCGGGCAGCAGGGTCTTGGTCGCACTCAGGCTCGTGTCGTAGGCCCTGACGTGCTGGACGCACTGGCACTCGTGGTTCAGCGGCGACGTGCACGCGAACCCCGAACGCAACCGGCCGACGTCTTCCGAGGCGAGAATCGCCGACCAGACCATGACGTCGTCTTCCTCGCCGAACACCACGAAGTCGTCGTAGCTGAACGCACGGAGCTCGCCGACGTCGCACGCCGCGCAGAACAGCACGCGCGTGTAGTCGTGCATCCGCTCGTACGGCCCGCGCTCCCGGATGCCGACGACGACCTCCTGCTGACCGCGGCAGATCAGGCAGTTGTCGGACGGCTCGTGCCACTTGCTCATCGACGCAGGCCGATCAGCAGCGCGAGCCCGGCGGACAGCGCGATCACCGTCGCCACCACGAGCTGGTTGAGCCAAACGGCCCACACCCAGCCGTCTCCTCGCAGCGCCACGACGACGAGCCACAGCGCCAGCGCGATCGTCACGGGCTGGGCGAACGGCACGTCCAGCGGCGCCATCGCCCGCACCATGCCGAGGAGCATGAGCACGACGGCCAGTCCCATCGACCACCAGTACGGCCGGAAGGCGTGCGTGGACGCGCTGAAGTGCAGGATCGGTGGCGCCGCGATCAGCCACACGCCGGCCAGAAACGCGGTGACACCGGCCCTGCTCTCGACCGTGCGTCCGTGTAGGTCCCCCACGCGAACAATTCTCACCTCTGAACGTTCGCCTGGGAACACCTCATTCGTTCCGGTAGGCCTTCATGTTCCGCAGAAGCAGGTAGGTGTCCTGGAGCTGGGCGGAGTCGCCGAGGGACCGGTAGATGCCCCACTTCGGATGCGCCTGGTCACCGCCGAGCCACGTGTCGAAACCGGACCGGGACGCGTTGACGACGGTGGCACCGCCGTCTCTGAGGGTGAACCGCAGGCTGCCGGAGTCGGCGACCTTGATCTCGATCTCGACGTCGATCCACCTGTTGCGCAACGGCGCCAGCGGTGTGCTGCCGAGCTTCGCCTGTCCGGCACCGAAGAGCCGCATCTCGACCGACTCCGCCGAGCCGGAGCGGAACAGCGACATGGTGACCACGGGCGAGGCGACGCCGGTGTGCTTGACCTGGAAGATGTGTGTGAAGCTGGTGGTCCCCTTCAACGAGCTGGGGATGTACATCTGGTAGGTGTAGCGCCAGGTCTCGCCCTTCTTCATGTCGTGGCGGGTGCCGTTGGTCTGGATCGCGCGGACCTCCTGGCGCTGCCGGTCCGATCCGTCCCGGTCGGACCTGTGCATCACGAACCGGTACTGGTCGCTCTCGGCGAAGATGTGCGTGGCGGACGGGTGCGAGTTCGCGCGGTCGTCCTCGATGCCGACGAACGCCTTCAGCCCGGCCGAACCGGGGTTCGCCGCCCACTTCTGCACGAACGCCAGTGACCCCACGTCTGCAGACGCGATACCGGCCGCGAACGGCGTCGCCGCGATGGCGAGTGCTCCTCGCATTGCCGTGCGGCGGTTGAACAAGTCCATCAGCTCCTCCTCGAACCAAGGCGGCGGTCCGAGGCGGCGGTACGCACCACGATCAGCGACAGACCTCCGATGTGTCAAGGTTCTGACTGTGACCGAACTCGACACCAGGGCCGCCTACGACGCCGTCGCACCCCTCTACGCCGAACTGTTCAGCGACGTGCTCAGGACGTTGCCGCTGGAACGCGCGATGCTCGCCGCGTTCGCGGAGCTCGTGCGAGACCAGGGCCCCGTCGCCGACATCGGGTGCGGGCCGGGCCACGTGACCGCCCACCTCACCGGGCTGGGCTTGAGCGCGTTCGGCATCGACCTCTCCCCCGAGATGATCGCCATCGCTCGCCGCGCGCATCCGGACCTGCGCTTCGAGGTCGGGGCGATGACCGCGCTGGACCTCGCCGACGGGGCTCTCGGCGGCGTTCTCTCGTCGTTCTCCATCATTCACACGCCACCGGACGAGCTGCCGATCGTGTTCGCCGAGTTCGAACGTGTGCTGGCACCGGGCGGTCACCTGATGCTCGGCTTCTTCGCCGGTGACGACCCGCGGCCGGAGGCGTTCGACCACAAGGTCACGCTTGCCTACCGGTGGTCACCCGACAGCCTCGTGAACCTGTTGCGCCAGGCCGGTTTCAGCGAGGTCGGGAGGATGCGGCGCGAGCCCCACGAGGGCGAGCGGCCGTTCCACCAGGTGCATCTGTTGGTGCGCAAGGGTTGTGGAGATGCTGTGCAGATCTCGTGAAGGTGCAGCCGGAGAACCGCGGGCCGGTTCTACCGTCGGGCATGGACACCGTGGACGTGCTCGTCGTCGGCGCCGGTCTGGCCGGTCTCAACACCGCGCGCCTGCTCGCGGAAGCAGGCCTGGACGTGGCCGTGTGCGAGCGCAGGACGAGCCTCGAGACCGGCATCCGCACGACCGGCATCTTCGTCCGGCGCACCCTCGACGACTACGCGCTGCCGCACCTCGGCCCCGCGGTCCGGCGCGTGCTGCTCTACCCGCCGTCGCACCGGGACCCGGTCGAGCTCGTGAGCGCCCGCGACGAGTTCCGCGTCGGCGACATGGCCGGCATCTACGCCCAGGCCGTCGAGGACGCACGACGAGCAGGCGCGCAGGTCACGCTGAACGCGAGCTATCCCGCCAAGTCGACGAAGGCGCGCTTCACCATCGGCGCGGACGGCGCGCGCTCCACGGTCGCGAAGAAGCTCGGCCTCGACGTCAACCGGCAGCTCATCACCGGCATCGAGGAGGTCTACCCGGTCAGGAGCGGCTCGACGCCCACGTTCCACTGCGTCGTTGACCCGCGCCTCGCCCCCGGCTACATCGCGTGGGTGATCGACGACGGCGAACACGCGCACGTGGGCCTGGCAGGCCGCGCCGACAGGTTCCGCGCACCGCTCCCCCAGCTGCTGCAACGGTTCCGCGACAGCTTCCCCACCCCGGAACCGGCCGGCCCGGTCCAGCGCCGCGGTGGACCCATCCCCGTCGGCGGACTGCTGCGCAGAATCGTGTCGCAGCAAGGGTTGCTGGTCGGTGACGCGGCGGGCGCGGTCTCCCCGCTCACCGCGGGCGGGCTCGACCCGTGCCTGCGGATGTCCGAGCTCGCGGCCTCGGTCACGTTCGACTACCTGCGCAGTGGCAACAGGTTCGTGCTGGAGCACTACGACGGCGCGGCGCTGCGACGGCGCTATCGGGTGCGGTCGTTGATGCGGCGCGGGCTGTCGATGGTGCGCGAGCCGGACCTTGCCGAGCTGGCGTTCGCGGGGTTGCGCACGCCGCTCGGCAAGGCCGTGGCCAAGCGGATCCTGTTCACCTAGGCCCAGGGCGAGCTCACGGTCCAGCTCACGTCCTGGTTGTACGAGACAGGGTTGTCGTACGTGTGCGAGCCACCGTTCGAGGCGACCCAGACCTCCTCCGCGTAGTGCCGGATGTTGGTGCCGAGCTCGTTGACCGACTCCAGCCGCACGCCACCCGCGCCCGGCTGGGCGCAGAACGTGGCGTCACGACGGAACAGGTCGGTGTTGTCGTTGGCGTTCAGGCGGACGCGGAAATCCGCGTGCCGCAGGAAGTTGCCCGGGAAGTTGCGCGACTCGAACGAGTAGCAGGTCGGGTCGGCGAGACCGCGTCTGATCACGAAGGTCGCGTCCGCCTTCAGCAGGCCGTCACTCGTGCCGGAAACGACGTCCGTGCGCGCCAGGCCGTCGCGGTGCCGCAGGTAGCGGTCCGTGAAACCCGGTGTGGTCACACGGAACGACCTGGCCTGGTCCAGCGGCAGGTCCGCACCGCTGCGCCACAACGCCACGCCCACCGCCCACGTGGTGTCCGCGGCGAACGAGTTCGGTGTGTCCCAGGGGTTCGGGCCACCGGAGCGAGCCAGGTAGACGGTCTCGTTGTAGTGCCTGATGAACGACCCGCGCTGGTTGAACGACTCCAGCGCCGTGCCGCCAGTGCCCTCACGCGCACAGAACGTCGCGTCGGCGGCGATCGTGCCGTCGTTCACGTCCTTGCGGATGCGCCCGTTGCTGTGCCTGAGGAACTGGCCGGGGAAGTTGCGCGACTCGAACGAAAGACATGCGGCATCAGCGAGTCCCGGACGCACGTGGAACGTCGCGTCCAGCCTGCCCTGATCGGTGCTGACCTCGTCGGTGCGGGCCAGCCCGTTCTGGTGGCGCAGGTAGCGGTTGGTGAAGCCGCTCGTGGTGACGCGCAACGAGACCACGTCGTCCGGGCCGACCGCGGTGCCGCGCGCGATCGCGAGCACCTTCTGGTTGACCTCGCGCACCCGTGCCTCGGTCATCTTCAGCACGCGGCGGTCGTAGGTGTAGAAGCCGTTGATCTCGTTTTCGACGTCGTACGGCTCGGTGTAGATCGACGCGGAGAGCCCGCGTGTGTGCACCATCCGCGCGACCTGCTTGGTGATCTCCTCGTACCGCTTGGTGAGCGACTGCTCGTCCGGGTACAGCGCGCCGTAGGCGAACCCGTTGCCCGGCTCGTACTCGTGCCCGACGACTCGACGCCCCAGACCTCCGAACTCGCCCAGCACCGCGACGCGGTTCGCGTCGGGCTGCCGGGTGGCCGTGGTGATCTGGTAGGCGTGGTCGTCGATCACGTCACCGTTGCCGGGATCGGGATCGGAGACACAGCAGTTGGAACCCGAGTTGTGGTTGACCAGACGGGTGTTGTCGATGCCGCGGACCAGGTCCACGATCCTGGCCGCGTCGTACTCGCCCCAGCCCTCGTTGAACGGCACCCACTGCACGATCGACGTGATGCCCTTGAGCTGGTCGATCATCCGGCGCAGCTCGGACTCGTAGTCGGCGTGCGAGTTCGGCACCTCGTCCACCGCGTCGACGGACGGCATGTCCTGCCACACCATCAGGCCGAGCCGGTCGGCGTGGTAGAACCAGCGCGCGGGTTCGACCTTGATGTGCTTGCGGACCATGTTGAACCCCAGTGCTTTCTGGCGTTCAAGGTCCCAGCGCAGCGCCTCGTCGGTCGGCGCGGTGTAGATGCCGTCCGGCCAGTAGCCCTGGTCGAGCGTGCCGATCTGGAAGACGAACTTCCCGTTGAGCAACGGCCTCATCACGCCGCCCACCATCGCCTTGCCGAGCGAGCGCATGCCGAAGTAGCCGGTCACGACGTCCCCGCTCGCCAGTGTCACGCGCAGGTCGTAGAGGAACGGGTCGTCCGGCGACCACAACCTGGCGTTCGGCACGGGAATCCGCAGAGATCCGCCGGTCGTGCCGGTCTGCCTGCCGACCACCTGGCCGCCGCTGAGCACCTCGGCGGTGACGGACTGCCCGGCGGTGCTCTGCACGACCAGGTCGAGCGCGCTCGCGCCGACGTTCGGGGTCGTGTCCAGGCGCGTGATGTGCTCGGCACGCACCGGTTCCAGCCACACGGTCTGCCAGATTCCGGACGCGGCGGTGTAGAAAATTCCGCCCGGCGTCTTCCGCTGTTTGCCGATCGGGTAACGGCTGCCGTCGACCGGTGAGTGGACACCGACGACGATCTCGTTCACACCGAGCGTCAGCGCCGCCGAGATGTTGAACGAGAACGCGTCGAAGCCGCCGGTGTGCGCGCCCACCTCCCTGCCGTTGATCCACACCCTGGTCTGCCAGGTGACGGCACCGAAGTTGAGCTTGACGTGCCGTCCGTTCCAAGTGGACGGAACGGTGAACGTGCGGCGGTAGAACATGTTGTCCTCGTGCCGTTTGATGCCTGACAGCGCGGACTCGATCGGGTACGGCACGAGAACGCCTTCGGCCAGCGGCCTGCCGATCGGCGGGTCGTTCAGGTTCGGTGCGCCGGTGAACTCCCAGACACCGTTGAGGTTCTGCCACTCGGTGCGCACGAGCTGGGGGCGCGGGTACTCGGGCAGGGCGTTGGAGGGCGACACCTGGGACGTCCAGGGTGTCGTGAGCGGAGGGGATTTCGGCACCCACTCCGCCGCATGTGCTGTCGGTACGACTGTCGTGGTTGCGATCAGGATTCCGACCAACACGCCCAGGACGCGTCTGGTCATGGGTTCCCCCTTTTATCTCCGAAGAACTCGTTGCAGGACAACGACGACGAGCAGGAAGACGCCGCTGACCACCGACTGGTAGTTGCTGTCGAGAGTGCCGATCTGGTTGATCACGTTCTGGATGACCTTGATCAGGCCGACTCCGATCACGGTGCCGAGGACCGTGCCCGTGCCACCGGTCAGCAGGGTGCCGCCGATGACCACGACCGCGATGGCGTCGAGCTCGGTGCCGACGCCGATGACCGTGACGCCCGACTGCAGGTAGGCAGCCGTCAGGGCGCCCGCGAGGCCGGCCAGGGTGCCGCTCGCGGTGTAGACGCCGATCTTGGTCCTGGCGACGGGAACGCCCATCAGGATGGCGGACTGCTCGGCGCCGCCGGTCGCGAACACGTTCTGGCCGAAGCTCGTGCGGTTCAGGACCGCTCCGCCCAGGAGGCAGAGCGCGGCCGCGACGAAGATCGGGTAGCCGAAGCCGAACACGGTGCCGCGGCCGAGCTCGACGAACGCGCTGTCCGGCGGGATCTGGTAGGTGATCGCGCCCTCGTCGGTGATGACGAGGAGGAGCCCGCGCGCGAACAGCAGCGACGCCAGCGTCACGATGAACGGCGCCATGTTCGTGCGGGCGATCAGCAGCCCGTTGACCAGGCCGATTCCCGCGCACACCACCAGCGGCAGTGCGAGCGCCACCAGAAAACCGTGCTGCGAGCCCCAGGCCGCGAGCACACCACCGAGGGCGTAGACCGACCCGACGGACAGGTCGATCCCGCCGGTGATGATCACGAACGTCATGCCGAGCGCGATCACCGCGAGGAACGAGCCCTGCAGGGCGAGGTCACGCAGGTTGTCGAGGCTGCCGAAACGTGGGAAGACCAGCCACGACACGGCGACCACCAGCACCAGCGCGACGGCGGATCCCTGGCGTTGCAGGACCTTCGTTCTCGTTGCCGCTGTCAACGTCATCATCGGCGCTCCCGTGCCACGTACACGGCGGCGACGATGATCGCGGCCTGGATCATCTGGGCGATCGAGTCCGGCAGGTCGTGCTTGATCAGCGTGGCCCTGACCAGCTGCATCAGCACCACTCCCATCACCGTGCCGAGAACGCGCACCTTGCCGCCGGTGAGTGGAGTTCCGCCCACGACGACGGCGGTGATCGCGGACAGCTCCATCAGCAGGCCCATGTCCGCGGGATCGCTGGCGCCGAGCCGGGACGTGGCGAGGACGCCGGACACCGCCGCCAGCACGCCGCAGATCGTGTAGACCCCGATCAGCACCCGGTTGACCGGCAACCCGGCCAACGCGGCCGCCCTGCGGTTGCCGCCGACCGCGACGAGCTGCCGGCCGAACGTCGTGCGGTTCGTGAGAGCCGCGACCGCCACCGCCAGCACGACCGCGGTCAGCACGCTGATCGGGACGCCCAGGACGTCCTCGGTACCCAGCGCGAGGAATGCCGGGTCGTGCAACTGGACCAACTGGCCGTTCGCGATGACCAGTGCGAGGCCGCGGCCACCCACGAGCAGCGCGAGGGTGGCGACGATCGGCTGGATGCCCACCTTCGCGACGAGAAAACCGTTGAAGACCCCCGCGACCAGGCCCGCGACGAGCGCCATCAGGACGGCGGGGACCGGGCCGGCGCCGAGGTAGAGCGGGATGATCGCGGCGGCCAGCGCCATGACCGCGCCGACGCTCAGGTCGACGCCTTCGGTGCCGATCACCAGCGCCATGCCGAGCGCCACGATCAGCACCGGTGCCGCCTGGACGAGCTGGGTGCGGAAGTTGCCCAGCGTCAGGAAGTTGGCCGTGAACACGGCGTTGAACAGCAGGAGCGCCACCACGGCGACGTAGACACCGTTGTCCTGCAGCCAGCGCGTTCTAGTGGCTGTCAGCGTCATCCATCACCTCCGCCGCGATCGCCGCGAGCACGTGCTCGCGGGTGAGCCGGGCTCCCTCCAGCTCACCCGCGACCTCCCCGTCCCGCAGGACCACGAGCCGGTCCGCACCGTCGAGCAGCTCGTCCAGCTCGGAGCTGATCAGCAGCACCGCCAGGCCTTCCCGCGCGAGCTCGTCGATCAACGCCTGCACCTCCGCCTTGGCACCGACGTCGATGCCGCGGGTCGGTTCGTCGAGCAGGAGGATCTTGGGCTCGGTGCACAACCACCTGGCCAGCAGCACCTTCTGCTGGTTGCCGCCGGACAGCTCGGACACCTTCTGCTCCGGGCTGGACACCTTGATGCGCAAGCGTTTGACGAACGTGTCGACGATCCGGTCCTGCTTCGCCCGGCTCGTCACGCCGAACCGGCTCAGCCTCGGCAGCGCGGCCAGCACGATGTTCTCGCGCACGGACAGGTTCGGGATGATCCCCTCCGTCTTGCGGTCCTCCGCGAGCATGCTGATGCCCGCTCTGGTGGCTGCTTTCACGTTGTGCGGCACGGGTTTGCCCGCGACGAGCACGGTGCCGTGGTCGAGCGGGAGCGCCCCGATGATCGCTTTCGCGGTCTCGGTGCGGCCGGAGCCGAGCAGTCCGGCGAGGCCCACGACCTCGCCGGGCCGGATCGCGACGCTGACGCCGTTGATGCGTGGTGTGCTGGTCAGATCGCGTGCTTCGAGCACCGGTTCGGTGTCGGCGTGGTGGTCCTCGCCGAACGCCGTGGTGCCGTGCGTGCGGATCTCGGTGACCGAGCGGCCCAGCATCAGCGAGACCAGCTCGATGCGCGGAAGTTCTGCCAGGGAGCCGGTGTGCACGCTCTTCCCGTCCCGCAGCACGGTGACGCGGTCGCAGATCCGGTACAGCTCGTCCATGCGGTGGCTGACGTAGATGATCGCGATCCCCGCCTCGTGCAGCTTCGCGACGACGCCGAGCAACGTCTCGACCTCGCGCGGTTCCAGTGACGACGTCGGTTCGTCCATGATCACGACGTCCGCCTCGGCCTGGACCGCCCTGGCCAGCGCCACCATCTGCTGCTCGCCGACCGCGAGTGTCCCGAGTGGACTGCGCACGTCCGCCGTGATGCCGTAGCCGCCGAGCAGTGCGGCGGCGTCGGCGTCGCGGCGGGCGCGGTCGATCAGGCCGAGCCGGGTGCGCGGCTCGCGGCCGAGGAACAGGTTGGCGGCCACGCTCATCAGCGGGACGAGGTTGACCTCCTGGTAGATCGTGGAGATCCGGCCGTGGCGCTCGACGCGTCCGGCGTCCGGGGTGTGGATGCCGGTCAGCACCTTGATCAGCGTCGACTTGCCGGCGCCGTTCTCCCCCACCAGCGCGTGAATCTCGCCCTTCTCGAGGGTGAAGTCCACGTCGTCGAGCGCCCGCACGCCGGCGAAGGTCTTCGTGACGCCGGCGACCTCGATCACCGGATCAGTAGGCATTGTCGAGCTTCTGGGCGGCGTTGGAGGTGTCGTACTCGTCGTCGGAGATCACGATGTTCTGCGGGATCTCGTCGCCCTTGCCGAACTTCTCCAGTGTGTCGAACGCGAGCGGCCCGAAGCGCGGGTTGGACTCGATCACCGCGGTGTAGCTGCCGTCCGCGATCAGCTGCACGGCGTTGCGCGTACCGTCGACGGACACGATCTTGATGTCCTTGCCCGGAGTCTTGCCCGCGGCCTTGAGGGCGGTCACGGCGCCGACGCCCATCTCGTCGTTCTCCGCGTAGACGGCGGTGATGTCGGGGTTGCTCTGGATCAGCTGCTCCATCACGGCCTGCCCCTTGGACCTGTCGAACTCGCCCGTCTGCTCGGCCACCACCTGCAGTCCGGTGCCGGCGATCCCGTCCTTGAAGCCCTTGGTCCGGTCGACCGTCACGTTGTTGCCCGAGGCGCCGAGCAGGATCGCGACCTTGCCGCTGCCGCCGGTCGCCTTGACCATCTGTTTCGCGGCGCGTTTGCCCTGTTCCACGAAGTCGGAGCCGATGAACGTGAGGTAGTCCGTGCAGGGCTGCGAGGTCACCTTGCGGTCGATCGTCACGACCGGCACCTGCTTGGCCTTCGCGGCGTCGAACGCGGGCTGGAGGCCGTCGGAGTTGAGCGGTGCCACGATCAGCAGCTTCGCGCCGCGGTCCAGCAACGACTTGATGTCGCTGATCTGCTTGTTGAGGTCGCTCTGCGCGTTCGTGACCAGCAGGTTCACCCCGCGCGTCGCCGCCTCGTCCCTGACCGACTGCGTCTCGGCGGTGCGGAACGGGTTCGCTTCCTTCTCCGACTGGGAGAACCCGACCGTCGCGCCCTTGAGGTCGACCTGCGGGTAGCCGGTCCTGGCGCGCGCACAGCCGGGACCGGAGGCCTGTTGCTGCGCGGCGCTGGCGGCGGGCCCGCCACTGGCCGCGGTCTCCTGACCTTCTCTGGCGGTGCACCCTGTCACGAGGAGGGCGGTGACGGCGATGAGCAGCATGCGAGACATCGTTGGCTCCTACACGGACTGTCGTGGTCGCGCTCTCACCGGTTAGATTTCCATCGTTGTTCCAACGATGTAAAGACGAAACACTTCCCGGTACTTTTCCCGGTACCACTCTGGAGGCTGGCGTTGGCCACGCTCAAGGACGTCGCCCGGTTGGCGGGCGTCTCAGTGAAGACCGTGTCGAACGTGGTCAACGGCTACTCGTTCGTGAAACCGGACAACCGCCGCCGCGTCGAGGAGGCCCTGGAGGCCACGGGCTACCGCCCGAACCTCGGCGCCCGCAACCTGCGCCGCGGCCGCACCGGCTCCATCGCCCTGGTCCTGCCGGAGCTCTCGATCCCCTACTTCGCGGAGCTCGCGGGCCTGGTCATCGCCGCGGCCCAGGAACACGAGTGGAACGTGCTGATCGAGCAGACCTTCGGCACCCTCTCCGGCGAACGATCAGCGCTGGCCTCCCTGGGCCCGCACCTGGTCGACGCCGCGATCCTGAGCCCGGAAGCCCTGCACGTGGACGACTTCCAGCTCTCCGTCCCGTCCGTCCTGCTGGGCGAGCACGCGGTGGACGTCCCGATCTCCCGCGTGGGCATCGACAACGTGGCCGCGGCGCGGGTTGCGGTCCGCCACCTGATCTCGTTGGGCCGCAAGCGAATCGCCGCGATCGGCGCCCACCCGCAGCGCGGCACCGCGGCCCTGCGACTGGAGGGCTACCGTTCGGCTCTGGAAGAGGCCGGTCTGCCGTTCCTGGACGAACTGGTGGTGACGGCGTTGAACTACCACCGAGCCGACGGTGCCGCCGCCATGAAGTCGTTGCTGGACCTGCGAAACCCACCGGACGCCGTGTTCTGCTTCAACGACCTCCTGGCCATCGGCGCGATGCGGGCGGCCACCGAACGTTTCGTGCGAGTGCCCGCCGACTTGGCTGTCGTGGGCTTCGACAACAACGAGGAGAGCGTCTACAGCTCGCCGTCCCTCACGTCCGTCGCCCCCGACAAGGGCGCCATCGCCCGGGCCGCCGTCGACCTGCTGCACCGCCAGACGTCGTCCCCGGCACTGGAGCACGTGGAGACGCCGTTCTCGTTGCTGGTGCGGGAAAGCACAGTGGCCCGATGAAGTTCACCTGCGCTACCGGTGGGCGATGGAGATCGCGGACTACGGACGAGCGAAGGCGTTGTAGGTGGCCTGGTCGAACAGGACGAACCTGATCAGGTCGAGCGGAGCGTCCTCGACGGCGGCGTGGGCGATCTCGGCGGCGTCTTCGACCGGCCAGCGGTAGATGCCGGTGGAGATCGCCGGGAAGGCGATCGTGGTGGCGCCGAGGTCGGCGGCCACGCGCAGGGAGTTGCGGTGGCAGTCGGCGAGGAGGTTCGACCGGTCCTCGGTGGCCGACCAGACCGGGCCGACGGTGTGCACGACCCAACGCGCGCGCAGGCGTCCGGCGGTCGTGGCGACGGCTTGGCCCGTTTTGAGGCCTCCGCCGTAGTGACCGGCTCGCAGTTTGCGGCACTCGGCCAGGATCTCGGGGCCGCCCTTGCGGTGGATCGCGCCGTCCACTCCTCCGCCGCCGAGGAGGGAGGAGTTGGCGGCGTTCACGATCACGTCGACTTCCTGCTCGGTGATGTCGCCGAGGACGTACTCGATGGTGGCCACGTGGTTGATTGGATCACGAGAGCGGGCAGGTGGCGACCCGACCAACGCACCCGATGTCAGCCGCCGTCCTGGTCGCTGCGGCGCGACCCGCGCCTCCCCACTCTGCTCACGACAGCGGGCAGGTCGCCACATCCGCCGGCCGCCCCAACGTCGCCGACGCCGGCGGCTCCACCCCCTCCAACCACCTCTCCAGCGCCACGAACGCCGCCCGATGACACGGCGCCAACGGCCGCAACCGATCCGGGTACGCGTCCACCAGCCCGTCCACGTGCGTCCCCTGCTCCACCCGGTAGTACCGGTGCAACCGATCAGGCGTCATGCCCGCGTACACGTCCGAGTCCTGACTGATCGGCAGCAGCACGTCGTACGTCCCGTGCACCGTCAGCAACGGCCGCTTGACCGCGCCGGTCAGATCGATCCGCGACACCAACGGCCCCGCGACGCGACGCCGCGCGGCGTACGAGTAGTCCGCGTCGCACAACGGCGTTCCCGAAGCGCAGAACGGCACGCCGGCCTCCAAAGCGCCGTCAAAAGACGGGTCGAACTCCTCGCGGTAGATCCGCTGCGTCAGGTCCCAGTAGTAGCGGTAGTGGTAGTCCCACAGGAATTCCGTGCCGGCCGGAAAACCCGCCGCCACCATCGCCTCGTGCGCGCCCGGCGCACCGGCGACGTAGGCGGGGTAGGCGCGGAGTGCCGGGGGCAGGAACGTCAGCGGGTTCGGGCCGTCGACCGTCCACAGTGTCCCCTCCCAGTCGACGCCGCCGTCGTAGAGGTGCGGGCGGTTCTCCAGCTGCCAGCGCACGAGGTAGCCGCCGTTGGAGATGCCGGTGGCGATCGTTCGGCGCGGCCCACGACCATAGCGTTGGGCCACAACGGAACGAGCCGCCACGGTCAGCTGGGTGAAGCGGTGGTTCCACTCCTCCATCGCTCGGCCGTCGCGGTAGAACTGCGCGCCGGTGTTGCCCTTGTCGGTCGAGGCGAAGGCGTAGCCGCGGGACAGGACCCAGTCGGAGATCGCGCGGTCGTTCGCGTACTGCTCGCGCACGCCAGGTGCGCCTGTGACCACCAGGCCGCCGTTCCAGTGGTCGGGCAGGCGCACCACGAACTGGGAGTCGTGGTTCCAACCGTGGTTGGTGTTCGTGGACGACTTGTCCGGGAAGTAGCCGTCGATCTGGAGGCCGGGGACGGCGGCGGGCACCGGCAGGGTGGCGCTCGTCAGGCCCGCCCAGTCGGCCGGGTCGGTGTGGCCGGTGGCGGTGGTGCCGGTCGTGGTGAGGTCGGCCAGGTGGGCGAGCTGCTGATGTTCGGCGCCCGGGACCTTCACCACCGCGGCCGGCGGAGTCAGCGCGAGTACGAGTACCAGCGGGAGCAACATAGCTGGTCAAGCTAGTGACGGCGGACCTTCGGCGACATGGTTGTCTCCCACACAAGGCCTGCTTTGAAGGTGGTGAAGCCGAACAGGTCCAGCACTCGGCGCACCTGGGGCTGGGTTCGGTGCAGGTCGAACGACTTGCCGTTGTAGTGCGCGGCGCACAGCAGGAGCAGGAGGCTGCGCAGGCCGCTCGCGGACAGGAACGTCACCTCGGCCAGGTCGACGGACACGCGGTCGGTGGCCGGGTCCGTGATGCCGGGCAGCACCGCGGCGAAGAACAGGTCGCAGGTCGTCACGTCCATCTCGCCCTGGCAGGTGGCCACGAAGCGGGTTCCCGCGCGCTGCGTCCGCACGGCGAACGGAGTCGTCTCACAGGCGTTCATAGCCCCTCACATCACCAGAAAGTGGACATCACTTCACCGCACTCCCCGAACGCAGCGATAGCAGCGGAAGCGAACCCACGCACGGGAAAGCGAAGCGCGTCAGCGTGACCGGAGGGTTTGCGACGGAGAAACGCCGTAAGCGGCGCGGTAATGAGCTGCGAAGACACTCGGACGGGCGTAACCCCAACGTGCGGCGATCGCGGTCACGGAACCGTTTCCCGACTTCAGGTCGTCGTGTGCGCACGAGAGACGCACGCTTCGGAGGTAGGACATCGGCGTCATGTCGAGGTGACGGCGGAACGCGAGCTGCATCGCACGAATGGACACACGGGCGGCGCACGCGATGTCGGCGGCGGTGATGTCCGACGCGGCGTTGTCCTCGATGAACGCCATGGCACGCCGCAAAGCCTGGGGACGCGCATCACGCCGATCAGCGGCCGTGGGATCCACCAGCCCGGTGTTCGGGAAAGTGGCCAGTGTCGTGGCCACCAGCAGGCGTGTCGCGTTCGCCACGACCAGACGGTTGCTTCCGAACACCGGCAGCAGTTCGTCGTGCAGAAGGACGCAGGTGGACCGCCACGCCGCAGCGGCGCGAGCGGAGAGAGGGCTGCAACCCACGAACCGGACGTCCTCGGCGACCTCGTCCACGAGGGCCTGGCTGAGCACGACCATCGACGCCTGCGGGTCTTGCGCGGTCGCCGTGTAAGAGCTGCCAGGAGGAACCGCGAGGAACGCGTCACCGGCGACGAGGCGGCGTTCCTCGCCGTCCGAGCGGTAGCAGATCCGACCGCCAGTCAGGTGCCCGAACAGGTACGCGCCGGGCGGTTCGCTGTCGACCTCGAGACCGATCCGACCGTTGACCTCGTCGAACCGGACCCGTCCGAGCGCCCTCGTGGCCATTCGCAGCGTCGCACTCCGCACACCGCCGTTGAGCCGCATCCGGCCGTACGCCGCGCTCAGCAGCTCGTGCGCTGCGTCCAAGCCCGTCGCTTCGACGACTTGCTCCACCTGCTGCACGATCCTCGCCCGTCCTGACGATGTCCATCGCCAGGACGGGCGCATCCGCTGACACCTTCCGAAATTGTCCGATGTGGAATCAACAAACCCGTACCACCTGGCGTTGGACGGATGACACGATCCACCGAACGGTTCGGCATAGGGGGAACATGAGAAGCTCAGGCAGACCCTGGCGCGGCGCTGGGGCACTCGTCGCCGCGCTCGTCGCAGGACTCGTCGTGGTGGTGCCCGGCACCGCGCACGCCGCCCAGCAACCCAACTGGGCCACGTCATCACCGGTCAGGTGGGTCACCACGGACTCCAAGCAGCCGCACAAGTCGATCACCACGGGCGACGCGAGGGTGGGCGCCTGGCGTGACGACAGGCACCACATCGGCAAGTCCTACTTCACGTTCGACCTGTCGCGTTTCAAGGGCACGCAGCTGTTCACGGCGTCGCTCAGGACGCCGGAGAAGGCCGCGAACGACTGCACCAAACCGCGTTCCACCCAGCTGTGGGTCGTGAAGCCGCAGGAACGGATCACCTGGGCGAACCAGCCTTGGGAGATCACGAACATCGCGCCGACGGCCAACGAGGACTGCGTCTCGCCGTGGGTCACCTGGAACGTCGTCGAGCCGATCAAGAAGGCGCTCGAGCGCGGCCGCACCGAGATCACGTTCGCGCTGCGGATCGCGGAACCGGTTCAGGGCAAGGTCGAGTACGGCCGCACCTACGACCCCGCCGCGGTGCTCAGCACGACGTTCAACACGCCGCCCGGTGTCCCGACGGACCTCCAGGTCGGCAACGGAACATGTGACCCCGCAACGAACTTCTTCTCCGACGCTCAGCCCGCGGTGTCGGCGATCGCGCACGACGCCGACGGCACCTACGGGCTGGAGGGCCGGCTGGCGTTCTGGCCGGTGGCCGCGCCCGAGCAACGGGTCGAGTCCGGCCTGCTGTGGGCGGGCAGCGGTTACCTGAACGGCTGGTTCCCGGCAGGCATGGTCAAGGACGGCGGCGTCTACGCGTTCGCCGCCCGCACCGAGGACGGGTTCGCCACCTCCGAGTGGTCCGCGCCGTGCCAGTTCACCGCCGACTTCACCCCGCCCGCCACCGCGCCGGCGATCTCGTCGACGACCTACCGCGAGAACGGTGGCCCGCCCGGTGACGGCGGCGAGGGCATTCCTGGCGACTTCACCTTCGACGCCAAGGGCGACGAGGAAGTCATCGCGTTCGAGTACGGCGGTCTCGGCTTCCGCGGGGGCCGGGTGAACGCCGACGCGCCCGGAGGCAAGGCCACGGTCTCCATCACGCCGACCACGGACGGTCCGCTGTACATCTCCGTCACGGGCATCGACAGGGCCGGTCACCGCTCGCCGGGCACCAGCTACCGGTTCTGGGTGCGCACGACGGCGCCGTTCGTCGAGGTCCCGCTGTTCGACATCGGTGTGCCGCGCGACTTCGTGTTCACCGCCAACCAGGACGGCGCGACCCAGTTCGTCTACCAGCTCGACGACGGGGCCGAGCAGACCGTGCCCGTCGGCGAGGACCGGAAGGGCCGCAAGACCGTCACCTTCACCGAACAGGGTGAGGAGAGGCACGAGATCAAGGTCTGGACCGTCAACGCCGCAGGCACCAGGTCCGGTGACTCGGAGCGGTCGTTCTCGGTGAACCTGTTCCGGCCCGACGTCGAGGTCGACCCGTGGGACGGCGTGGTCGGCCAGACGCGCACGGTCACCGTGTCGACGGGCCGCACCGGTGTGGTGTCGTACGTGTACAAGGTCGGTGACGAGCCGGAGAAGCAGTTGCCCGCCAACGCGAACGGGTCGCTGACGTTCGAGTACACGCCGACAGCGAAGGGCGACTTCGCCATGCGGGTGGCGAGCATCAACGCCGCGGGCGTGCGCTCGGGCTGGGGCACCGGTGAGTTCCTCGCCGAAGCTCCGGCACCGGACGTGACGAGCAACGACTACAAGTACGAGCCGGGTGGCGCGCCGGGCCAGACCGGTACGTTCACGTTCTCGTCGCCGCGGCTGCCTGTCGTGTCGTACAAGTACAAGTTCGACGACGAGCCGTGGCAGAGCACCACGGGCACGCAGGTCCAGTGGGCACCGAAGAAGCCGGGTTACCACTACCTGCACGTGATGGGCGTGACGGCGGGCGGCGTGGAGTCGGACGAGCGGTCGTACATGTTCCAGGTGAAGGCGGCGCTCCCGGTCGTCACGAGCCCGCAGTACCCGGACGGCGGACCGGTGACGGCACGGCCGGGTGAGCCGATCGAGTTCGTGGTGACGCCGGCGCTGGCCGGGTCGCGCGAGGTCCTGTGGAACATCGCGTTCAACCCGCCGCAGGTCGTTCCGGTCGGCGAGGACGGCAAGGCGCGGTTCACCGTGACGCTGCCGTCCAGCGGAACGTTCTCCCTGACCGTGTCGAGCCGGACGCCCGACGGTGTCGTCTCTGGCAACCTCGAACGGTCGTACTTCGTGCCACAGCAGTGAGTTCACGGTGGCCCGCCGGTGTTTCGCCGGCGGGCCACCGCTGTGTCAGGCCGCGGCGAGCACGTCCGCGATCCCCTCCAGCAACGACGTTTTGCGGGCGTTGGGCAGGAACGAGGCCAGCACGGCGTTCTCCGCGAGCCGCGCGACGTCCGTGTGCGTGAGTCCCAGCGTCGTGGCCACCGCCAGGTACTCACCTTCCAGCGTGGCACCGAAGAACGGCGGGTCGTCGGTGTTCAGCGTGACCACCACACCGGCGTCGAGCATCCGCCGCACCGGGTGCGCGTCGATCGACGGCACCTGCTGGGTGCGGACGTTCGAGGTCGGGCACACCTCCAGCGGAATCCCTTTCGCGGCAAGGTGTTCGAGCAGCGCGGGATCTTCGGTGCAGCTCGTGCCGTGCCCGATCCGCTCGGCCCGCAGGTCGTGCAACGCCGACCAGATCGTCTCCGGCCCGGTCGTCTCCCCCGCGTGCGGAACGCAGTGCAGTCCTGCTTCCCTCGCGGTGTCGAAGAAAGGCGCGAACTGGGCGCGGCCGACGCCGGCCTCGGGACCGCCGAGTCCGAAGGAGACCAGGCCGTCGGGACGTTCGGTCAGCGCGAACGCCAATGTCTCCCGGCCGGCCTTCAGGCCCTTCTCTCCTGGAATGTCGAAGCACCAGGCCAGTTCCACACCGGCGTTCGCGGCGAAGGCACGCCCGGACTCCAGCCCCGCGAGCAGTTCGTCCCCGGACATGCCGTCCGTCACGTGGTTGTGGGGCGTCACGGTGACCTCGGCGTACCTGACGTTCTGGCGGGCCAGCTCGCGAGCCAGACCGACGACGAGCGTGTGGATGTCGTGGCGATCCTTCAGCATCGACTGCACCGCCCAGTACACCTTGAGGAAGTGGTCGAAGTCCCGGAACGCGTAGAAGCGCTCCAGCTCGGCCCGGTCGGCCGGCACACCGGCCTCGGGATGACGGCGAGCCAGTTCCAGAACCGTGTCGACACCGGCAGAGCCGACGAGGTGGACGTGCAGCTCGACTTTGGGCAGCGCGCGGATGAACGAGTGCATGGCAAAGCTCCCTGGGAAAACGGGTGAAGGGTGTCGGAGGCGAACGGGGCGACTCAGGGAGCGAGGTCGCCGCGTTCGGTGTCAGCGCCGTAGAGCGGCAGCTTGAAGTCCGGCACGAGTCCCAACGTAGCAGCAAATCCGCGTGCGCCAAGTCAATGAGGACCACTACCGTGCCGAGGCGTGACCGGTGAGGACGTGCTCGAGATCCTGGCGGCGCTGGACGGCACCGACGTCCGGGTCGCCGGCGGCTGGGGCGTCGACGCGTTGGCGGGCAGGCAGACCCGCCCGCACGAGGACCTCGACCTCCTTCACCGGCAGGAGCAGGAACCACAGGTCCTCGCGGCGCTGGCGAAGCTCGGCTTCGCGGAAACGCTGTCGTGGCGCCCGGTGCGGTTCGTGGTCACCGACCCGTCCGGCCGCGAGATCGACCTGCACCCGCTGCGGTTCGCCGCCGACGGCAGCGCCGAGCAGTCCTCGCTCACGCCGGGCGAACCGTTCCGCTACCCGGCGAGGTGCTTCGTCACCGGCACGATCCTCGGCGTCACCGTGCCGTGCCTGTCGGCCGAGCAGCAGCTGCACTTCCACCAGGGCTACGAGCCCCGCGAACGGGACCTGCACGACCTCGCACTGCTGCGACACCTGGCCTGATCAGGAGTTGTACGCCTCCATCGCCTCGGCCTTGATCTGCTCGAACTGCGCCGCCATCGCCGCCGACAGGGCCTGCGCGCCGGACAGCGGCCGCACCATCACGGTGAACTCGTCGATCAGCCCGTCGGAGTCGAGGTGCAGGAAGTCGCAGCCCTGGATCTCCTTGCCGCCGATCTCGGCGCGGAAGACGAGCGCGTGGTTGGCGCCGTCGGCGATCTCGCGCTCGTAGCGGAAGTTCTCGAACACCCGCATCACGCCGCGCAGGATCGCCGCGGTGATCGGCTTGCCGGGGTAAGGGGCGAACGCGACGGGGCTGGTGAACACCACGTTCTCGGCCAGGCAGGCCGCCATGGCGTCGGTGTCGCGTGCCTCGACTGCCTTGCGGAATGCGTTCACAGCAGACCCTCACATACTCAACTTGTTGACTAGGTCGAGGCACCGTAACCTGCTGATATGTCGCTGCGCAACGCCGTGATGGCCACCCTGCTCGACGGGGAGGCGTCCGGCTACGACCTGGCCAAGGCGTTCGACGCGTCCGTGGCGAACTTCTGGATGTGCACGCCGCAGCAGCTCTACCGCGAGCTGGACCGGATGGAGGCCGACGGTCTGATCGCGGCGCGCACGGTCGAGCAGGAGCGCAGGCCGAACAAGCGGCTGTTCTCCCTCACGCCCGAGGGTCGCGAGGAGCTGACGAGGTTCACCGCCGAACCGCACAAGCCCACCGCGATCCGCGACGAGCTGCTGGTGGCGGTGATGGCCGCGGACTCCGGTGACACCGAGGCGGTGAAGGCGTCGATCCGCGAGCGCAAGCAGTGGGCGGAGGCGAAGATCACGCGGTACGAGCGCCTCAGGGCCAAACTGCTCGACGGCCGCACCGAGGAGGAGTTCCTGACCACCGCCGTTCGGGTCGGGCCGTACCTGACGTTGTTGCGGGGCTTGTCGTTCGAGCGGGACAACGTCCGGTGGTGCGCGCGCTGCCTCGCGGTGCTGGAGCGGCGTGGTGCGCGGCTCGACGCGTCCCCGTGAGGTTGAATCGGGTCCATGAACGGCATTTCGGTGTTGCAGGAGGCACTCAGCGCGCCCGCGGAGGAGGCGCGCAACCGGTTCGCGGGGCGGCTCAACGGATATCTCGACGGATCCGACGTCGTGCACGCCGTGCGGCTGCAGGGCTGGCTCGGGCTGGAGGTGCCCGGCCCCGGCTGTCACGTCGGCACGGGCAGCTGGGACTTCACCCGGTTCAAGCCGACGACCTCACCTGTGACGTGCGGGCGGTGCCGGTCCGCCGGGCTGCTCACGAGCTCGTTCACCGGCGGCCCGCACCAGCAGACGCTGGACCTCGAAGGGATCTAGCCTTCACACGCGGCGCGGTTGCGCCAGATCATCCCGGTCAGCGCGACCCCGCCGAGGCGCTCGTAGTACGGCCGCAGCTCCTCGTCGCACACGAGGTCCACGGAGTAGAGGTGTTCCGCCTCGGCGAGGACGCGGCGCATCAGCTCGGTGCCGATGCCCTGTCCCTGGAACTCCGGCCGCACCTCCAGCCACGGGATGAACGCGGTGAGCACCCCGTCGCTGATCATGTTCACGAAGCCGACAACCGTGTCGTGCGAGCGCGCGACCACCACGCGGTAGCTCCCGCGCAGCACGGCGAGGTGCTGGGCGGGTGACGGCGGTGTGGGCCAGCCCACGAAGAACCCGGCGAGATCATCCTCACTGAGTTCGCTGACATCGGTGTTGTACGAGATCACCGCCGCATTGAACCGTTTCCCCCGAACTTTCGTACAGCTGGTTTCCGGCGATCTGCCAGCTAGGCTGCGGTGCATGACCCTGCCGACAGCTCCGCTGCGCCGTGCGCGCTGTGCAGCCGTCGGTGTCGTCACCGGGGCGCTCGCCGTGCTCGCGCACACGGATGCGGACGGCCACCTGCCGGACGCCGGCCTGGTCGTCTCGCTCGTGGCCTTGCTGACGTGGGCGACGACCGGGTTCGCCCGGCACGAGCTCACCCCGTCGCGGCTGCTCGTCGTGGTCGGTGGCGGACAGCTCGCGATGCACCTCATGCTGTCGCTCGCCGCGTCCCGGCACGTGCACGAACCCGACCCGTCGCGCATGGTCGCCTCGCACGTCGTGGCCACCGCGCTGACCGTCGCCGTGCTCGCCGTCGCCGAACAAACGGTGCTCGCGCTCGCCCGCGCCGTCGCGTCGGTGCTCCCCCGCAGGCACGTGCCGCTGCCCGCCTCGGCACCGCTGGTCGTCGCCACGCCCGCGCGCGTGCCGGCCGCGATCGTCTTCCTGGACGTGCTGTCGTGGCGCGGTCCTCCGGCTGAACAGGTCTGAATTCCCCTTCACAGGGCCGCCGACCAGCGGTCCTGCACCTGTTCACGCCCATCTGGAGTGTCATGACCACCACTGCCACTCCGTCACGCACGTCTTTCGCGTGGCGGGGACTCTTCCTGCGCCTGCACTTCTACGCCGGAGTGCTCGTCGGCCCGCTCGTGCTCATCGCCGCGTTGACCGGTGTTCTCTACGCCCTCACTCCGCAGCTGGAGTCGTGGGTCTACTCCGACAAGCTCCGCGTTCCCGTTTCCTCCCAGCAACTCCCGCTCTCCACCCAGATCGACGCGGCGCTCGGGACGTCGCCGCAGGGTTCGCTCGTCGCGGTCCGGCCAGCGACCGAACCCGGTGCCACGACCCGTGTCCTGTTCTCCGAGAAGGGTCTCGGCGAGTCCGAACGCCGGGCGGTCTTCGTCGATCCCGGCACCGGCAGGGTCACCGGTGACCTCGTCGTCTACGGATCGAGCGGCAGCCTGCCGTTGCGCATGACCCTGAGCCAGCTGCACCGCAACCTGCTGCTCGGTGAACCCGGCCGCCTCTACAGCGAGCTCGCCGCCTCCTGGCTGTGGGTCGTCGCACTGGGCGGCCTGGTGCTGTGGATCACCAGGCCGCGCAAGAGCAAGCGCGCTCGCACGCACGGGCTGATCGGTGTGTGGGTGCTGGGCGGCGCGTTGTTCCTGTCCGCCACGGGCCTCACGTGGTCCGCGTACGCCGGGGAGAACGTCGCCTCGCTGCGCGAAACCCTCGGCTGGACCACCCCGTCGTTGAAGATGCCCGGCAGCGGCGGCGGTGATCACAGCGAACACGGCGAGCACACCTCGTCCGGGTCCGGGCACCGCGACATCGACACCGTGCTGTGGGCCGCGCGCACCTCGGGCATCGACGCCAAGCCGGTCGAGATCAGCCTTCCCACCTCCCCCGACGGCGCCTGGAAGGTCGCCGAGGTCGACCGCGGCTGGCCCACGCAGGTCGACGCGGTGGCGATCCAGGACGGCGCCGTGGTCAGCTCGGTGAAGTTCGCCGACTACCCGATCGCCGCGAAGCTGAGCAGGTGGGGCATCGACGCGCACATGGGTGTGCTGTTCGGGTGGCCCAACCAGCTGCTGTTGCTGCTCATCGGCGGCGGGCTCGTCACGCTGGTCGTGCTCGGCTACCGGATGTGGTGGAAACGCAGGCCGACCAGCGGCTTCGGCCGCCCGACGCCGCGCGGTCAGTGGCGCAAGGTCCCGCCGGCCGCGCTGGCGGGGCTCGGCCTCGGCACGCTGGTCGTGGGGTGGTTCGTGCCGTTGCTCGGCATCAGCCTGGTGGCGTTTTTCGTGATCGATCTGCTGCTCGGACGGCGGGCGAAAACGGCCTGACACAACGGAACGGTGGTGGCGGACTGGTTGCCGCCATCACCGTCCACTGTGGACAAGGCTTGCCTGATCAGGACATTTACGGCATATTTACGCCTGGTGAGCCGGGAAGCCTGGTCGGCCCGCACGTCACATCGCGTGACGGCGGTGAGCTGACGAGGGGCGCGCCGATGACACTCATTCCCCACGCCATCCCTCTGATCAACGATCCCGAGGTCGTGCGGGCTCTCGCCAACCGATGGCGGCGCACCAGGACGTTGCTCCTGTTGTCGACCGGTGTGCTGCCGGTCGCGATCGGCCTGGTCTGCGTCGCGCTCGCCGGGATGACCTCGGCCGGGCAGCGGATCATGCCGTGGTGGTCGGCGATTCCGGCCGTGGCGGCGGCAGCGTGCGCGTGGGCGTTGCTGTCCTGGTTGCGCCGCAACGGGTTGAGCGACCCGCACTCGTGGTTGCCCGCCACCACCCTGATGACCGGCACGCAGCTCGTGCTCGGCGTGCTGCCGGGCGCGGGCATCGCGCTGCGGCTCAGCCCCGGCGCGGCCATCGCGGTGAAGGCGTTGTGCGCGGCCGGAGTGCTCGGCGCGGGCTCGGCCTGCTCACTCGCCCGGCTGGCCCACCGCTCACTGCTCTCGGCGCCCGTCCTCGAACTCGGGTCCACTGCGTTCCCGCTGGTCCTGGACGGGCACGGCTCGCGCCTGGTGATCGGCAGCGACCGCGTCGACTGGACCACGCGGCAGGGCGGACGCGTCGACGCGGGCGTCACGTTCGCCAGGATCCAGCACGTGACAGCGCAGGCGAACGCGATCGTGCTGCACACCGCTTCTGGCGCGTGGACGGTCCCGGTGTCCGACCCGGCCACCGCACAGGCGTTGCTGCGCCGCCGCCTCGCGTGGTGGGAGGAGGGCCGCGACGCCACCGAGGAGCGCTACCACGAACTCGTGCGGCTGCTGGCGGCCGTCAACGGCGAGGCATCGCGCGGCGGCGTCACCGTGACGGTCGACTCGAACGGTGTCACGACAGGGGTTTCGTTCAGCCCGGCGGTGCGCGATCTCGAACCGGACGTGCTCTCCACGCACCTGATGGCATGCGTCGAGAAGGCTCGGTCGGACGCGCGCAGGCAGGTCGAGGACCTGGTGCTGGAACACGCCGCAGTGAAGGCCGGCCACTGAGATCGTTGATCCTGTGCGGACAGGCTCGTTTTCGTTGACTGGACCGCACTTTCACTCGATCGTGAGGCCCTGAGCCCCCCTTTGCGGTTTTTGATCACGAATAAAATTGTGGGCATGGAAGCGGTCGAGGTCCTCGATGCTCTCGATTATCACCACAAACAGATTGCCTATCACCAGGCGCAGTCGTTGCGCGTGCTCGCGGAGTACGCGATCGCCTGTGAGGGCGAGGAGTTCTTCGACGCCGAGATCGCGGCGGCGATGCGCTGGACGTCGCGCTGGACCACCGACCAGATCGCGCTGGCGCTGGACCTGGCGTCCAGGCTGCCGCAGACGCTCGATGCCCTGGAGAAGGGGGAGATCGACTTCTACAAGGCCCGCGTGCTGCACGACCAGACCATGCCGCTGTCGGCCGACCTGGCCGCCGAGGTGGAGGCCCGCGTGCTGGCCAAGGCCGCGGGCCAGACCGGCGCGCAGATGCGCCAGCTCACGCGCCGCGTGGTGATGAAGGTCGACCCGGAAGGCCACCGGGAGCGCGCTGAGGAACGCAAGCAGCAGCGCTGCACCGGTCTGGACGCGGTCGAGGACGACATGGCGCGAATCTGGGCTTTCCTGCCCGCGCACCTGGCCGCCGCGTGCTCGGCTCGGGTTGACGCGATCGCGCGTCAGGCGCACACGCCGTCTGATCCGCGCACGCTGGATCAGGTTCGCGCGGACGTGTTCGCCGACCTGCTGCTCGCCACGCCCGACAAGACCAGCGCGGTCAAAGTCGAGCTGTACGTGACCGTCTCGGCCGCCACGCTGATGGGCTTGTCCTCACAGCCCGGCGAGTTGGCTGGCTATGGCCCGATCACCGCCGAACTGGCCCGCAACCTCGCCGGAGACGCCACGTGGCGACGGTTGCTGACCGATCCGGTCACCGGCGAGGCTCTGGAGTTCGGCACCAGCACCTACCGCCCACCCGCAGCGTTGCGCCGCTTCGTCTGGACGCGGGACCGGACCTGCCGCTTCCCCGGCTGCATGCACCCCTCGCACGAGTCCGACCTCGACCACACGATCCCGTTCCCGCGCGGCACGACCTCGGCGGCGAACCTGGGCGCGTTCTGCCGCAGACACCACCGCGTCAAACACCGCACGGCCTGGCAGGTGAGCCAACCAAACCCTGGCAGATTCTGCTTCCGCAGCCCCGCAGGAAAAACCTACGAACGCCACCCCGAACCAGTACTCGGCGACCCACCACCATTCTAAAAATTCGCAACCCGCACCTAAGAACCACCACCGCAACCGGCGGCCACCGCACGGCACTCGACCACGCCCCGCAACCACCCCAGCAAGGTGACCACAGAAATTCGGTCCGGCACACGCCCGACGAAGGAGGGCATGTGCCGGGTCGGCGAAGCCGTGCCGTCACCTCGGAACCAACCACTAGTCGGTTGCCCCGCCACGCCACGCCTGCCTACGTTCAGACGAGATCGGAAGATGGGGGACGAAATGCGCAGACGTCACTTCCTCGCCGCAGCGGCCGGAGCAGCCGCCGTGGTGGCCAACCCCGCGAGCGCACGAGCGGCCACCGGCCAGAAGCCGGGCGCCTCGCACGTGCCCGACCTGGACCTCGGTGACTTCCCAGTCGTGGCACGGGTCCGCGCCCGCAAAGCGCTGGAACACCTCAAGGTGCTGAGCGACAGGATCGGCCCGCGGATCGGCGGCACCGAGTCCGAGCACCGGGCCCGCGACTACCTGGTGCGCGAGCTCAAGGCGTTGCGATACCAGGTGACGACCCAGCCGTTCACCGTGCCGGACAAGTACCTGGCCGAGATCAACGGCCAGTGGCAGGCCGGTGCCTCGCGGTTCGGGGCGCTCGGCGTCACGGTCGAAGCACCGTTCGTCGAGGTCACCGACGGTCAGCTGCCTGACCTCACCGGCAAGATCGCGTTCTACGTCAACGCTCCCACCGGCCCCGCGCCGACGCACGCCGCGATCGAGCGCGGCGCCGTGGCCGTGGTCCTCGGCCGCGTCTCCGCGACGGCGAGCAAGTCCAGCGCGTTCTCCCCCACCCTCGACCGGAACGTCCCCGTGCCGGTCATCGGACTCGCCCAGGTGCACACCGAGAAGCTGCGCGCGCAGGGGTCCGGTGAGCTGACGATCAGCACCACGCACCACCCGAACCTCACGTCCTACAACGTGATCGCGGAACGGCCGGCGACCTTTCCGTGGCAGGACAACGGCGTTGTCATGGTGACCGCGCACTACGACAGCGTGCCGGGCTCGCCTGGCGCCAACGACGACGGCAGCGGCACGGTGCTGTGCCTGGAGCTCGCGCGGGTGTTGCGCTACCTGCCGACGCACAAGGCGATCCGGTTCGCGTTGTGGGGATCGGAGGAGCAGGGTCTGCTCGGGTCGCGGCACTACGTCTCGCAGCTCGCGCCGGAGGAGATCGCGCGGATCAAGGGCGTCTTCCAGAACGACATGGTCGCCACGAGCCACGACCCGGCGACGGCGTACTGGCTGCTGTCCGTGGACGGCGCCGACAACGCCACGACCGCCGCCGTGCGCGCTGCGGCGCAACGGCTCGGGTACGACCCTCGGGTGCACGGACCGGTGGCGCGCGGGTCGAGCGACCACGTGCCGTTCCACGAGAAGGGCATGGCGTCGGCCAACTTCAGCTGGCGCGGCGAGGGCGGGCCGGCGCAGCTGGAACCGATCTACCACACGCCGGAGGACACGATCCGGGACAACATCAGCCCGGAACGCCTCCAGGTGTCGCTGGAGCTGATCGGCTCGGCCGCGTACCGGCTCGCCTGCCAGAGGTAGCCAGAACGTGGGAGGCGGGCCTGGGGTTCGGCCCGCCTCCCACGCCGGTGATCAGCTCGCGCTCAGCGGAACCGACCACCGTTGCTGCGGGGTGCCCACGCAGTCCCACAGCTGGATCTTCGTGCCGTCAGCCGTGTTCCCCGCCTGCACGTCCATGCACCGGCCGGACTCGACGTTGACGATCGTGGCGTCCGGGCGGACCGACCACTGCTGGCTCAGGCCGCCGTGGCAGTTGGCGACGCCGACAGCGGTGCCGTTGGTGAGAGCACCGACGTCGGTGCACACACCCATGGTGCGGATGTCTCCGTCCGGCATGCCCCCGTAGGTCTCGCCGGGCGGGCCGAAACACGTCCACAGCCAGATGATTCCGTTGGCCGGGTTCTCACCCTTGACGTCGGCACACTTGCCGCCGATCCCTGCCAGGACTCCGGTCCACAGGGACGTGGCACTGAACCTCCAGAGTTGCAACGGTGTGCGCGTGCAGTCCTGCACGGTGTACGCGGCGCCGTTCGTGGCGGACGCGGCGGTGAGGCAGCGGTTCGACGCCTCGTTCAGCACGGTTCCGTCAGGCCGGGTGGTCCACTTCTGGTTGCGAGAGCCGTTGCAGTCCTGAAGCGACACCGCGCCGTTCGTCTGGTCCAGGCAGCGGCCCGACGACGCGATCCGGCCGTCGCCGACGATGCTCCACCACTGGGCAGCCCCGGCGTTGCAGTCCCACGGCTGGACCTTCTTGTTGTTCGCGTCGTTGTTGTGGACGTCCAAGCACTTGCCTGCGAGGCCGTAGAACGCGCCCCACTGACCATGTTGGTCCGGAATCCGCCACACCTGGGTCGCGGCGCCCGTGCAGTCCTGGATCTTCAACGACGCGCCGGCGTTGGTGTTCGCGGGCGTGAGGCACTTGCCCGAGCGGACGCTGACGATCGTGCCGTCCGGGCGGGCCACCCACAGCATCAGGTTCTCCGCCCGGCAGCTCTGGAACGTCACCGCCGTGCCCGCCGCCGTGCCACCGTTCTCGAGCGCCAGGCAGCGGCCGAGGTTGGTGATGCGGCCGTCGCCGAGAAGCGTCCAGCGCTGGTTCGGGAAGTTGTTGCAGTCCCACATCTGCAGCTGCACGACGGACGTGCTGTACCCGGGAACGTCCAGGCACCGGTTGTTGACGCCGACGATCTCACCGTTGCGCGTGGCGGTGTTGCGCTTGACCCTGACGTTGCGGAACTTGACGGCCGGGGTGCTGCCCGAGTTCTGCAGGCCGATGAAGCCGTCGTTGTGCACGCGGTTCAGGTCGGTGACCGTGTGGCGGTTGACCTGCTGGCCGTTGAGCACCACGGTCACCGTGTTGAACGCGACGGTGATCTCGAAGGTGTTCCACTGCCCCACCGGTTTGGCGGCTTCGAAGTCCTGCTTCTTGCCGGGTTCGATCGCGCCCGTCGACAGCGACGAGATCGGCACCCGCACACCCCGGTCCACGGGCGCCGTGGCGACCGATCCCGGGTCGTCGAACAGCACCACGACACCGGACTCCGCGGTCGAGCTGGTGACCATCCAGTCCAGCTTCACGGTGTAGTCCATGCCCATCGTGCGGGCGGCGTACCACGTGACGTCGCGGGACGAGTTCGTCATGAGCTCGCACCCGTTCGCCTGCACCGGATTGGTGCCCGCCGTCCGCCACCCCGCCAGGTTCGACTCGAGCCTGCCGTCGAACGCGCTGGTGTAGCCGGGTTCGTTGACCGGTGCGGCGCAGTCGCCGCCACCGACCTGTGCCCCGCCGACGAAGTAGCCCTGGGCGTCGAGCGAGACGAACGAGCTGCCGCGTTCGTTGCGCACGGCCACCTTGCCGCTCGCGCCCAGCGGCGTGAACGCGGTGGTGGACAGGCGTTCCCGCTGCCTGGTCGTGATCACGGTGGCCGGCGCGGTGCCGATCTCCGCCGGTGCCACCGACAGTGCGGTGCCGAGCAGGTCGTCCTGCACCGACGGCATGAGCACGGCCGAGGTGGCGTTCGCGGGGATGCCCGCGGCGCCGGTCACCTGGAACGTGGTGGTCTCGCCCTGGCCCAGCGGGGTGGTTCGGCCGCCGGTTCCCGTTGCGGTGTCGGCGATCCGGGTCGCCTCGGTGAGCGGCACGTACCGCGCTCCCCCGCCACCGGCGACGAACCAGCCGAGGATGTCGACCATCGCGTGCACCTGGCCGACGCCGTTGCGCAGCCGGAAGTTGCCGTCCGCGCCGATCGTGACGATGGAGGTGTTGGAGCGGCGTTCGTTGCGGCCGACGTTCAGCGAGGTGCCCGAGTTGTCCTGGGCGTAGAGGCCGAACCCGGTGCCGGTCGTCGACTCGCTGCCGGTCAGGTTCACCACGACCGCGGTGGCGTTGTCCGGGATTCCGTTGGCACCACGGGCCTTGATGAGCTGCACCTCGCCGGAACCGAGCTTGGTCGCGCGCGGGCTGCCGTTGTAGCCGCGGGTGTCGAGCACGCGGATGGGCTGCGGGCTCGCCACGTACGTCGAGTTCGCCGTGGGGCTGAAGTAGCCGAGCATGTCGAGCTGGACGTTCACCGGGCCGGCCCCCGCACGCAACCGGATGGCGCGGTCAGGGCCGATCTTCGCGACGACCAGGGTCGACACGTACCCGCCACCCGGCCGCACGCGCACCGTCGCGGCCTTGGACGTGGAGGACGCCGGGTCCGTGGGGAAGACGTCGATGCCGCTCTCCACCTCGGACGACCCGTCGGTCTTCGCCGCCAGGTTGAACACCACGGCGGTGGCGTCGTTGGTGATGTTCGGGACGGGCAGCGTGAAGACCTCGTTCGCCGCGTACGTCCTGCCCTGGATCTGCACCGACGTCTGCAACGGGTTGTAGGCGGAGCCGGTGGTGGCCGGAGGGTTGCTCGGCGATCCCATGGCCAGCACGCCGCTGCCCCACGTGTTGTCGTTCTTGCGCGGGTTGGTCCGCGCCTGCAGCTCGGTCTGGATCTGCGAGGCGTCGAGCGCCGGGAACGCGCCCTTGAACAACGCCGCCGCGCCCGCCACGTGCGCCGCCGCCGCGGAGGTGCCGTAGAAGCCCTCCTGGCCGTACATCGTGGTGGTGACCTTGTCGAACCCGATGATGTCCGGTTTCGTCCTGCCGTCGATCGTCGGACCGCGGCCGGAGTAGGTCGGCACGACGCCGGTGCCCTGATTGGTGGAGCCGACCGCGATCACGTACGGCGAGGTCGCCGGCTCGGTGACGCTGCCGGCCGGGGTGTTGAAGCTCAACGGGTGTTGATCGTCGTTCTTCGGAACGGCGGCGAAGAGGTCGAGGCGGGTGGTGAACTTCGCCGTGTTGTTCTTGATGTAGATCCAGTACGGCTGCGAGCTGTTTTCCGGGTTGGTGAAGGTCACCTCCTCGGTCGGCGGGGCGCCGCCCACGACGCCGCGCTGGTTGTTCAGCGACGACGCGATGATCTGCGGATCGGACGGCCCGGTCGGTGCCTGGGCGCCCTTCATGACGTAGAGGTCGAGGTCCTCGGTGGTCTTCGGCCAGGCGTCCCAGTGCAGGCCGATGGTGGCGGTCTGCTTGTTGCCGAGGGTGAACCCGTTGTTCTGCGCCGAACCGCTGAACTCGACGAACCCGTCACCGTTGGCGTCGGCCGCGTTGCCGCTGAAGTGGCTCTCACCGAGGTTGCCCGCCGCGACCGACCACAGCACACCGGCCTGGCGCGCCTGCCGGACGACGTCCGCGGGGCTGCCGGGCTCGCCGGTGCCGTCACCGCGCCCGGAGGTGAGGAACCCGATCGCGGCGGTGATCACCTGAACACCCTGCTGGCGCAGCCAGTCAGTGGCGGGCCCGAAGTCCAGCGGCCCGTCGATGCACGCGAGGAACAGCTTCGCGCCCGGCGCCATGTCGTGCACGACCTCGGCGACCGCCGTGCCGTGCTCCTCGTTCTTGGTGGCGTCGCGACAGCCGGAGTTGTCGACCTGCACGTCGGCGGGGATGTCACCCTCGCCCTTCGCCTCGTCCAGACGCGAGAACCCGACGTCGATGACGCCGACCTTCACGTCCTGCCCGGTCTTGCCCGCCGTGACCCACTGCCGGGCACCGGAGGCGTCGAAGCCCTCGGACAACGCCATGGGCACAGCACGTTCCGGCCGGCGAACGTCCACAACGGACTTGTTCTTCACCAGGTCGGCCACGCGGTTCTCCGGCACGGCGATCTGCGCGCGGTCGTCCCGCTGCACGGTCACCTCGCCCCCGAGCACCGCCGCCGCCTCCTTGAGCCGGCTGCCCCGCACCTCCAGCAGGACGCGGCCGCGTTTGTCCTTCGCGACCTCCTCCCCCTGGTGCACGGGCAGCGCGGGTCTGGGCGCCGCGTTCACCGGCGCGACCGCACCGGACACCGCAAGCGCGACCCCAACGGTCAGAATGACCGCACGTCGCAGTGTTCTCATCATCGGGTCCATTTCCTAGATCTGGTCGAACACGGGATCGCACCCTTCGAGGTGCTCGTCCAACAGGTCGTGGCGGAACCGCCCCGACATCAGGTCACGCAGGAAGGCGACCGCACCGCCGGGATGCTCACCCCACTGCTCGAACTCGTCGTCGCAGAAGACGACGGACCAGCGGTCCGGATCCGGGTCCGCGGTGAGCCAGCACAGCCTGTGGCCCTCCGTCGTCCCGGCCCACGGCAGCAACCCGCCGGGCGCGGGATGCACCGGATACGGCAGTTCGTCCTGCTCCCGCAGCAGCTCCAGGGCGTCCCGCAGCTCCGCGAGGAAGGCCTCCGGCGGCGCGTAGACCTCGACGAAGGAGCAGAACGTGCCGGTGGGAAACCGCTCAGAGAGCTCCTTCACGTCCGCCGGAAGCCTCAGCCCCAGCGCGGACTCCACCGCGTCCCAGGCGGATCCGGCCTCGACACGGCCGGCCCACCCCGTCAGTTCCACGAGTTCGTCAACAGGCCGGGCGGGTGCCATTGAGCTTTCCTCCTGGATATCCGGTCGCCGGATGCGGGTTCTTGATGATCACGTCGCACCGGAAGCCGTTGCTGCCGCGGGCGTGGATGGTGATCGACATCGGCACCGCGTCGTCGGGTTTGGCGTAGTTCGCGACCACCCGGTAGTACATGCGGTTGCCGTCCTCGATCGCCTTCGCGACCTGGTTCTCGACGCCGAGCATGTCCACCTCGTTCACCTCCTTGTCGAGCGGCACCATGTTGATCCGCTTGTTGCTGCCGCCGAACTGGTGCCCGATCAGGTGACTGCGGTCGTGTTGTCCCGAGATGTAGCCGACCGGGGTCAACGGACTCTTCCGCTTGTCACCGTTGAGAGAACCGATGCACGCGGTTCCGCCCGTGGCCCTCATCGCGGGCTTGCCGCGCCGCTTGCCGGGGTACGCACCGGGGCCCTTGAAGTCGATCTGCTGGGCCGGATCGTTCTCGACGGTGTCCTGTGTGGACTCGAAGCAGTTCTCTTCGTCCTCGGTCAGGTCCTCGGCGACCCCGCCCTTCGCGTCACCCGGATCGGGCAGCAGGTCCGAGAAGTCCTGGATCGTCGAGATGATCTCGTGGGCGACTCCCACGAGCACCCCGGTGACCTGGGTGGCGTTCTCGAGGAACTTGCCGGTGAGGTCGATGATCCTGGTCAGCGGACCGGTCGGGTCGACGGTCGGAGGTGCCGGCACCAGGCCCACTCCCTGCGGCGGGCGCGGCAGCGGGCGGCCGATGAGGTCGACCCACGGCGGGGGCGGCGGGGGCTTCGGCTTGACGCGTGGCGGAACCACCTTGTGGCCCTTGCCGCGACCTCCGGGACCCACTGGGCCGGCGGTCGAACCGCCGGACTTGCAGCCGCCGACGAAGTACCGGCAGTCACCGATCCGGATGGGCTCCTCGTTGCCGCCCTTCCAGTAGTGCGGGACCATCCACTCCTTGCCGGGGCAGACGCGGTGCATCGAGTCGTAGATGGTGGAGCGGCACTCTCCTGCGACGGACGGGGCGTTGCAGATCATCTCGTCGAGGACGACGCCGACGACCGTGCCGGCCTTCACGGCCCGCTTCACCCACTTGCCGACGGCCTTCCCCTTGCCCTTCACACCGAGGTCGCAGACGTTGCTGATCCAGTCGTGCCCGTCGGGGTCGCTGTTCGCGATCGGGTCGCCCGCGCCGTACGAGTACCGGTTCGCCGCCGCGGACGGCGAAGGATCCACGGTCCAGTCGTCGCGGCTGACGAACCCGCCCGTCCCCGGCTGGTACCAGCGCGCGGACATGTTGACCGCGCCCGACTCCGAGTCGGTCCAGTCCCCTTGGTAGCCAACGGAAGACGTGTCGCCGGACGAGGCCGTGACCGTGCCGAACGGGTCGAACGTGCGCGTCCCGTCGACTGTGTTGCTCAGGTACCGGCCCGTCACGTCACCGTGCTGGTCGGTGTAGAGCATCCGCGCGACCCCGGCGCCCTTGTCCGAGAAGGCACTTCCGTCCGGCAGCCGGCTGATGGAACGGCTGCCGTCGGTCACCGCCTCGTTCGACTGGCCCGCGTACTGGAACTTCGTGCCGTTGCGGTCGCTGACCCGGTCGAGGCTGTCGTAGGTGTACGACACCCCGCCCATCGCGGTCATGCGGTCGAACGCGTCGTGCTTCGTCGTGGTCGTGGTGCCACCGCGGGTCGTCGTCTGCAGCGTGCCGCGGGCCGAGTAGCCGTAGGTCGCGCCGTCGCCGGACGTCAGGCGGTTGCGCTCGTCGTAGACGAACGTCTTGTCCCCCACCGAGGTGCGGTTGCCCGCGTCGTCCCAGCCGTAGGCCGTGGTGGTGGTTCCGCTGGTCCACGACGCGAGCCGACCGGCACCGTCGTAGGAGTAGGTGTTGCCGTTCTTCGACGTGATCTTGTTGTCGAGGTCGTAGCCGTACTCGGTGCCGATCAGCGTGCGCGGCGGCACGCCGACGTCGATGGACTGCACGACACGGTCCTTCGCCGTGCGGCCCAGTTCGTCGTAGGTGATGACGCGGGACGTCTTGGCCGCCACCACGCGGTCGGCGATGGTCGACAGCCTGCCGCCGAGGTCGTAGCCGTAGTCGGCGGTCCGGCCGGTCAGCGGGTCCTGGACCGCGGCGAGCCGGCCGGCCGCGTCGTAGGCGAACGTCGCGGTGCCGGTGACGTCGACGCGGCCGATCATCATGCCGTCGGCGTCGTAGGTGAAACTCGCCTCGCCGCCCGCGCCGTGGGTCTCCAGCAGGTTGCCGCGGTCGTCGTAGCGGTAGGTGCTGTCACCGTTCGGACCGCCGACCCTGTTCAACCGTCCCGCCGGGTCGTAGCCGAAGGTGCGGTCGTAGGTCGCCTCCGCGCCCGAACCGGTCTGGAGGGTCAGCCTTCCCTGCGCGTCGAAGGTGTTCGCGGTCGTGACACCGCCGGGTTTGCTGGTCGCGACCGCCTGACCGGCCGCGTCGTAGGACGTCGTGAAGGTCGCGCCGAGCGGGTCGATCACCGACTCCGGCATTCCCCACGGCGTGTAGGTGAACGTCGTGGCGTGGCCGTTGCCGTCGACGAACCGGCTGCGGTTGCCGAGCTTGTCGTAACCGGTCGAGGTGGTGATCGAGTGGGCCGCGTCGACCTTCTCGATCTGCTGCACCACCCGGCTCAGCTCGTCGTAGCCGTAGGCCACGACCCGGCCCTGCGCGCTGGTCGTCTGCACGACGTTGCCCGCCGGGTCGAACGCCGTGCTCGAAGCGCGCTTCTCCTGCCCGCCGACCACGGTCGCCGCCCGTACGGGACGTCCGGCGAGGTCGTAGGTCGTGGCCGCGGTGATGCCCGACGGGTCGGTGACCGAGGCCTGGCGCCCGGCGATGTCGTAGCCGAACTTGGTCTCGCGGTTCGTCGCGTCCTTTGTGGACGTCACCTCGCCCGCGGCGTTGAACGTCGAGGACGTGACGTGGTCGAGCGGGCTGGTGACGGTGAGCGGGTTGCTCGCTTCGTCGTACCCGGTCGTCGTGGTGAAGAACGCGGTCCTGCCCGACGAGCGGTCGACCTGCGTGCTGGTCACCTGACGGCCGAGGTCGTCGTAGGTGTACCTGGTCTCCACTCCGCCCGGCCGGGTCTGCGAGACGAGCTCGCCGACCTTGTCGTAGTGCATCGTGACGACGCTCGGGCTGTCCCCGACCTGCGGCAGCGTCACGGTCAGCACGCGCCCGTACGGGTCGTACGTCCGTTGCAGGACACGCTGCAACGCGTCGGTCGACTTCACCGGGTTGCCCGCGCGGTCGTACTCGGTGCGGGTCGCGGCGCCCTTGATCGTCGTGCCACCGGGCGGCGTGTAGTCGGGCAGCACGCCCGCCGTGGCACGCCCGAGCACGTCGCGTTCGGTGGTGGTGACGTTGCCCGCCGCGTCACGGGAGTGCGTGATCTCGCCGAACGCGTTGTAGCCCATGGTTTCCGTGCGCTTGAACCCGGCCGTGCGCACTCCCGCGACCCACGCGTCCGTGCCAGGTGAAGTGGTGCGGTACAGCGCACCCGACGGGTCGTACTCGAAGGTGGTTTTGAGTCCGCGCCGGTCGTTGCTCTCGACCAGGAGCCCGCGTTCGTCGTAGGTGGCCGAGGTCGACAGCACGGTGGTGGCGTCGACGTAGGTGTCCACCCGCGTCTGCCGGTTCGAGAGGTCGTAGGTGTAGGCGGTCTTCTCGACGCGGTTCGGGTCGGCGGCACCACGGCGTTCGACCGTCAGCGCGTTGCCGTCGGCGTCGTAGCTCGCCGACACCGACCGCTTCAGACCGGTCGGGTCGAACGTGGTCGTGACGACGTTGCCCGCCGGGTCGTAGGCGGACGTCGTCTTCGCGCCACCCGCCGCGACCTGCTCGACGAGGTTGCCCGCCGAGTCGTAGGAACGCTGGTCCACCACCACGTTCGCGACCTGGGTCGTCGCCGGCAGATCGTCGTCGTAGTAGCCGTACTTCGTCAGCCTGCCCATGGCGTCGGTGACGAACGCGAGCCGCCCTGCCGGGTCGTAGGACCGCGACTCCAGCGTCAGCGAGGTGGCGTCCGGGTTCTCCGGGTTCACCCCCGGTCCTTCGGCGATGCGGGTGAGAGGCTTGCTGAACTCGTTGAACCGCGTGGTCCACCTGGTGCCGCGGACGTCGGTGACCGACTCGGTGAGCCCGTTGTCGGTGTAGGAACGGGTTTCCACGCCCTGGTCCGCGTACTCGGTGCGCACCAGCCGGTCGCTGGCGTCGTAGCCGAACTTCGTGGTGCGGGCGGTCTCGCCGGGTGTGGTGTCCGCGAACGTCGTCTCGGTCGTGTTGCCGTTGGCGTCGTACTTGTGGGTGGTGACCAACGTGTGGCTGACGCCGGTGACCGCGTTGACGATCGTCGGCGAGGTGACCTTCGAGACCAGGCCGCGGGGCGTGTACTCGTAGGTCGACGTGCCGAGCGTCGCGCCACCGGAGTTGACCTGGCTGACGGTCTTCTGCCTGCCCAGCAGGTCGTAGGTGTAGCGCTGCGTCAGCCCGGCCGGGTCGACGAGCTCGACGAGGTCGCCCTTGGCGGTGTAGCGCCGCGAGGTGACCTGGTTCCGTTTGCCCGTGCTGCGGATCAACAGACCCGCGGGCACCTTTCCGCCGCCCACGGCGTCTTCCGCGCCGCTGGACCAGGTCGTGCTCTCGGTCGGCGCCGCGGTGAGGCCGTTCGGGGTCGGGTACTTCACGCCGGTCGGGCGGCCGAGCGCGTCGTAGCTGTAGGTGGTGCGGAAGCGCGTGTCGGCCGGCCCGGACGAGCGGGCATCCGTTGTGGACTCCAGCCGGTCGGCACGCGGATCGAGCGGGCCGGTGGGCTTGAGGTAGGTGGCGTAGCTGGTGTTGCAGGATCCGGCGGTGCGGCACCTCTTGGTGCTCAGGACGTTGCCGCGCTCGTCGGTGGTGAACTCGGTGCGGTGGTTGTTCTCGTCGACGGTCGCGGACGCGAAGCCCGAGGTGTTGTACTCGATCTTCGCGGTGGCGTTGTCGTGCGTGCGGCTGACGAGCCGGCCGCCGTTGTCCGCGTCGAACGTGTACGTCCACGCGCCGTAACCCGCCGGTCCGCGCAACACGGCTGTGCGCACCGCGTCCTGCCGTGCGGGCGTGTCCAGCTGCCAGGTGCGGCCCTCGTGGTCGGTGAGGGTGCGGACGCGATCGTTCACGTCGTCGTAGGTGAGGGTGACGTACTTGCGGTTGTCCTGTGGCAGCAGGTGTTCGGTCAGCTCGTCGGCCGACTTGGCCGCCTCGTAGTGCTGGCTGACGGCGTGGGCGCCCAGCGTGTGCTGGTAGACCGCGACCTCGTCGATGGCGCCGTTGAAGTAGAAGTCGGCGTTGTTGCCGGCGGGCCAGTCCTTGCCGCTACCGCCGCCGAGCGTCAGCCTGCCCTGCTTGCCGTGGTCGATGAACCCGGCGAGCGTTCCCGCCGCCGTGCCGTCGAGGTACAGGGTCTGGGTGTTGATCGCGGCCGAGAGCACGACGTGGTGCCACTGGCCGTCGTCGACCTTCCTGGTGGTGACGATCTGCCTCGGTCCGGAGGCGTTCTGGCGCGCGAACCCGCCGTAGAGCAGGCCGTCCGTGCCGACGTAGAGGATCGGCGTCGACGTGCCCGCCGCCGTGGGGAAGCTCTGGTCGGCGTAGCTCAGCAACGTGCCCTCGGCGGTGGTCCTGAACCACAGCTCGGCCGCCAGCGACATCGTCTGGTTGGTGATGTTGTCCGGCAGCGTCACGTAGCTGCTGACGCCGTCGAACGTGCCCGCCTTGTCCGAACTTCCCGCCAGTGCGCCGTCACCGCCGAGCACGACACCGTGCCGCTGCCCCGCGTCCGTCCCCGGCCTGCGGGCCGCGACGCTCGCGAACGTGTCACCGCTGGTCTCGCCGAGCCGCCAGTAGCCGTACGGGCTGTCGTCGAGCACGGAGCTGCGGTAGTGCGATCCGGCGCGGTACTTCAGCGTCGTGCAGGCCTGGCCTGGAGCGCAGGACTGGGTGAGCTTGTCGCCGTCGTAGGTGTAGGTCCAGGTCAGCGGCTGGCCGCCGGTCTCGGGTGCCGCGGCCGACACCGACGAGACGTGGTTTCCCTGCCAGGTCAGCGCGAGGCTGCGGCCGCTGGTGTCGTTGGTGATCGTGGTGACGTGGTCGTTGGTGTCGTAGGTCAGCGTCTCGGTGAGCCCGGCGGGGTCGGTGATCGTGACGAGCCTGCCGAGGATGTCGAACGTCCACTTGCTCGCGCTGGCGTCACGCAGCACGTACTGCCCGGTCGCGGTGTTGAGGACCAGGTCGGCGTTCTGGCCGGACGGTGGTGCGAAGCTGCCGTCGGGGTTGCGCCCGAACCTGCCCTGCCGCCCGGTCGGGTAGGTGATGACGACGTTCTCGCTGCCGTCCTGGTCCTTGGTGAGCCGCATGTCCACTCTGGACGACCAACCGACACCGAACGCGGTGTCACGGCGCGGGTCCAGGCTGTTGTAGGTGCGGCCGATGGTGAGGTCCGGGCCGACGGTGTCGACGTCGGCGTCGGTGACGACCGCCGAGTAGTTGCCGATCTGCGGGTCGAGGCCGGGCCCGATCGTGGTGCTGGGGCTGCCGGCGAGGTGCGACGTGATCTCCGGCTGCTGGGTGCGCGGGGTGAACATGAGCCGCGCGTTGTCCTTGGCGCTCACCCAGAACGGGGTGGCGTCGACGGTGTCGTAGACCTTGACACCCCAGAAGTACGTGCGGTTCCAGAACAACCCGGACGGCGCCCACGACTGCCCGCCCCAGCCCGACTCCTGGCAGCCCTGGTCGAGGTCGGCGTTGGTGCAGACGATGAACTTGTAGGTCAGGCCCTTCCCGGGATACCTGTCGTCGTCCACGCCTTCCGCGTAGAGCGTCGGGGTGGTCGTCGGGACGATCGCGCCACCGCCGGGTTGTTGCAGGTTCGACGTCGGCGGCGTGTTGCGGACGGTGATCTCGAAGCGGCCGTAGGGCACCCCGTAGGCGACGAAGAAGTCGTTGTTCTGCGGGTTGAACATGGTCAGGAAGACCGAGTAGTCACCGGGGTTGATCGGGTCGATCGGCACGTCGAACAGCGCCGTGGCGCCCGGTGCCACGTTCTGCGTCCAGCAGCAGGCGGTGCGGATCCTGGTGCTGCCCTGGTTGATGATGTAGCCGAACTTCCAGCCACCGCCGCTGGTCCACGTCGTGGAACCGAAGTTCGTGACCTCGACCTTCATGTTCCCGGCGCGGCTGGCCGACGGGAGCGTCACGTCGGTCACCTCGAACGAGACGCCCTCGGGGACGTAGCTGATCTCCAGGTACGGCTTGTTCGGCGAGTTGACCGAGCCGAAGCGCATGCCGTTGCGGTCTTTCTCGTCCGAGGCGCGCAACGCGAGTCCGTGCTGGAGGGCCTGGCCGTGCGTCCAGCGCGTCATCGTGTCGTAGTCGAGCGGCAGCTTCTCCCACGCCGCACCGGGGCACGACGGACCGCCGTGCGCGAAGGCCTTGCTGGACAAAGACTTCCCGACCGCCGCGCCGGGCCACCGCATGCCGCCGGCGTCCCACGGCTGCGTGACCTCGTAGACGGAGACCGACCGGGCCGCGCACGTCGTGCTGTAGGCGGCTTCGACGACGAGCGCGGCGCCGAGCACGAACTGGTTGCGCACGCGGTTGAGCGCGTTGCGGTCGAAGTGCAGGTAGGAACGGGAGAGCTGGCCGTCGACGTAGCCGGTGCGCAGGTCGATCGCCCCGCTGCCGTTGCCGCTCGGCGTGACGTAGGTGCTGTCGTCGGCGGCGAACGAGTTGACGGTCGGGTCGATCACGACGGGGAACGAGCGGGCCGGATCCCGCAACCACTTCGGGTCGAGCACGAGCTTCAGGGCCCAGGTGCCGTCGGCGTTCTTGGTGAGCTCGTAGTTCGTGTCGACGCGCTGCTGCTTGGCGTCCAGGGCGAACCCGCGCGGGATCGACGCGATGACCTCGTCGCCGTCGACCAGCTCGATCGTGCCGTCGACCAGGCGCGGGGTCAGATCGCGCGCTCGCACGGTGAAGCCGAAGGAGGATCTGGCCTCGGCCGAGGCGAGGACCAGGTCCTCCTTCATCCCCCGTTCGGTGGCGGTGAGCTTGAGGTCGACGCCGGGGAACACGGCGGGATAGGTGATCGTGTGCTGGTCGGCGGTGCCGCGGGAGTCGGCGGCGTCGTCGAGGCGGTAGGAGATCCCGCCCTTCTCGAACGCGACGGTGGCGAGCTCGGCGTCACGGGAGGTGCGGCCGAAGCTGGTGGCGCGCGGGGAGTTCTTCGGCTGCCACCGGTCGTTGCGCTCGTCGAGCGCGAGGTCGATCGGTGCCCACGAACCGTCGGGCTGGCGAACGTTCGACTGTCCTGAGTGGACGCGCAACGTCCGTGAGCCGTCGGGGTTGTCGAACGTCTCGGTGTTCTCGGTGCGGTCCTGCGGGCGTTCCTTCGCCTTCTCGTCGATCGAAGGCTTGTCCGGCTTCTGCGCCACGGCAGGCTTTTCGTGGCGCGGCGCGGTGACGTCCGGCTGCGGCCCGGCCGGAGGTCTCTCCGCGGTGTCGGGCACCGCACCGGGCGGACGCGCCTGGTCGTGCGCGGGCGCCTGCAACGCCGTCGCCGTGTCACCGGACCTGCTCCGCGGCTCGAGCCCGTCCGCCGACCCGCTGCTCTGCCGCGGCGCCGACGCGGTGGCACCGAGCGGCAGCGGTGGCAGCACGGGCACCGCGGACGAGGCCAGGCCGAGCACCAGCAGCACCGCCACGAAGGCAGCGCAAAGCCCACGCGTTCTCATCGCTCATCCCCCAGACCCCAGTTCGCAACACGCGAGATCTTGGGCTCAGGAGGTTGGCGAAAGATTGGTTCGCAGGTCAGAGCAGTTTGGCCACGTGCTCCGCTTCGGCAGTGCGGCCCTGGCTGACCAGCATCTCGTGCGCCTGGACCAGTGCGGCGCGACCGGCTTCGACGTCGCCCGCGGCGATGAGCGCCTCACCGAGGTGCAGCGTGACGTCGGCGCCTCGCGCGGTGTCACCGGCCTCGCCGAGGATCCGCACCGACTCCCGGCCGAGCTCCACCGCTCTGGCGTGGTCACCGGTCTTGTTGGCGACCAGTCCGAGCGTGTCGACCGCGCACCCCAGACTCTGCATGGCGTTGAGCTCGGTGAACATCTCCACCGCCCGTTCGGTGTGCTCGCGGGCGTCCTCGTAACGCTCCACCAACGCGCTGTGCCAGCCGACCGCCGCGTGCGCCTGCCCGATCGACAGCTGGTTGGTGGTCGTCGAGTACAGCCGGAGCGCCTCGGTCGAGTGCTTGACCGCGGACTCGTAGTCCCCGCGTTGTTCGTACGCGGCGCTGATGCCGTAGTGGACGTGCCCCTCCACGATCGGGTCGTCGGACGCCTCGGCGGCGGCCAGCGCGCGGTGCAGGTGGTCCATCGCCTCGTCGTGCCGGTCGAGGTGGGCGTAGGCGTCGGCCACCGAACGATGCGAGAGGGTCAGGGTTCGCACGTCCATGTCGTCCGCGAACGGGAGCGCCGCCAGCCACAGTTCCAGACGATCCGCGTACTTGCTGGTGCGCGTGTGGTACGTGGTCGTGGACCAGGCCAGCTGCCAGACGCCGCTGCCGATCGCGGGAGCGATCGCGAGCAGGTTGGACTCCTCGGCGTCGAACCACGCCATGGCCGCGGCCGTGTCGCTGATCTCGTCGACGACGGTGCCCGGCGCCGCTTCGAGCAGCTCGATGTCCCGCCGCTCGGGGAAGAGCGCGCGCTCACCCGCATGTGCCGTGTGCAGGTAGTGGTCCACGAGCCGGGCGATGGCCTGTTCCCCCGCAACCGCTTGCTCGGCGGCGTAGAGCTTCACCAGGTCGTGCATCCGATAGCGGCCCGGCACGTGCTGCGAGACGAGGTGGGCGTGCTCCAGCTCGTCGAGGATCTCCTCGGCGGGTGTGCCGAACAACGAGTCCACGGCGTGCTCGGAGATGTCCGCGCCCGGCACCTGGCCGAGCAGCGCGAAGAGCTTCTGCGCGTTCGCCGACAACGCGCGCACCGACCACGACAGCACTGCGCGCAGGTTCACGTCGGTGTCACCGGTGTCGACCGCGTCCAGCCTGGCCTGCTCGTCGCGCAGCTCGTCGGCCAGCGCGCCCAGCGACAGTTCGGACTGCACCAGCGCTCGTGCCGCCACGACCCCGAGCGCCAGCGGCAGGCCGGCGCAGTAGTCGAGGACGGCGGCGACGGCGTCCGGTTCAGCGGCGACCCGGCGTTCACCGAGGTGCCCGACGAGCACGGCACGCGCGTCCGCCCGGTCGAGCACGTCCAGCGTCAGCGGGTAGGCGCCGTGCCCGGAGACCAGCGCTGCCAAACGGTTGCGGCTCGTCACCACGACCCGGCTGGGCCCCGCACCGGGCAGCAGCGGCACGATCTGCCCGGCGTCACGGGCGTTGTCGAGCACGATCAGCATCCGTCGGCGCGCGAGCTCGCTGCGGAACAACGAGGCCTGCGCGTCGGCGTCCACCGGGATCGCGTCCGGCTCCAGACCGAGCGCCTCGAGGAACGTCCGCAGCACCACCTCCGGCCGCACCGGCTCGGTGCGCGGGTCGAACCCGCGCAGGTTCGCGTAGAGCTGGCCGTCGGGGAACGCGTCGAGCCGCTGGTGGGCCCAGTGCAGCGCGAGCCACGTCTTGCCGACGCCACCGGCACCGCCGATCGCGGAGATGACCACCGTCGAACGGCCGTCGAGGTGGGCGGCCAGCGCGTCCAGCTCGCGCAACCGTCCCGCGAACACCTGCGGCCGTGCGGGCAGCTGCCGCGGCACCGACGACACCGCCGTGGGCAGCTCGGCACGCAGGATCCGTTCGTGCAGCCTCGCCAGCTCCGGACCGGGGTCGGTGCCCAGCTCGTCGGCGAGACGCCTTCGGGTCCGGTCGAACTCGTCGAGCGCCTCGGCCTGCTGTCCGCTGTGGTAGAGCGCGAGCATCAGCTGACCGGCGACCCGTTCGTCGTGCGGGTGCTGACGCCCGAGCTCGACCAGTTCGGGCAGCACCTCTGCGTGCGCGCCCCGCCTCAGCTGGATGTCGACGTGGTCGAGCACGGCTGTGTGCCGCGCGACGACCAGCGCGTACCGCCGTCCGGCGAACCACGGCGTCTCGAGCCCCGCGAACGGCTCACCGCGCCACAGTTCCAAAGCCTTCCGGTACGCCTGTTGGGCCGCAACGTCATCCGTCGCTTTCCTCGCCTCGGCCAGCAAGGCGGTGAAGCGGTACGCGTCCAGGGCTTCCGGCTCGTAGTCCACCGTGTACGCCCCGGCCCGTCCGACGATGTCCACACCGCGCAGGACCGTCCGGAGCTTGGACACGTAACTGCGCACGCTGGTCAGCACCGTGCCCGGCGCGTGGTCGCCCCAGACCCGGTCGACCAGCTGGTCCACCGTCACCGGACGTCCGGGCTCCAGCACCAGCGCCGCCAGGACCGCACGTTGCCGCGCCGCCCCCAGGTCCGCCACCACACCGTCGACACGTGCCCTGATCTCGCCCAGGACCTCGAACTCAACCCCCACGGACGCATCATGGCATGCCGGGCGAATTCCATTGTGGACGATCAAAATGAGACGAACGGGACGTAGAGGTCATCCGACGTCGAGCACGGCGCGCGCGAACGCCTCCGGAGCCTCCTGCGGCACGTTGTGCCCGATGCCGTCGAGAACCCGGTGCTCGTAACGCCCGCTGAACTGCTTGCGGTAGGCGGCACCGCTCTTGTTGGGCCCGTCGAAGTCGCTGGCGATCGTGATCGTCGGCACGCCGATCACGGGCCTGGTCTGCAGCTCGCGCTCCAGCCCGTCGTAGCGGTGCTCGCCCTCCGCGAGCTGGAGGCGCCACCGGTAGTTGTGGACGACGATCGCGACGTGGTCGGGGTTCTGCCAGGCCGTGGCGCTGCGGGCGTAGGTGGCCTCGTCGAAGTTCCACTGCGGTGAGGCGAGCCTCCAGATGAGCTTGTTGAACTCGTAGGTGTTCTGCGTGTACCCCTTCACCCCGCGCTCTGTCGCGAAGTAGTACTGGTACCACCAGCCCAGCTCGGCCTGTGGGCTGAGCGGCTCCTGGTTCTGCTCGAGGTTGACGATCAGGTACCCGCTCACCGACACCAGCGCCCTGACCCGCTCCGGCCAAAGCGCCGCAGTGATGCACGCGGTCCGCGCACCCCAGTCGAACCCGGCGATGGTCGCCTCGCGGATCTTGAGGGCGTCCATGAACGCGATGACGTCGCTGCCCAACGCGGCCTGCTGCCCGTTGCGCATCGTGCGCGCGTGCAGGAACCGCGTCGGCCCGTAGCCCCGGAGGTACGGGATGAGCACGCGGCGGCCCTGGGCGGCGAGCGCGGGCGCCACGTCCTGGTAGCTGTGGATGTCGTACGGCCAGCCGTGCAGGAGGATCGTGACGGGGCCGTCCGCCGGGCCGATCTCGGCGTAGCCGATGTTCAGCAGGTTGGTCCTGACCTGCTTGATCTCGCCCCACCGGGCGGGCTTCGCCTGGGCGGTAGCGGTCAGGAGGGGTGCCGCTACGCCCGCTACCGCCAGTACCTGGGAGAACTGTCGCCTGCTGATCATGGGATCGACGGTAGGGGTGCGGGTTTGAGGGTCGCGAGCGTCAGGTGACGGTGTCGGGGTACGTCATGGGGCCGGGCCTGTACGCCAGCAAGGCCTCCACCAGCTCCGCGCGCACCGCCACCCCCAACTTGGGAAAGATCCGGTGCAGGTGCGTGCTCACCGTCCGGTGCGACAGGTGCAGCCGCTCCCCGATCTCCTTGTTCGTCAGCCCTTCCGCCGCCATCCGCGCGATCGTCAGCTCGTGCTCGGTCAGCACGCCGGACCCGTTGCGCGACTCCCCCGACGCCCGCAGCTCCTCCCGCGCCCGTTCCGCCCAGTCGCGGAAACCGAAGGCCGCGAAAGCCTCCACCGCCGCCTTGAGGTGCGGGCGGGCCTGGGCGGCGCGACGTTGCCGGCGCAGCCACGCGCCGAACGCCAGCTGGGTTCGTGCGCGTTCCCACGGCGAACAGCGGGCGTCCAGCGCGGCCTGGAAGTGCGCCTCGGCGTCGTCGTCGCTGGCGAGCAGAGCGCGGGCGTATCTCAATCCACTGGCCAGTGCGGGTGAACGGGTGGTGACGTCCAGTTCCTCCACGATCCTGCGGGCCTCGTCGGTGTTGCCGCTGCGGGTGGCGGCCTCGACCAGTTCCGGCAGCACGTACCTGCGCAACGCGAGCTGATGGGCAGGGTCCGCCGGGTCGTGGACTCGGCGGACGGCGGCGTACGCGTCGGCGTAGCGGCCTTCGCCCAGTGCGGCGAGGCTTCTGGCCAGCTGCACGGTCGCCAGCACCGGGCGGGCGCCGGCGGCCAGGCCGATGCGTTCGGCCGACGCGGCCAGTGAAGCGGACGCCGTGTAGTCGCCGCGCAGGGCGGCGATCTCCGACCGCACGGCCTCAGCCAGGCCGCGCATGTACGGCTGGCCCGTCTCCTCGGCCAGCCGCAGGGCTTCGCACGCCACCGGCTCGGCCGCGGCGACGTCGCCCAGGCGGGTTCGGCTCCACGCTTCGACGGCGAGGGCGCGAGCCAGCAGTCCGAACTGGCCCTGCGCGCGGAAGTCCCGTTGTGCCGCAACGGAGAAGCGCACGGACTCCTCGAACGCGCCGACCTGGAGAGCCGCGCTGCCGAGCAGACGTGACGTCACGGCGTCGAAAGAGCCGCGCAGGCCCGCCACGACCACGTCACCCTGCGACTCCGGGCACACGTAGGCCAGCATCGCGAGCATCCGCGGGTCGTGCGGGTCGATCGGCAACCGGCGCGCCACCGCGGCGATCCGCTCGCGGACGGCGGCGCCCGGCTCCACCCAGAAGCACCGCATCGCGACGCTCCAGAAGATCCGCATGCCCAGCTCGACGTCACCGTCAGCCACCACGGCCTCCGCCAGCCGCACCAGTTCCCCCGGCCCGGCCGCACCTTCGCCCACGCCGTCGTCGAACGCGCTGGGCAGCCACGTCACCAGCGCACGCTCCCGCGCCGTGAGGTCCAGCCCGCGCACACCGAGCAGGATCCGCTCGACGTCGGGACGCCGCCCCGCCTCCGCCGCCAGCTCGGCGGCCCGCAGCAGCCGCCGGGCCTGCTCAGACCTGTCGCCCAGCAGCGCCGCCCGTTCCAGCGCACTCACCGCGGCCGCCGCACCCCCGCGCCGAAGTGCGCGATCCGCGGTGTTCTCCAGCAGGCGAGCCACGTTCTCGTCCTTGCCGGTCACCGCAGCAGCGAGGTGCCACGCCCGCCGATCCGGCTCGTCGCTCTCAGCCGCCAGTCGCCGGTGAGCCTCCTGACGTTCCGTTTCGGAGGCCGCCCGCACGATCGCGGACCTGACCAACGGGTGGAGGAACTCCCCGTCCCGGCCGACCACCCCGGCGACCGGCACAACGACCCGCGGTCCACCCAGGGCCGCCACCAGCAACTCCGCCCGCACTTCGGCCGGCAACGCGAGAACACGCGCCGCGAACGTCTCCTCCAGCGAGTCGCCGCCGAACGGGAGTTCGTTGAGCGCCAACGGGTTCCCGGCGGCCTGTGCGAGCACCCACGACCGGCGTTCGGCGTCCAGCTCCGGTGCAACCGCGTCCAGCAATGCAGGAGCGGCCTCACCATCCAGCGGCTTCAAGGAAAGCGTGGACACACCCGCGAACACGGGTGCCGAAGCGGTCACCACGAGCACGGCGCCCGACAGCCGTCGCGCTACGAACCCGAGGACGTCCCGGCTCTCCCGGTCCAGCCAGTGCGCGTCGTCGACCAGCACCACGGACCTGGCCGCGCTCAACAACTCCAGCGCGGCCAGCCCCACGAGATGCACAGGTGGCACAGCACCGTCGGAGAGTCCGAACACGACCTCCAACGCACCGCGCCGCACGGTGGACAAAGTGGACAGATCCAGGAACGGGTGCAGGACCTGGTGCAGTCCGGCGTAGGGCAGGTCCTGCTCGGCCTCGACACCGACGACGAGGTGCCCGTCGAGGCAGGCCAACAACGCCGACTTGCCGATGCCGGGCTCACCGACGATCTGCAGCGCCCCACCCGACCCGACCAGCGCGGCCAGCCGCTCCCGTTCCCGCTCACGTCCGACCAGCGACATGACCCAACTGTGTCAGAACGACCAGACTGTGTCAGACAGACCAGGCCGCGCACGTGCCCGACCCCACCCACCAGCGTCGACACGCCAAGCCACCCCCGTCAGAAAGTCCACACCGCACGCATCCCCGGCCCCACGACCAGCGTCGACGCGCCGAGCCGCTCCACGTGCGGCACCGGGGTGCGGTTCAGCTCGAACTCGACCCGCTTGAGCCCGGTCCGGCCCAGCGGCACCTCGTCGAACCGCATCGTCGTGCCGCCCCGCGTCGCCACGACCGCCCCCGGCTCGGTCCACAGCACGAACCCTCCCGCCCGCAGCAACGGCAAGGCGGCCGCCAGATCCCCGGCCGTGACGGCGACACCGATCATCGTGACGTTGCGCATGAGCCGGTCCCGGTAGGTGTCCGGCAGGTAGCGCTCACGGCTGACGTCACCGGGGAACCGCGGGGGCCCGACCTGGCTGCGCGGGTCGCGGAGGTACTCGTCGCGGTACTCCATGGCCCACGCGCCGAACCTGTCGTACTTCTCCGTCAGGAACACGGCGTCGTACCACGGCACCGGCTTGCCGTCACCGAAGTCGCGCGACTGCAGGGACTCCTCCGGCGTCGAGCCCGCGGCGCGCAGCCGGGCCTTCAGCACGTCGAGGTCGCCGTCGTGCTCGGTCGAGAGCCCGAGACCGGCGGAACCCGGCTGGCCGTCCTGCCCCGGCACGTCACCGCGACCGAAGATCTCCAGGTAGGTCTCCTGGCCGCGCAGGTAGCGGGCCGTCCAGACCTTGCCGTCCGCACCCCTCGTCGTGCGCACCTCGAAGTCCGCGAACTGCTTGAGGTAGGCGGAGTGCTCGACCGCGTCCGCGGTGGCGCGGTCGAAGGTGCCCCAAACGTGGTTGTAGAACAACAACTGCCGGTCTCCTGCCCGGGCCGGCCCGGAAGCGACCAGCACCAGTGCGACGGCCAAGATCATGCACAACACCCGACGAGTCCCCATGAGCCGATCGTATGACCGTCGGCTCAAGCCGGACTCAAGTGAAACAGTGGCGGACTCTGCCTCACCGCGCCAGCGCGGCCATCCGGTCCCACGCCGGCGACGACACCCCGGCCGCCGACAGTGCGAGCGCGGTGATCCCCGGATCCGCCACCGGCAGCGGCGGCCGTGACGACAGCCACGCCGCCGCGCGTCTGGCCAGCGCGGGCAGCCGCGGGTCGTCGGGCGACCACCCGAACGCCTCGTCGTAGGCCAGGTAGATCTGCCCGAACTCGGGATCGGCGAGCGCCTCGGTCTTGACCGCGAGCCACACCGACGCCTCTTCCGGTGCGACGGTCTGCATGAGCACCCAGACGTCGCGTTCCATCCGCATGCCCCGTTCGCTCACCCCGAGCTCCCGCAACCGTTCCAGCACCCCAGTCGAGGCCGGACGTGTGGTTGAGCAGCTGCCGCACGGTGAACTCGCGGTCGTCGGCGAGCTTCAGCTCCGGCACGTACTCGCGCACCGGTGCGTCCAGCGAGATCCGGCCGGCCGCCACCAGGCGCATGATCGCGGTCGCGGTGAAGGTCTTGGTGACCGAGCCGAGCAGGAAGAGCGTGTTCTCGTTGACCGGCAACGGGTTCTCGACGCTGGTCACGCCGTGGCAGAAGAAGTGCTCCTGCCCGTCGTGGAAGACGCCGACGGCGGCGCCCGGGATGTCGAAGTGGCGGGCGGTCTCTGCGACGAAGTCGTTGTTCATGACGCAAAGCCTCCAACCTTGCCCCAGGGTCAAGGTCAAGCACCGAACAACTGTCCACTATCTGTCCACTATTTCCATTAACACCCCGATAAGAGCCCGCGATGTAGTCCCCGGAATCAGTCCGAGCCATCGGGAAATGACATGGCGGCAATGTTGAGGAATGCTACAGAAATGGGGTGCCAAGGTTGGGACACCTGATCGGCATCGACCTCGGCACCACCTATTCGGCCGTGGCGGTCATGGGTGAGCTGGGCAGACCGGAGATCATCACCAACCGCGAGGGCGAGAACATCACGCCTTCCGTGGTGCTCTTCCAATCCGACAGCACCCTCGTCGGCACCATGGCGAAACGGTCGGCGGCGATGGCACCGCTCGACACCGTGCAATTCGTCAAACGCGCCATGGGTGATCCGTCGTGGCGTTTCGAGACGACCGACGGGGTCACCTTCCGGCCGGAGGAAATCTCCGCGCTGATCATCAAACGGCTCAAGGAGGACGCCGAGCTGCACCTCGGCGGACCCGTCGACCAGGCGGTCATCACCGTGCCGGCGTACTTCGACGACGGTGCGCGGCGGGCGACCAAGGACGCCGGGACGATCGCCGGGCTCACCGTGCACCGGGTGCTGAACGAGCCCACCGCCGCGGCCCTCGCCTACGGCCTGAACACGGCCGACGCGGGCACGGTCCTCGTCTACGACCTCGGCGGCGGCACGTTCGACGTCACCGTCATGCGGATCGAGAACCGGGAGTTCACCACCATCGCCACCAACGGCGACCGCAACCTCGGCGGCTTCGACTGGGACAACGCGCTGATGCAGCTGCTCAACTCCCGGTTCCAGGAGCAGGGCGGGCCAGACCTGCTCGACGACGACCACACCGAGGCCGATCTGCGGGAGAAGGCCGAGAACGCGAAGCGCGCGCTGACGACCATCGCTAAGACCAAGGTCGTGCTGTCCGCCGCCGGGGTGACCAAGACGATCGAGGTGAGCAGGGAGGAGTTCGAGGAGACCACCTCCAGCCTGCTCAGCCGCACGCGCGACCTGACCGCGATCGTGCTGGAGGACGCCGGCCTGTCGTGGTCCGATGTGGACAGAGTGCTGCTCGCCGGCGGTTCGACGCGCATGCCGATGGTGCGCACGATGATGGAGTCGTTCTCCGGCAAGCAGGTCGAGCGCGCGGTCAACCCCGACGAGGTCGTCGCGCTCGGTGCCGCCGTGCAGGCGCACCTCGTCGACGTCGACCTCACCGGCACGAAGTCGGCGCTGCCCGCCATCATCATCCGGGACGTCACCTCGCAGGGCCTCGGGACGCTGGCGCGCGCCGACACCCACGGCATGGAGAACGTCGTCATCATCGCGCCCAACACCAGGATTCCCGCCAAGCACACGAGCTCGTTCCGCACGGTCGCCGACAACCAGACCGAGATCAGGGTGTCGGTGACGCAGGGAGACGACGCGGACCCGTCGTTCGTCAAGGTCATCGGCGAGCAGATCCTGCCCATCCCCTCCTACCCGGCGGGGGCACCGGTCGACGTGACGTTCGCCTACGACATCGACCAGACGGTCTTCATCGAGGTCACCGACCTCACCACGAACCGCTCTCTCGGCACGTTCGAGGTGCACGACGTGTCCAACATGGACGGTGCGGAGAAGGACCTGGCAGCAGACAAGATCCGTGCGCTGGAAGTGAGCTGACCATGACCACGTCCCGATTCGTCAACCTGTACGAGGTGCTCCAGGTCGGCCAGACCGCGAGTGCCGACGAGATCCGCAAGGCCATCACCAAGCAGCGCAGGCAGTGGATCAAACGCCAGGGCAACGCCGACCCGGACCGCCGCGCCGAGGCCGAGGCACGCGTGCGCGACATCGACCGCGCGGAGAAGGTGCTGCTCGACCCGGCGGCACGGGCCGCGTTCGACCGCGACCTCGCCGAGTACCGGCCGCCGGAGGGGCCCGCGGCCGCGGGCAACGGCATCGACTGGCTCGACCGCGCCCGCGCCTACCTCGACCAGGACAACCCGAACGCGGCCAACTACGCCGCCCGCGAGGCGATCAACCTGCGGGGCAACGACGACGCGGCCTGGTTCCTGCGCGCCCACTCGTCGTTCCTGATGGGCAACGCCGGTGACGCCGAGTACGAGTTCGCCGAGGCGATCCGCCTGTCCCCGCAGAACGCCGCCTACCACTACGGGCTCGGCGAGGCGTACGCGGCGATGGCCAAGTGGCACCAGGCGATGCGCAAGTACGAGGAAGCGCTGCGGCTCGACCCCGGCAACCCCGAGTACCGTACGTCGATCGCGCAGGTGTTCCTGCAGAACGACATGGCGGGCAAGGCGCTGGAGATCATGGAGTCCGTGGTGCGCGAGCACCCGGACAACCCGGCGTTCCGCTACTACCTCGCCATCGCCCTGCACGACGAGCTGCTCGACCACCTCGGCAAGCTGCGGCCGTTGGTGGCCTACGGCGAGGTGATCAACGAAGGTGGCTTCTACATCTTGTCCGAGGAACAGGCGTCTCTGGTGACGAAGCGCGCCGACAACATCGCGAACCTCAAGACCGGCGACCCCGACGTCAACACGATGGTCGCGGAGCTGCGCGAGATGGCGAGCAAGGCCCAGAAGCAGACGTGGGACTGGGTCAACTGGCACAAGTGGTTCCTGGCCCTGCTGATCGTCGGCATCATGCCGTTCCTGAGCGGCATCGGTTCCGGCAGCCCCGGCGCCGCCTTCATGGGCTTCCTCATGATCGTCGCGATCGGCGGCCTGTTCTACGTGCTGCGGTACAAGCCGAACTGGAAGCACGTGCTCAAGGCGGCGACCGCACTCGGCAGGGTCGAGCGGAGGGGACGCTAGGTGGACGCGGGCACCGTCGAGCAGGAGCTGGCCGAGCTGCGCGACCTCTTCCAGCGCAGGCTGCTCAACGACCGGCTGCAGAAGCAGATGTACGACGAGCTGTGCCGGCAGCTCGACCAGGCCGGCGAGGAGAGGGTCCGCCAGATCCTCACCCCGGTGCTGCGGCAGGTGATCCTCGTGCTGGACCGGATCTCCTCGGCACCGCAGTGCTGCGACGTCGACTCCATCTCGAACGAGCTCGAGGAACTGCTCGTGCGCCAAGGCGTCAGCAGGATGACGTGCGTCGGCACGCCGTTCAACCCGAGCCTGCACCAGGCCGTCCGCGTCGCCGAGGTCGGCAGCGCCGAACACGACGGCCTCGTGCTGCGCGAGCTGCGCGGCGGTTACCTGCACGGCGACAAGGTCCTGCGGGCCGCCGAGGTCGAGGTCGGCAGGTTCACGCCGGTGCCGGGAGGTGAGCCGTGCGCCGCGTCTTCCTGAGCTACCGGATCAAGGACAGCGTGCACGCGACGGCGGCGATCTCCAGCCTGCTCGTCCGGCACTACGGCCCGGACAACGTGTTCCGCGACCGCGACTCGTTGCCGCTCGGCGCCGTGTACCCGCGGCGGATTCGGCGGGAGCTGGAACGCTCGGACGTCGTGCTGGCGGTGATCGGCCCGTCGTGGCTGACCATCAAGAACAAGAACGGTGTGCGCTGCCTGGACGACGAACGGGACTGGGTGCGCACCGAGCTGCGGATGGCGTTCGAACGCGAAATGCCGGTCGTGCCGATCCTGCTCGACGACACCCCGCTGCCCGCCCCCTCCCAGCTGCCCTCCGACATCGCGCTGGTCGGCCTCTCGATGTACTGGCAGGTGCGGCACCGGACGTTCGAGTCCGACGTCCGCGGCCTGATCGAGAACCTGGAGGGCGGCACGCGGGACACGCCCGCCGAGCGCGGACCGAGCCGGAAAATGATCAACACCGCGTCATCGGGCAGCACGATCTTCGCCAACCAGGGCGACGGCGCGATGAACATCGACCAGCGCGGTGGGGGTCCCCGATGAACCGCCCCGAGGACCCCTTCGGACGCAGTGCACGCAACCGCGCGTCCGACCACAGCAACATCTTCAACAACCAGGGCGACGGCCCGATGAACATCAACCAGGGCCCTGGCTCGATGAACATCGACAACAGCACCACCAACATCAACGCGAAGTACCGGACGTGGACCGGCTGGGCCGTCGTCGTGATGCTCGCCGCCGACGTCATCTTCTTCATCTACGGCGCGTCGGCGTACACCGGCGGCCGCGACACGACCGGCGACGGGATCAGGTCGATCGCCTACCTGGTCATGCTCGGCGTCACGATCAACCTGATCCGCCGCTGGTTCCGCCAGAGGTTGTGATCGGCGGCTGTGATCGGCGGTTGTGATCGGCTCACGGCACCCAGTGGTTGCCGGTCACCGTGATCATCACCTGGAGCTGGATGCTCGACGCGAAGTAGTCGTTCCCGCCGATCGGCGTCGCCACCATCTTGTTCCACAACGCGTCCAGCCACGCCTGGCTGCCGGGATCGGTTGCCGCCGCCACCGCGAACGGCGCGGTGTAGGCCTCCGAGACGTCGCTGGAGATCTGCGTGCCGTTGAGCTGGTAGCCGACCTTGATGTTGCCGGGGTTGCCGCCGGTCTTCGACTTCACCCACGTGTTGAGCTTGCGCGCCGCCGCGAGCGAGGTGGCGTCACCACTGGTCGCCGCGTCCGCTCCGATGCGCCACGGCACGCGGCAGGCGTTCCACCAGTACTTGCCGTCGTTGGGGTCCTCGAGCACCTCACCGGCGGGCGGCCGCGGCGTCGAGTTGGTCCGTTCCACGAAGTCGGGCAGCAGGCCGGTGTTCGGCGCGAAGTTCTGCTGCATCGTCTTGATCAGGTTCTGGTGGGCGGTGCGGATCGTGTCCCACGCCGAGTCGCCCGTGGCCTTGCGGAACGCGCGGAAGTGGTCGGCCATCCAGTCCGACGAACGCGTCACGTAGTAGCGCGGGTCGCCCGAGTCGGCCCAGTCGCCGGGCCGCAGCAGGTTCGTCGACGGGTTGATCTCGCTGCGCTTGATCGCGTTGATGTGCTTGATGGCGAGCTGCTTGTAGTTGTACGTGCCGGCGCTGCCCCACTGACGATCGGCGAGCAGCAGCCCGTACGCGACGTCCATGTCGCCGTCCGTCGCGGCGTCACTGCCGTTGACGCTGCGGCAGCTGTCGTCCTGCTCGGCGGCCATCAGGTCGGGGTCGATCGACGACGGGTGGTCGATCTTCCACTTCACGAAGCCGTCGAAGATCCTCTTCGCGTCCGGGTCGGCGCCCGCCATCGTGGCGACGACGACCATGCCGTAGCCCTGCGCCTCGGCGACGTAGGTGTGGTCGGCGTCCGTCGCGAGCACCTGGGTCCAGGCGCTGTTGCAGTTGTGCCGCACGAACGCGGACTTCCAGCGCTGGTAGTAGTCGACCACGGCGGCGTCCAGGGCGGACGTGCTGCCGGACGGGCGCAGGATGCCGGCGGCGTAGGGCTGCTGCCTGCTGCCGAACGGGTAGCCGAGGCCCGACGGTGGCGCCGTGGTCGTCGTCGGGGGTGTCGTGGTCGTCGTCGGCGGGGTTGTTCCGCCGTCCACGCCGTAGACCTCGAGCTCCCACAACGAGTAGCCGTAGGACGTTCCCCGAGCCGTGCCGTAAATCCGGACATAGCGGCCCGAACCGGACAACGTCAAGTCGTCGACGCCGCCGTCACCGGTGGTGGTGGAGTAGACGTCGGTCCACGCCGACCCGTCCGGTGACGTCTGCACGCGGTAGGCCTTGGCGTACGCGGCCTCCCAGTTCAGCTTGACCCTGCTGATGGTGTGGGCGGTGCCGAGATCGACGCGGAGCCACTCGGGGTCGTGCCCCTCCACCGAGGCCCAGCGGGTCGACGTGCTGCCGTCGACCGCCTTGCTCGCCTCGAACCCCGTCCCCTCGATCGAGGAGGCCGTCACCGCCTTGCCGCGGGAGACCAGTGGATCCGCCGCCGATGCACTGATCGTCCCCGCAGTGAGGAGGCCGAGCACGAGCCCGAGCGCTCCCAACGCCAATCGTCTGCCGCCCACGACCGCCTCCAGCAATTGGTTAACAAAGCTGACAATGCGAGTCCGGCGACGGTAAGCAGGTCATCACGCCTGAACAAGAGGTACCGACCACTTGTTGCACGTTCGAACAGTGATCAGTTCCAGACCTGGCGAACCGCCTCGGCGACCGACGCGGCCTGCGCCAGACCCGCTTCGGCGGCCGGGCGGCGGCGCGCGGGATCCAGCAGGTTCGGCCCGATCGCCGCCAGCGCGGTCCTGTCCGGGCTCACGACGATCGACGGCACGCCGAGCTTCGCGGCCTGCGCCTGCGGGGTCGCCGCCGGACTGGCCGACCGCGTCAACGGCGCCACGACCACGACCCGCGAGTACCCGGCGGCGAGGTCGACGTTGGCCACGGACCGCATGCCGCCGTCCATGTACCGGTGGCCGTCGATCGTGACGGGCGGCCACACCAGCGGCACGGCGCAGCTCGACGCCACCGCCTTCACCAGCGGCACCCCGCTGTCCCGGTCGAACGCGACGAACTTCCCGTCGGCGGTGTCCACGGCGGTGACCTTCAGGGCCCGGTCCGGCCAGTCCTGAATGGACAGTCGGTGCTCGAAGACCTCCAGCCGCGACGCCTCGGACGGCGTGCGGGCCTTCAGCGCCGCACGGCCCAGCCGGGCCCGTTTCGCCGCCGCGGTTCCGGGCATCGCGTAGGAGAGGACGTACCTGACGATCATCCACGGGGTCAGCCGTGCCGGGATCTCCCCGTCCGGCGGCAGGAGCTGGCTCGCGTAGAGGTCGGCGAGCGGAACACCGCCCGCGAGCTGCGTGGCCACCACGGACCCGGCCGACGTGCCGACGAACAGGTCGGCCCCGGCCAGGTCGACGCCCTGTTCGGCCAGCCCGTGCAGAACCCCTGTCTCCCAAGCTATTCCGGTGACACCACCACCGCCGAGGACCAACGCCCGCTTCTCCGTCACGGTCGTCATCCTAGGGAGTGGGACGGGTTCCTGGGGAATGGTCGGTCTTGGTAACGTGGGCCACGAGGCCGAGAAGCGCTGCAACAGGCCACCACGCCTGCCACGCTCGGTCTCGCACCACCACGAAACAAGGGCGCTTCCGACTTCTCGGGAGCGCACGTGGCTGGTCTCAAGTCCTTGCTGAACCAGCGGATCGCCGTGCTCGACGGCGCCTGGGGCACGATGTTCCAGCAGGTGAAGCTCACCCCCGCCGACTACCACGGCACCGAGTTCGCCGACCACCACACCGACGTCGTCGGCGACCCGGACCTGCTCAACCTCACGCGCCCGGACCTGGTGCTCGACGTGCACCGGCAGTACCTCGCGGCGGGCGCGGACATCACGACCACCAACACGTTCACCGCCACGTCCATCGCCCAGGCCGACTACGGGCTCGAACACCGCGTGCGCGACATGAACATCGCTGGCGCGCGGCTCGCCCGGCAGGCCGCGGACGAGCTCGGCGGCCGGTTCGTCGCCGGGTCGGTCGGCCCGCTCAACGTCACGCTCTCCCTCTCCCCCAAGGTCGAGGACCCGGCGTTCCGCACCGTCACGTTCGAGCAGGTCAAGGCCTCCTACGCCGAGCAGATCGCCGCGCTGCACGAAGGCGGCGTCGATCTCCTGCTGATCGAGACGATCTTCGACACCCTCAACGCCAAGGCCGCCATCACCGCCGCCCGCGAGGTCGCCCCCGACCTGCCGCTGTGGATCTCGGTGACGATCGTCGACCTGTCCGGCCGCACGCTGTCGGGCCAGACCGTCGAGGCGTTCTGGAACTCGGTCGAGCACGCGAAGCCGCTGGTCGTCGGCGTGAACTGCTCGCTGGGCGCCGAGGAGATGCGCCCGCACGTCACCGACCTCGCCCGCCTCGCGGACACCTACGTCGCCTGCCACCCGAACGCCGGGCTGCCCAACGCGTTCGGCGGCTACGACCAGACCCCCGACGAGACCGCGGCCCTGCTGAAGGACTTCGCGAGCAAGGGCATCGTCAACGTCGTCGGCGGCTGCTGCGGCACCACTCCCCCGCACATCAGGGCGATCGCGGAGGCGGTCAGGGCCGAGCAGCCGCGCGAGGTCGCCGAACCCCGCAACACCACCAGGTTCAGCGGGCTGGAGACGTTCGAGATCGGCCCCGACACCGGGTTCGTGATGATCGGTGAGCGCACCAACGTCACGGGTTCGGCGAAGTTCCGCAGGCTGATCGAGGCCGACGACCACCAGGCCGCGCTCGCGGTCGCGTTGGAGCAGGTCCGCGGCGGCGCGAACCTGCTGGACGTCAACATGGACGCCGACCTGCTCGACGGCGAGCAGGCGATGACGACGTTCCTGAACCTGATCGCGACCGAGCCGGAGATCGCCCGCATCCCGGTGATGATCGACAGCTCCCGGTGGAGCGTGCTGCAGGCCGGTCTGCGCTGCGTGCAGGGCAAGGGCGTGGTCAACTCGATCAGCCTCAAGGAGGGCGAGCGCCCGTTCCTGGAGCAGGCCCGCACGATCCGCGACTACGGCGCCGGCGTCGTCGTCATGGCGTTCGACGAGCAGGGCCAGGCCGACACCACCGAACGCAAGGTCGAGATCTGCGCCCGCGCGTACGACCTGCTGACGCAGCAGGTCGGCTTCCCGGCCGAGGACATCATCTTCGACCCGAACGTGCTCGCGGTCGCCACGGGCATCGAGGAGCACAACGGGTACGCCAAGGCGTTCATCGACGCGTTGCCGCTGATCAAGCAGCGCTGTCCGGGTGTGCGCACCAGCGGTGGCATCTCGAACCTGTCGTTCTCGTTCCGCGGCAACGACGTCGTCCGCGAGGCCATGCACTCCGCGTTCCTGTTCCACGCCGTGAAGGCGGGCCTGGACATGGGCATCGTCAACGCGGGCCAGCTCGTCGTCTACCAGGACATCCATCCGGAGCTGCTGGAACTGGTCGAGGACGTCATCTTCAACCGCCGCGAGGACGCCACCGACCGGCTCGTCGCGCACGCCGAGACCGTCAAGGGCCCCGGCCAGAAGCGGGTCGTCGACCTGTCGTGGCGCGAGGCCCCGGTCGGCAAGCGGCTGGAACACGCGATCCTGCACGGTGTCGTCGACTTCATCGAGGAGGACACCGAGGAGGCACGTCAGCAGCTGCCGAGGCCGCTGGACGTCATCGAGGGTCCGCTGATGGACGGCATGAAGGTCGTCGGCGATCTGTTCGGCTCGGGCAAGATGTTCCTGCCCCAGGTCGTGAAGAGCGCCCGCGTCATGAAGCGCGCGGTCGCCTACTTGGAACCGTTCATGGACGCGGAGCCCAAGTCGACGGCCGGCGGCAACGGCAAGGTCGTGCTCGCCACGGTCAAGGGCGACGTGCACGACATCGGCAAGAACATCGTCGGCGTCGTGCTGGGCTGCAACAACTACGAGGTGATCGACCTCGGCGTGATGGTCCCGGCCGCGAAGATCCTCGACACCGCGATCAAGGAGCACGCCGACGTCATCGGTCTGTCCGGGCTGATCACGCCGTCACTGGACGAGATGGTCTCGGTCGCCGAGGAGATGCAGCGGCGCGGCATGAAGCTGCCGTTGCTCATCGGCGGCGCCACCACGTCCCGCCAGCACACCGCCGTGAAGATCGCCCCGGTCTACGACGAACCGGTCGTGCACGTGCTCGACGCGTCACGGGTCGTCGGCGTCGTCTCCGACCTGCTGGACGACCGGCGCGCGCACGAGCTGAACATCGCGAACCGCGCCGAGCAGGCCCGTTTGCGCCACCAGCACGAGAACCGCAAGCAGCTGCCGTTGCTCTCGTTGGAAGCGGCCCGCGCGAACTCGGAAAAGGTCGATTTCGCCGAATTGCCGACCCCGGCGTTCACCGGCACTCGCACGATGACCCCGTCACTGGCGGAACTGCGCGAGTTCATCGACTGGACGTTCCTGTTCCTCGCCTGGGAGCTGAAAGGCAAGTTCCCGGCGATCCTCGAGCAGCCCGTCGCGCGCGAACTCTTCGACGACGCGAACACGTTGCTGGACGAAATCATCGCCAATGGTTCCTTCACCGCAAAGGGCGTCTACGGGTTCTGGCCCGCGCATTCGGCCGGTGACGACATCCAGCTCGGCAACGGCGTGCTGATCCCGATGCTGCGGCAGCAGACGCAGAAGCAGGTCTCGCGCCCGAACCGCTCGCTGTCGGACTACGTCGCCCCGGAAGGAGACCACGTCGGCGGCTTCGCGGTGACGATCCTCGGCGCGGACGAACTGGCCGCGCAGTACGAGGCGAAGAACGACGACTACCGCGCCATCATGGTGAAAGCGCTGGCGGACAGGCTCGCCGAGGCGTTCGCCGAGTGGATCCACCTGCGGGCCCGCCGCGACTGGTTCGAGCCGGACGCCGAGCCCGAGCTGGCCGACCTGCACGCCGAGAAGTTCCGCGGCATCCGGCCCGCGCTCGGATACCCGGCCTGCCCCGACCACACCGTCAAGCGCCAGCTGTTCGACCTCCTCGGCGCCGAGGAGGTCGGCGTCGACCTCACCGAGTCGTTCGCGATGACGCCGGCGGCGAGCGTGAGCGGCCTGATCTTCCAGCACCCGGACGCGAAGTACTTCACCGTCGGACGGCTCGGCCGCGACCAGGTCGAGGACTACGCGCGCCGGTGCGGCAAAACGGTCGCGGAAGTCGAGCAGTGGCTGCGCCCGAACCTGGGTTATGAACCTTCCTGACGCATCCGCAACGTGAAAGCGCTTCCCGTTGTTGATGGGCGTTATCCCGATTTGGTGCCAAGCGATGTAGCATCGGCCGCTCCGGAGTTCGATCACCGTCTTCCCTAGCGACCCGAGGTCACCCCCATGCGAGCTGCGGTGCTGGTGCTGGGCCTGCTGCTGTTGGCCGGGTGCGGTGGCGCCGCCAGGTCCGAGGCGCTCCCGCACGTCGGTTTCGTGGTGAAGCGCACAGGCGGATCGTTCGCGCAGGAGATGACGAGCGGGTTTCATGAAGGCGTCGGCCGCATCGGTGGCGTCAGCGCGACCGTGACCGGGCCTCCTGGGCAGGACGGGCACAAGGAAGTCGAGTTGTTCCGCGATTTGACGCTCGCGGCGAAAGGCGGAATCGCCGTCGCCACGTCGGAACCCGCGCTGATGGCGCCGTCGATCGGTGACGCGCTGAGTCAGCACGTCGCCGTGCTCGGCGTGGACATGCGACTCACCGCGAGTTCCGGGGTGAAACTGCACATCGGTAACGACAACTACGAACTCGGCGAAAAGCTGGCTGACGAGTTGATGCGCCGATTGCCCTCGGACGCGACCGGAACAGTGGTGCTGGGAAACACCGCACCGGGGCTCGCCGGGTTCGACGACCGGGCAGAAGGCATTCGAGGGCGGTTCGCGGAAAAGCTACCGGGAGTACTGGTGCTGGGGCCGTTCGACACGCAGCGCGACGACGAAGCGAACCGGGACGCGTGGCGCCGGTTGGTCGCCGCGAACCCTGACGCCCTGGCGTTCGTTGGTACGGGCGACTGCGACGGCGTGAACCTCGCCGCGCTCAGGACCGAGAAGTCGGCGAGGTGGCTGGTGGGCGGTTTCGGGGTCGACCCGAGAACGTTGCAGGCGGTGCGGGACGGCGCGATGGTGGCGACGATCTCGCCGGAGCACTACCTCAAGGGTGCCGTGGCGGGCTGGCTGCTCGCCCGGCACGCGAAGGACGGGGCGGCGTTACCCACCGGCTGGGTCGAGACACCCGGCCTCACGGTGACCACCTCGAACCTCGAGAGGATCCTGCACCGGCAGGAGTCCGAGAAGGCCCGAAAGGAGTTCTTCCAGCCGCAGATCGACAGCTTCGTCGACGACCCGGCGAGCTGGGTGCGACCGTTGGAGCAGGCACGGTGAGCTTCTGGGAAGGCCGCGGCACCGCACGGGTGGCGACGGCGGGACTGACGGGCGGGCTGCTGGTCCTGGCCGGGCTGGCGCTGTGGAGCAGCGTGAGCGCGCAGTCCACGACCGCGCACGTGCGGCAGCTCAACGAGACCAGCGAGCGGTGGAGCCGTGTGCTGGAGCACGTCAACGTCGCCGACAACGCGTTGCGCGACCTCCAGGCCAAGCGCACCGAACAGACAGTCCAGCCGTTGCAGAACTCGGTGGGCACCGCACGCGGTGAGCTCGAGTGGCTCAGCGCCAACGGCACACCGTCCGACGCCACGGCCGCCGCCAAGCTGCTGCCGTTCTACGACCAGACCACGGACATCCTGCGCAAGGTGATCGCGTCCGGCGACCCGCTGCAGGCCGACCAGGCGGGGCTGGCGCACTCGTCGTTGCGCCGCCAGATCTCCTCCACGATCGGCACCAAGAGGCTCGACACGACCGAGTACCTGCGTGCGGCCGACGAGCAGAACGCGCGGCTGCGGATCGCCCAGATCGTGGCGTTCGTGCTGGACGCGTTCCTGGTCGCGCTGTTCGGCATGGTCCTGCTCGGCCACCGCCGCAAGATCCTGCGCCAGGCCGCCAAGAACGAGCACGAGGCCCACCACGACGCCCTGACGGGTCTGGCCAACCGGACGCTGCTCGCGCGGCGGATGGACCAGGCCGTGCTGAAGGCACGCAAGAAGGACGAGCCGCTCGCGTTGCTGATCGTGGACCTGGACAGGTTCAAGGAGGTCAACGACTCGCTCGGGCACCACTGCGGCGACCTGCTGCTGCGCCAGGTCGCGAACCGGCTCTCCTGGGCCGTGCGCGACACCGACCTGGTGGCGCGTCTGGGCGGTGACGAGTTCGCCGTGCTGCTGCCCGGCGTCGGCTCGGCCGAGAACGCCCGCATGGTCGCGGACAAGATCCTGTCCGCGCTCGCCATGCCGGTGACGCTGGAGGGCCTGGAGCTGGAGATCGCCGGCAGTGTCGGCGTGGCGCTGTGCCCGTCGGACTCGGGCGACGGCCACGAGCTGCTGCGGCACGCGGACATCGCGATGTACGCGGCCAAGCGCGAGAAGTCGGGTGTGGCCGTGTACGACGCCCGCCTGCACGAACGCGGCGCCGCGCATCTGACCGCCGTCACCGAGCTGCGGCACGCGATCGACCGCGGCGAGCTCTTCCTGCACTACCAGCCGAAGGCACTGGCCAACACGGGCGCGGTGTGCGGCGTCGAGGCGCTGGCCCGCTGGCAGCACCCGACCCGCGGCCTGGTCCGGCCGGACGAGTTCATCCCGATCGCCGAGGAGAACGGCCTCATCGAGCCGCTCACTCGCTACGTCATCGACGCGGCCCTGCGCCAGTGCCGCGTGTGGCAGGACGCGGGCTGGGAGGTCCCGGTGTCGGTGAACGTGGGCGCGGCCTGCCTGCACCACACCGAGTTCCCCGGCGACGTGGCCGACCTGATCAAGCGCCACGGCCTGCCCGCGCGACTGCTGACGCTGGAGATCACCGAGTCCGCGATCATCTCGGACCCGGACCGCGCGGTGGAGGTCCTGCGCGGCCTGACCGAGCTCGGTGTGCGGCTGTCGATAGACGACTTCGGCACCGGGTACTCGTCGATCTCCTACCTGCGCAACATGCGGGTGCACGAGATGAAGCTGGACCGCTCGTTCGTCACGCACATGTGCACCGACGCGGGCGACAGCGCGATCGTGCACGCCCTGGTGGCGCTGGCCCGCAACTTCGGGTTGCAGGCCGTCGCGGAGGGCGTGGAGGACCAGGACACCTGGACCGCGCTGGCCGAGGCCGGGTGCGACGTCGTGCAGGGCTACTTCCTCAGCGAGCCGTTGCCCGCCGAGGAAGTCGTGTCCTGGCTAGGAGATCGGGCGGCGGCTCACGCGTAGGGCTCCGTGTCGCGCCACTGGTTGATGAACGGCTGCATGAACTCGACCATGGCGGGCAGCTGGTCCGCGCACGACAGGTAGGCGATGACCCGGATCGCGGCGACGGCGTTGACGAACCGGAGCACGCCCTTGTCGAGTGCCCGCAGCCCGTTCTTCGCGGCGCCGCGGTCGTAGGCGGCCTCGTGCTCGGGGCCGAGGCCGCCGAGGTCCCACTCGACCGGGCCTCGCGTGATGAGCTCGAAGTCGGAGAACAACGGGCCGTTGGTGCTCGCGAAGATGTTGGCGGGCGGCGAGTCGCCGTGGACGGGCTGGAGCTCGACACCGGGGAACGCCTTGCGGAACTCGTTCTCGTCGGTGACGAGCGGTTCCAGGACCTGCCACTCCTGCTCAGCCCGTCGCAGGTCTTCGGGAGCGACGACGTCGGGACGGCTTTCGAGGCGGTCGAGGGCTTCTTTCACGAACAGCGGTTCTGCCGACAACAGGAAGTCGAGCTCGCCCGGATACGTTCTGAGCGCCGCGTGCAGGTCGGCGGTGAGCTCGGAGTTCTTGACGTAGTCCGGTTCTTTGCTCTTGTCCTCGTCGGTGAACGGCCAGAAGGTGATGGAGAAGCCGTCGCGCTGCACGGGTTCGCGTGGGACGAGCGGGCTCGGCGGGATCACCGGAGTGCCCTGGTCGTGCAGCCACTGCGCGACGTCGAGTTCCTGCCGCTGGCGCAGCGCTTGGCTTTCCGGGGTCGTGGTGTGCGGCAGGACGGTCGGGATGCGGGCGACGACCGGTGCCGGCTTCAGATGCACGACCACGGAGAACAGTTCGTAGAGGACCACGCCCTCGGTGATCTCCAGGCCGAGGGCGCGACCTGCCGCGACGGCGGCGTTCCTGGCCGCCGCAGTGCGGTGGGCGATGTCTTCGGGGGTCGCGAAGTCGGTCATCGCACGATCGTGTCACGACCGCCCGAGGCAGCGCAGATCATTTCTCCTCCGGCGCTCGGACCTGCGCGCTAGGGTCGGGGGATCGAGCTGATCTTGGGGGATCACGTGCTGCGAAAACATTCCTGGGCTGACGCGCATCCTGGCGACGAACCGTTCCTGGGCGAGCAGATCAGCGCACTGCACGACTACGAGCACGGCTATCCCGACGTGGTCTGCGCCCTGACGTCCGGCGGCTGGACGGTGCTCGTCCAGCCGGCGGGGTTCCGGCTGACGGGAGCGCCGATGAACAACACGCTGCTTTGATCTTGATGTATGCGCTCTCACGGCGTGGGCCTGCGGGTTGGCTGTACTTGGCGGCGAACGCAATCGTTTGCTGATCACCTTGCCTACCACCAACTCCGTGACTACACCCGCGCCCAGGCCGATCCCCTCATAAAGATCAACCGCAAGTGCGGACAAGACTTCCAGCGAGCTGCTCAGTGATCGCAGCACACGTGCTCTGACCACTCCGGTTCGTGCCACCAGTGCTCGTTCTTCGCCGACGCCAGCGGTTCCAGCGCTTCCACAGTGGACATGAGCTGAGGCTGGTTCCGGTACGGCGCGAGCAGGTCGGCGATCTCGTGCAGGCGCCCGCCGACCATGACCTTCCGCACGTCCGCCGCCGCCTTGATGTCCGCGAGCGGGTCGCCGGAGACGAACGAGATGTCCGCCGGCGAGCCCGGCTTGATCGCGCCGATCGGCAGGCCCAGCCAGCGAGCGGGGTTCCGGGTCGCGGTGATGAGCGCTTCCCGTGGCGTGAAGCCGTACTTCACCATCGCGCGCAGGTTCATGTGCGTGGCCGCGGCAGGGGCGTCCAGGGGTGCGTCCGTGCCGCAGATGACCAGGCCGCCGCCGCGGTGCACGGCCAGGGCGAACTCGACCCAGTTGCGCAGCACGTAGGCCGACGAGGTGCCGCCGCCGCTGTTGGCGTCGGCGAGGTAGCGCTCGTACTCCCACGGCGGGAACAGCACGCGGGTGCGTTCGTCCAGGGCCAGCGACTTGTCCTCGGCGAACAACGCACGGTTGTGGAACAGGGTGGGCGTCATCGACATGCCGGAGCTCGTGAACAGCGACACGACGTCCTGGTACGCCTTGCCCTGGCGGCTGACGGTGTGGGAGTAGCCGAGGCGGTTGGTGGCACCGACGTGCTCCATGCCGTCCATGCCGAGGTTGGCCGCCGGGTAGAGGTAGTGCGACGACAGCGGGACGCGGGAGCGTTGCACGGCGGCGCGTTGCAGCTCGACCGGCAGGCGCACGTAGGTCTTGATCATGTCGTAGCCGAGCTCGTGCGCGCGGCGCAGTTCGAGGTCGAGCTGGGCCTTGGACAGCGTCGGGCGCATGAAGTTGTAGTAGACGCGGGAGCCGTCGACGGCCTCACCGGTGGCGTAGAACCTCGGCCCCGTCAGGGTTCCGGCCGCGAGGGCCTCGCGGGTCTCGACCATCTGGTAGACCGGGTCACCGGGTGAGCGGACCGTGGTGATGCCGTAGGCGAGCCAGACGTTGCCCTGCCGCGCACCCCACTGGCGGCCGCGCAGGTGCCAGTGGTTGTGGGCGTCGATCAGGCCGGGAATCGCGGTCAGTCCGGACGCGTCGACGTCGGCACGGCCGTGCTGCGGCCGGATCTCCTTGACAGAGCCGTTTTCCACGACGATGTCGACGTTGCGCTTGAGCTCGTGCGCCTCGCCGTCCCAGTAGGCGCCGACGCGGACGACCTTCCGTTCCGGCGCCTTGGGCTTGGCCCAGTTGAGGTTCACCCGGATCGTGGAGGTCTTCCCGTCCAGAGTGGACTTCCTGAGCCTGCCGTTGTTCAGGTACACCAACGCGTCGTTGCCGTGCCACGCCAGCGAGTCGGTGACCTCGCGGGTGACCTGGCGCGGCTCACCGGTGAAGGTGCCCTTCGCGTCGACGGGTACCACCCAGGCGACGCTCTCCACGACGAACGCGATGTGTTTGCCGTCGGGCGACCACACCGGGCCGTCGTCACCGCGGGTCGCGATCGAGCGGAACGGCATGGGCTCGGTGTACTTGAGCTCGCCCGAAGCCAGGTCGACGGAGAGGATCTGGCTGGTGCCCTCGCGGAAGCGGCGCGAGAACGGCTTGACCGCGGCCAGCGCGACGACCGTGCCGTCCGCCGACCACGTCGGCCGGCCGGGCTGGAACAGCGTCGGGGTGATCTGCCTGCGCCCGGCGGTGTCGGCGATCCAGACCTGACCGTCCTGGTCCACGTAGGCGACCTTGGTGCCGTCCGGGGAGAACCGCGGCGTGGTCTGCGCACCGGCGGAAGGCGCGAACTGCTTGTCCTCGCCCGTTTTCAGGTCGCGGACCCACAGCTGCGCGACGCCCGTGCGGTCGCTGGCGTAGACGAGCTTGGTGCCGTCCGGCGAGAAGTCGGGGTCGGAGTCGAAGTACCTGCCGTCGGTCAGTTTGGTGACGTTGCCGTTGCTCAGCAGGTGGATGGCGTTGAGCGCCCGGAACGCGATCTTGCCGTCGCTGGAGACGACCGGTCCCGCGATGCCCTTCACCGGGCCACCGCTGAGGTTCCTCGTACGGTGCCGCTCGACCTTGCGCACCGGAACCGAAACCTCGAACGGAATGTCCTTCGTGGACCCGTTGGTGCGCAACCGAATCTTGCCGTCAGCGGTGTAGAGAACGCTGTCGCCGTCCCACACGGGCGCGAACCCGAAGACGTCCTGACCCGTCACCACCGCCGTGGACCCGAGCATCAGATCGGCCTGCCCGGGCCGCATCAACGTGTAGCTGGGCTGGTCGCCGGGCCCGAACGCGGCACCGAACAGCTGTGCCCCCGCGGGTGCCGTGACCAGCTTCTCGCGCTTGCCGTCCAGGGACACGACCTCGACCGCCGCGTTCCCGGTGACGAAGATGATCCGCCTGCCGTCCTTCGACCACTGCGGCGCCGCTGCCTCGTCCGGCACCCCGGTGAGCTGCGTGATCGCGCCCGTGGCCAGCTCCAGCACGTGCACGCCGTAGCTGCCGGCCCGGTCGCTGACGAACGCGATCTTCGTGCCGTCCGGCGAGAACGCGGGCTCGCGGTGGTCGTAGCGCCCTCGCGTGAGCTGCGTCAGCCCGCTGCCGTCGAGCCCGATCAGGTACAGGTGGTAGTTGCCGTCTCGATAGGACTGGAACGCGATCCTGTTGCCCGGCCCGAACGACGGCAGCGTGGCGTCCTGCAGCTCGTCGGTGAGCTTGCGTGCCGCCCCACCGGCCGCCGGCAGCACCCAGATCGCCGTGACCAGGTCGATCGCGAGCCACCTGCCGTCGGACGACCGCGACACCGAGATGTTGGTGCCCTGCGTCAGCTTCACCCCCGCGCCGGCCTGCGCGGTGCCGATGGTGAGCGTGGAGGCGGCGGTGGCGACGGCGGCGGCCTGGCCGGTGCGGGTCAGCAGTTCACGACGCGACAGTTCCATGGTGGCGCTCCCCCGATGTCGATCCCCATAGGAGATCCACCCTGCCACCGCCCCGGGCAAGCGCTATCGGCCATTCGGCGCAGCGCCCACCCAGTGGACGGTTCATTTTTGGCGGGGGANNGCGCGAAAAGCACGTTCGGGCCGATAGATGGCCCGAACGTGCTTTTCGCGCCAAAAATGAACGGGCTAGAGCGCGAGCGCACCCTCGATGCGGGCCACCATCGCGTCCTCGGAGTCCACCACCACGCCGTCGGCCTCGGCCACCTCGCGGCAGATCGCCAGCACGGCGCGCGGGAAGTCCGCGGCGTCCTCCGGCGAGCGCGCCGTGAGCGTCTTCATCGAGGAGCGCAGCGCCTCCAGGACCACCGGCTCGATCTCCTCGTCCGTGCCGGCGGGCACGGACGGGCGGGCCGCACCGAGTACGCCGCGCAGGTCAGGCGACAGGTTCGTGAGAGCGCGCAGGCCGGCGAACCGCTCCTCCAGCACGGGGCCGGGGTCGGCGTGGGAGACCAGCAGCATCGCGCCGTACACGGCGGTGCGCAGCGTCCGGCTCTCCTCGTCGGTGTAGAAGATCATGTGGCCCACTCTAGGTCGTCGGAGTTCTTGCTAGGAGGACTCCCCGTGACCCCGGCGGTTGCGTCACGGGCGTGTGACGGACCTCAAGCGAACAAACGGGGGCCTCCGTGCGTTGAGAGGGTTTGAGCGACTCAGGAGGACACGCATGACGACCACGGCGACCCGGCCCCGCATCACGGTACGGCGGGTGGTCTTCACGCTCGTCCTGTTCACCGTCACGACACTGCTGTTCTGGGTGCCGTTCGAGGGACTGTTCGCGGCGAGCGCCCAGTGGCCCGACCCGGTCCGGCCGATCGCCGCCGTCGTGTTCTTCGCGGCGGCCGTCGCCATGATCGCCCTGTTCACCCAGCGCACCAGCGACCGCGCCGCGCGGATCTCGCAGTTCTTGCTCGGTTTCGTCTGGATCGCGTTCGTCTGGACGCTGATCACCGACGTGCTCAGGCTCGCCCTCGCGCTCGGCGGCGTCGAGAACCCGTTCCGCTCCCGCCTGATCGCGGTCCTGCTGGCCGGAATCATCGTCACCGTGACGGTCTACGGCGTCTACGAGGCCATGCGCGTGCCGCGGATCAAGCGCCAGGACGTCACCCTCCCGCGCCTCGACCCCGCGTTCGACGGCCTGACCGTCGCCGTCATCACCGACACCCACTACGGCGCCATCAACCGCGCGAAGTGGTCGCGGGGCGTGGTCGACGCGGTCAACGGCCTGGGCGCCGACGTCGCCGTGCACGTCGGTGACATCGCGGACGGCACCGCCGAGCAGCGCCTGGAGCAAGCGAGCCCGCTCGGTGACGTGAACGCGAAGCACCGCTTCTACATCACCGGCAACCACGAGTACTACTCGAACGCGCAGGGCTGGATCGACCTCATGACCCGACTGGGCTGGAAGGCGCTGCACAACGAGCACGAGACGCTCGAGCGCGACGGTGCCCGGCTGGTGTTCGCGGGCATCGACGACATCACCGCCGACCACTCCGGCGAGCCCGGCCACACCGCCGACCTCGCCCTGGCCCTGCGCGGCGCCGACTCCGACGCCCCGGTCGTGCTGCTCGCGCACCAGCCGTCGGAGATCCGCAAGGCCGTCGACGCGGGCGTCGACCTGCAGCTGTCCGGGCACACGCACGGCGGCCAGATCTGGCCGTTCCACTACCTGGTGCGGTTGCAGCAGCCCGTCGTCGCCGGTCTGAGCAGGCACAGCGACCGCACGCAGCTCTACACCAGCCGCGGCGCCGGGTTCTGGGGCCCGCCGATGCGCGTGTTCGCACCGAGCGAGATCACGCTGCTGACGCTCAAATCCCGCTGAGATGCCCGCCGTCGTTGAACCTGACGAGCCGCGGTGACCTGCCGGTCGTGTAACGGATCACGGTCAGCGCGGCGTTGTCGTGGTTCAGCGTCAGCCACCGCTCCGGCGGTGCGTCGAGCGCGTCGCGGACCAGCCAGCTGATCAGGAACGAGTGCGTCACGACCAGCACCGGGCCGTCGCCGGGCCGCGCGAACCGCGTCTCCGCCTCGTGCGCCAGTGCCGGGCCGCGCGTGCGTTCCGACTCGGGGAACTGGTCGAAGAACTCGTCGTGGTCGGGCACGAAGTGCGGCACGTAGTCACCGGCGGCGGCCTCGACCCGGCAGGGCACGCGCAGCACGCCGGCGATGATCGTCGCCGTCTCCGCCGCACGGGGCAGCGGACCGTGGTGCACGGCCGCGAAACCCGTGCCCCGCAACCGTTCCGCTACCGCCTCGGCCTGCTTGCGACCGCGCGCGGTCAGCCGTGACTCGTCCTTCGTCGCCTCGCCGTGCCGGACCAGATGCAGATCTCTCGTCACGCCGTGCAGTCTGCCTTGACCGCGCTGGCGGCGTGATGGGCGTAGGTGGGTCCGGAGTTGTTCCAGTCCTGACCTCGGGTGAGCAGCTGCACGGTGAGGTTTCCGCTGGCCTTGAACTTCCCCGCGTTCACCCACTGGCCGCGCTTCTCGACCTGCTTGATCGCGAACGACGCCATCGGGGTGCCGCCGACGCCGTTGCGGTCGAAGACGTAGTACACGGTCGGGTTACCCCCGACCTCCTCCAGGTTGCCGTTCGGGATGAACACCGAGACGTCGCACGTGCCGGAGACCGAGAACGTCCACATGCCGTACGCGGAGTTGTCGTCGCGCCGGGCGTCACCGGACATCGGGACCGACACGAACGTCGAGCCGCACTTGCCGTCGCCGTGGTCGACCCAGCCCTTCCTGCCGTCGCGGTACAGGCCGACGCTGGTGTAGCCGCCGCAGCCGGGGCCGGTCGTGAAGGACTTGGCACCGCTGGGCGCGCGGTTGCCGTCGGTGGCGGGCGGCGGTGCGGCCGCCGTCGTCGTCGTGGGGATCAGGCCGAGCATGGACGAGGCGAGCGTCGGGTTCGCGCTGTTCGGCTGCGACTCCTCCGGCAGCTCCTCCGGCGGCGTGATCAGGCCGGGAATGTAGCTCTGCGACGGCTGTGCGACGTCCGCACCGCCGTCACCCGATCCACCGCTGAACGTCAGGATGGCGACTCCCGCGAGGACGAGGAGTGCGGCGATGGCCGCGATCGCGGCGATGCGGGGCTTGAGCGGGTGGCCCGGCGGCTTCTCCTCCGGCACCGGCACGTCACCGGCAGCGGCCCAGCGTTCGCGACCCCTGGCGCGGGCGGCCTCCATCAACGCCGGGTCGGGCGCCAGGTGGCGCTCGGTCGGTGGTTCGTCGGGGAAGTGGGTGGGCACGGAGCGCAGTGTGCCAGGGACACAGGGCCACCCGAACGCGTGGTTCTTTCACGAACGTGTCATTTGGATGCAACTAACCGCACGCCGTGTAGGCCGATACGCCATTTTGTCGACGTTCCGTCACAACGACCGGACCAGCGGAGGCATGAAAGCTGACTCGTGAGTCAGGCTAACGACCGTCCCGCACCTGCGGACACCGGTTCTGGGAACGTGAACAACCGGATCTTGTGCCGGTTTCGCGGGTCACGGTCGGGAAACACCTGCAGAACGCCTTGATCTCGTGGCGATTCGCGAGGTGCTTTGCCCGCTGTGCCAGGAGGTTTAGGGTGCCCGCCATGTCAGGTAGACAGGCAGTCGTGCTGCTCGCCGCCTTCGTGGCCGGCTGCGGCACGACGATCCAGGGTTCCCCGGTCCCCGGTCCGTCCTTACCCACGGCGTCGCCATCGCAGACCGTGTCCGTGGTGACGCCACCGCCGAGCAGCAGCAGCGCCGCTCCCCCGTCGTCCGCCGCTCCCCCACCTCCGCCGCCACCGGTCGCGAAGTTCGGCAACCCGAACGGCACCGCCGCCGTCCCACCGGAAGCCGCCGCGGAGGACGCCTCGAAGCCCACCCGCGTGATCGGCACCGGCGCGCCCGCCACCTGCACGTCGCAGGCCGTGATCGACGCGGTCGCCGCCGGTGGGGTCGTCACGTTCAACTGCGGGCCGAACCCGCTCACCATCCCGCTGGCCGCGACCGCGAAGGTCCGCGCGAAGACCGTCCTCGACGGCGGCGGCCGGATCACGTTGAGCGGTCAGGGACAGCGCCGGGTGCTCGACCACAACGCACCGAGGCTGGTGCTCCAGAACATCACGCTCGCCGACGGCAACTCGACCGGTGACAGCTCCGACGGCGGGGGCGGTGGCGCGGTGATGGTGCGCGGCGGTCAGCTCAAGGTCGTGAACTCCCGGTTCGCCGGCAACAGGTGCGACACCAACGGTCCTGATCTCGGTGGTGCCGCGATCCGCGTGACCGACTGGGCCGACAAGGTACCGATCTACATCACCAGCAGCACGTTCGAAGGCGGTGTGTGCTCCAACGGCGGTGCGTTGAGCAGCATCGGTGCGTCGTGGGTGGTGCTCAACAGCCTGATGAAGGGCAACAAGGCCATCGGCCGTGGCGCCAACCCCGCGCGCGCAGGCACGCCGGGCGGTGGCAGCGGTGGTGCGATCTACAACGACGGCAACACGTTCACGCTGCGGATCGCCGGGTCGTTGATCGAGGACAACCAGGCCAACGAGGGTGGTGGCGCGGTGTTCTTCGTCAGCAACGACCACTCGGGCTCGATGTCGGTCGAGGGCTCCACGTTGCGCCGCAACCCGAGCCTCGGGTTCGAGACCGTCAAGGGGATCTTCTACCTCGGCACCGGGGAGAAGCCGAAGGTCACCGCCTCGACGATCCAGTGAGCCTGCCCGCGACGAGCAGCAGCACCAGTCCGAGCGCGACCATCGTCAGACTGAACCCGTAGATCCAGCGGAAGCCGAGCTGCGCGGAGAGGCCGGTGAGCGCGCCCGCGATCATGCCGCCGACGATCTGGGTGTTGCTGAACATCGTCGAGGCGCGGCCGGGACGGGCGGGGTCGAGGCTCTGGAAGTACGTGAGGCCGACACCCATCACGAGCGAGATGACGGTGGCGTGCAGCAGCTGCAGGGCGAGCACCTGCCAGACGGAGTCCGTCAGCAGCATCGAGCCGTGATAGCCCAACGCGATCACGGCGCCCGCGAGGACGAGCTTGTGCTGGGACATCCGGTTCGCCAGCGACCCGAACCACAGGATCATCGGGATCTCCAGCGCCGCGCACAGCCCCATCGCGAGTCCGGCGTCTCCCGCCGTGCCGTGCAGCTGGGTCGTGACGAACAACGGCAGACCGCTCACCGCGAGCCCGACCGAGCCCTGGAGGAACACGAAGGCAGCCGCGACGACCGACATGCCGGCACGCGACGGCCCGGCTTCCTCCTCGGCCTTCTCCTCCGGCACGGCAACGGGAACCGGCAGCGTGAAGGCGAGCACCGCGACACCGAGCTGAAGCAGCGCCGTGGCCGTGAACAGGCCGACCCAGCCGGTCTTGGCGACCATCAGCGCGGCCAGCGGCGGTCCGGCCACCCACGCCACGGACAGCAGCGTGCGCAGGACGCTGACCATCATCGACGGTCCCCGCGACACCGCGCGGCCGTACGCGAAGATCTGCGGGAGCAGCGACGACGTGATCGCCACGAAGACCACGGACGTGCCGAGCAGGAACCAGTAGTCGCGCAGGACGGCGAACAGGCTGTAGCCGATCGCACCGGCGACACCGCCGGCCACGAGCAGGTAGCGGCGTTGCACCCGGCCGTCCGACAGCTTGCCCATGATCGTGCTGGCCACCACGGACGCGAGCGGGCTCGCCAGCAGGAAGACGCTGAGCTGGACCGGGGTGACCTTGATCTCCGAGGTCAGGAACAGCGAGTTGAACGGCATCGCGAACGCCATGGAGACGCCGGACACGACACTGATGACGGAGAGTTGGAGGAACGTGCGGGAAAGGAGCGGCGAGGATGTTCTCTCGCGAAGAGCCGTCACCGCTCCATCGTGCGTCCTGACTCGTGAATCAGGAAAACGGATATCCCATTATGCGGGCAAGATCTCACACCACGACGATCGAGCCGTCCCGACGGTGATCTGCACCACCTCTGAGCAGGCCGGATCCGGTCATCTCGACGACCTGGCAGCCGCCGAAGAACATGCTCGGGGCACGGAATCTCGTCACCGGGAGTTCGCTTTCCGGTCGAATTCCCGGTTCGACGTGGAGATGATCTCCGCTCAGGTGCAGGCGTGGCGCGTCGACCGCTTCCTGGGCGGGCATGCCGCGGTCGAGGACGTTCACGAGCACCTGCAGGATGGCGCCGCAGATCCGGCTGGAACCGGCGCTGCCGAGCACGAGCTCGGCGCCGCCGCCGTTGGTCACCACGGTCGGCGCCATCATCGACGGCAGCCGGTCGCCGGGCGCGTGGCTGAAGAACCCGTCGGGTGACAGGTCCTCCTCGCCCATCATGTTGTTCAGGTGCACGCCGGCGATGGAGATGCCCGAGCCCGCGCCGTTGGTCGTCGTGACCGAGCACGCCGTGCCGTCGGCGTCGAGGACCGAGATGTGCGTGGTGGAGCCGAGGCGGTTCAGGTGGGTCTTCGGCGTGGCCATCGCGCGGATGAGGTCCTGCTGCGAAGGGTTGTCCGGCAACGCTTCCAGCATCTGCGTGAGCAACGCACCGCCAGCGGCCGGCGGTGGGTTCGTGTGGATGTCACGGCCGCGGTGCCGCACGTGCAACGGTTCCCTGACGGCAACCTCGTAGGCCTCCAGGTCCGCTCGGGTGAGATCGCCGCCGTCCCCGCCGATCGTGCCGGCGATCGCGGCCGCGATGTCACCGGTGTAGAACGGCGCGGCACCGTCCTTGCCGAGCCGTTCGAGAGCTTCGGCGAGCTCGGGCTGGACGAGCAGCTCGCCTTCCTCGAAGGCGTTCAGGCCCGCGCTGTGGGCGAGCGGCAGCAGCAACGTGGTGACGTAGGCCTGGTACCGGTTGACCCGGTGGCCTTCCCGGGCGTGTTTCACCGCGACGGTGACGAGCTCGTCGAGCGGCGCCCGGCCGTAGGTGGCGGCCTTCGCGGCACCGGCGGGCAGGCCGTAGGCCGCGACGGATGACGGTCCCACGTGAAATTCCTGCTGCGCGTCACCGAAGTGGACGGTGATCGGTTCGAGGGGAGCCCTGTCGCCGGTGCGGCCGCGGCCGGGGGCCGCGGCGGAGAAGTCCAGCAGCACAGGGGTTTCGCCGGCCGGCGCGATCATCATGTACCCGGCGGCGCCGAGCCCGGTCAGCAGCGGTTCCGTGACGCAGGAAGTCAGCATCGCCGCCACGGCCGCGTCCACGGCGTTTCCCCCGGCGCGCAGCATCGCCGCTCCCGCCTGTGCGGTGAGCGGGTGGCCCGCAGCGATCGCGCCTCGCACCGTCGACCTCCATGAAGAGAAGGCAAACAACGGTAGACCCGTACGCGATCAGCGGGCCACCCGACCCCGGCGTGTCTACTTCTTCGTGGCGGTGTAGTTCCGGAAGTTGATGTACGTGTCGAGGATGTCCGACGAGGCGCTCTCCACCGACCGGTAGATGCCCCACTTCGGCCGCACGTAGTCACCTTCGTCCGGGATCCTCACGCCGGAACGCTTGCCCTGCACCGCGATCGGCGCGTTGGCGCCCGTGCCGTTGCGCAGCACGAAACCGACCGTGCCGCTGGAACCGGGCGTGATCGTCCATTCGACCGTGACCCACTTGTCTCGCAGCGGGGCCAGGTTCGTGGAGGCGATGTCCGGTGCGCCGGACGTGCTGAACGCGCGCGCTCGGATCGTTTCGGTGCTACCGCTGCGGCTCAGCGACAAGGTCGTCCACGGGCCGCCGTTGGTGGAGGGTGTCTTGGTCTGGAAGATGTGCGTGAACTTGCTGGTGCCGTGCAACGACGACGGCATGTACATCTCGTACGAGATGACCCACGTCTCGCCGTTCTTCATCTTCAGCGCGTTGCCGCCGCTCACCATCCCCTTGGACTCGGTGCGCTGACGGTCGCCGCCGCCAGTGGTGTCGCGGTCGTTCTTCCAGATGTTGAACCGGTAGTGGTCGCCCTGGACGACGATGTACTTGCCCTTGCGCTCGGGGAACTTGTTGCCGCGGTCGACCTCGATGCCCTCGAACGCCCTGAGGCCGTCGGTCGAGGGGTTCGGATGCCACGCGGGCGCTGCCTGCGCGGGGTTCACGTTGACGAGCATCAGGGCGGCAGCGGTGAGAGCCGCCCTGCGGGTGATGCGCGATTCCATCGTTCGGTGCGTCCTTCCTGGCGGCGTACGACAGGGGGAGCACATCGGGCGGCGGAGCGATGCCCTCACTGAAGGTAGGAGGTCTCGCACTGCATTGTCAACGAAAGTGACACAGTATGACCAAATTTGACACGATTCATCGGAGCTTGAGCGCGAGGCGGACGGCGTCGGCACGGGAGTGACCTGGCTGCCGAGATGAGCCCTGTGGTGGTGGATGAACGGAACTTTCATCCACCCCAGGTCGATGAAAGTTCCGTTCATCAACAACACCTGGCGCGTGTGCACGCTCTCACCGGACATATCGGGTGGACTGAGGACTTCGCCGGAGCCCTGCTTGCCGACCGCGGGCTCCCCATCAACCGTCGCCCCAGCACGTAGCTGATCGCCGCGGCGATCAGCACGATCTCAACAGTTCCCGTCATGGCTTCAACGCCAGGAATCCGGACAGGTCAGCGCGTGGACCGAGAACCGCAGGCGGGGTGGAGATCCGTCTCCACCCGGAGGTTGAGGGGCCGGGCAAAACGGGTAATTCGACAACCATGGAGTGGATCACCGAGCTGATGGAGGCGCTGGGATCACCCGGCGCGGGCCTCGCGGTCGCGCTGGAGAACGTGTTCCCGCCGGTGCCGAGCGAGGTGATCCTCCCGCTGGCGGGGTTCACCGCCGGTCAGGGCAAGATCTCGCTGGTCGCCGCGATCCTGTGGACGACGGCGGGTTCCGTCGTGGGCGCGCTGGCGCTGTACGGCCTCGGCGCGTGGCTCGGGCTGGAGCGGCTGCGGCGGGTTGCGGACAAGCTGCCGTTCGTCACCGTGTCCGATGTGGACAAAGCCGACGAGTGGTTCGACAAGCACGGCAACGCGGCCGTGTTCGTCGGCCGCATGGTGCCGGTCGTGCGGAGCCTGATCTCCATCCCCGCCGGGGTGTCCGGGATGCCGATCACGAAGTTCACGCTCTACACCGCGGCCGGCAGCCTGCTGTGGAACACCGCGCTGATCCTCGCCGGGTACGCGCTCGGCGAGAACTACGAGCTGATCGACCGCTACCTGGGCTGGGTCTCGACGGCGGTGCTCGCCGCGCTGGCCATCGCCCTCGTCTGGTTCGTCGTGACACGGGCCAAGGCGCGCCGCTCGTAGAGCACCGACGCCACCGCGATCGCGAGCCCGGCCAGCGAGAGCCCGACACCGACCCACGCCGTCGAGGTGTACCCCCAGCCCGCCGCGATCGCGAGGCCACCGAGCCACGCGCCCGCGCCGTTGGCGACGTTGAGCGACGAGTGGTTCGACGAGGACGCGAGCGACGGCGCGTCCGGCGAGGCGTCCATGAGCCTGATCTGCAGGGCCGCCGCCAGGATCTGGATGACGAAGCCCAGCAGGAACAGCAGCCCGAACAGGAACACCGGGTTGGCAGCGGTCAGCCCGAACAGAACGAGAATCACGCACACCGCGACCAGGCCGCCGAACACCGAGCCCATCGCGGAGCGGTCCACGAACCGGCCGCCGAACGTGGCCCCGAGCGTCATGCCGAGCCCGAACACCGCGAGCATCCACGGCACCGCGCTCGCCGGCAGACCCGCGACCTCGGTCGTCAGCGGCGCGACGTAGGAGTACACGGCGAACATGCCGCCGAAGCCGATCATGCCGGTGAAGATCGCAAACCACACCGTCGGACGACCGAACGCGCGAACCTCACCCTTCATCGACGCGTCCTCGGCCTCTGCCACCACCGGCACCCACGCCGCAATCGCCGCAGCCGTGACCAGGGCGATCACCGCGACCGCGAGATAGGCCGTCCGCCAGCCGATCTGCTGCCCCGCGGCCGTTGCCAGCGGTACACCCACAAGGTTCGCCACGGTCAGACCGACCATCACGCGCGCAACCGCCGTACCCCGCCGTTCAGGAGCAACGAGCGTGGCAGCGACAACAGCGGCGATGCCGAAGAACGCGCCGTGCGGCAACCCAGCAACAAACCGGGCCACCAACAACAACGTCTTGTCCTGAGCAGCGGCCGACAACCCGTTGCCCAGCGCAACCGCGAGCATGAGGCTGATGAGCAGACCCTTGCGCGGCAACTTGGCGCCGAGCACCGCGATCAACGGCGCGCCGACGACAACCCCGGCCGCGTAGAGGCTGATCGCGTGCCCCGCCTCGTAGTCCGGGATCCCGAAGGTCTCCGCGATCTGCGGCAGCAGCCCCATCGTGGCGAACTCGGTCGTACCGATGCCGAACCCGCCGAGCGCGAGAGCGGTCATGGCGCGGGTGGTGTTCAAGGCATCCCCATGGCTCGGGTTAGTTAGCTACCGGAACGATTTTACGGGCGTTCTGACGCGCTTCAGAAGCCTTCGACCCGGTGCGCCTGCTCACACGGCGCTCCAACAGCACAGACGCCACCGGCGGTTGCCCAGGTTGAACGCCGTGCGCGGACAGCCGCCAAGGAACGGGTTGGTAGTAGAAAACTGCTGATGTAATCGCTTACAGATCACGCCAACTACCACCAACAGGTCGTACAGAACCGGGTACCACGCAGAAGGCCGGCCCCGGCACGCGGGACCGGCCTTCCGTCAGTGCGTCGCTCAGATCCGCGGGACCTCCACGAGCGTCCGGCCGTTGAGCGGCTGCGCCTCACGGGCGTTGCCCGCGGTGAACAGCCCCTGGAAGCGCGCGATGGTCGCGGCCGTCACGTGCTGCGGGCTGGTGAGGTACCACTCGACGCCCTCGGTGAACGGAGCCGTGGTGAGCGAGCCGGTGTAGTGCAGCGTGCCGTGGTCGGGCGGCAGCAACCGGTTGAGGTTGATCGGCTCGATCTCCACCGCGTCACCGCACTCGGGCGCGAGCTTCGCCAGCACGTCGTCCACGACCGAGTGCGAGCCGACGACCAGCGGAACGCCGACGACCAGCAGCTTGCCCTCGGCGCTGCGGTGCACCAGGTGCATCTCGAGCGGCGTGTTGCGGCCGCCGAACTTGTGCTCCGACGGCGTGTGGAAGTGGAACTGCACCAGGTCGTACCGGGTGCCGGCGACGGTGACGTGACCGGCGCCGGGCTGGACGTCGGCCTCCTCCGTCTCCTCGTGGTTGCGGACAGTGCACCCGTCGGTCTTGTCCACGTCCTTGCGGATGTACTTCAACTCCAGCGCAGAGGACCCGTAGTCGACGTCGAGCTTGGGCGCGTGCGAATCGAACCGGATGGCGCCGGGCGTGACGTTGACGGGGCTCTGCTTCGGTGTCCCCGACTCAGCCGTGCCGACCGCGAAGAACGTCGCGGTGAGCACGAGCGGAACAAGAGCCGGAAGGGACCGTCTTAGGTTCATTGCGCCACTTTTCACCCGATCGAGTGAAAAGGGAAACAGGAGTGTGGCAACGCTCTCATCGCAAAGGGTTCTATTCGTCTCAACTGGCCATCGGGACGCGATAACCGCAGGTCACAACACTTGCAAATGAATTGCAACAATGAATGGTGACGCATTGCCGTTCTTGAACTTTTTGTCCGTTTCAGACTGAATTAGTGGACCAAACGGCTCGCAAAGCGGAGGATTGCCCGATGGTCACCGTCGCCGACGTCCGCACCGTGGCGTTGTCACTGCCGCGCACCACCGAACACCTCATCCGCGACCGCGTGAAGTTCCGCGTGGGGCAGATCGTCTACGCGGCCCTGTCCCGCGACGAGACGGTGCTGGGCTTCGGCTACCCGCGCGAGGAACGGGAGGCGCTGGTGGCGAGCGACCCGGTGAAGTTCGCGTTCCCGAGCCAGTCGGACATGCGGTTCCAGTGGGTGCACGCGTCGATGGCGGAGCTGGACGTGGAGGAGATGACCGAGCTCGTCATCGGCGCCTGGACGATGTGCGTGCCGAAGAAGGTGATCCGGGCCCACCTCGGAGAGGACTACCTTTAGTCAACACTGAAGCTATCGCGCACATCAACCTCAGAACAGAGGCACCCCACCCCGAGCTCGATCCACTCCTGCCCCACCCACTCGGGATGCCGCTCCACCAGCACCGCCCGCACCTCCGCCACGATGTCCTCGACCTCCATCGCGGAGTCCCGCCGCCGCCACGTCTCGTCCCGCAGCTCGCGCAGGTAGTCCCGCACGCCCTCCAGCACCTCAGGACCACCCGTCGTCCCGTGTCCAGGCACGACAACACGAGGCCCAGCAGCGATCAGCCGGTCCATCACCCCGATCCACCCGACCCCGGACACGTCGGTGTCGTGCGGCGGGAACCACGGGAAGATCGCGAACTGTCCCGTCTCCGCCAGGTCGCCGGTGAACAGCACGCCGGCGTCCGGCACCTCGACCACCTGGTCCCCCACCGTGTGCCCGCGCCCGGTCGGCCGCAGCACCACCACGCGCCCGCCGAGGTCGAGCGTGCGCACGCCGTCGAACACCTCGTCCGGCACGGGCACCTCCGTCCCGCTGAGACGGTCGGCGACCGCGCCGCCGAAGCCGCGGAACATCTCCAGGTAGCCGGATCCCTTGTGCCGCAGTTCATCCGCCTGCGCACGGTTCACGAGGTACGAGGGGAACGCCGAGGCGCCGAACGCGTGCTCCGGGTGGAAGTGGGTCGTGGTCAGGAGCAGCCGCCGTCCTCTCGCCACCTCCGACGCGAACGCGAGCACCTCGGCGGCGTTGTCCGCGCCGAGTCCGGTGTCCACGACGAGGACGGCTTCGGTGCCGCACACAACACCGATGTTGGGCACGAGCCCCACGTGGTTGTTCGGGATCACCAGCACGTCGGCGGCCACCTCGACGGCGCCGGAGACACGGACAAGAGGATCTGGGAGGTTCATGCCCCCACTCCACCGCCAGAGCACGCGGTCCGTCCAAGACCGAGTGCGCAAGCCCGATACCGCACGAGTATCGTGCCTGATCATGGAGCTGCGGACACTGCGTTACTTCGTCGCGGTCGCCGAGGAACTCCACTTCGGCCGCGCCGCGCGACGGCTCCACGTGAGCCAGCCACCGCTGAGCCGGGCGATCAAGCACCTCGAGACCGACCTGAAGACCACGCTGCTGCACCGCTCCCCCGCCGGCGTCACGCTCACCGACGCCGGCCAGGTCCTGCTGCACGAGGCGAAGGCGATGCTGGACCACGCCGACCGCATCCGCATCAAGCTCGCGCGCCGGACACTCACCGTCGGCATGCTCGCCGACCACGGCGCCGCGAGGGTGGCGGCCGCGTTCCGGGAACAGCACGCGGGCGTCGAGATCCGCATCCGCGAGACCGACCTGACCGACCCCACCTGCGGCCTGCGCACCGGCCAGGTGGACGTCGCACTGACGCGCGGACCGTTCGACGAGACCGGCCTGAAGACCCGGATCCTGCGCCAGGACCCGGTCGGCGCGGTCCTGCGTCCGGACGACCCGCTCGCACACCGCGAACACCTCACCACCGCGGACCTCGCCGGCCGCGAGTGGTTCCAGTTCCCGGACGGCACCGACGAGATCTGGCGGAACTACTGGCACGGCGGCGAACCACGCCGCGGCCCGACCGTGCGCGGGATCCAGGAGTGCGTGCAGTCGGTGCTGTGGAACGGATCCGTCGGTCTCACGCCGCTCGGTCACGACCTGGACGAGCTGAAAGTCGTGCCGCTCACCGACATGCCACCCAGCCCCGTCGTCATCGCGTGGCGCGAGGACGATCCGCTCACCAGGGCGTTCGTCGAGGCGGCGACGAAGGCCTACACCGCGTGCACCGACACCGCGTAGTCGCCGCCCCGGAACTCCTCGCGGTCCCACGTCGCGAACCGCTCGACCAGCCGGAGCCCGGCCCGCGCGCAGTGCTCGTCGTACTCCTGCGCCGTGTACCCGCGGTTCAGGCTGAACCCGGCGACCAGCAGCATCCCCACGTGCCTCGCGACGCCCGCGACCAGCGCGTCCTGCGTGCCGGGCGCGGTGAACAGCGGCACGTTGCCCGCCATGACCACGACGTCGAACGTGCGCCGCAGGTCGAGCTCGGCCAGGTCGGACCGCACCCACGTGATGTCCGGCGCGTGCTGCCGCGCGTAGCCGAGCATCGACTCGTCGAGGTCCGCGCCGACGACCTCGACGCCGTGCCTGGCCAGCTCGATCGCCACGCGCCCGGTGCCGCAGCCCGCGTCCAGCACGGTCTTCGGCTCGTACGCGCGCACGAACGTCGCCTCACCGTGCACGTCCATCCCGGACTCGGCGAGCGAGTCGAACCTGCGCTGGTACTCGTCTCCATCCCACACGCCGTGCAGCATAGATCCGAAGATCGGCGGATACCGTCCGTGTGAGAGCGCTGCCAAGGTCGAGGACATGAAACGCTTTCTGCTGGCAGTGGCGTTGCTCGTGGCGGCGGCCTCTCCCGCGCACGCCGCACCCGTCCGATGGGTCGGCACCTGGGCCGCAGCCCCCTCTTCCGGCGTGGGCACCGAGACCGGTTGTCCGAACTGCTCGATCCGCAACATCGTGCACGTCAGCGCCGGCGGCAGAGAGATCCGCGTCCGGCTGTCCAACGCCTTCGGCCGCACCCCCGTGGTGTTCGGCCAGGTCACCGTGGCCCGCGCGGCCGGCCCGGACACACCCCTCGCGCTGCCCGGCACCATGCGCACGCTGACGTTCGGCGGCGCGCAGTCGATCACCGCCCCTGCCGGCGCCGACGTGGTCAGCGACGGCGTGGCGCTGACCGTCCCCGCCGACTCGGACCTGCTGGTCAGCGTCTACACCCCGCAGCCGGGCGGCCCGGTCACCTTCCACAACCTCGCGATGCAGAACTCGTACTTCACCCGCGACGGCAACCACACGGCCGAGGAGTCCGCCGCCGCCTTCCGCGAACGCACCACCAACTGGCACTTCGTCTCGGGCGTGGACGTCCGCTCCTCCACCCTGAGCGGCAGCGTCGTGGCACTCGGCGACTCGATCACCGACGGCGCGAACTCGACGTGGGGCGCCAACCTCCGCTGGCCCGACCAGCTCGCCGACCGCATCAACACCCGCATGGGCGTGCTGAACGCGGGCATCAGCGGCAACCGCCTCCTGCGCGACGGCGAGTGGGCGGGCCCCAACGCCCTGGCCCGCCTGAACCGCGACGTGCTGACCCAGTCCGGCGTCCGCTCGGTCATCGTCTTCGAGGGCATCAACGACATCCAGCAGACCCCGCACGAAACCGACCCGGCGAAGATCATCGCAGCGCTGAAGCAGATCGCGTCCAGGGCGCACGACCGCGGGCTGCGGGTGATCGGCGCGACGATCACGCCGTTCAAGGGCTGGAACAGCTACACCGAGGAGCTCGAGTCGGTGCGGCAGGCCGTGAACGCGTTCATCCGTGCCAGCAAGGACTTCGACGCCGTCGTGGACTTCGACGCGGTGATCCGTGATCCGGCGGACCCGCAGCGGATCCGGCCGGACTACGACCAGGGCGACCACCTGCACCCCGGCGACAAGGGGTTCGAGGCGATGGCGAAGGCGGTGAAGATCGCCACCCTCTGACGGCTCAGAGGAAAATCGCAATCGGGTTCAGCTCGTCGTACGGCGTCGGTGCGGCCACCCTGCCGAGCCGCACCGGCACGTCGAACAACCGCCCCGGCGCGAACCGCGCCCAGAACCCCCGCAGCCCCGGCACGATCACCTTCACGACCGGCAACCCGATGTCCGGCCGAGTCTGGTCGAGCACGAACACCTCCAGCCCTGCCTGTTCCAGGCGTGCCTGAACGTCCAGCACGTCGGTCAACAGGTCGTCGGAAGCCGTGGACGGGTGCTGGACCGGTGGCCCCGACGGCAGCAGGTAGGGCTGGTTCGCCACCGTGGCGGTGGAGAGCCAGTGCTGCAGGTCCGGGTCGTCTCCCCAGCCGCCCGCCAGCACGGAGGGCATCATCTGGTTCACCTCGGTCAGCGCGCGCCGCAACGCCAGCGCCGGGTCGAGGTGGGCGCCGAAGCCCATGATGATGTCCTCGCGCTCGCCGGAGGTGTGCCGGGACAACGCAACCACCACGGGCACGCCGAGGTCGGACGTCAGGTCGAGCGCCCACACCTCGCGGCCGAGACCCGCGTGCACGGACCGGAACGCATCGATCCACTCCTCGCCCGCCAGGTCGACGGGCGGCTGTGAAGTCCTGTTGTACCACCACAACGCGGCGGCATCGCGTTCCACGAGCTCCAGCATTCCTTGCAGGACCGCGTCCTCCAGTGACGACCCGGCCGCGTTGCCGTTCGAGTCCGCCATCAGCCGCTCGTCGGGCTGCGCGTCGAAGTAGAGCAGACCCGTTGGCAGGAACCGGTGTTCGCCACGGGTCAGCGACCACACGGGCGTCCAGTCGATCTCGGCGTCCTCGTCGAACGGAGCGCAGACGTGCTGGAAGTCCGAGTGCGCGGCGTTCCACGCAGCGCGGTCGACGAACTGGCGCGGGTCGTACAGCTGGACGTCGTTCGGGTGGATCGCCTGCGCGCCAAGCGAACGGTAACTGCCGCGCACCCGTGCCTCGTCGCCGTCCGCGTGGGCGCTGTGCCGTTCCAGCGCCTCGCACAACGCGCCGACCTCCGCGTCCAGCGCCGTGACGCCCTTGCCGCCGTTCTGAGAGCGCAGGGCGGACCGGAGGTGGGCCGCGCCGCGGCTGCCGAGTGCGAGGTTCGGGCCGGACAGGAAGGCGTTGAAGAACGCCGGGCCGCGGTCGTCGCGGACGACGTCCCTCACCACTCCCGTCACCGGGCTGACCAGGTGGCGATAGGCCGCCAGCACCTCTTCCGGCGTCGAGGAACGATGTCCACCGCCTGCGGTGTGCACCTTCGGCCGGGAGGTCAACGCCACGGGACGGCGGGCCTGCTCGCTCACCAGGGCCGGGTCACCGCAGGAAGGGCACTGCGGACGAGCGGAGACGGAATGCCGTCTGCCCGTGAGGTCACGGCTGTCGAACGTCCACACGGCCCGCTGACCGTCGTACCGGTGACCGGCGACCCACTTGGCCGCCTCCAGGGCCACCAGGTTGAGCGCGACGGCCTGCAACGGCTCGAAGACGACGGGCGGGCGGGGTACCGCACCCGGCAGGCCGAGAGCGGAGCTCACGTGGGCCTCGGCAGCCCGGTTCGCCCACAGCCGGTGGGAGAGGCAGTGGTAGCACGGACCTGAGCCCGGCGTGAAGAACGGGCCGATGAACACCTTGGCGCCGACGGGTTTGGCCAGCAGCCACGGACGGCCGGCAGCACGAAGCTTGTCGTCCACTTCGGACAGACCGTCGACCAGGTAGTCGGACACCAGGACCACGGTCAGCGCGCCGTCGCCCTCGGAGATCGGGGGCAGGTCGGCATCGACACCGAGGGAGATGACGTCGACGTCGGGCGACCCGGCGGGTTCGAGGCCCAGCGCATCCCAGTAGGCGGAGCCGGACGTGCGCACGCCGACGAGCCCGGCCTGCGCGAGCTGGGTCAGCAGGCCGGCTGAGTGTTCGGGTGAGGCGTCGAGCTCGCGACGCACCGCGGCCAGGTCCCGGCTGCCGTCGAGCAGCGGGGCGAGCGCCTCGACGTGGGGGCCGCGCAACGCGGTGGTGTCCTCTTCTGAGAACACGTACACCGCGTCGCCCGGTACCACCTCGGCACGCAGGTGCCGCTTGAACCCGATGTGTCGCGACGTCACGCCTGACCGGCGGGGCGAGTGGAGCAGATGGAGAAGCGAGTGGCGCCGGTGGCGCTGGAGCGGCAGATGCTCCCGACGACCTCGGCGCGGGTGGTGGTCCAGCGCACGTGCCCGCCGACACCGACGCCGGCGCCGTCGAACGTGTCGATCAGCAGGCCGGTCTCCCCGCTCGGTGCGACGCCGAAGGCGTGCTCGAGCTGGGCCGTGAACTCCGTCATGACAAATCTCCCCTCGTAGAAACCCTTCTCATCCTGGGGCGGGCGTGATCTCCGCGACCAGGTCACGAACCGGCCACGTGTGAACGGTCGGACCGCTAACTTGGAACGGTGGCCGATCAATTCGCCGCCCTCGTCCGCCACCACCGGAGGCGTGCCGGGCTGACGCAGGAGGCACTCGCCGCCCGGTCCGGGGTGTCGGTCAGCACGATCCGCGGCGTCGAGACCGGCAGGCGCACCAATCCCCAACTCACCTCGGTGCGGCGGCTCGCGCAGGCACTCGGGCTGCAGGAGAGCGAGCAGGAGGAACTGCTCGCCGCGGCGGGCGGCAGGCCGTCGGCGGACCGGCCCGTGCCGCGCCAGTTGCCGCCTGCTCCCACCGGGTTCACCGGCCGCGCCCGCGAGCTGGCCCTCCTGGACGCGGCCGCACTCGTGGTGGTGTCGGCGCTCGGCGGCACCGGCAAGACCGCACTGGCGTTGCACTGGGCTCACGAGCAGGCCGAACGGTTCCCCGACGGCCAGCTCCACGTGGATCTGCGCGGTTTCGGTCCCGGCGCCGACCCGATGCGGCCCGCGGACGTCCAACGCGCGTTCCTCGCCGCGTTGGGCGTCGACGGTGACTCGGTACCGGCCGACGAGCAGGAGCGGACCGCGCTCTACCGCAGCGTCACGGCGGACCGGCGGCTGTTGCTGGTGCTGGACAACGCCGCCGGATCGGACCAGCTGGTGCCGCTGCTGCCGGGTGGCGGCTCCTGCGCCGTGGTGGTGACCAGCCGGCTCGCGTTGACCGGTCTCGTCGCGACGCACGGCGCGGTGCCGGTCCCGCTCGGCGTGTTGTCCGGCGCCGAGGCCCGTGCCCTGCTCGCGACCCGGCTCGGCGAGACCCGCCTGTCCGCAGAGCCGGACGCGGTGACCACGATCGTCGAACACTGCGCCGGCCTGCCGCTGGCGCTGGCGATCATCGCCGCGCGCGCCTGCGTGCGCCCGGACGTGCCGCTGAGGTGGATCGCGGACGAGCTGCGCGACCGGGCGGCACGGCTGGACGCGCTCGACACCGACGAGGGCGGGGTCAGCCTGCGGTCGGTCCTGTCCTGGTCGTACCAGGCGCTGAGTCCGGAGGCGAACCTGCTGGCGGGTCTGCTCGCACTCGCGCCCGGCGCCGACCTCAGCGCGGCGGCGGTCGAGTCGCTCAGCGCGGCCGGGCGGCGGCCGCTGGCCGAGCTGGAAGCCGCGAGTCTCGTCAGCAGGTCCGCCGACGGCCGGTACCGGATGCACGACCTCGTCCGGCTGTACGCGCGGGAACAGGCGCTGGCGCACGTCGGCGAACGGACGCGCACCGACGCCCTGCGCAGGTTGGTCGACTTCTACCTGCACACGGCGTTGCCCCTGGCGACCTCACTGGCCCCGCACATCCCGCCGATCGAGCTGGCCGCGCCCGCCGCGGGATGCCGTCCGCTGACCGGAGCAGACCCGCTGACCTGGTTCGGCGCGGAGCACGCCGGTCTGCTGGACGCCCAGCAGGCAGCCGAACGCCACGGCTGGCACACCCGCGTCTGGCAGCTGGCCTGGGTGCTGAACACGTACCACTACCGCACCGACCGGATGGACAGCCAGCGCGAGACGTGGCAACGAGGGCTGACGGCCGCGCGGCTTCTCGGCGACCCGGTCCTGCTGGGCAGGGCACACCGGCTGCTCGGCGACGCGTGCGCCCGGCTGCACCTGCCGGAGGCGTTCGACCACCTCCACGCGGCGCTCGCGATCGTCGAGCGAGGTGACGACCTCGACGAACGCGCGCACACCCACCGGTCGATCACGGTGGCGTGGGCCGAGCTCGGCGACCACGAACGCGCTCTGGAGCACGCGACCAAGGCCTTGGAGCTCTTCCGCGCCTCCGGCTTCACCGCCCGTGAGGCAGAGGCGTTGAACGCCGTCGGCTGGCACACCGCCAAGCTCGGCCGCTTCACCGAGGCGCTCCCGCTCTGCCGGCGGGCGCTGGAGATGTGCCGCGCCCTGCGCCACCAGAGCGCCGCGGAAGCGTCCACCTTGGAGGATCTGGCCTTCATCTACCAGCACACGGGCCGGCTGACCGAGGCCGCGGAGCACTACCGCGCGAGCGCCGCGGTGTGGGGCGGCCTCGGTGACCGCCACCACGAGGCGGAGTCGTTGCGCATGCTCGGCGAGGTCCACCGCGCGCTGGGCGAGACCGACCAGGCCCGCACGGTCTGGCGGCGCGCGGCCGGTCTGTTGCGCACCACCCGTCACGCCGCGAAACTCGCGGAACTCGAAGACCTGATCACCGGAGCAGTGCGACGTCGCCGGTGAAGCCGCCGTTCGAACGCAGTTCCTGCACTGTCCCCCCAGACACGTTGCTGACCAACAACTCCACGTTACCGCGTGAAGCGGTGCTGCGCCGCCACCTCCCACGGCCGCACGGCCCGGTCGAGGAACATCAGGCTGTCCACGCGGCAGTTGCACGCGTTGCCCTCACGGGTGTTCTGCGGGTAGCTGCCGCCGATCTTGATCCCGCGCGGGTCGGTGGCCGACGCCAGGTCCGGTTCCGGTTCGCCTTCGAGCTTCCACGGGTCACCCGCCACGACGTACCGGCCCATCAACGGCTTCCCGTTGCGGTACAAAGCCATAGCGCCGGTGTCGAAGTCGAACGTCGCCGCGAGGAACACCCATTCGCCGTCCGGCAACAGCTTCTTCCATTCTTCAGCCGCCGCGAACGTTTGCGAGTCGCCGCCGTCGACACGTCGGGCCAGCGCGACGAGCTTCAGCTCGCCGTCGACCTGGATCAGCTCCAGCAACGCGCGCACCGCGTGGCCGTTCGAGTCGCCGGACAGCACGCCGGCCAGGCCGATCGCGCCGTACAGGTCGTCGGGGTTGGCCGAGTTCGAGTTCGGGGCCGGGTTCTGGCCCGTCATCTTCACCCAGCCCATGATCGACGCCTGGCGCGCGCCGTTGAACGGCCGCAGCGTCGGCACCCCGGTCTCGCTGTACAGGCCCGCCTTCCAGTCGTCGTTGCCCGCGGTCGTCGGGTTGACCTGCTTGAGCTGCAACGAGGTGCGGCTGCGCCGGAACGCGCCGTCGCGCACGCGCATGGCGGCGCCGCCGTTGATCAGCGACAGCGCGGTGCCGGAGCGGCCACGGTCCTGTTCCAGAGCCGCGTTCCCGCGCATCGGGTGCTCGAAGTCGTAGTACGCCACCAGGTTGCGGTACAAGGTCGGCAGCACCGTGCCGAACGTGGCCTGGGCGGGTGCGGCCAGGCCGGCGCAGAAGGCAAGAGCCACACCGAGAACCAGCGGTCGTCTCATCGCGCGACTCCCTTGCCGTGCACGCGCAGATCGCGCAGCCTGCCGATGTTGTCGAACGAGCCGAAACCCACGCGGCCCGAGGAGAAAGTCCTGTCCACGGCGGTCATCAACGGGTGCGGCGACCCGTCGAGGTACACCGCGATCTCGCCCGAGTCGACGCAGTGCCTGACTCGCACGCGGTGCCACTCGGTGTCCGTCACCGCGGGGGCGGCGCCGACGGAACGTTCGGCGTCCCACTGGTGGTCGAGCCGCAGCCGGTCCGCGTTGTTGACGACGAAGATCCCGTTGTGCGGATAGATCCTGTTGTCCGACGAGAGATGCGCGTAGTAGAACTCCGTGTCCGAGCGATGCCCGAACACGATGATCACGTCCCGGTTCGGCTCCGACACCGGCGTGTCCAGCCGTACCTGCGCGTCGACCTGCACCGAGCCGAACGCGGGCCCCTTCGAGAGAACCGCGTACTCGAACGGCCGCCGGGGGCCGGGACGCTGAACTCCGGGCTGCGCCAGCACGACCTCGCGGCCGGGGAACTGCCAGAGCTCCGGGGTCACCGGTGCCCACGACCGCGCGGATCCGGTGCCGGTGACGAAGTCGTGGCCCGTGCGGCAGGAGGCGAAGGTGCGCGCACCCGTCACCTTCCAGATCTTGCCGTTCGCCTTGGCCAGCACGTAGAGCTCACCGGCGGCGTCCTGCCCGAAGCGCAGGTCGACGCGGTTCGGGTCGTTCACGAGCGCCTTGAGCGTGGTCAGCTGACCGTCGGCGTAGACCATCATCTCGCGCGTGACGGCCATCGTCCTGCCGGTGCGCATCTCGCGTTCTTCCGCGTAGTGGATGAGGCCCTTCACGCCCTCGCCGTAGATGTACTTGCCGCGCAACGACGGGATCTTCGTGCCGCGGTAGACGAACCCGCCCATCAACGCGTTGCCGCTGTCGGCACACGGCCGCGACGAGGCGAGCCGGTTGTGGTCGAACGCCGTCACGGGATAGGTGTAGCCGTACTTCGCGTCGTCGGCGGGCAGCGGGAACACACCGCACGACGGGTCGCCGCGGCGGAACTCCCAGAGCCCTTCCCGTTCGCTCCAGCCGAGGTTGGCGCCCTTGCGGACCTCGTAGACCGAGTCGACTGCCTTCTCGCCGATGTGACCGAGGAACATCTTGTGCGACCCACCCGCGTCCCAGCTGAACCGGTACGGGTCGCGCATGCCGTACGCGTAGATCTCGCCGAGCGCGCCTGCCTTGCGCACGAACGGGTTCGAGCGCGGAATCCCGTACTGGCCGTTCACGCCGTTGCGACCGGCAGGGTCGATGCGCAGGATCTTTCCCTGCGGCAGCGCCAGATCCTGCGGCACGGTGGTCGAGACACCGATGCCGCCGTCACCCGACGCGAGGTAGAGCAGGCCGTGGTCCTCGTCCCACCACCGGGCGGTGGGGTTGAACCCGATCTCCTGGAAGCCGTGGATGAACGACGCGTAGCCGACGCGCAGGATCTCGCGGCGGGTGCCGGAGAAGACGTCAGCGACCGGATCCGACGCGGTCCACTCGGTGATCACACCGTGGACCTGCGCGTCGGCCGGTGACGGCAGATCCGGCTTCTTGGACGTGAGCGCGGAACCGGTCTCGGTGTGCACGGTGTAGAACTTGCCGTTGCGCTTGAAGTTCGGGTGGAACGCCGCGAACCCGAAGCCGCTGCCCAGCCCGCGGTGGGAGTGGAAGTCGGGACCGACGGCCGCGCCGAGGTCGAGGAACGCGTGCTGCACCCCGTGGTCCAGCAGGTACAGCTTGCCGTTCATGTCGGGCACGAACAGCCGCCCGGAACCGTCGGGCACCTCGCCGAGGTAGTTGATCCGGTTGTAGCGCTTTAATCTGCTGTCGGTCGGCGGTGGCACCGGCTTGGACTCCGGCAGCCGCGCGACCTCGGTGAGCTCCAGGCCGATCCCGGAGGCGCCCGGCGTCGGCAACGGGTCGGCGATCGGCGCGTCCGGCTGGGCGGACGCGATGGGCACGAACAGCGCTGAGAGCACGAATGTTGTGACAGCGAGCCGAAAGAACCGTCTGGACATCCCCACCACCCCGTGGGTCAGGCCGTGGCAGCACGGCAGCGGAAAGCGCTTTCCAACGCGGCGGCAATCGAAATCTACCCAGCTGCCAAGGGACTTACAACCCACTGCCCCTGGTGACCCAGTCGTACTGCGCGCGCACCTCCTCCGCCGACACCGCGCGGTCCAGGAACATCAGGCCGTCCAACCGGCAGTTGCACGCGTTGACCTCGCGGTTGTTCTGCGGGTGGCTGCCACCGATCTTGATGCCGCGAGGGTTCGTGGCGGACGTCAGATCGGGCTCGGGCGCGCCGATCACCTTCCACGGATCACCTTTCACGGCATAGGAACCCTCCACCGGCCTGCCGTCGACGTAGAGGCCGATCGTGCCGTTGTCGAAGTCGAACGTGCCGGTGAGGAAGACCCACTTGCCGGGTGGTAGCAACGTCTTCCAGTCGGCGTTCGCCACGAAGAACTGCTTGTCGCCGCCGTCGATCCGGCGGCCGAGCGCGATCAGCCGCATCGCGCCGTCGTGGTTCTCCGTCTCCAGCAACGCTCGCGCGGCATGCCCGTCGCTGTTCCCCGACAGCACACCCGCGATGCCGATCGCGCCGTAGAAGTCCGAGCTCCCGGACGAGTTGGAGTTCCGCGCGGGCGCCTCCCCGGTGATCTTCACCCACGTCATGACCGAGATGCCGCGCGCCTTGCCGAACGCCTTCATCGACGCGACACCGGACGAGCTGTAGACGCCGGCCTTCCAGTCGTCGTTGCTCTTGGTGCTCGGCCGCACCTGCTTGAGCTGCAACGACGTCTTCGAGCCCGGGAACGCGCCGTCCGCCGTGCGCATGGCCGCGCCCCCGTTGACCAGGGTGATCGGCGTGCGGGAGTCTGCACGGCCGATGTCGTCCTCCTTCTTCGGATCGGAGGCCGACGGGTGCTCGAAGTCGTAGTGGTTGACGACAGCGGACGCGATGCCGGGGAACACCTCCGGTGACGCCGTCGTCTCCGCTGTCGCGGCTTTCCCGGTGATCCTGAGGTCGGCGACGCGGCCGACGTTGTCGAACGAGCCGAACCCGACCCGTCCCGACTTCAGCACGGTGTTCCTCGCCGTCATCAACGGCTGCGACGAGCCGTCCAGGTGCACCGCGATCACGCCGGTGTCCGCGCAGTGCGTGATCCGGACCCGGTGCCACTTCATGTCCGTCACGGCGGGCGGGGCACCGGTGGAGCCGTTCCACTGGTCGTCGATGCGGAGCCGGTCGGCGTTGTCGACGAGGAAGATCCCGTTGTGCGGGTAGCTCTTGTTGTCCGACGAGAGGTGCACGTAGTAGAAGCGCGTGTCCGACTGGTGCCCGAACACGATCACGACATCGCGGTCCTTCTGCGAGACAGGCGTGTCCAGCCGCACCTGGGCGTCGACGACCACGTTGCCGAAGGCGGGCCCCTTGGTGACGACCGCGTACTCGTTGGGCCGTCGCGGACCCGGCCGCGCCGCCCCCGCCTTCGACAGCACGACCTCGGTGCCGGGGAACCGCCAGCGCGACGGCGTGACGGGCTTCCAGTCGCTCGCGGCCGTGACGTCCCTGACGACGTCATCACCGGAGTCGCAGGCTTCGAGGGTCTGGACCGTCCCGGTGACCTTCCAGATCTTGCCGTTCGCCTTGGCCAGCACGTAGAGCTCGCCGGCGGCGTCGGTGCCGAACCGCAGATCGACACGGCTCTTGCCGGCCAGCTCCCGCATGGTCGTGCGCTTGCCGGCCGAGTCGTGCACGGCGAGCTCGAACGTCTTCGCGATCGGCGCACCGGCCCGCATGTCCTTCTCTTCGGCGTAGTACAGCAGGCCCTTCACGCCCTCGCCGTAGACGTACTTGCCCTGCAACGCGGGAATCGCCGTGCCGCGGTAGACGAACCCGCCGATCAACGCGTTCCCGCTGTCACCGCAGCCGCCGTTGGGGCGGTTGTGGTCGAATCCCGCCACCGGGTAGGTGTAGCCGAACTTGGCGTCGTCGGCGGGCAACGGGTAGAGCTGGCACTTGGGATCGTTGCGCCGGTACGTGAGATGGCCTTCCCTCTGCCCCCAGCCCAGATTGGCGCCCGGCGTGATCTCGTAGACCGACTCGACGACCTTCTCGCCGATGTGGCCGAGGAACATCCTGCCGTTGTCCCAGCTGAACCGGTACGGGTCGCGCACGCCGATCGCGTACAGCTCGGCCAGCGCACCCGGCCTGCCCAGGAACGGGTTCGAGGGCGGGATGCCGTACTTCCTGTTGCCGCTGTTGGTTCCTGCAGGGTCGATGCGCAGGATCTTGCCCTGCGGCACCTTCACGTCCTGCGGGACGTCCGAGCGGTAGCCGATGCCGCCGTCTCCCACCGCGAGGTACAGCAGGCCGTCCGGGCCGAAGCCGATCTCCTGGAATCCGTGCAGGTACATGGCGAACCCGACGCGCAGCAGCTCGCGCCGAGCGCCGGTGAACGTCGAGGCCGCCGGGTTCGTGGCGGTCCATTCGGTGATCACGCCGTGCACCACGGCGTTCGACGGCGACGGCAGATCAGGTTTGCGGTTCTTCAACGCGTCCTTGGCCTCGGTGTGCGCGGTGTAGAACCTGCCGTTGCGCTTGAAGTCCGGGTGGAACGCGACGAACCCGAACCCGCTGCCGAGTCCCTGGTGGTTGTGGAAGTTCGCGCCGATCGCGGCCCGGACGTCGAGGTACGTGCGTTGCCCACTGCCGTCGCGGCCGAGCGTGTGGAGCTTGCCGTTCATGTCCGGCACGAAGAACCTGCCGGAACCGTCCGGGACCTCGCCCAGGTAGTTGATCCGGTTGTGCTGCTTGAGCCTGCTGTCACCGGCGGCGGGCGTGGTCGACGACTGCGGCAGCCGCGCGATCTCCCGCAGCTGCACGCCGATCCCGGACGGTGCGGGCGCCGGGAGCGGATCGGCGACCGGGCCGGGTTGCGCGGCCGCCTGCGGAACCAGTGAGGCCGCCGTCAGCGCGACGGCGGCGGCCATGATCGGGAACGACCTCCTGGACATCCCACCACCTCGTGGATCAGCTCGGAAAGCGCTTACCACGCGGCGGCTTGCCAGACTTTACCCACCGGTGACAGGTGTCACAAGAGTTCTGTCACGTCCTGTCATGATCAATCGTGTTCTGTCACCGCGCCCAGCAGATCACGGATGTGCGCGGTCGCCGAGGCGAACTCCTGGCGAGCCATCGTCTCGGAGTAGTCCCTGGTGGCCGGCAGGTCGACGTCGATGACCTCCTTGACCAACGCGGGCCGCTGCGTCAGCACCACCACCCGGTTCGCCAGGTACACCGACTCCGCGATCGAGTGCGTCACGAGCAGCACCGTCGTGCCGGTCTCCCGCCACACCCGGTGCAGCTCCACGTTCATCTGCTCGCGGGTCAACGCGTCGAGCGCGCCGAACGGTTCGTCCATCAGCAGGACACGCGGCCGGTGCAGCAGCGCGCGGCACAACGCCACGCGCTGTTGCATGCCACCGGACAGCTCGTGCGGCAGGGCGTTCTCGAACCCCGAGAGCCCGGTCATCTCGATGAGCTCGTCGGCCCGCTTGCCTGCCGCCGCGGAGCTCATGCCCCGCATCTCGGCCTGCAGCAGGATGTTGCGCCGCGCCGAACGCCACTCCAGCAACGCCGCCCGCTGGAACACGAACCCGATGTCGTGCCGCGGCCCGCGCACCGGCTCGCCGAGCAGCGTCACCGAGCCGGACGACGGCTTCAGCAGTCCGGACACGAGCTTGAGCAGCGTCGACTTACCGCAGCCGGACGGGCCGACGATGGACACGAACTCGCCGGGCGCGACGTCGAGCGAAACGTGCCCGATCGCGGTGGTCTCCGTGCGCTTCGACTGGAAGCGCACGGAGACGTCGGTGATCGCGACGGCACTCATCCCTTCGGAGCCACGCTTTCTTCCCAGTACGCCGAGGGCTCGGACGCCTTGCCGATGATGCCGGTCCGTTGGAACGTGTCGATGGTCTTCTTCCAGTCCTCCACGGCGTTGACGCCCGGCGCCTTGCCCTTGGTGGCATCGGTGTGCAGCAGGGTCAACGTCGTCTTGAACTGCTCCAGCACGACCGTCGGCGACGGCAACTGCTCGGCCGCGCCCTTCATCGACTCGGCCGCCGCCTCCGGTGCCCTCTCCGCCGCGGCCCACGCCTCCTGCGTCGCCGCAACCATCTTCCGCACCAGCTCGGGGTCCTTCTGCAGCATCGTCTTGCTGGTGAGCAACCCGTTGCTGAAGTAGTTCAGCCCGAACTCGGAGAACCGCAGGTACCCCACGTCCTTGCCGGACTTCTCCTTGATCGTCGGCCCCTGGTCGGACGCGAAGCCCAGCAGCACGTCGGTGCGCCCGGAGATGACCGCGGCCATCTTGCCCGCGGGGTCGATGTTCTGGATCGAGACGTCCGACTCCTGCATTCCGTTCTGCTTGAGGAACGCCGGGAACGTCTTCGTCAGCGCGTCACCCGCAGTTGTGGCCACCGACATCCCCTTGAGGTCCTCCGGCTTCTTGATGTTCTTCTCGGCGAAGAACTGCACCGAAGCGGGCGTGGTCTGCAGGAACACCCCGATGCTCCTGGCCGGCACACCCTGCTCGACGGCCGTGGCGAGCGCGGACGTGTCGGCCCACCCGAAGTCCGTCTGCCCGGCGCCGGTCGCCGTCACGGTCTTGCCGGAGCCCTGGCCAGCCTGGATCTTGAGCTTGATGCCGTGCTTGTCGAAGATGCCCTGCTTGACCCCGTAGTAGAACGGCGCGTGCTCGCCGTACGGGTACCAGTTGAGGGTCAGCGTGACCTCCTTTGCCTCACCGCCGGACTCCGCCTGACCACCACCACCGCAGGCGGCCACCACCAGCACCGCGGGAAGGAGGCCTGCGAGCAGTCTTTTCATGTCCCACCTTTCGCCAGAAGGGTTGTGACGGCGGCGCCCCGCCTGCTGGCGTGCCACGGCAGCAGCAGCTGTTCGGCGAGGTCGAGCAGGAGGAAGAGGAGGATGCCGACGACCGAGATGACGATCAGGCCCGCGAACAGCATCGGCGTGTCCATGTTGCCGTTGGCCTGCAGGATCACGTACCCGAGGCCCTCGTTGGACCCGACGAACTCCCCGACGACGGCGCCCGTGACGGCCAGCGTGACAGCGACCTTCAGCCCCGCGAACAGGTGCGGCAGCGCGGCCGGGAAGCGGATCTTCACGAACGTCTTGACCGGGCCGCCGCCCATCGTGGCCGCGAGCTCGAGCATCTCGGTGTCGACCGACTTGAGCCCGGTGACCGTCGAGATCACCACGGGGAAGAACGCCATCAGCACGGCCACGACCACCTTGGGCTCGAAGCCGAAGCCGAGCCACACCACGAACAGCGGCGCGATGGCGATCTTCGGGATGACCTGCGCGAACAGCAGGATCGGGTACGCCGTGCTCTCGATCGTCCTGGAGTAGACCATGGCGACCGCGACCAGCACGCCGAGGACACCCGCGACGACGAACCCGAGAATCGTCTCGTAGGTCGTCACCCAGGTGTGGCCCCAGAGGTACGACCACTTGTCGACGAGCAGGTCGAAGGTCTTGGCCGGCGAGGGCACGAGGTAGGCCTCGACCAGGCCGGTGACGGTGACGAGGTGCCAGATCACGAGACACGCGACGAGCAGCGCGGCCGGGCGCCACGTTCGCTCCAGCAGGCCCCTCCAGCGGTCTCCCGAAACCGGTTCCACCGAGCCCCCTTGGTCGGAAAGCGCTTTCCACCTCACGCTATGGGTGCCTCAGTGGCCGGTCAAGGTGGAGGATCGATCAAGCTGGACCAGACCACTGACGAATCACGGCACCGGCGCGTAGGTGTTGCCCACGTGGTCGCGTCCGCGCGCCAGGTAGATCTTGTGCGAGCCGCCCTTCAAGAACCGGACCGTCGTCGGCATGTACCGCATGGTGTAGCCGCAGCGGCGCAGCGAGCTCCGGTTCGGCGGGCTGCCGTGCACCAGCATGGCCGAGTGGACGCTGCACGCCCCTCGCTCCAGTTCCACGTCCACGGCGCGCGACTCGTCGACCGACGTCTCCTGGTTGAAGAACGAGTCCGCGTTGCCCTGGTGCTCGACGGGTGCGAGGTGGCTGCCGGGGATCACGCGCAGGCAGCCGTTCTCGGTCGTCGACGGGTCGATGGCCAGCCAGACCGTGATCGCGTCGCCCGCCGGTGAGATGGTGTCGCGCCAGAAGTGGGCGTCCTGGTGCCACGGCACGGGTTTGCCGTCACCCGCCGGCTTGCAGATGAAGTGGGACGAGAACAGCGCGATGTCCGGGCCGATCAGCGACTCGACCAGGTCCAGCACGTCGGCGTCGAGCAGCCACTCGAACAGCGCCGGGTCGGTCAGGTGCGGCACGTCCATGTGCTCCGGGCGCTCCCCCGCCGGCAACGCCGCCAGCTTGCGTTCGAAGAAGGACGCCAGCGCCTCGAACTTCGCAGAAGTCAACAGGCGGTCGTGCGTCTCGTAGCCGTCGGTCTGGAACATCGGGTCACCTCACGAGTAGGCCGGTCTCCTTGTCGTAGCGCAGAACGCGGGCAGCGGGAGCGTCCACCGTCACGGTCGTGCCCACGGCGGGTTCGGCGTCCTCCGGCACTACGTAGCCGATCTGGTCCTCGCCGCAGTCCAGCGTCACCAACGACGTCACGCCAAGGTTCTCCACAATGGACACAACACCGGTGAAAAGACCTTCGGACGCAGGCGACAGGTACTCCGGGCGAACACCGACCACGACGTCCCCGCGCGGCACCAGGTTCATCGGGGTCGAGCCGATGAAGTTCGCCACGAACGTGTCGGCGGGCCGCTGGAAGACGTCGCGCGGTGTGCCGATCTGCCGGATGCGACCCTCGTCCATCACCGCGATCCGGTCGGCCAGCGCCAGCGCCTCGGCCTGGTCGTGCGTGACGAAGACGGTCGTCAGCTCCAGCTCGCGTTGCAGCTTCTTGAGGAACGTCCTGGCTTCCAACCGCAACCGGGCGTCCAGATTGGACAGAGGTTCGTCCAGCAGCAGCACCTCCGCCGACGCGGCGACCGCGCGGGCCAGCGCCGCGCGTTGCTGCTGCCCGCCCGACAGCTGGCCGGGTCGGCGGTCCAGCAACCCGCCCAGGCTCAGGCCGCCTGCCGTGCGGACGGCGGTCTCCTGCTGCACGGACTTCGCGGCGCCGCGCACCCGCAACGGGTACGCGATGTTCTCGGCCACCGTCATGTGCGGGAACAACGCGTAGTCCTGGAACACCATCGCCACCCGGCGGTCACCGGGCTGGAGCCGGGTGACGTCGCGCGCGCCGATGCGGACGGAGCCCCCGGAGGCGCCCTCCAGGCCCGCGATGGTGCGCAACAAAGTGGTCTTGCCGCAGCCCGACGGGCCGAGCAGGGCGAACAGTTCGCCGTCGGAGATCTCGAGGTCCAGCCAGTCCACCGCCCGCACCCCGTTGGGGTAGACGGTGGAGAGACCGGCGATCGTGATGCCCGCCATCAGCTCTTGATGCCTCCGTGGAATCGGAACCCGTACCGCTTGCTCACGAACAGGTACAGCACGACGACCGGGATCGAGTACAGCAACGAGAACACCGGGATCACTGTCAGGTTGGCGCTGCCGCCCTCGTCGTAAAGGGTGCGCAGCAGCACCGCCGCCGGCTGCTGGCCGACGTCGCGCAGCAGCAGGAACGGCAGCAGGAAGTTGCCCCAGGCGTTGACGAACGCCCAGACGAAGATGGTCGCGACACCGGGCCGCGCGACCGGCAGCACGACGTGGCCGAGCACCTGCCGCGGTGAGGCGCCGAACACGCGCGCCGACTCCTCGTACGAGCGCGGCACGGCATCCACGAAGTCCTTGAGGATGAAGATGGCCGCGGGCAGCATGCCGCCCGCGATCACCAGCGCGGTGCCGAACTGGGAGTTGATCAGGCCGAGCTGCAGCATCATCACGAAGATCGGCACCATCGCGGCTGTGCCCGTGACCACGGACGACAGCAGCAACAGCAGGTACAGCAGCAGGTCGCGGCCCGGAATCCGCACCCGTGACAACGCGTAGGCCGCCAGCGCCGCGAGCACCGTCGTCACCACGGTCGCGATCACGCACAACACCAACGAGTTCACCAGCGACGTCAGCGCGTACGGGTGGTCGAAGGTCGCCACGACGTTGGCAAAAGTCCAGTCCGGCCAGCGCAGGCCGAGTCCGGGCTTCGAGTCGAACGGTGCCGAGGCCAGCCACAGCATCGGCACCGCGAAGAACGCCAGCACGACCGCGATCAGCACGTAGAAGCCGATCCGCCGCACCATCCACAGAGGACTCATGCCCGCCTCCGCAGCAACCTCAGGTACACCAGCGCGATGGCGAGGTTGCCCACCAGCAGCAGCATCGACATCGCGGACGCGTAGCCGAGCTGCCCGCTTTCCAGCGCTTGCCGGTAGATCAGCACGGGCAGCACCTCGGACTGGTGGTTCGGGCCGCCGGCGGTCAGCAGGAACGGCGTGAAGTCGTTGGCCGTCCACAGGCTGATCAGCAGGGTGTTGGTCAGCACGTGCCCGCGGATGTGCGGGAACACCACGTCCCGCACGGTCTGCCGGCCCGACGCACCGGCGAGCCGCGCGGTCTCCAGCTGCGACGGCGGCACCGCAGCCAGCGCCGAGGTGTAGAGCAGCATCGAGAACGCCGTGCCGCGCCAGACGTTGAAGATGATCAGGCTGGTCATCGGGTACTGCACCAGCCAGGCCGTCTGCGGCGAGCCGAGCAGCAGGCCCAGCGTGCCGGTGTCGCGGCTCAGCACGGCGAACCACAGGTACGCCACGACCGTGCCCGGCAGGATCCACGACAGCAGCACGAGCCCCTCGACGGTCCGCCGCAGCACCGGCCGGACCGTGCGCAGCAACCACGCCAGCCCGAAGCCCAGCACGTTCTGTCCCACCACCGCGGACCCCAGCACGAACAACGCCGTCAGCCACACCGAGTTCGTGAACAACGGGTCGCGCACGGCGTTGACCACGTTGTCCAGCCCCACGACCCGCGGGTTCGCCGCCGCGGGCCCGGTGAGCTGGTAATTCGTGATGCCGATGTACAGCGTCCAGAGCGCGGGGAAGACCAGGAAGACCCCGATCAGCACCAGCGCCGGCGCCACGAACCCGACCGCGCGCCGGACGCCGAGCCCCGAACTATCCATCGCACCGCCCGTGGTCGGGGCGTCTGCAAGTACCACCAACTCGCAGTTGGTGGTACTTGCAGACGCCACTATCCAACGTTGCCCTCGCCTACGGCCTTCACCAGAGCCTCGCGGTATGCGCGAGCGGCGTCGTCAGGACTCTTGCCCGCCACCACGTCCGCGGTCGCCTGCTGCAACGCCGCCGACACCTTGGGGTAGTCGGCGAGGCCGGGCCGGTACCGGGTGATCGGCAGGACCTTCTCCGCGATGAACGTGAGCATCGGGTCACCCTTGAGCACCTGGTCGTTGACGTCCTGCCGCTGCGTGAGCTGCGCGGTGCCCGCCAGCGACTCCTTCACGGCCTCCGCGGAGTTGAGGAACTGCATGAACTCCCAGGCCTGCCTGGGATACTTGGTGTTCGGGTTGATCACCCGCACCCCGCCACCGGACATGCTCACGAAGTCCTGCCCGCCCACACCCGCACCCGCCTGACGGGCCGGTACCAGAGCCCAGCCCAGCGCGGTGTCGCGGTCGGCCATCTTCGCCACGCCGTTCTTCGGTTCCGTCACCGAGCGCCAGAAGTAGTCGCTCTCCAGCAGAATGCCGATCCTGTTCTCGCTGAACAGCTGGAACGACCGGTCGCGGCCCTTCGCCTCCTGCTGCAGCACGGGATCGCCGAGCCCGCCGCCGTAGATCTTCTGGTACAACCCCAGAACGTCCTTGAGCTGAGCCGAGTCCCCTTGCCACTTCCCGTTCTCGTAGACGGGCTTGCCGGTACCGGCCAACGCGGGCAGCACGCCCTGCATGGTCGTGGCCTCACCCATCGCCGTGCCCGCGTTGAGCTGGATCGGTGTCACTCCAGGCAACGCCTTCAAGCGAGCACCCGCGTCGAGCACGTCCTGCCACGACCGGGGCTGCCAGTCCGCGGGCAACCCGGCCTGCGAGAAGAGCTTCTTGTTGAAGAACAGCACCCGCCCGTCGGTACCCATCGGCACGCCGTACCGCTTGCCGTCGAACTCGCCGAGCCCTTGCACCGCCTTGGGAATCTGGTTCCAGCCGTCCCAGTCGGTGTTGCCGACGACGTCACCGAGAGGCTTGATCTGGCCCGCCTGCGCGAACTCGCCGAGCCAGATGCCGTCGATCTCGATGATGTCACCGCCACCGCCGGTCTTGAGGTCCAGCGCCACCTTGGTCTTGAAGTCCTCGTCGCCGGCGCCGTTCTGCTCGAACTTGATCGTCGCCGTGACACCCTTGGCCTTCTGCTGCTCGGTGAACTTCGGGATCACCCAGTTCTGCAACCAGTTCGCGCCGCGCGCGTTCTTCCCGCCCGCCGCCGCGTTGGCGACGATCGTCAGGGTGATCTCCTTGGCGTCGGCGTTTCTCGCCTGATCGCCCTGCTGCGTCTGCCCCAGACATCCCGCCAACAAGCTGCACGCCGCCAGCAGCCCGAACGTCGTCGTTCGCCGCATCCGTGATCTCCCCACCCAGAGGACCAGCCGGTACGTCAACGACCAACATGGCACCCGATCACCGCCGCCACAAGCTCTCAGCACCCTCTCAGTGGGCGCCTGCGAGGCTGGCGCCCGAAGGGGGTAGATCAACAATGCAGCTCCTGCTCGCGGCCGCCCTGGCCGCGTCGCCCCTGGTGTCACCGCAGCTCAGCGGACCGTTCCCGGTCGGAACGTTCGACGCTCACCTCGTCGACTCCGCGCGACCCGACCCGTTCCAGCCGGAGAAGAACCGGGAACTGATGGTCACCGTCAGCTACCCGGCCCAGCACAGAGGACAGCCGGCGCCGTGGCTGAGTCCCGGCCTGGCGGCGGCCGTGGACCCGATCATCTCCAGTCCCGCGTACCTCGGCATCCCCGCGGGAACGCTGTTCGACCGGCCTCGCCATCCGGGGATCCGGCTGGTGGAGTGACGCACAGCCCGCTCACCATCGAGTTCGGCGTCCTCGGCCCGCTGCAGGTCCGCGTGGACGGCCACGAGCGCACCTCACGATGCACCTCCCACGGGCCGATCACGCTGGCCTCTCCTTCGCCCAGCGTGCCAGCGGAGCGTGACGGCGCCCGCCTTGGACCAGACCACGCCAAGATCCAATAACGTGGAAGAGTGACCGACCGACGCACAGTTCTGAAAACCTTCGCCCTGCTCCCCCTCGCCGGCTGCGCCACAACCCGACCCACCGCTCCGGCCCCGACCACCACCACGACCAGTGCCGCGCCCGTGCGGCACGACGCGTTGTTCGAGCTGGAGAAGAAGTTCGACGCACGCCTGGGCGTCTACGCCTTGAGCGACTCCGGCCGGACGATCGAGCACCGGGCGGACGAACGGTTCGCGTTCTGCTCGACGTTCAAGGGCCTGGCCGCGGCCGCGATCCTGCACCGCAACCCGATGACGCACCTCGACACGGTCGTCACCTACACCGAGGCCGACCTGATGAAGAGCTCGGCGATCACCAAGCAGCACGTCCAGACCGGCATGAAGCTGCGCGACCTGTGCGACGCGGCGGTCCGCTACAGCGACGGCACGGCGGGCAACCTGCTGCTGCGTGACCTCGGCGGCCCGGCCGAGCTCACGAAGTACCTGCGCGAGCTCGGCGACACCGAGACGCGCATGGACCGCGTCGAACCCGCCATCACCGAGGCCACACCCGGCGACCCGCGCGACACCGCCACCCCGCGCTCGCTCGGCACCGACTACCAGCGGCTCGTGCTCGGCGACGCCCTCCCGCAGGACAAGCGCGACTTCCTCACCGACCTGCTCGAACGCTCGGTCACCGGAGCCAAGCGCGTCCGTGCGGGCGTGCCGCAGGGCAGCAGGGTCGCGAGCAAGACCGGCACGGGCGACCACGGCACCCTCAACGACATCGCCGTCGTCTGGCCACCCGGCCGCGAGCCGATCCTGGTCGCGCTCATGTCCAGCAAGTCCGCCGCGGACGCCAAGTACGACGAGGCACTCCTCGCGGAGGCCGCCGCCTACGTCGTGAAGACCCTCACCTGACCGAGGACACGTCCGCCCACACGGTCTTCAGGTCCGGGAACCGGTTGTGTCCCCACACCTGCGCCAGACCGTTGACCAGCAACAAACCGCGCTGCCGCCGCCCCAGGAACCCCATCCGTCCCAACTGCGGGAACCGGCCGGGCGTTCCGTCGTCGACCTCGACCCGCACGACCTCACGTTCCGGAAGGCACAGAATGCGCGCACGGCGCGGCGGGGCAGCGTGGTGGTAGGCGTTGCTCACGAGCTCCGTGGCCACAACCATCACGTCGACCACGACGTTCTCGTGCATGTCTCGAAGAAGACGGCGCACCTCCGCCCGCACCTCCGCGAGCGGCATGGCCCCCTCCGGTAGGACGAGGTCCAATCGTTCGCTGGACCGTCCTGCAATACCCATCAGCATCTCCCCGTGCCCTGGTGGTTCAAGGCAGCAGGATCCGTACCCACTGGAACGCAGATCGAAACCCACCGAACTGGAATCAGAGCTCCCGGGGAAGATCGGCCCACACCACGGTGCCGCCGTGCGCCCTGTCGACACCCCACCGGTCCGACAACCGCGCGACCAGGACCAGGCCATATCCCCGCTGCGGTCGGGAGATCTTGCGCAACGGCGGGTGCGCGCGGGCGTCGTGCGCGATCTCGACACGAATCTTGGATCTCTCCACGACGACGCGCAGGAACGACGGTTCGGAGGTGTACCGGTAGGCGTTGCTGACGAGCTCGTTGACCACCAACAGCACGTCCGCGACGCAGTCGGCGTCCTCTCCCGTCAGCTCGAGCCGCACCCAGCGCCGGACGGTCGCAAGACTCGGCCGTTGCCTGCCCAGGGGCAGATGAGCCGGCTCACCCGTCCTCGCTGCCTGGTCGCGCGCCAAACCGCTCCTCGGTCAGTTGATCAGTTCGGGCGCGGGTTACCCAGGTGCATCGGCGACCAAACCAACCAACGTTCGTACCGGTCACACGCGCCGGGGTCCGACCTGCAACGCACGCCGTAGCTCGCACAACGCGTAGTGCGTCCGCGACTTCACCGTCCCGGTCGGCACGCCCAGACACACAGCAGCCTCCGTGTACGTGCGCCCGTTGTAGTAGAGCTCGGTCAGCACCCGTCGGTGTTCATAGGACAGTGAGGCGAGCACGGCGTCCATGACCAACGCGTCGACCACCCGCTGCGCGTGGTCCGGCACCGGTTCCGGTTCGTGCTCACCGGTCTCGTGCGGCCGGACCGTCCGCGCCCGTGCCCTGTCGATGACGACGTTGCGCGCCACTGTGATGAGCCAGCCGCGGGCGGAGGTTCCGTCGCCGAACGACTCGGGGTGCCGCCACGCCCGCAGGAAGGTCTCCTGCACGACGTCCTCGGCCGCCGCCCGGTCTCCGGTCAGGCCGGTCGCGTAGTTCAGCAGGCTGTGCCGGTGGTTGTCGTAGAGCACGCGTAGGAAGTCGTGCATGCCGGTCAGTGAAGGCGCCGCCGTGCCGACAGGCAACGAACCTGTCTAATCCGACAGGGAACCCCGTACTCTGCGCCCACGTGAGGCGTTTCTTCAGCGCGCTCGTGCTGGCACTGTTCGCCGCGACGGCCATCGCCGTCCCCGCGCAGGCCCACGCCGAGCTCAAGAGCAGCAACCCGGCGTCCGGCGCGACCATCGACGCACCGCCCAAGAAGGTCGAGCTGACGTTCAGCGACGTCGTCAGCCTGCCCGACGGTGACGCGATCACGATCTCCGGGCCCGACGGTGCCAAGTGGCCGGTCAGCCAGGCGCACGCCGTCGACAAGACCATCACCGCGGTCGTCGACGGCGCGCCCGCGCACGCCGGGGCGCACACGGTCGCGTGGAGGGCTCAGGCCGACGACGGTGACGTCATCTCCGGCACCTTCACCTTCACCGTGGCCCTCACCGCGACCTCGTCCTCGACGGCGGCCCCGACGTCCTCGGTCACGATGAGCGCGCCGGTGACGAACGCTCCCCCGTCGACCACGCCGGCCTCATCCGGAGGCGTCCCCGCCTGGGTGTGGATCGTGGTGGTCCTGGTCGTGCTCGTCGGCGCGGTTCTGCTGGTCCGCCGCCGCAAGGCGTAGCCGTCGCCGCAGGAGGTCGCGTTCGGCCGGGTGCTCCGCCCGTTCGAGTGCGGCCTCCAGCGCCACTGTCGGATCTCGGCCGAGTCTGCTCAGCAGATCAGCGCGCACGGCGTGGAAGAGGTGGTAGCGGTCGAGGTCGAGTGCGTCGACCTCCCGCAACGCGTGCGCCGGGCCGCTGGTCTCTGCTGTCGCGACCGCCCGGTGCAGCGCCACGACCGGGCTCGGCGCGATCGCCATCAGCTGGTCGTAGAGCGCGACGACCTGGTGCCAGTCGGTGGGCGGGTCGCTGTGGACGGCGTTGATCGCCGCCTGGAGCTGGTACGGGCCGGGCCGGTTCCAGCGCAGGCAGCGGCGCACGACGTCCTGGCCCTCCGCGACCATCTCCGCGTTCCACAGTGAACGGTCCTGGTCCGCGAGCAGGACGATCTCGCCGTCGCGCAGCCGCGCCTGCCGCCGTGACGCGACGAGCAGCATCAACGCCAGCAGGCCCCACACCTCCGGTTCGTCCGGCATGAGCTGCGCGAGGACCCTGCCGAGCCGGATCGCCTCCGCCTCCAGGGACTCCTTGCCGAGGTAGCCCTCGTTGAAGATCAGGTAGACGACGGCGAGCACGGCCTTCAGGCGGTCGGGCAGGTCGGCGTCGCGCGGCACGCGGTACGGGATGCGGGCGGCGCGGATCTTGCCCTTCGCCCGCACGATCCGTTGCGCCATCGTGGGTTCCGGCACAAGAAACGCCCTGGCGATCTCCGCGGTCGTCAATCCGCCCAGCAGCTTCAGCGTCAACGCGACCCGGGCCTGCAGCGTGAGCGACGGGTGGCAGCAGGTGAAGATCATGCGCAGCCTGTCGTCGGGCACGTCCTGCACCTCCTCCGCGTCCGGTCCGTGCTGGAGCAGCGCCGCCTCCGCGAGCTTCTCCCGGCCCCTGCTCTCCCGGCGCAGCCTGTCGATCGCGCGGTTGCGGGCGGTCGTGATGATCCAGCCGGCCGGTGCCGGTGGCACGCCCCTGACCGGCCACAGCTGCGCGGCCGTGGTGAAGGCGTCCTGCACCGCCTCCTCGGCGAGGTCGATGTCGCCGAGGAGGCGGGTCAGGACGGACACCGCGCGGCCGTACTCGGCGCGGAAGATCTCGTCGATCATCCGAACGCGATCGGCCTGACCTCGACCGACAGCGGGGCGAGCACCGTCGCGAGCCGGCGCCCCCACTCCAGCGCCTCGTCGAGGTCGGCGGCCTGGATGATCGTGAAGCCGCCGATGTGCTCCTTGCCCTCGGTGAACGGTCCGTCGGTCATCAGCACGTCGTCGTCCTTCGCCGTCAGCACGGTCGCGGTCGACGGCGGGTGCAGGCCGACGGCGAACACCCAGGCGCCCTTGGCCTGCATCTCCTCGTTCAACGCCGCCAGGTTCGCCATGATCGGGTCGAGGACCTCGGGCGGAGGGGCCTCACCGTCGGGCTGGTAGATGCTGAGCAGGTACTTCTGCGAGGTCTTCTGGGTCATCGTGGACTCCTTTCGCCCTTTGTACGAACGCGGGTGGCCCGTTTCGACAACTGTGGCGACATGGTCCCGTTGATCCTTCCGCTCGACGACTCGCGAGCCGACCTGGCAGCCGCCGGCGGCAAGGGCGCGTCGCTGGCCAGGCTCGAACAGGCCGGTCTGCCGGTGCCCGACGGGTTCCACCTCACGACCCGCGCCTACCGGGAGCGGTCGATGGAGGGCCTGCTGGAGGCGTTCCGGGCGCTCGGCGGACCGGTGGCGGTGCGGTCGTCGGCCACCGCGGAGGACCTGCCCGGCCTGTCGTTCGCCGGGCAGCACGACACGGTGCTCGACGTGACCGAGGACGGGCTGTTCGACGCGCGGGACCGTGCAGAGGGTGCGGTGAACCCACCACCGGTCTTCCGCAGGTGGCGGGTTCAGTTCACCGAGGTCAGTTGTGCATGGAGACGAGCTGCCGGCGCACGCGTTCGCGCAGCAGATCGATCACCTCGGTCACGGTGTTGGCCTCCGCGTACGCCTGCACCTCGACCCACTTGAGGTCGAGCCGGGCGTACGCGTGGATCACGGTCTTGTCCGAGGTCAGGTTGACCCAGGCGAAGTCGACGTGCTCGGGGGCGTACCGGTCGAGCGAGCCGATCCGCGCCGACGCGTAGTCCCTGGCCTGCTCGGGAATGGCCTCCGCGAGCGAAACCTGGATGTAGTCCATCGACACCTGCCTCCTCAACGCCGCGCGGCAGCGCCGCGCGGCGAGTCCGACGATACGAACTCGCGCGCATCGGCGAACCGGGCATTGGTCCCTACAGCACAGGGACTTTTTCGTGAAAGGGCGTGGTGTCTCAAGCCTTTGGCATCAAAGCGGACACGCGTTGGTCCAGTTGTTCCTCGGTGGGCGCGCCGGTGAGGAGCTCCACCGAACCGTCCTCGCGCACGAACGCGAAGGTGGGCTGCGCGGTCACCCCGAACCGCTTCCAGACGGAACCGTCGAGGTCGGCCAGGTGCGGGAAGCCGCTCATCTGGTGATCCGCCACGAACTTCTTCATCGCGTCGAGCTGGTCCTGTGCCGCGACGCCGACGAACTGGATCTTGTCGTACTTCTTCGCGATCCCTGCGACCTTGGACGCCTCGGCGTTGCAGGACGGGCACCAGGGCGTCCAGAACCACAGCACGGCGGGCTGCCCGACGAGCTTGTCGCCGCGGAACTCCGCGCCCTCCAAGGTCTTCGCGGTGAACTGGAACTTCTCCGGGGGCGGCGCCTTGTCGGCGCATCCCGTGAGCAGCAACACCATTCCCAGCAGCACTCCGAGGAAGCGCATGGGCTCCTCACCTCCTGTCTGGGCGTACGGCCTTGCGCCTCCTCCGGTTCAGCCACCACGCCCCGCGATCGCCACGAGAGAGGCGATGGCGAACGCGATGCCATAGCCGTACATCGACCACGGGCTCTTCGGCGCGGACCGCAGCTGCGGCAGCCGCAGGTAGATCGACTTCCCTGCCACGAAAAGCACCCCGGCCACGACCCTGCCGAGCCCGATCACCACCGTCACGAACGGCAGATAGCGCTTCAGAGTCGTGGCGATCGGCGTGACCAGAAGACCGAACAGTCCGAAGAACGTGACAAATCCGGCGGTCATTACCAAACCGGACAGAAACGCCCGGCTCGTGCTGTCCCGCGAGACCAGTGCCAATTAGGCGGGCAGCATCGCGAATCCGCACGGGTGGACCGTGGCGACCATTCCGGCGACGACCGCGAGTGCGAGCTCGTTCACACGGGCGACGGTAGTGTTGCCGCGTGCCGATCGAACAGTGGCTCGAAGCCATCCGACCCCTGCTCGTGTACGCGATCGTCGGCCTGGTGATCGGCTTCGAATCGCTCGGCATCCCGCTCCCAGGCGAGATCGTGCTGGTCACGGCCTCCCTGATGGCATCGCAGCACGACCAGCTCAGCCCGTTGTGGATCGGCGTGTGGGCGAGCGCGGGCGCCATCATCGGCGACAACTTCGGCTACCTCATCGGGCGCCGGGGCGGCCCAAGACTGTTCGCCTGGATGGGCCGCAAATTCCCCAAGCACTTCGGCGAAACGCAGCTCGAACACGCCCGGCGCGTGTTCCAGAAACGCGGCGCGTGGGCTGTGTTCTTCGGCCGGTTCGTGGCACTGCTGCGCATTCTCGCGGGCCCGCTCGCGGGTTCCCTGCACATGAACTACGGCAAGTTCCTCGTGGCCAACGCGCTGGGCGGCGTGGTGTGGGCGGGAGGCACGGCCGCGGCCGTCTACTACCTCGGCGTGGTGGCCGAGAAGTGGCTGAAGGGCTTCTCCTACGCCGGCCTGGCGATCGCCGTGGTGGCCGGCGTGGCCGGCGTCTTCATCGTGAAGCGGCGGCTGGCCAAGGCCGCGGAGAAGCTCGAGGGAGAGGAAGTCACGACCGCCTGAGGCCGAGATGGACCGGCTCGGCGTGCGGTCAACTCGCCGTGGCGCCCTGGGACAGAACCCGCTCCAGGTTGGCCAGTTCGTTCTGCCGGCCCTGCACGAGCCGGCCGGTCCAGACGTCGTCGTGCAGCGGTTCGACCTCCATGACGACCTCGGTGCCGTCGGCGGTGGCGGTCAGGGTGACGACGGTGAGGAACTCGTACGGCTCGTGGTCCGGGACGAAGTCGACGAGCGAGGTGTAAGCCAGCCGACTGGTCGGGGTGACCTCGGTCCAGATCCGAACACCACCGCCCTGGTCCGGACAGGGCACTTCCTCGTCCTGTCCGCGCGAAGATGTCTTTTCCGGACTGAGCACCGTGGTCCCGCCGACGGGTGTGGCCCGGAGGGCGGTGTCAGAACGGGGGTTCGGTGGAGAAAGTGCCGGTCCAGACGGACACGACCGGCTCGGACTTGCGCTGCTGAAGGACTGCGACAGCGTCCTTGATTCGGCCGAGCTCGATGAGGTGGCCTGCCAGAGAGCGGCTGTTGGCGGGGGCGTGTGCCTCCAGGACCGCGACAGCCTCCTCGATCCGGCCGGTCTCGGCGAGCAGGTCGGAGATGATCCAGGCCGCGTACCAGGTGTTGCCCTCGGGGTGCACCCGCGCCAGCTCGAGTGCTTCATCGAGCAGGCCGCAGCCGGCCAGGAGCGGAAGCCTCATCCTGAAGAAGTCCCACTCTTCCTCGCCGTCGCGGCGCGCCTTGAGGGTGTCGAGGTAGGCCAGGCCGTCCCGGGCGCGGCCATGGTCGGTGTACAGGGTGCACAGCGTGTCGACGATCCAGTCCTCCGCTCCACCGGGAGAGTCCGCGAGCACGCGCATCACTTCGATCGCCTCGTCGCCCCGGCCACACCTGACCAGGAGCTGCGCCAGTTGGACCGAACCGTGACACTGACGGGCCGGCGAGTCACCCGGCTGCCGGTACACGGCGATCGCGCCTTCCACATCACCGCGTTCCTCCAACACCTCGGCCAGGCGCTGCGCAGCGTGCCCGTGGTACTCGGACGCCGCGTACTCACGCAGCTCCTCGATCCGGTTGTGCCTCGCCAGCAGGTCGGCCAACTGGTCGTTGTTGTTCACGGAGGTGATGTGCTGCCGGGTGTGCAGCAGGGCGATCGCTTCGTCGATGCGGCCCTGGCGCTCGCGGATCGCGGCAACTAGGCCGATTGCCGTGTCCGGGTCGAGGCCTCGGCAGCACCAGGGACCGTCGCATCGGTGCTGGGGCGGGATCCGCGCGGCCAGCAGCGCAGCGATGTCGTCGTCCCTGCCCGCCCCCTCGGAAACCTCTACCAGAGCAGTGGCGAGGAACCAGTCTTCGATTCCGGCGCTCAGCAACACGAGCGCCTCGTCCTGGTGTCCGTGCCGGGCCAGCAGCCGCGCGAAGAACTCCAGCGGGAGCCTTTCCTTTGCGTACGGCCGGGCCAGCGCGATTGCCTCCTCTGCCCGCCCCCAGCTCTCCAGTAGTTCCGCGTGGGCCTGGGCGGCCGGCCACCAGCCCGTGGCGACGTAGGGCGCGAGCACCTCCAACGCCTCGGCCTGCCGCCCTTGGTCACCGAGCAACCGTGCCCACTCACGCGCACAGAACCATTCCCCACGGCCGGCCTGGAACTCCACTTCTTCCCCATGGCCGAGCTCAAGAAGCCGGGAGACCAGGGGTGGAGGAATACAGCCGGACAAGGTCCGGGCCCGGTAGTCGAGATCGGCGGCATCCATGCCTGTGCACCCTAGCCACGACCCCGACATCGGCTTGCAGCCTCCGATGGGGATGGTCAAGACCCTGGACAAGGCTCCCGCCGGGACATCGCCCCCGGCTCAGTCCTCGCCCGCGAGTTCGATCTGGTCTTCGGCGAGCCCTGGCGGTTTCATCCTGCAAGAGGGGGAAGATGATCTCCTGGCGCCCTGATTGATCACTGGGCAGTATGGGAAACATGCCTGCCATTCCCGAGAGCTCCGCCGTCATCGCCGATGTGGCCGTGGAGAACGACTACGACGGCTTCGCCGAGGCGTACACGGCCGAGAACGAGACCAGCCTCCTCAACGCCTACTACGTCCGGCCCGCGATCGTGGACCTGGCCGGCGACGTGGCCGGTCGACGAATTCTCGACGCCGGCTGCGGTGCTGGTCCTGTGTCCGTGGCGCTACGTGATCGGGGAGCCGTCGTGAGCGGCTTCGACCGCAGCGCCAAGATGGTGGAGCTGGCCCGGCAGCGGCTCGGCGACGACGTGGACCTGCGGGTCGCCGACATAACGGCCCCGCTGCCGTACCCCGACGGCGCGTTCGACGACGCCGTCGCCGCTTTGGTGCTGCACTACCTGGAGGACTGGACCGCACCTCTGGCTGAGCTGCGGCGGGTGCTGAAGCCCGGTGGCCGGCTGATCGTGGTCGTCAACCACCCCATCCTCCTCAAGATGGTGCATCGCGAGACTGACTACTTCGCGACCACCAAGTGGTCCGACGAGTACGACTTCAACGGCCAGAAGGCCGTGCTCACCTACTGGCACCGGCCGCTGCACGCGATGACCGATGCCTTCACCGCAGCAGGCTTCCGCACTGCCGTCATCAGCGAGCCGCCTCCGGCGCCGGAAGCCCACGAACTCTTTCCCGACGAGATGGCGAGGTTCCCCTCCGGGGCCTTCCTGAGCTTCATGTTCTTCGTCCTGGAGGCCGCCTGACTACGGCGTGGCACACGGGTGGCCCCAAGGTCGCGGCATGCTTGCCCTGACCTTGGGGCTGCGTACAGGCGCTACAGGCCGTTGGCAAGGAACCAACGCGGTTGTTGAGAATGCGCCAACTTCAGGCAGAACGTGTGGCGGCCCGCAAACCAGCTCGGACGCCGCAGCAAGCACCGCAGACTTGCCCTGGACACCGCAATGTTCGGCTGGACAGGGCACTTCCCTGTCTGATCTGCCCGACACGTCTTGTGGCGCCCTGATTACGCGCGGTATGGTCTAGACCTTCAATCGCCGCCGCGATGTCCGGGAAGTACGCACATCAAGGCAAAGGAAGTCACATGAAGATTCGACGCAGGACCGCGGCCGCCATGGCCGGCGTGCTCGCTGCACCGTTGCTCGTCGTGGCTCTCCCCACCGGCACGGCGTTCGCGCACGGTTACGTGTCTTCGCCCGCGAGCCGTCAGGCGCAGTGCGCCCGCGGCACCGTCAAAGACTGCGGGGCCATCCAGTACGAACCGCAGTCGGTCGAAGGTCCCAAGGGTCTGCGCAGCTGCAACGCCAACCTTCAGCAGTTCGCCGTGCTCAACAACGACAACAAGGGGTGGAAGGTCGCGGGCGTCGGCCGCACGGTGACGTTCAACTGGACCTTCACCGCGCGCCACCGCACCCGCGACTACGAGTACTTCGTCGACGGGCGCAAGGTCGCGACGTTCAGCGGCAACAACCAGATCCCGCCCGCCACCGTCTCGCACAACGTCAACCTGGGGTCGGCCGGGCGGCACAAGGTGCTCGCCATCTGGAACATCGGCGACACCTCGAACGCGTTCTACTCCTGCATCGACGTCAACGCCAGCTGATCACGGGGTGCGTGGGGTCCCCTTCCGCTCACGCACCAACTCGTCGACGTCGAACGGCATCAGGTTCAAAGGCGGGCCGGACAACGGTTTCCGCAACGCGTCGAGGATCTTCGCGTTCATCTCACCGATGATCGCGCGCGCCTCGTCGTCGGTCCCGGCCGCCAGGGCACGGGCCTTGGCGGTCTCGGCCTCCTTGCGCAGGACCAGGGAAGGGGGCAACCCTGCAGTGCCCTCTTCCTCCCGCACCTTCTTCTTGATCCACCAGTCCTCTTCGAGCACCTCGCCCGCGCCGGGCAACGGTTTGCCGGCGCTCGGCAGGTCGTCGAACTCGCCGCGTTCCTGGGCCTCGCGGATCTGCTTGTCGATCCACGACTCGAAGCCCATCCCTGGCGGTTTGCGTTGCGTCACGGGGAAAACCTCCTGACCGCGGCCTGGATCGCCTCGTTGAACGCGGGGCTGCCCTTGTGGCCGCTGTCGTCCACGAGGGTCAGTTCGGCGTCCGGCCACGCCTGTGCCAACGCGTACGCGGTGTCGGCCGGGCAGCTCATGTCGCGCCGGCCGTGGATCAACGCGGCCGGGATGCCTGCGAGCTTGCCGGCGTCGCCCAGCAGGTCGTCGACGAAACCGAGGTTCGCGTAGTAGTGCGCGCAGATCCGCACGAACGCGATGAGGTCGTCCGTCGGGCGGTCGCTGAACATGTGCGGTGTGCCGAAGTCCTCGAACGAGAGAACCGTGTCCTCCCACCGGGTCCACTCGACGGCAGCCTGGTCGCGCGCCACGGGGTCTTCCATCAGGTCCGCGTAGGCGCGCACCACGTCCGGCGCGTTGGCGACGTGCGCGCTGTACCGGGCCCACGCCTCCGGGAAGAACCGGGAAACACCTTTGTACAACCAGTCCAGCTCACGCTCGGACGCCGTGGTGACCGCGATCAGGATCATCTCGGTGACGCGCTCGGGGTGCCGTTGCGCGTAGGCGAGTGCGAGCGTGCTGCCCCACGAACCGCCGTACACCAACCACTTCTCGATGCCGAGGTGCTCGCGCAGCTTCTCGATGTCCGCGATCAGGTGGTCCGTGGTGTTCACGCTCATGTCCGCGGCCGGGTCGCTCGCGTGCGGTGTGCTCTTGCCGCAGCCGCGCTGGTGGAACACGACGACCCTGAACTTCTGCAGGTCGAACGACTTGCCCGCGTACTTCGCCGGAGCGCCGGGCCCGCCGTGCAGGTGCACGGCGGGCTTGCCGTCCGGATTGCCGAGGACGTACCAGTGGATCCGGTTGCCGTCGCCGACGTCGAGCATCCCCAGGGCGTAAGGCTCCATGCGCCCAGGGTATCCAGTGGCGCTGCCCGAACGCCCGTCCCGGATCTCGACGTCCAGACCGGTTGAGGGCACGGCGACCTGAATGTCGCGCTGCGTGAGTTGAGCGACCACCAGGCTGGTAACTGAGACGTAACTCACAACGGTCCCGCTGGAAATCAGACGGTCGACAATCGTCAACTATGACCGCGCGGATAGGACCGGTTAAGGCAGATCCCTACTCCTGGCCCTACGACACGGTGGTGCCGATCGACAGGGTCGCCCTGCTGTGCATCGACTGGCAGACCGACTTCTGCGGACCTGGTGGCTATGTCGAGCGGATGGGCTACGACCTCGAACTCACCAGAGCGGGCCTGCCCGGCACGCAGAAGCTCCTCGCCCACGCCCGCGACGTGGGCATGCTGGTGATCCACACCAGGGAAGGTCACCTGCCGGACCTGACCGACCTGCCGCCCAACAAGCGTTGGCGTTCGGCCCGGATCGGCGCGGAGATCGGCAGTGCGGGGCCGGCCGGGCGCATCCTGGTGCGCGGCGAACCGGGCTGGGAGATCGTCGACGAGGTCTCGCCGGCGCCCGGCGAGGTCGTGATCGACAAGCCGGGCAAGGGCGCGTTCTACGCCACCAACCTGGATTTGGTGTTGCGTGCCAACGCGATCAGCCACCTGATCCTGACCGGCATCACGACCGACGTGTGTGTGCACACCACGATGCGCGAGGCCAACGACCGCGGTCTGGAATGCCTGATCCTGTCCGACTGCACCGGCGCGACCGATCCGGGCAACCACGCGGCCGCGCTGAAGATGGTGACGATGCAGGGCGGCGTGTTCGGGGCCGTGGCCACTTCCGATGCCGTGATCGAGGCGACCACACTCGACGAGTAGAGCGAAAACGAAGGGCCCGAGAGCCGATGACCACTCCCCTGACGGTCGACGCCGACCCCACGTCGTTTCTGTTCGAGCCGACCACAACCGCGCTCCTGGTGATCGACATGCAGCGGGACTTCGTCGAACCGGGCGGGTTCGGCGAAACGCTCGGCAACGACGTGAGCCAGCTGCGCGGGGTCATCGCTCCGCTCCAGCAGACCCTCGCCGCCACGCGTGCCGCCGGCATGACGGTGATCCACACCCGCGAGGGCCACCTGCCGGACCTGTCCGACTGCCCACCGGCCAAACTCGAGCGCGGTCGCCCGTCGATGCGCATCGGCGACTTCGGTCCCAAGGGCCGCATCCTCATCCGTGGTGAACACGGCCACGGCATCATCGACGAGCTCGCGCCCGCCGACGGCGAACTGGTGATCGACAAGCCGGGCAAGGGCGCGTTCTACAGCACCGAACTCGGCACGGTGCTGTCCGAGGCAGGAATCACCTCTCTGGTGGTGACCGGCGTGACGACCGAGGTCTGCGTGCACACCACCGTCCGTGAGGCCAACGACCGCGGCTACGAATGCCTGGTGCTGTCGGACTGCGTCGGTTCGTACTTCCCCGAGTTCCAGGACGCCGGTCTGGCCATGATCTCCGCACAGGGCGGCATCTTCGGCTGGGTCGCTCCGTCGTCCGCCTACATCGCCGCGATTTCCGTTCTTGCCACCCCGGCCCGTTGAGACCCGCGGAAGGAACAGGTCATGTCCATCCTCGCGCGCGCCCGCAGTCGCTCCGATTCCGAGTTCAAACTGCCGTTGTGGGTCAGCGGTGACCTCAACGCGTTCTTCGGGCTCGGCTTCAACGTTCTGGTGAACGTGCTGGTGCTCACCGGGTTGTGCCTGGGCGTCGCGAAGATCTCGTCGGGCGACGTGTACGGGGTGATCCTGCCGGCCCTGGGCATCCAGCTGCTGATCGGCAACGTGTACTACGCCTGGCTCGGCAGACGCCTGGCCCACAAGGAGAACCGCACCGACGTCACCGCCATGCCCTACGGGCCCAGCGTGCCGCACATGTTCATCGTGACGTTCGTGATCATGCTGCCGGTGTACCTGAGCACGAACGACCCGGTCAGGGCGTGGCAGGCAGGCCTGGCGTGGTCGTTCATCATCGGACTGATCGTGCTGGCCGGTGCGTTCGTCGGCCCCTACATCCGGAGGTTCACGCCGCAGGCGGCGATGCTGGGCACGCTCGCCGGCATCTCCATCGCGTTCATCTCGATGCGTCCGGCCGGCCAGATGTGGGCGGCCGCGTGGATCGCGCTACCGGTGTTCGCGTTGCTGCTCATCGGTTTCTTCGCCGGCGTGAAGCTGCCGTTCGGCATCCCGATCGGCCTGGCCGCGCTGACGGTGGGCACCGCCATCGGCTGGATCGGCGGCTACATGCACCCCGCGGACGTGTCCGCGGCCGCCAGGGACGTCGTGACCGGCCTGCCGTCGTTCCAGTTCGACCTGTTGTGGCGCGGCCTGTCCGAGATCGGCCCGCTGCTGGCCACCGCCATCCCGCTGGGCATCTACAACTTCACCGAGGGCATGACCAACGTGGAGAGTGCCGCTGCCGCAGGCGACAACTTCAACCTGCGCAGCGTGCTGCTGGCCGACGGCATCGGCGCGATCGTCGGTTCGGCGCTCGGCTCGCCGTTCCCACCCGCTGTCTACATCGGACACCCGGGGTGGAAGGAGGTCGGCGGCCGCACGGCGTACTCGATGCTGACCGGCGTCGTCATCGCACTCCTGTGCTTCGGCGGCCTGTTCGGTCTGCTCAGTGCGCTGCTGCCGGTGCCGGCGATCGTGCCGATCCTGCTGTACATCGGCCTGCTGATCGGCGCGCAGGCGTTCCGCGTCGTACCGCGGCCGCACGCGGTGGCGGTGGTCATGGCCATCATCCCCAACGTCGCGGCGTGGGCGACCGGCCAGATGGACAACGTGCTGTCGGCGGCAGGCACCAGCGCGGCCGAGGTCGGTGAACCCGCCCTGGAGAGCGCGGGCGTGGTCTACCAGGGCCTGCACCTGCTCGGCGACGGCGCCATCCTGGCAGGACTGGTGCTCGGCGCGATCACCGCGTTCCTCATCGACAAGCAGTTCTGGTGGGCCGCCGGCTACGCGGCGGCCGGCGCGGTGCTGTCGTTCGTCGGGTTGATCCACGCCCCGCAGATCGGCTGGAACGCGGGCGGCGGTCAGGTCGCGTTGGGCTACCTGTTCTTCGCCGTGGTCTGTGCGGCGTTCGCGTTGTTCCACGGCGATTCGACGTCCGACGCCGAGCCGCACCCAGCCGCCACGGACGTGATCGACGCGAAGCCCGCGGCATCCGCCTCATGAACACCACCGACCGGGTCGTCGGCAACGGGACCACCGGCCCCGTTGTCGACGAACCAGCCGTGCACGCCGAGGTGTCGGCGGCCTTCGCACGCTACGAAGCCGCGCTGCTGGCCGGCGACCACGCCGTGCTGGACGAGTCGTTCTGGGCCAGCCCGGCCACCGTCCGGTTCGGCATCGCCGACCACCAGCAGGGCATCGACGAGCTCCGCGCGTGGCGCGCCACCCAGGGACCGCTCGACGGCCGGAACATCCAGAACACCCGGATCACCACCTTCGGCACCGGCACCGCCGTGGTGACCACCCTGTTCCGCTACCCCGGCCGGCCGGTCGTGGGCCGGCAGAGCCAGACGTGGGTGCGGATGCCCGCCGGCTGGCGAATCGTCAGCGCCCACGTCTCGGAGATCAGCACCGAGATCGACCCTAGATCTTGAGCGGCTTCCAGCTCAGTCCGGCGTCATCGGTCCGGTAGACCTCGGCGAACTCCTGGCCGGGTCCGCCGCGCACGAACGTCGCGTGCCGCGCGTCGGAGAACGCCAAGTCCTCGAACGGCGGCCCGCCGAGCGTCAGCGGCGTGCTCCACTTCTCGCCGGAACCGCGGTGCACGAACGACCAGTCGCGCCCGGTGGCGGCCACGAGCGGCGCCTCCGGTGAGACCGCGAAGCCCGTCGTGATGCCTTCTCGCGGCGGCACGCTCACGGTCGTGAACGGGCCACCGTCGGACTTGCGCAGCTCCTTGGTCATGTTGCCGAAGCCGGGATCGAAGCTGCACAACGCATACCGGTCGGTGCCGACCGTGCCGAGCCGGGTGGCCGCGAAGACGTCGCACGGCGCGGGCTCCTCCAGCCAGCCCGCCGGCGACCGCGTCCAGTACCGGTTCTCCTCGCCGAACCGCGCCAGCGAGACGTGGCCCGGCGCGATCGAGCCGGACGCCTGGCCGGTGACCTCGACGCCCGGCACCGGCTGCCACGTGCCGAACCACAGCTCGCGGTGGTACAGCCGCGACGACTTGCCGTCGTAGATCACCGCGAGGAACCCGGAGTCGTCGAACCCCAGTGCCCCAACGATTCCCTTGACGGCCGACGACTCCCAGCGCGTGCCGCCGTTGCTGGTGACGAACAGCTGCTCGCCGTCGGTCACCATGCCGGCCGCGTCGTTCGCGAAGAGCACCCGCAGCCGGTCGGCTTCCGGTACCGCCAGCGCCGGGGTCTTCACCCGCGTCCACGAGCTGCCGCCGTCGAGCGTGCGCACGAGCTGCGGGCACTTCGCGGTCTGGCACAGGGTGTCGAGGCCCAGCACCCAGCCGCGGTCAGCGGACGTCCACGACGTCGACGCGGGCACGACCCCGGTGGCGGCGTGCGCGACGAACGTGGTCAAACCGGTCAACAACAGTGAAACAGCAAGAACAGCAATGCGTTTCCCCCACATCGCCTTCTCCCCTCAAGAGGCTGGTTTCCACTCAACACCTCTTGCGCGTGAAGCGGCAACCACCCACAACGCCACCAAAACCCCGGCACCGCCGCAGAGCAGGAACGTGAGCCGAGGCCCGGCCGCGTCCAGCAGCAGACCACCGCCGACGTACGAAACCGCTGCCGCCACACCGATTCCGCCGTAGAAGTTGCCGAACACCCTGCCCGTCCGGTCACCGGGCACCAGCCGCTGGATCAACGTGCTGTGCGCCACGTCCATCGCCGCGATGCCGAGCCCGCGCACGGTCTGCAGCACGAACGCCAGCGCCACACCGGAGGCGACGCCCGTGAGGAGGTTGCCGGCGCTGCTGATCACGAATCCCGCCACCAGCAACACGACCATGCTCGCCCGCGCCGCTCCCCTGGCCAGCGACAGGTACCCCGCGAGCAGACCGATTCCCACCGACGCCAGCAGCAGCCCCACCGCGCTGTCGGAGGCGTGGAACACGTCCTTGGTCAGCATCACGATCGCCACGTCGTCGATCGCGGTGCACGCCACCACGCCGCAGAACCCGAGGAAGATGATCCGCAACGCGCGGTTGTGCCAGATCTCGCCCAGCCCCGCCCGCGCGTCGGAGAAGAGGGATCCGCCGAACCCGGCCGGCCCGGTCAGTTTCGGCAGCTTCAGCAGCAACAGCGCCGACAGCCCGAACGACACGGCGTCCACGAGCAGGGCGCCGCGCAGGCCCACCAGCGGGATGAGCGCGGCGGCGAGCAACGGCCCCAGCGCCTCGGCGGCGTTGGAACCGAAGCCCAGCACCGTGTTCGCCTGCCCGAGGTCGTCGTCGCTCACCAGTGACGGCACCGCCGCACGGGAGGCGGGCAGGAAGATCTGGCCGAGCACGGCACGGACGCCGACGAGCAGCAGGAGGACCGGCAACGGCGGCAACGTGAGCGCGATGACCGCCAGCAGCACGCCCTGCGCGAGCTCACAGGTGATCATCACCGTGCGGCGGTCGAACCGGTCGCTGATCACGCCGGTGAACGGGCTCAGCAGCGAGGGCGCGAAGTCGCCGACGAGCAGCAGGGCCGCCACCGCGATCGCCTTCCCGGCGACGGACTCGACGTGCAGCATCAGCACGACCAGGCTGAGCACGTCCCCGAGAACGGAAACGACCCGTGCGGTGCTCAGCACGCGCAACGGGCCGTTCTCCTTCAGCAGCGTCAGCACACGGTCATCGTGCCAACACCTGTTCGAGCTGGTCAGCCAATTTGTTCATGATCTTGGCGTAGGACGCGAAGCTCAGCGGGGCGACCGCGTTCCACTCCACGAACCGGCCGGCCTGCACGGCGGGCAGCGCCTGGAAGACCGGGTGGCCCTCCTTCATCTGCTCGGGGTTGAGCACGTGCTGACGGGTGTCCCACATGATCACGTGCTCTTTGTACGTGCCGGAGTTCTCCCACGACAGCGACTGGAAGTAGCCGCCGCCCTCGGTGTCGGGCTTCTCCGGCGTGAGCAGCGGCAGGCCGAGCTCCTTCGCGTACCAGTCGAGGTCCGGGTTGCGCGCGGGCACCGCGACGTAGAAGAGCTTCGGGTCGGCGCCGACGACCTGGATCTTCTGGTTCGCGGCCGTCATCTTGGCGCCGACGGCCTTGAGCCGGTCCGCGGCCTTGGTGAACGCCTCCTCGTCGGCCTTCACCTTCGCCGACTCGACGTCACCTCCGAGGGCCTCGGCGAGCTCGCGGAACCGCTTGATCCCGTCCGGCAGCTGGATCTTCGACTGTCCGATGCCGACGGTCGGGGCGACCTTGAGCACCTTCTCCTCGAACTCGGCCGTGAGGTGCCAGAGCCCGGTGACCTCGGGGTAGTAGCCGGCGACGACCAGGTCGGCGTTCAGCGCGGCGAACTTCTCGAAGTCGATCTCGCCGTAGCCGGGCCCGGTGATGTCGGTGACCTGGCTCGGGTCGACGCTGCCCGCCTCCGGGTCGGTGCTGCCGTCCGGGCGCTTGAGCGGCCCGAACGTGCCGACAACGTTGACACCGTAGTCCTTGAGCGCACCCGCGGCGGACACCTGCGCGACGACGCGTTCAGGACGCTTGGGCGCGGTGACCTCCTTGCCGCGGTCGTCCTTGAACGACCACTGGCCGCCCTGCTGCTCCGACGGAGCGGTCCCACCGCACCCGGCGACCAGGCCGAGCAGCAGAACCGCGGCGACTGTCCTGCGCATTGTCCACCTCCTGAGGTTAGCTTTACCTAACCTAGCAAGAGGCTTTACAAGATCCGCAACACCGGTAGGTTGGTCACCGTGCGGAACCAGTTGACGACAGGGCGTCGTTTCACCGTCGTCGTCGCACTCATGTTGATCGCGGTGTTCGCGCTCCACCCGGCGTGCCCGCCCGAGCCCTCCCACCACGGCGCGTTCGTGCCCGGCATCTCCGCGGAGTTCTGCCACCACGGCGACACGCACCACGCGGATGCCACCGTGCCCGTGCAGGCCGCGGTCCAGGCGGGCGCCGCCTCCCTCACCGCCCCGGACGTGCACGACGTGCCCGCCGCACGTCCCGACGCGACGGCACGCTCGTGTCCGTGGCGTCCAGGGCCGTCCCGTTCGGGACGAACAATCCTGCTCGACCTCGGCGTCTCTCGAACGTAGGCCGACCGCCTTTTGCGTGCCGTGGCAGGACTTTTCGGTCCTGCCGCGTTGACGCGCGCTCTAGCGACGGCCTACGACACTTTCTTCTGAGGGACTCCCCCATGTCTGTTCCTGTGCTCGACCGCAACACTCCCGCGGGCATCGTCGGCAACACGCCCGTGCTGTGGATCGACGAGCTCTCCCGCACCTCGTCGTCCGGTTTCTGGGCGAAGCTCGAATCCGCCAACCCCGGCGGTGGCATGAAGGACCGCGCCGCGCTGCACATGATCGGCCGCGCTCTGGAGCGCGGTGACCTGCGTCCGGACGGCCACGTCGTCGAGTCGACCAGCGGCACGCTCGGTCTCGGGCTCGCCCTGGCCGGAGTCGTGCACGACATCCCGGTGACGCTGGTGACCGATCCCGGCCTGGAGCCGATCATCCGGCGCATGCTGCGCGCCTACGGGGCGACGGTGGACCTCGTCGAGCAGCCGCACCCGACCGGAGGCTGGCAGGAGGCGCGGCGCGAACGCGTGGCGGCGTTGCTGGCCTCACTGCCCGGCGCCTACTGCCCAGACCAGTACAACAACCCGGACAACGTGGCCGGGTACGCGCCACTGGCCCACGAGCTGGCCGCGCAGCTCGGCCGCGTCGACGTGCTGGTGTGCGCGGTGGGCACGGGCGGTCACTCCGCCGGGGTGGCTTCCGTGTTGCGCCGCCACTTCCCGTCGTTGCGACTGGTCGGCGTGGACACGATCGGGTCGACGATCTTCGGCCAGCCGGCGCGCACCCGGCTGATGCGCGGTCTCGGGTCGAGCATCTTCCCGCGCAACGTCGACTACCCGGCGTTCGACCAGGTGCACTGGGTGAACCCCGGCGAGGCGGTGTGGGCGTGCCGGGCGCTCGCCTCGCGCCACTACGCGAGCGGCGGCTGGAGCGTGGGCGCCGTGGCGCTCGTGGCTTCCTGGCTGGCGAGGACCTCCGCTCCCGGCACGAGGATCGCGGCGGTGTTCCCGGACGGGCCGCAGCGGTACTTCGACACGGTGTTCAGCGACGAGTACTGCGCCGCGCACGGGTTACTGGACGTCACACCGGCAATGGAGCCGCTGGAGATCTCTTCGTTGCGGGAACGCGAAGTGCTGTCGTGGACGATGTGCCGGTCCGTTGTGGACCCTCTGGCGGTGACGGCGTGATCGCGCAGTTCCGCTCGTTCGACCACAGCGTGCAGTTGTTGCTGCTCAACCAGTTCAGCATCAACGTGGGCTTCTACATGTTGATGCCGTACCTCGCTTCTCATCTGTCCGTGACGCTCGCACTGGCCGGGTGGGCCGTCGGACTCGTCCTGGGAGTGCGGAACTTCGCACAGCAGGGCATGTTCCTGATCGGCGGGACGCTCGCGGATCGCTTGGGGTACAAGCCGTTGATCGTGGCGGGGTGCGCGTTGCGGACCGGCGGGTTCGCGTTGCTCGGTCTCGTGGACGGGTTGCCCGCGTTGGTGATCGCCTCGGCGTTGACCGGATTCGCGGGAGCGTTGTTCAACCCGGCGGTGCGCGCGTACGTGGCCGCCGACGCCGGCCCGCGCCGGGTGGAGGCCTTCGCGTTGTTCAACGTCTTCTACCAGACCGGAATCCTGGTGGGGCCGTTGGTCGGGCTCGCGTTGACGGCGGTGGACTTCCGGCTGACGTGCCTGGTCGCGGCCTTCGTCTTCCTGGTGCTGACCGTGCTGCAGTGGCGGTCGCTGCCGCCGCGGGCCGGGTCGTCGTCGGGGAACTCGGTGCTGGCGGACTGGCGGGTCGTCGCGGGCAACCGGCGGTTCGTGCTGTTCGCGCTGGCGATGACCGGCTCGTACGTGCTGTCGTTCCAGGTCTACCTGGCGTTGCCGCTCGCGTCGGGGTCGGCGGTGCTGACCGCGGTGTTGTTCGCCGTGTCGGGCGTGCTGGCGGTGGCCGGCCAGATGCGGGTGACGGCGTGGGCGCGCGAACGGTTCGGGCCGGACCGGTCGCTGGTGTTCGGGATGCTGGTGCTGGGCCTCGCGTTCCTGCCCGCGATCCTCGGCGGCTGGGCCGGGCTGATCATGTCCGCGGCACTGCTCGCGCTGGGAACGATGGTGGTGTTCCCGTTCGAGATGGACGAGATCGTGTCGCTGTCGGGCGACCGGCTCGTGGCCACGCACTACGGCCTGTACAACACCGTCGTGGGCGTCGGGATCCTGCTCGGGAATCTGCTCACCGGAATCGCGTTCGACACCGCTGCGCGCGCGGGGGTGCCGTGGGTGCCCTGGCTCGCTCTCACGTCGGTGGGGCTCGGGTGTGCGTGGGCGCTGAAGAAGCTGGCGTCCCGTGTCGAGGCTCACCGGGCCGCCTGATCCGACTGAACCCGGTCAGCCGTTCGGCCGTAGGCCTCCTCAGAAGCCGATACCGACTTTTGAGGAGGCCGCGTGCCCGGCCGACGTGCTGCAAGGACAACCGCCATGGCCGCCGTGGTCGCCGCGACCGTGGTGTCGATGCCAACGGCGCACGCGCAACCAGCCGACGAGGCGCTCAAGACGTACACCGAGCTGACGCACCACGCCGAGAAGCTCACCCAGGACCACCTCAAGGCCACGGGTGACCTCGCGAAGGCGAACGCGATCGTGGGCATCGCGACCGAGGCGGAGAAGAAGGCGCTGGCCGAGTCCGAGCAGTACCGCGGCCAGGTCGACGTGCTGACCACCGCGTCGTTCGAGGGCGCGCGGCTCAACAACCTGTCGGCGTTCCTGACGTCGACGTCCCAGCAGGACTTCCTGGAGCGGATGCAGGCGATGAACATCATCGCCACCGACCAGAACGCCGCGGTGTCGCGGATGAACGCCACTTTGGACGCGGCGAAGAAGGCCCGTTCCGACGCCACTGCCGCGGCCGCCGCGGCAGAGAAGCTCGTCGCGGACGTGACCGAGCGCAAGACGGCCATGGACCAGCAGGTGACGGCCGCGCGCACGAAGTACCAGTCGTTGTCGGCGCCGCAGAAGCAGACGCTGGCGGCTTCCGGCCCCAAGGTCACCGTGAACGCGCCCGCCGGCGCCGCGGGTACGGCGCTGCAGTTCGCGCTCAACCAGCAGGGCAAGCCGTACGTGTTCGGGTCGAACGGCCCCGACTCGTGGGACTGCTCGTCGCTGGTGCAGGCCGCGTACCGCTCCGCCGGTGTGTCCATCCCCCGCGTCACCTACGACCAGGCGAAGATCGGCCGGGGCGTGAGCCGCGGCGAGGTCGCGCCGGGTGACCTGATCATCTACTACTCGGGTCAGTCGCACGTGGCGATGGCCGTGGACAACGTCCGAGCGGTGCACGCGTCCACCGAGGGCATCCCCGTGAAAGTTGCGAACATCGACTCGATCGGCCCCATTTCGGTGATTCGTCGGGTCGTTGGGTGACGCTTCTCTCCCACCCCGCGATAAACCGACGTAGACGTCTGTGAGAGCGTGCTGATCGGTGAACTGTTGAGGACCCGGTGGTAGACGAACATCAGGTCGTTCCGTAACCTGTCCGAGACCTTCGGCCCAGCAGTTAACCCACTCGGGGCACACGCCAAGGTTGTCGCCTTACGCGCAGTAGTTCTCGCGGGGGCGACTGCCAGGAAAAAGGAGGACCCGCGACGTGGTGTCGCAACCCTCGCGCCGCACCGTGCGTGGAGCGCTCGTAGCGACGGCAGCAGTCGTCGCGGCCGCTCTCCCCACGACCCCGGCCAACGCACAGCCTTCTGCTGCTGACGCGCTCGCGAAGTACAACGAGCTGTCCGAGAAGGCATCTCAGCTCAACCAGGACCACCTGAAGGCCCAGGGCGACCTCGAGGCCAAGCAGCGTGAACTGGACAAGGCCAAGGGCGACCTCGCCACGGCTCAGAAGGCCGAGGAGTCCCTCCGCGGCCAGGTCGACGTCCTCACGGAGGCCACCAACTCCGGCGCGCGGTTCAGCCAGCTGTCCGCGCTGCTGGTGAGCGACTCGCAGCAGGACTTCCTCAACCGCATGTCGGCCATCAACATCCTGGCGGCCGACAACGCCGAGGCCCTGAAGCAGCTCACCGACGCCGTCAACGCGGCCGACAACGCCACGAAGACGGCCAACGAGGCCACCGAGGCCTCGAAGAAGCTGCTCGGCGAGATCGAGCAGAAGAAGGCCGACCTCGCGAAGCAGCTGGACGAGGCCCGCAACCAGTACAACTCGCTGAGCGCGGCCACCAAGAACTCGCTGAAGAACGCCGGCGACATGTCGACGATCCTGGTCCCGCCCGGCACCGCCGGTAAGGCACTGGAGTTCGCACTGGCCCAGCGCGGCAAGCCGTACGTGTACGGCTCCAACGGCCCGGACACCTGGGACTGCTCCTCGCTGATCCAGGCCGCGTACCGCTCGGCCAACGTGTCGATCGGCCGCACGAGCTACGCCCAGGCCGCCGCGGGCCGCCCCGTCTCGCGCGCCGAGGTCAAGGCCGGCGACATCATCGTCTACTACTCGAGCCAGTCCCACGTGGCCATGGCCGTGGACAACGTGCGCGCCGTGCACGCGTCCACCGAGGGTGTGCCGGTGAGGATCGCGGACATCAACTCGATCGGTCCGATCTCCGTGATCCGCCGCATCGAGGGCTGACGTTCTTCGTTGGTGAACGCCCCTTGCCTCCGGGCAGGGGGCGTTTCGCTTTTCACTCCAGCGGGTGCACGTGCCTTCGCGGCCCGGCGAGGTGTCCGGCGCTTGGCTAGGTTCCGCTTCGGCACCGTCATCGTCCGAAGTGGAGCGTCTCAGTGGACACCTTGCAAGCCGGGCAGGAACTCACCCGCGGCCAGCAGCTCACCACCGCCAACGGCTACATGCTGACCCTGCAGTCCGACGGCAACCTGGTGCTGTCGGAAGACACCGGCACGGTGTGGGCCAGCGGCACCGACGGCAAGGGAGCCGTGCGCGCCGCGTTGCAGGACGACGGCAACTTCGTGCTCTACACCGGCGACAACAACGCCGTGTGGGCCACCAACACCGCGGGCAACAACGGCTCGCGCCTGGTGCTGCAGGACGACCGCAACCTGGTCATCATCGCGGGCGACGGCAGCGCCAAGTGGGCGTCGGGCACGAACACCGCGTCCCCGCAGGCAGTCCCCGAGGCCGCCGCGCCGGTTGTCGAGGAGCCCGCGCCGGCTGCTCCGGCTGCTCCGGCCGTGCAGACCTACACCGTGCAGGGTGGCGACACGTTGTGGGCGATCGCCGAGCGCTTCTACGGTGACGGGAACAGGTACGGCGAGATCGCTTCGGCGAGCGGGATCTCGAACCCCGACCTCATCCACCCCGGACAGGTGCTGACGATTCCCTGAGGTTCGCCTCATCAGCCCGTTCGTCGGGCACGCTTCGGATGTCGGTGGCGAGTCCTTTGGAACGCCGTTCGGAAACGCCGTCGTTCGAAATGCCAGAACGGGTCGGCCCCACCGCAGGGGCCGGCCCGTTCCGCACGTCTGGTCCGCGTCCGGCCCTCAGCCGACCTGCCCGTTCGGGCTGTCGGGCCCCTCCTGGCGAGCGATCGCGAAGGCGGGGTTGCCCTCGGCGTCCTGGCGCACGTCGAGGACTTTGTCCTCCAGGTACTGGGCGGCAGCCGGTTCCATGATGACCTTGGCCCCCGCCGGAGCCGCCACCACTTCATCGCCATCGACCGGCTCACTGAGCGACAGCTCCAAAGCGGTCTGGCTGTTCTGCTCGGCGGCCAGGGCGAAGCGCAGGCCGACGCCGTCGTCGGTGCCCTCTGACTGTGACGTCAGCTCGTTGATGACCTCAGCAGCCATCGGCGTCACTTCGAGCATGTCGGCCCCTTCATCAGGAAACAAGAAACTCGTTCCGTGTTCCCGACCTGGGCCGAGTTCAACCGCCGCTCGCCGAATTCGCCGGCAATTGGGCGGGGACGGCGGCGTTGACGCAGGTGAGAGGGTTGGCCGCCGGGGAGGTCGGCCTCACGTGCTCGGAGGCGCAGCGCCCGCCTGGGATGTGGTCAGGTGCGCTGTGGGCCGCCATCCCGGTTGTCTGGGAGGTCGGGCAGACGTGCTCCGGCTGGGCTGGGACGCCAAGCCAGGCGCGCCACGCCACGCGTCGATCGCACCGCCCGGGCCCACCGCTCGCACGCCACACGTCGCGCCAACCACACGACCGCGTCCCACGCGCGGCCCGCACCCCGCGCGCCAGCAGCACCACCGCAGCCCGAAACGCCGCCGGCGCATCACGCGCCAACAGCACCACCGCGGCCCGACGCACCGCCAACGCACCGCGAGCCAACCCCCACCGGCGCCGCGCCAACCCCGCCTAGGCCACCCGGTGCGCCGGCCTCGACACCTCGCTCCTCACGTGCCCGCAAGCCGAACAAACCCGCTGCACCGGGATCAGGTCCGCCACCAGGCGCCACGAGTCGGCGAACGACGGCACCTCCTGCCCAGGCACCAACAGGCTGTCCAGGACCTCCTGGCGGCGGCGGCCCTTTTCGCGGCTGCGTTCCACCGGGTCGCGGCGGTGGGCCAGGGCTCGGGATTCGGCGCGGGCGCGTTCGCCTTCCGAGGTCAGGCCGGCGCCTCGGCGGGGGGCGTGCAGGGCGGCGTTGCGGCGGTTCACGCGGTACCACTCGCCCAGGGTCACGCCTGGTAAGGGTGGGCGGGCCAGGCGGGCGCCGTCTGCTGTCCAGGTGCGGAGGCGGGCTCGGAGGAACTCGTGGGCCACCTGGGCTCGGGAGCGCGGCCTGCCCTGGCGGGTGCCGTCCGGCTTGGTGTCGACGGCCACCAGCAGGGCGTCCACGCTCCAGCCTGCCGCGAACCACGGCTCCAGCAGGCGGCGGACCCAGCGGCGGTCGGCGTCCGGCCACGAGGCGCGCACGCACAGGGACTCCACGGCGACGTCCACGTCGGCGTCTGTGGACGGCACCACGCGGCCCGGCCAGCGACGGGGTTCGATCTGCATCTGACTGACCTCCCTGTAGCACACACGAACATCTGTTCGACATGCTGCCACGGGGGTCTGACAAAAATGGAACACCTGATCTCTGACCAGGGGAAACTCACCCGATCAGCACAGCGGCACCGGTCACTCGGTCGGCTCTGAGGTCCGACAGCGCCAGGTTCGCCGAGGTCAGCGGGTAGGGCTGCACGGCGACCTCCAGCCGGTGCGAACCGCAGAACGCCAGGAACTCGGCGGAATCGGCCCTGGTGTTCGCCGTGACCGACCGGATCTGCCGTTCCTGGAACAAGTGCCGCGAGTAGTTCAGCACCGGCACGTCGGACAGGTGGATCCCGGCGATCGCCAGCGTCCCGCCCCTGTCCAGCGCCTCCAACACGGGAGGCACCAACGTCCCTACCGGCGCGAACAACACAGCCGAATCCAGCAACACCGGCGGCGCCGACGAAGAGGCCGAAGCCGCCCCCAACGACAAGGCCAGAGCACGCGCGGCAGCGGTCCGGGTCACCACGTGCACCTCGTACCCGCGCGCAACGGCCACCTGCAAGGTCAGATGAGCAGACGCGCCGAACCCGTAGATGCCCAACCGCCCGCCCGGTGGCACCTCGGCACGCTTCAACGCCCGATACCCGATGATCCCGGCACACAACAACGGCGCCAGCGACTCGTTCGAGTACCCGGAAGGCAGCCGCAAGGCATAGGCAGCAGGAACAACGGCATAAGAGGCGTAACCACCGTCCGCGTCCCACCCGGTGTACAGCGACGACGGGCACAGGTTCTCGTCCCCGCGCACGCAGAACTTGCAGCTTCCGCAGGTGTGCCGCAACCAGGCGATTCCCACCCGTTCGCCAACGACGAAATCCCCCGCCGCGACCACGACCTCACCAACGACCTGATGTCCCGGCACGACCGAAGCACGGTGCACGGGCAGATCGCCGTCCACGACGTGCAGATCCGTCCGGCACACACCGCAGGCGAGCACCCGCACGAGCAACTCACCAGGAGCCGGTGAAGGAACCGGCACGTCCACCGCCCTCAGCGGCGTGGTCTGCCACGAAAGCACGATCCCCAGGTTAGCCTGCGAAAATGACGCACGACGAGCCCCACGACGAGGTCACCGGCGATCGAATGAACTGGCTGCGGGCAGGTGTCCTCGGTGCGAACGACGGCATCGTGTCCACCGCCAGCCTCGTCGTCGGCGTCGCCGGCGCGACCACGGACAGGGCACAGATCCTGGTCGCAGGCCTCGCCGGTCTCTTCGCGGGCGCGATGTCGATGGCGTCCGGCGAGTACGTCTCCGTCAGCAGCCAGCGCGACGCCGAACGGGCACTCCTGGCGAAGGAGCGCCGCGAGCTCAGGGAGATGCCGGAGGAGGAGCTCGAGGAACTGGCGGAGATCTACGAGGGCAAGGGCCTCGACGCGGACACCGCGCAGGAGGTGGCGAAACAGCTCACCAAGCACGACGCGCTGGCCGCCCACGCCGAGGCCGAGCTCCACATCGACCCGGACGAGCTCACGAACCCGTGGGGCGCCGCCATCGCGAGCTTCATCTCGTTCACGATCGGCGCCCTGCTCCCCCTCGCCGCGATCATCCTGACGCCGACCAGCCTGCGCGTCCCGGTGACCGTCGTCGCCGCCGTCCTCACCCTCGCACTGACCGGTTTCCTCAGCGCGAAACTCAGCGGTGCGGGCAAGCGGCGCGCGGTCGTCCGCAACGTCGTGGGCGGGCTGATCGCGATGGGCGTCACCTACGCGATCGGTTCGCTCGTCGGCCAAAGCATCGGATAGCGCCGAACTGGGTACTGCCAGGACATGAGTGAAGAACGTGGCGCGTACGTCCCGCAGGACACCGACAGCTTCGAGGCCCTCGACGAGGACAACCTCAAGCACGACCCGTTGGAGACCGAGCCCGAAGAGGGCTGGGCCGAGTCCAACAAGTACGGGATGACCGAGTACGAGCAGGCACATCCCCGTCCTCTCGACGAACGCCTCAAAGAAGAGCGCAGCGATGTCGGCGACACGGGTGCATGATCGAAGCATGAGCCTCGGCATCCCGGAGAAGATCACGGCGTTGCTGTTCGACCTCGACGGTGTGCTCACCAGCACCGCCGTGCTGCACCGCCAGGCGTGGCGGCAGACGTTCGAGGGCATGGGCCAGCCGTTCAGCGAGCAGGACTACCTCGCCCACGTGGACGGGAAACCGCGCTACGACGGCGTCCGCAGCTTCCTGGCCTCGCGCGGCCTCACCCCGCCGGAGGAAGAGATCCGCCGCATCGGCGACCAGAAGAACGAACTGGTCAACCAGATCATCGACGAACAGGGCATCACGCCGTACCCCGGCTCGGTGCGCTACCTCCAGGCAGCGCGCCGGGCGGGTCTGCCCATCGGCGTGGTCACGTCGTCGGCCAACGCCATGCGCGTGCTGCGCGCGGGCGATCTGCTCGACTACGTGGACGCTCTGGTGGACGGCAACGTGATCGTCGCGTCGAACCTGCACGGCAAACCGGAACCGGACTCGTTCATCGAGGGCGCGAGAAGGCTCAAGACGGCACCGGAGAACGCCGCCGTCTTCGAGGACGCGCTGGCCGGTGTCGCGGCGGGCCACAAGGGCGGGTTCGGGTTCGTGGTCGGCGTGGACCGCGGCAACCAGGCGGAAGCTCTCAAGACCAACGGCGCCGACGTGGTCGTCGACGAGCTCGACGAGCTCCTGTCATGAGCTACGCGATCGAACCGTGGCAGCTGCGCTGGCAGGGTCTCGCCGTGGACCAGCTGCACCGCACCGAGTCCACGTTCGCCCTGTCCAACGGCCACATCGGCATGCGCGGCACGCTCGACGAGGGCGAACCCAGAGGTCTTCCCGGCACGTACCTCAACGGCTTCTACGAGGAGCACCCGCTGCCGTACGGCGAGGCGGGCTACGGCTACCCCGAGGCCGGGCAGACCGTCGTCAACGTCACCGACGGCAAGATCATCCGGTTGCTGGTCGAGGACGAACCGCTGGACATGCGCTACGGCAACGCGGTCGAGCACGAGCGGACGCTGGACTTCCGCTCCGGCACGTTGCGCCGCCGCACGGTCTGGGAGTCGCCGACTGGCCGGCGTGTGACCGTGCGCAGCGAACGGCTCGTGTCGTTCACACAGCGCGCGGTCGCAGCCATCCGTTACGAGGTCGAGCCGGAGGAGGACCTGCAGCTCGTCGTCCAGTCCGACCTGCTGGCCAACGAGCCGACCATCCACCGCACCAACGATCCCCGCGTCGCGGCCGCGCTGGACGCCCCGCTGATCAACGACTTCACGATGGCCGAGAAGTCGCGGGCCGTGCTGTGCCACCACACCAAGGTGTCCGGCCTGCGCATGGCTGCCGCGATGGACCACGAGATCTGCGTCGGCGAGCACGGCGGCCACCAGGACCCGCGCACGGAGATCCGCGCCGAGGCAGACCTCGCGCGCTTCACCGCGGCCGTCGACGTGCCCGCCGGCAGCTGCCTGAGGCTCACCAAGTACCTCGCCTACGGCTGGTCCGGCCAGCGTTCCACCCCGGCGCTGCGAGCCCAGGTCGAGGCGGCGCTCGCCGGTGCCTGCCAGACGGGCTGGGACGGGCTCGTGCAGGAGCAGCGTGAGTTCCTCGACGACTTCTGGCAGGTCGCGGACATCGAGATCGAGGGCGACGACGAGCTGCAGCAGGCGATCAGGTTCGCGTTGTTCCACATCCTGCAGGCCGGTGCCCGCGGGGAAACCCGTGCCATTCCTGGAAAAGGCCTCACCGGACCCGGCTACGACGGTCACGCGTTCTGGGACACCGAGATGTTCGTGCTCCCGGTGCTCACCTACACGGTCCCGGACGCCGCCCGCGACGCACTGCGGTGGCGTCACTCCACTTTGGACAAGGCACGCGACCGCGCGAAGGTGCTGGGGCTCAAGGGAGCCGCGTTCCCGTGGCGTTCCATCAACGGCGCGGAGTGCAGCGCGTACTGGCCCGCGGGCACGGCCGCGTTCCACGTCTCCGGTGACGTCGCCTACGCAACGCAGCAGTACCTCAACGCCACGAACGACGAGTGCTTCGACCGCGACGAAGCCACCGAGATCCTCGTGGAGACCGCACGGTTGTGGCTCTCGCTCGGACACCACGACCCGCACGACGGGTTCCGCATCGACGGCGTGACAGGCCCGGACGAGTACTCGGCGATCGTGGACAACAACGTCTACACGAACCTGATCGCGCAACAGAACCTGTGGGCCGCCGCCGACGCCGCGGAACGCAACCCGAGCGACGCGACGGAAGAGGAGATCCGGGCCTGGCGCAAGGCCGCCGACGCCATGGCGATCCCCTACGACGAGATGCTGAAGGTGCATCCGCAGGCGGACAACTTCACCAAGCACGCGGAGTGGGACTTCGAGAACACGCCTGAGGAGAAGTACCCGCTGCTGCTGCACTTCCCGTACTTCGACCTGTACCGCAGACAGGTCGTGAAGCAGGCGGACCTCGTGCTCGCGATGCACGTGCGCGGTGACGCGTTCAGCGACGCGGACAAGGCACGCAACTTCGCTTACTACGAGGCCCGCACCGTGCGCGACTCGTCGTTGTCGGCGGGCACGCAGGCGGTGCTGGCCGCGGAGGTCGGGCACCTCGACCTGGCGTTCGACTACCTCGTCGAGGCGGTGTTCACCGACCTGCACGACCTGCACGACAACGTCAACAACGGCCTGCACATGGCTTCGCTGGCGGGGGCGTGGATGGCGCTCGTCGCCGGGTTCGGCGGCATGCGCGACCACGGCGGTGAGCTGACGTTCGCGCCGCGGCTGCCGGCCTCACTGACGCGGTTCTCGTTCCGGATGGCCTTCCAGGGCACCAGGATCTCGATCGACGTGTGCGAGACCGAGGCCACCTACCGGATCGTGGACGGGACCGAGCTGAAGACCCGGCACCACGGCGAACCGATCACGATCACGGTGGACGAGCCGGTGACGATGCCGATCCCGAAGGCTCCTGAGCTCGAACGGCCGAAGCTGCCGTTCGGCAGGGAACCGCGCCGGCGTTGACCCAGCCGGGAGACCTGATGGTGCGCTGTCAGGTCTCCCGGCTCGATCACAGCTCCAGCACCACCTTCACGTCATCGGGCCGTTGCTCGAAAGCCTCCCGGCAGGACTCCAGCGGAACTCGTCGAGTGATCATCGCCGACAGCCAGTCGTCGTCCGCGCGATCCAGCACGGCCGCGGCCTCCCGGTAGTGCCGCACGTTCGCGTTGACGGTCCCGAACACGATCCCGTTGCGCAGCACCATGTCCCGGTTGGCCTGCCCGAGATCGGCGGACACGACCTCGGTGGACGGCACGCCGGTGAGGCACACCAGCTCACGGCCCAGCAGCCTGGCGACGAGCTTCGGCGCTCCCGTCGCCTCGATCACGACCTGGTGATCGGGCAGCGAGCGGTGGTAGGTCGCGCCCAGCGCCTCGACCAGGTCCGGCTTCGGCCCGTCCACCGCCAGGTCGAACACGTGCACGTCCAAGCCGCGCTGCACGCCGATCAACGCCGCCAGCAACCCGATCGGTCCCGCGCCCGTCACCAGGACGCTGTCGAACCCGAACAGCGCCAGCTGGTCCAGCCGTTCCCAGGCCTTGACCACCACCGAGGCCGGCTCGACGAGCACACCGGTCGAGGAGCTGACACCGACGGCGTAGGACGCCGGCACCGTCCACAACGTCGAGGCGTAACCGTCGAGCCCGGTGATCCCCCGCTCGGTGTACTGCCCGTTCCGGCACATGTCGAACTCCCCGCGCGCACACGCCACGCACGGGACCGGGTCGGGTCTGCGGACCACTCCGGCGACCAGCGAGCCCGGTTCGAACCCCGGTCCGCTGATCACCCGCCCGAGAGACTCGTGTCCGATCACGAGAGTTCCGCCGACCCCGAACTCGCCGCGCACGATCTCGCGGTCCGTCCCGCAGATGCCGACCGCGAGGCCCTCGACCAGCAGGTCTTCCGGTCCCGGTTCCGGATCGGGCAGTTCGGTCAACGACAAGGAACCAGGATGTGCAAGATCCACCGTCAGTGCGCGCATGAGAACCATTCTTGACATATCAACACGATCACGCTGACCATGGGAGCGCTCTCACGCCCCTGTCTCAGTGAGGAGATAGTCGATGCGCAAGCTCCTGCTGCTCGCGACATCGGCCCTACTTGGGCTGACAACGTTGTCCCCACCCGTTCAAGCCGCTCCCCCGAACCTGCTCCCGCTCACCGTCACGAACAACTCCGGCCGCGGCGACGCGGTTCACCTGTACGTGTTCGGCGAGATGGGCGGCCGGCTCGGGTACGTCAACGCCAGCGGCCAGTTCACCCCCTGGTCCGGCGGGACGGTTCCGCCGTCACCCGCGCCGGACGTCTCGATCCCCGGCCCCGCCAACGGCGCGAGCCGCACCCTGCAGATCCCGATCAACCTGGCCGGCGGCCGGCTCTACATGTCCTTCCGGGACAAGCTGAAGTTCGGCCTGGTGCCGAACGGACTGGTGCAACCGGCGCCGTGGGCCGCGGGCGACCCGAACCGCGACATCCTGTTCGACTGGAGCGAGTTCACCTACAACGGCGGCGGGTTGTGGTTGAACAGCTCCCAGGTGGACATGTTCTCCGTCCCGCACGCGGTCGAGGCGACGTCCCAGGCGGGCGCGACCAAGAAGACCGGCCAACTCGTCTCCGGCGGCCGCAACCGGATCTTCGACCAGCACCAGCAGCTGGGCGGCGACTGGTCGCGGTTGATCTACACGCGCTCCGACGGCACCCGGCTGCGGGTGCTGAACCCGAGCAAGGGGCTCGACGCGGGCGTGTTCTCCAGCTCGTACTTCGCGAACTACGTCAGCAGCGCCTGGTCGACGTACCAGAACACGCCGCTGACCGTCGTGCCGTACCAGAACGAGCCGAACCGCAAGTTCACCGGCCGCACCAGCGGCGGCGTCCTCAACTTCACCAACACGGCGGGCCAGCAGGTCGCGTCGTTCCAGCAGCCGTCGACGCGGGACGTCTTCAACTGCGACGGCAGGCTGGCCGCTCCGAACAACGACGTCGGCGCGATCTCCCGCTCGCTGTGCGCCGCGCTCAACCGTTCGACACTCGGGTACCTGCACACCCAGCCGACCTACAACGCGAGCGAGTTCTACACCCGCTCGACCGCGAACCACTTCTCCCGGATCGTGCACCAGAACATGGTGGACGGGAAGGCGTACGGGTTCGCGTTCGATGACGTCGGCGCGTTCGAGTCACTTGTCCACGAACCCAACCCGCGTTCGGCCAAAGTCACGCTAACCACATTCTGAGCCGAAGCGTTCTTGCTTTTGATCGACTTTCACTCCACTGTGTGAGACGCCGTCGCCGCGGCTCTCACACAGTGGAGTCGTTGTGTGCGTAAGGGTCCTGCTGGTCGAGGACGACGAGCGAATCCGGCAGGCGTTGAGCCTCGCCTTGTCCGACGAGGATTTCACCGTTGACGAGGCGGGTTCGGGTGAAGAGGCGTTACCGCGTTTGGAGACCGAGTCGTTCGACGTGGTCCTGGTCGACCTCACGCTGCCTGGCATGGACGGGCTGGAGGTCGTGCGGACGCTCCGGGCCCGCGGTGACCTGCCCATCATCGTGGTGACGGCGCGGACCGACGCCCGCGACATGATCGCCGGACTGGAGGCGGGAGCCGACGACTACGTCACGAAACCGTTGATGGCGAGCGTTCTCGCGGCGCGAATCCGCGCGTTGTTGCGCAGGCGCGGCCCCGGTCGTGAAGCCGTTCGGGTGGGCGATCTGGAAATCCGTCCGCAGGAAGGGCTCGTGCACCGAGCGGGCGAACGCGTTCATCTCACCAGAACCGAATTCCGGCTGCTGCTGGAACTCGCTGGTGCGGGCGGCCGAATCGTCACCAGGGAACAGTTGCTGCAAAAGGTTTGGGGATATGACTACTTCGGTGACACCCGACTGCTCGACGTGCACATAAGGAGACTGCGCCGCAAGATTGAAGCCAACCCCGACGACCCCGCGCTGTTGCTCACCGTGCGCGGCAGCGGCTACCGGATCGGCTCGTGAGCCTCACGCTGCGCTGCCGGGTCACCCTCTCGTTCGGCTTCGGGCTGTTGATCGTGACGAGCGTGCTGGCGTTCGCGACGTGGAACCTCGCCTCCGGCTACATGCTGCGCCAGCGGGAGGCCAGCGCGACGCGGCAGGCCGAGGTCAACGTGCGGCTGGTCGAGAAGTCCCTGTCCTCACCGGGACTCGACGAGCTGCTGACCGGGCTCACCACCGGCCCTGACTCGTCGATCCTGCTGCTCAGCCCCGACGACCTGGTCACCGCGGGCCGCAAGGTGGAGCCGTCGCAGCTGCCCGCCGCGCTGGTCGAGCACCCGCCTGCCCGGGATCGGATCGTCGTGGACGGGGTGCCGATGCTCGCCGTGGCGCTGCCGGTGGCGGGCAACGCCGTCTACGTCGAGCTGTTCGGGCTGCAACAGCTCAACCGCACGTTCGCGTTCCTCAGCGCGGTGCTGATCGCCGGCACGATCGGGTCCGCGCTGCTCGGCGCGGCGCTGGGGTCGTGGACGTCGAAGCGGGCGCTGAAACCGCTGGCGGAGCTGAGCTGCGCCGCGGGCAGGATCGCCGGTGGCGACCTGCGGGCCCGGCTGCCCGACCAGGACGACCCGGATCTCGCGGCCCTGGCGGCGAAGTTCAACTCGACCGCGCAGGCGCTGGAGCAACGGGCGTTGCGGGACGCCCGGTTCGCCTCGGACGTCTCGCACGAGCTGCGGTCGCCGCTGACGACGATGGTCAACGCGGGTGCGGTGCTGCGCCGGCGTCGCGAGCACCTGCCCGGCACGGCGGGGACCGCGCTGGAGCTGCTGACGTCGGAGGTCGACAGGTTCGCGCGGATGGTCGTGGACCTGCTGGAGATCTCGCGGGCCGACCAGATCGACGACCCTCCACCGGAGGAGATCGCCCTGGACGCACTGGTGCGCAACGTGATCGCGACCCGTGCGGACGTGCCGCTGGAGCTCGAGCCCGCCGTCGTGCTGGGTGACCGGCGGCGGCTCGACCGGGTGCTGACGAACCTGCTCGACAACGCCGAGCGGCACGCCGGTGGAGCGGTGCTGGTGTCCGTGCGGGTGCTGGGCGACGCGGTCCGGCTGGAGGTGGAGGACGCCGGGCCCGGAGTGCCCGAGACGTTGCGGGAGCAGATCTTCGAACGGTTCGCGCGCGGCGTGATGGCGGGCAGCAGGGGCGACGACACGGGCAGCGGCCTGGGGCTCGCGCTCGTCCGCGAGCACGTGCACCGGCTCGGCGGCCGGGTGTGGGTGGAGGACCGTTCGCCGAACGGCTCCCGGTTCGTGGTGGAAATGGTCTTACGGAGTTCTGACGGCTAGCCGGTTGCGGCCGCTCGTGGTCCTACGGTCGTTTCCATGCGAATACTGATCACCGGCGGGGCCGGGTTCATCGGGTCGCACGTCGCGGACGAGTTGGCCGCACAGGGCCACGACTGCGTGCTGCTCGACGCGTTGCTGCCCGAGGCGCACGGCATCGTTCCCACACTGGACCACGAGCTGACGATCGGCGACGTCACCTCACCCGACGTCCTCCGGCCGCTGCTGTCCACTGTGGACGCGGTGTGCCACCAGGCGGCGATGGTCGGGCACGGTGTCGATCCGTTCGACGCGCCCTCCTACGCACGGCACAACGACCTCGGCACGGCGGTGTTGCTCGCCGAGATGTACAGGGCGGGCGTGTCACGGCTGGTGCTGGCGTCGTCGATGGTCGTGTACGGCGAGGGCCGGTACCGCTGCCTCTCCCACGGAATCGTGCGCGCCGAACGGACTGCGGCCGACGTCGAGCGGGGCATGTACGAGCCGAGGTGCTTCTGCGGTGACTTCGTCGTGTCCGAGCTGGTGCCCGAGGACGCTCCGCTGGAGCCGCGCAGCACCTACGCCGCGACGAAGCTGGCGCAGGAGCACCTCGCGTCCGCATGGGCACGGCAGACCGGCGGAAGCGTGTGGGCGTTGCGCTACCACAACGTCTACGGCCCGCGGATGCCGCGCGACACCCCGTACGCCGGGGTGGCGTCGATCTTCCGGTCGGCGCTGCAGAACGGCGTCGCACCGCGCGTGATGGAGGACGGCCGGCAGCGGCGCGACTTCGTGCACGTCACCGACGTGGCACGGGCCAACGTGCTGGCTCTGTCCTCACCGCGGCCAGGCTTCGAGGCCGTGAACATCTGCTCCGGCACGCCCCACACGATCGGCGACCTGGCCTTCGCACTGGCCGACGCGTGCGACGGCCCGACGCCGGAGATCGTGGGCGGCGCGCGGCCGGGCGACGTCCGGCACGTCGTGGCGTCGCCCGCGAAGGCGCTGGACGTGCTGGGTTTCGAGGCTCAGGTCGGATTCACGGAGGGTGTGCGCGACTTCGCCTTCTCCTCGCAGCGGGAGCCGGTCACCAGTTCGTGAGCACGAGGTGGTTCACCGCCAGGGCGGTCAGCGCCTGCGCGGTGAGCCACCTCTTGTCCAGTTTCGCGGTGCCGGCGAGGAGCCAGACCGCGAACGGCAGCCAGATCCGTTCGGTCTCGGCCTTGCTCAGGCCGGACAGGTCGGCGGCGAGGACCGCGATGCCGGCGCCGACGACCCACTTGTTCCTGTGCAGGCCCTTGATTCCCGCCGGGCCGATGACCAGAGCGAGTGCGGCGAGGTTCGCCCAGACCCAGTACCAGTACGGCCTGGTGGCGCCGATGCCCTGGTAGTAGCGGAGTTTGACGAGCTCGTAGCCGTCGAGCCACCAGAACCCGTTGAGGGCGAACACCGCCACGACCGCCAGCGCGCCCAGTGCTGCCAGAGCGATGCGGCGACCGAGCGCACGCCCGCCGTCACCCCACATCGCCGCGATCGCGAGCGGGGCGAGCAGCACCAGGCCGTAGGACAGGAAGAGGCACCAGCCGAGCACGACGCCGCCGAGCAGCGGCCACCTGGTGAGCAGGTAGATGCCGACGGCCGCGACGCCCATGAACATGCCGTCCGCCGACGCGCCGACCCACACCGCGCCGGGGAAGAGGACGAGGAACGGCAGCACCGCGTTGTTGTTGATCGCCTTGGGGATCGCGATGGTGGCCAGTGCGCCGACCAGGACGCAGAAGATCGACGCCGCGGCTCCGCCTTGAAGCCCGACGCGGTCGAGCGCGACGAACGTGAGCAGCGCGCCCGGCGGGTGGCCGGAGACGTGAGTGGTCCACGAGTCGGGCTGGAAGTCGAGGATGCGACTGGTGAACCCGTTGAGCACGGCGGGAATGTCCGTGATCTCGGGAACCTCGTGGAGGTACTCGTCCACGGTGGTGAGCCTGGTGACGAAGTGCCCCCAGCCGTCGATCATCGCCAGCGAGAACGTCCACGCCACCGAGGCGAGGTAGGCGATCGGCAGCGCGAACCGGTGCTGCGCCAACTCGGGTCCTTTGGCGACGACCAGGAACGCGATCAGGACCGCGGCGGGGGTGCCGGGACCGACGTGCGGCTGCCAGTCACCGAAGATCGGTGCCGCGGACGCGAAGAGGAGCCCGGGGTGGTGAGCGTTGACGATCAGCCCGACGACGGCGGCGGCAGCGACGAGCAACCCCGCGAGAACTAGACGCACCGCGCCCAACCTAGGGGGTCGTCGCGGTGTTCGCGCGCTGGGCAAGACAATCGTAAGAACTCTTTCGTGCGTCACAATTCCGTAAGCACCACAACACTTTCCCGTGGTCCAGGGTGGATCCATGGATGTCGTGTTGCCCTGCCTGGACGAGGCCGCCGCACTGCCCGCGGTCCTCGCCACCCTGCCTTCCGGTTGCCGCGCGATCGTCGTGGACAACGGGTCTTCCGACGGCTCACCCGCGATCGCCGCCTCTCTGGGCGCCCTCGTCGTGCACGAGCCGAAGCGCGGCTACGGCGCCGCCGTGCACACGGGCCTGCTCGCGGCGACTTCGGATGTCGTGGCGTTCGCCGACGCGGACGGCTCACTCGACCTGTCCGAGCTGCCCGAGATGGCCTCGTTGCTGGCCGACGCGGATCTCGTGGCGGGCCGCCGTGTTCCGGTGAGCGCGAGCGTCTGGCCGTGGCACGCACGAGCGGGCAACGCCGTGATCTCGGGCTTGCTGCGCCGCCGCGGACTGGACGTGCACGACATCGCGCCGATGCGGGTGTGCCGTCGTTCCGCGTTGCTCGAGTTGGACGTGCGCGACCGCGCGTTCGGCTATCCGCTGGAACTGCTGGTGCGCGCCGCCTCCTCCGGCTGGCGCGTGCGCGAGGTCGACGTGACCTACGGCCCCCGGGCCGCCGGCACGCGCTCGAAGGTGTCGGGCTCGGTGCGCGGCACGCTGCGGGCGGCGCGGGACATGGCGGGGGTGCTGCGATGAGGTTCGTCGTGCTGGTCATGGCCAAGTCGCCGGTGCCGGGTCAGGTGAAGACGCGCCTGTGCCCGCCGTTGTCTTTGGAGGAGGCTGCGGACGTGGCGGCGGCCTCGCTGCTCGACACGCTCTCGGCCGTGTTGTCGACGCCCGGCGCGGTGCCGGTGGTGGCGCTGGCCGGGGTGGTGCGGCGTCCGGACGTCCGGGAGGCGCTGGCGGAGTGCGTGGTGATCCCGCAGCGGGGCTCGACGTTCGCGGAACGGCTGGTTTCGGCCCACGCCGACGTGGCGCGGTTCGGGATGCCGGTGCTGCAGATCGGGATGGACACGCCCCAGGTGACGCCCTCGCTGCTGTCGTCGTGCGCGTCGTTCGAGGAGGCGGCGCTGGGGTTCGCGGAGGACGGCGGGTGGTGGGCGCTCGGGTTGCGAGATCCGTTGCGGGCCGCGGTGTTGCGGGACGTCCCGATGTCGCGGGCGGACACCGGGGTGCGGACGCTGGAGGCGTTGCTCGGGATGGAGGTGCGGACGCTGCCGACGCTGTCCGATGTGGACACGATGGCGGACGCGGTGGCGGTGGCCGGGCTGGTGCCGGGTGGACGGTTCGCGGCGGCGCTGGCGGACATCGGGGCGCGGACACCGGCGGTGACGCGATGATGTTCGACCAGGCCCTCAAAGGCCTCCCCAGCTGGCTCGACCTCCCCGGCACCACCCCGCGCCCACTCAGCGTCGCCCGCTGGCAGGCCGACGCCGACGAGGGCGACGACGTCCTCCTCGACGCCTGCACCGGCCCCACCCTCGACGTCGGCTGCGGTCCCGGCCGGCTCGTGGCCGCGCTCCTCACCCGCGACGTCCAGGCTCTCGGCGTGGACGTGTCCGGCGAGGCGATCCGACGCACCACCGCGCGCGGCGGCATCGCCATCCGACGGGACGTGTTCGGCCGGTTGCCCGGCGAGGGGCGGTGGCACCACGTTCTGCTCGCCGACGGCAACATCGGCATCGGTGGCGACCCGGCCGCGCTCATGGACCGCATCAGGCACCTGCTCAAGCCCACTGGGACCGTCGTCGTCGAGGTCGAGCAGCCCGGATCCGGGCTCACGATCGGCCAGGCGAGGGTGCGGACCGGTGGCACCAGCAGCAGGTGGTTCCCGTGGGCCTGGAGCGACGCCGACTCGGTGCCCGCGGACGGGTTCTTCCCGCTGTGGCAGCAGGTGCGTGCCGGGCGGTGGTTCGCGTGCTGGGAGAAGTTGTGAAGTTCCGGGCGCCCGCGCACCACACCGGCGTGACGAGCAGGGTCGGCACCTGGCTCGGCGTCGCGTTCGGGCTGTGCTTCGTCACCGGGTTGCTCAGTCACGGCGTGCAGCACGACTGGCCGTGGCCGACCCGGCCCGTCGACCTCTACCGCGTCACGCAAGGTGTGCACGTGATCTCCGGGGTCGCGTCGATTCCCCTGCTGCTGGCCAAGTTGTGGAGCGTCTACCCCAAGCTGTTCGAGCGGCCGCTCATCAAGTCCTCGCCCCACGCCCTGGAGCGCGGCTCGATCTTCGTGCTCATCGCCGCGTCGTTCTTCGAGCTCGTCACCGGGCTGTTCAACGCCGCGCAGAACTACCCGTGGTCGTTCTACTTCCCCACCGCCCACTACGCGGTCGCGTGGATCGCCATCGGCGCGCTGCTCCTGCACGTCGCCGTCAAGATCCCGCTGATCCGCCGGTCCCTCGAACCCGAGCCCGAAACGAAGACCATCCTGTCCCGTCGCGCTTTCCTGCGCACCACCGCGCTCACGACGGGTGTCGCGGTCGTCGCGACGGCCGGTGTCACGGTGCCGTGGTTGCGCAAGATCTCCGTGCTGGCCTGGCGCAACGAAGGCGACCTGCCCGTGAACCGCACGGCGAAGGCCGCGAACATCTCGGTCCCACCGGACTGGCGTCTGAAGGTCGGCGAGAAGAGCTACTCCCTGCAAGAACTCCAAGCCATGCCGCAGACCACCCACGAGCTGCCCATCGCGTGCGTCGAGGGCTGGAGCCAGAACGCCACGTGGACGGGAGTCCGGATCTCCGAGCTGATCAACGCCAGGGGTGACGTGCGGGTCGAGTCGCTCGAGAAGGACGGGCTGTACCGCGCGACCACGTTGCCGGAAGCGTTCGCCCAGGATCCGCTGACTCTGCTCGCCCTGAGGCTCAACGGCGAGGAGCTCAGCCTCGACCACGGCTATCCGTGCCGGCTCATCGCGCCGAACCGGCCGGGAGTCCTGCAGACCAAGTGGGTCACGTCGTTGGAGGTGCTGTGAGGATCCTGCTCGGAGCGGTCGGCGTCGGACTCGCGGCCTGGGGCGCGTGGCTGCTCCTGCCCCAGCTCACCGTCGAGCTGCTGATCTGGCTCGGCGGCGGTGTGGTGCTGCACGACTTCCTGATCGCACCACTGGTCGGCGCGTCCGGGTTCGTCGTCAAGCGCGCTTCCGTCGGCATCGGCCTCACCGTCACGGGAATCATCGCCGTCCTCGCCACACCCCTGCTGTGGCGGCAGTACAGCGGACCGGTCAACCCTGGACTGCACGACCGCGACTACCCCACCGGAGTCGCGGTCGTGCTGGGCATCACCTGGGCCGCCGTGGTCCTACACGAGATCGCGGCGCACCTTCAGAAGCGTCGCCGCGCCCACGAAAACGACGACGTACCCGACGAGGAACAAAGCCGCCGTGGTGCCGCTCAGGTCGTTCAGCACGCCGGGCGCACCGGACCCGCCGACCGCGCCGGCCAGGTTTCCGGCCGAACCGCCGGGCAGGACCTCGGTCAGCGACTCGACCGGCCCGAGGAGCGAGCCGACGCCGCGCAGCAGGTTCTCGGTGACGATCGCCCACATCAGCCCGAGCCCGACGGACAGCGCCGGCCCCTTGGTGACGACGCCGAGGAACACCCCGAAGCCCGTCCACATCGCGGCGATCAGCAGTGACGCGCCCAGCGCCTTGACCGCGTCGAAGCCCGGCAGGCTCCAGTCCCAGCCCTCGACAGACGCCACGACAACGGCCGCTCCCAGGTCGACCACGAACGTCAGCGCCACCAGGACCACGACGATGATCCCCAACGCACCCAGCGTGCCCGCCATCGCGGAGACCCGGCGCGGGCCGGCCGTCAACGTGGTCTTCCACGTGCCCCAGCCGTAACCGCTGCCCACCGCCAACGCCGCCAGCACCAGGATGATCGCGCCGCCGAACATCGGCAGGCCGCGCACGACCGCCGCGCCCACGTTCTCCGGCTGCATCGCGCTGATCAGCTGCTGCTGCGAGAGGTCACGGGTGTTGGTGCCGCCGTTCAACGCGAGGTAGTTGAACACGTAGCCGAACGTCAGCGTCATCACCAGCCAGACGCCGATCATCACCCAGGTCGCCGGCCACTTCCACAACCGCAGCAGCTCCGCCTTCACGCTGCCCATCACGCCGCTCCCGTCATCTCGAAGAAGACCTCTTCCAACGTCCGGCGCAGCGGCCGAACCTCCCGCACGTCCACGTCGGCCTGCACCAGCGTCCGCACCAGAGCACCCGCGTCCGTCTCCCGCACGTGCAGCACGTCCCCGTGCAGCGCACTGCCCTCGACCAGCACGTGCGCCTTCTCGATCGGGTCCGCGCGGATCAGCAGCACGGTGTCACCGCGCAGCTGCTCGACGGTGCTCTCCGCGACGAGCCGGCCCTGCGAGATCACGCCGACGCGGTCGCAGATCTCCTCGACCTCGCCGAGCAGGTGGCTCGACAGCAGCACCGTCTGTCCCTGTGCGGACAAAGCACGCACCAGGTCCCGCATGTCGGCCATGCCCGCCGGGTCGAGGCCGTTGGTCGGCTCGTCCAGGATGAGCAGTTCCGGCCGGCCGAGCAGGGCCGCGGCCACACCGAGCCGTTGCTTCATGCCGAGCGAGTACCGGCGGAACTTCTCCCCGGCCGCGGCGGTCAGATCCACCTGCTCCAACGCCGCTTCGACGTGCGTCCTGTCGACGCCCCTGCGGTGAGCGTGCACGCGCAGGTTGTCGCGGCCGGAGAGGTACGGGTAGAAACCCGGCCCCTCGATCAGCGACCCCACCTTGAGCAACGCGCTGGGGGTGCCCGGTGCCTCACCGAGGACCTGGGCCGAACCGCTGGTCGGCTTCACGAGCCCCAGCAGCATGCGGATCGTGGTCGTCTTGCCCGCGCCGTTCGGACCGAGGAACCCGTAGACCTCGCCCCGCCGCACGGACAGACTGACCTCGTCCACCACGGCGCGGTCGCCGTAGCGCTTCGTCAGCTTCTCCGTCGTCACGATCATGGGACCAATCGTGTTCCCGGCAAGCCGCGTGGTCGTCCGCTCCGGAGCGTCGTGAAGATACGCACATCTGCGTACGCCCCCGGTCGTATCGTCAGCACCATGCGGATCAAGTGGCAGGACGTGACGCTGACCGTGGCGCTGCTGTTCTTCGGTCTGGCGGGAACGCGGTTCGCCGCACGCCTGCAGGGCGCGGAGAGCCTCGACGTGCTCGCCTACGTGCTCATCACCGTGGCGGCCTCCGGTCTGCTGTTCCGCTCGGTCCGTCCGCTGTGGACGGTCGGGATCACGACCGTCTCCATCGCGGTCTACCTGGCACTGCACTACCCGTTCGGGCCGATCCTCATGAGCGGTGTCGCGGCGATGTACGCGGTGGCGGTGTACGCGAGCGTCGAGCTGGCCGCGGCGAGCGCGCTGCTGTACGCGCTGGTGATCCTGCCGTGGTGGAACGACTCGGTGACGTCGTGGATCACGTGGTCGGCGGGCTGGATCCTGCTGCCGGTCGCGGCCGGTGTGCTGATGAGGCTGCGCAAGAAGTCCGTTGTGGACACCCGCGAGCGGGTCGTGATCTCCGAACGGCTGCGGCTCGCCCAGGAGGTCCACGACGTGGTGGGCCACGGGCTGAGCGTCATCGCGATGCAGGCGGGCGTCGCGTTGTACGTGCTGGACAAGGATCCGGCGAAGGCCCGCGCGTCCCTGGAGGCGATCCGCGACACCAGCAAGGAGGCGCTGGACGGGCTGCGGTCCGAACTGGACACTCTGCGCGGATCAGCCCCGCTCACGCCCACGATCTCGCTCGCCGACGTCCCCGCACTGGCGGCACGGATGCGCGAGGCCGGGCTCGACGTGTCGGTCGAGGTGGACGAGCTGGAGCTGCCGGACAACTACCAGCTGGCCGTGTACCGGATCGTCCAGGAGTCGCTGACCAACGTGCTGCGGCACTCCTCCCCCGGCGTCACCGCGTCCGTGAAGGTGTACGCGGTGCGCGGCGAACTGGTCGTGCAGGTGACCGACACGGGCTCGCCCGGCCGGTTCACGGAAGGCCACGGCATCACCGGCATGCGTTCACGGGCCGAGGCGCTGGGCGGCACGCTCGAGGTCGACGGATCGCACGGTTTCGCGGTGACGGCACGGATACCGTTGCCCTCATGATTCGCGTGGTGGTGGCCGACGACCAGCCGCTGGTCCGGATGGGACTGCGGACGTTGATCGAGACCGAGGACGGCGTCCAGTTCGCCGGAGAGGCCGCCGACGGCCGCGAAGCACTGTCGCTCATCCAGTCCGTGAAGCCGGACGTGGTGTTCCTCGACATCCGGATGCCGTTGATGGACGGCCTGGAGGTGCTGCGCCGCGTCTCGGCCGATCCCGCGTGCGCCGAGGTGAAGATCGTCGTGCTCACGACGTTCGACCTCGACGAGTACGTGTTCGAGGCGCTGCGGACCGGCGCGTCCGGGTTCCTGGTCAAGGACTCCGACCCGACCGACCTGCTGCGCGCCGTGCACGTGGTGGCCGACGGCGGGTCGCTGCTCTCGCCGTCCGTCACGCGCCGGGTGATCGACCGGTTCGCGTCGGGCGCGTCGGCGAGGCCCGTGCCGCACCTGGACAAGCTGACCGAGCGCGAACGGGAGATCATGCGGCACGTCGCGTCCGGCGCGTCCAACGACGAGATCGCGGCCGTGCTGGTGATCTCGCCCGCGACCGTGCGCACGCACGTGTCGCGGGCGATGGTGAAGCTGGGCGCACGCGATCGCGCCCAGCTCGTCGTGTTCGCCGTTCAGTCAGGCCTCACCTGACGTGATTCGAACGCGGCCTTGAGACCGTCGATGACCTCCGGCGGGATGGAGTCGTAGGCGCGCGGCGGCTGCGGGTCGTACTCGATCCCCGCCTGCACGGCCTGCGCGACCATCTCGCCGAACTCGGCCTCGACCAGCCGCAACGCCATGTCGATGCCCGCCGACACACCCGCCCCGCTGACGACCTTGCCGTCGAACACGACCCGGTCATCGGAAACCTCGACCCCGCGCACGGAAAGGTCTTCGCGCGCGGCCCAGTGCGTGGTCGCCTTCGACACCAGCCCGGCCTCGGCCAGCAACGTCGACCCGGTGCACACCGACGTCGTCCACTTCGTCGTCGGGTGGACCTCCCGCAACCACTCGACGACACCGCCGGAGTCCCTCAGCAGCTCGCGCCAGTGACTCGACCCCGGCACCACGACGATGTCCGTCGACTTCAGCGACGCGAACGTGTCGGTCGGCACGACGGACAGCCCGTTGTCGGACTTCACCGGATCGAGCGTCGCCGCTACGAACCGCGTCGAGACGACCGGCACCGAGCCGATCACCTCGTACGGGCCGACGAAGTCGAGCGCGGTCATGTTCGGGTAGAGCACGAACGTGGCTTCCATCAGGCAACCCCAGTGGTCCGGAAACGGGCGCGGTAGCTGCCCGGCGACACGCCGAGCACGCGCAGGAAGGCCCGGCGCAGGGTCTCGGCGGAACCGAACCCCGACTGACGGGCGACGAGGTCCAGCGAGTCACCGGTGCTCGCCAGCCGGTCGGCGGCGGCCTCCACGCGGGCTCGTTCGACGTACTGAGCGGGCGAGACACCGACGTTGCGCGAGAAGACGCGGGCGAAGTGCCGCACGCTCATCATCGCCTTGCGCGCCATGACCGGCACCGTCCACTCGCGGGTCGGGTCGGCGTGGATGTCGTCGAGCAACGCCCGCAGCGAACCGTCCCGCACGGGCTTCGCGCGGGTGTGCACGCTGAACTGCGACTGGCCGCCCGAACGCTGCAGGAAGACGACCAGGTACTGCGCGATCCTGCGGGCGAGCGCCGGCCCGTGGTCCTGCTCGACCATGGCGAGCGCGAGGTCGATGCCCGCCGTCACCCCGGCGGACGTGGACACCTGCCCGTCGCACACGAAGATCGCGTCCGGCTCCACCTCGACCCCGCGGTTCTCCAGCTCGCCGGTGAACGCCCAGTGCGTCGTCGCCTTCTTGCCCTTGAGCAGCCCCGCCCCGGCCAGCACCACGGCACCCGTGCACACGCCCGCCACCCGGCGCGACCTGAGCGCGAGCCGCCGCAGGTTCGTGGTGAGCACCGGGTCGGACGCGGCCTCGTCGTACCCCCAGCCGCCGACCACCAGCAGCGTGTCGATCGGACGGTCCAGCGTGCGCAGGTCGGCACCGGCCTCGACGCGCACCCCGGCCGTGGCGGTGAACGGTCCTCCCCCGAGCGTGGCGACCGTGACCTGGTAGCGCGGTTCCCGGTGGTTCGCTGCCTGGAACACCTCGATCGGGCCCGCCAGATCCAGCAGCGCCGTGCGGTCGTAACCGACCACGACTACTTCCCTCAAATTCCCCACACCTCCACTTTCCCCATCCGGAGTGGTGGCGGCAACGACATAACTCCCTCGGATTCGGCCACCGCCGAAGTGCACGCGGGGAGCTTTCGTTCGCTTCGAGCGCACGCGGGCGCCCCGCGTGCGCTTCGGCGAACAGGGGTGATGGGGCACCGGTAAACTGGCCCGCGATGCGGAAAGTGCTCTCCCTCGTGACGATCGGACTGCTCACGATCCTGCTGGTCGTGAGCGACCACCCGTTTCCACCGCCCTCGGATCCCGACCGCGAGTCGAGAACCGCGGTCGTCGCGCTCGGCGACAGCACGATGTCCGGTGAGGGTGCCGGGGCCTACGAGCCGGGCACCGACGGCGAGGACGGCGGCAACTGGTGCCACCGGTCTCGTGACGCCGAGATCATGAAGACCGTCGTCGAGGCCGACCAGAAGATCAACCTGGCGTGCTCCGGCGCGAACTCCGACAAGCTGCGCAACGAACAGCTGCCGCAGCTGCGCAAGATCGCCGGTTCGAACCGGGTCGTCGCGGTCGTGGTCGCCATCGGCGCCAACGACGACCCGAGGTTCTCCGAGATCCTCAACAAGTGCTTCGAGGCGTGGGGCAAGCGCAGCGACTGCACGTCGGCCGTGGCGCCGGAGTGGACGAAACGCGTGCGGCGGATGGTTCCGAAGGTCGAGAACACGCTGAACGCGATCCGCCAGACCATGCGCGACTCCGGTTACCTCGACTCGTCGTACCAGCTCGTCGTGCAGTCGTACGCGGCGCCGGTCTCGCCGAAGATGCCGCGCTCGTTGCAGAACCTGTCCGGCTGCCCGTTGCGCACGACCGACCTGGAATGGGTCGTCGAGGAGGCGGTGCCGGAGCTGTCGAACGGGCTGCGCGCCGCGGCGGACAAGGTCAACGCCCGGTTCCTCGACCTCTCCCGCGCCGGTGAGGGCCACGAGGCGTGCGTCGGTGGCGACAAGCCGGAGACGGAGTGGTTCACGCGGCTGTCCGTCGACTGGGCCGGTCTGAAGGACCAGAAGCGGGGCTCGCACGCGTTGCAGGAGTCGTTCCACCCCAACGCCCGCGGTCACGCGCAGATCGGCCGCTGCCTCACCGAGTTCCTGGCGACCGACAAGCGCGACGGCGCGTGCGTGCCGAAGCTCGACGGCACGCTCGGCCTCACGACGGAGAGCTGACCCAGCGCTTCAGCTCTTCCCGCGGCCAGCCGGGGTCGCCGTCGCGGGCGAACCTCGCCCACGCCTGCGCGATGTCGCCGCGGAACATGTCCGGCACGTCCGCGCCGTGGTGGGCAGGTGTTCTGGCGTAGATCGACCGGAACGCGCGTCCGTGCTCGTCGGCGAGCCGCGTGGTGGGCCGTTGAAAGAGATCGGGGTCCTCGTCGGCCGTGTGGCACACCAGGAGATCCACGTCGTACGGGCCTTCCAACGGCGAGCGCGGCAACGAGTCGCCGTCCACGATCGGTTGGTACAGCACGACTTCCGGGTCCGCGGCCCGTTGCACCTCGACCGCTTCGGCCGGCGTGAAGAACCTGCCCGCGAGGCTGTGTGCGATGGCGCGGTGGAACAGCCCTCGCGCGGCGGGCATGACCATCAGGCTCGCGACGGTCTGCGCTCCCGACGACTGTCCCGCGACGGTGACGTTGCCGGGATCTCCACCGTAGCGCTTGATGTTGCGGTGGATCCAGCGCAGCGCCGACACGACGTCGAGCAGCCCGCGGTTGTGCGGAACCCCTTCCAGGGCACCGTATCCGTCGACCGCGAGCCGGTAGTTGCAGCTGACGAAGACGATTCCGTGTGACGCGAGGACGTCGCCGGCGTACTCGGGCTGGGACGACGAGCCGACGGTGTTCGCGCCGCCGTGGACCCACAGGACCACCGGCGCCGGACCGTCCACCGCGGACCAGACGTTGAGGGTGTGCGCGTCACCGAACTCGCCGGCCGGCTCGCCGTCGCTGTCCACCGGAGGGTGGAGGCGCAGCGGGCCGACCGGCGGTCGGGCGTACCGGATGCCGAGGTGAACGTTCAGGCCTGCACCGACACCTGGTGCGAGACCGGCAGCACGCGGAGGTTCGCCGCCGCCCGTTCGAGTTGGGAGAGCACGCTCGGCCGCAGCCCCGCGATCTCCTGGTCCGCCGCGGCACCGGCCATCTCCTGCAGCAGCACCTGCTGCGGGTGATCGCCCTCGGCCTCGGCCACCGCCAGCACGCGGAACGGCGTGCCCGGCGCGAAGATCACGCGTTCCTCGGTGGCCACGGCGACGCGGTCCGCCACCTCGACCCGGCGGCCGGTGACCGACCACAGCAGGTACTCGGTGACGCCCTCGATGCGCTGGGACGGGTTCGCGACGGCGTCCAGCAGGCCGTGCTCGACCAGCACGTCACCGGAGCGGTAGCGGCGCGGGCCGGTCGGACCGGTCACGCCCCACACCGTCGCCACGCCGTTGTGCACCGGCAGGCGGTTCAGGCCGGAGACGATGCACGCGACGTACGGGCGCAACCGCCCGAGGCGCCCCATGCGGAGCGTGTCGACGACCATTTCTTCGTCCTGCGACACGCACGCGAGCAACGCCGTCAGGTCCGTGACCATGGCCTCGAACGCGGCCGGGTCCTCCTCCGCGTCGGGACGCTGGGCCAGCAACCGGCAGACCGTGGCCGCGTGCGAGCTGTAACGCTCACCGAGCGCGCGTCGGACCGTGTCGCGTTCCGCGTCCGAGCTGCTGTGGTCCGGCAGAACCGTCTCACGTTCGCCGTTGTCCTCCGGCGGGATCTCCCACATGGCCAGCGGCTGCAACGGCAGCGGGCCGTCCACCCGGAAGCGCACGGGGCTCGAGTCCGGGTCGGACGACGGGAACGCGGCCTCGTCGGGGTCGTCCAGCGCGTGCGACGTCACCGTCGCGATCGCCGGACCGGAGTCCATGCTCACGAACGCGGGTCTTTCGAACTCCGGCTCGGGCTCCGCCGGGATGACCGGGGTGAACAGGCCGCCGCCGCTGTCCGAGTCGCGCGCCGCCAACGCGTGCGCGGCCGCGCTCAACGCCGAGGCGACCTGAGCGGGGGTGCCGGTCGGGGTGGTCGGGGGCGGTGGCGGAGGTGCCGACACCGTGGCGTCGCAGAACACGAGACGCAGCAGCTTGCGCACCTCGGGCTCAAGACGTTCCACGAGAGCAGCACCGTGCACTGCGACCGCACCGGGCGTGGTGCGTCCAGGCGTGCCCACGGTCAGGCGTGCCCACTCCGGGTCAACGGGCTGAGAGCGCACTTCTGCCGCGTTGTACGGCTCGTCCTGCTCACGCACCCACAGACCGGAGGGGACGACCTCCAGCACGACGCCGTCGCCGAGAGAGAACACACCGGGCGACACCTCGGCGAGTCCTGGCACGGGAGCGCGATAGCCGGACACGACCGGAACACCCTCGTTCGGCGTGCACAGCACCTCGGTTACGAACGGCCGCCACGTCTGCTGCCCGCGCGGGTCGACCGCGATCACCGCGGGCCCACCGGTGCGCAGGTTGCCGACCGGCAGGCCGGTGAACATCGCGATGGGTTCGCCGAGCTGGTCGGCGACGAGCCTGCCGAGGCCGGAGTCGATGCCGTACGGCACCAGCCGCACGCGCGACCGGGCCGCCTGGGGCAGCGCGGTCAGCAGGCGGCACACCTCGTCGGTGGGGATCGCCGACTGGCCGGGCCCGCCGACGACGACCGTCAGCACGTTCTCCCGGCACGGCAGTGCCACGATCGGGCGCGAGTCCTGGGCCGCCGGGTCGAACGGCGGCTGCTGAGCGCGCAGCCAGAGCCCGGCGGGAATCGGTTCGGAGATGCCGATCTCGCCCGTCGGCCACGGGGAGTTCGGGTCCATCGCCTCCCACTGCGGCACCGGGAAGCGGCGGCCGAACGGCATCGGCGACGCGTTCGGCTGGAACCTCACCCAGCTGCCGTAGCCCTGGGTGCCCACGACGAACGCGGCTCCGGGAACCGTGGTCAGCATCCCGTCCGGGGCCACGACCTCGGCCTGGAGCTGCTCGGCCAGCCACTGCGCCGGCGCGGTGGGCCGCATCGTGCCCGCGTGCGACACCGCGAGCCGGATGGGCCCGCGGCCGCTGAGCGCGCTCACGACGTGGGGCCAGAAAGTGCTTTGGTCACCGCTCGGGAAGTCCACGACGACCACGGTCCTGCCGCGGTCGACCGGCAGCGTGCGGGCGAGGCCCGTCGCGGCCTGGCCGGGGCCTTCAGGTGCGGAAACAACGAGCGTCGCCCCGACGAAGCTCGCCGCGAACGGCGTTCGCTGGGGCAGTGGCTCCGGCTGCGGCACCACCGCTGCCGGGGGCTGCTCGACGGGGTACAGATCCGTGTTCGTGAGCGGCTCCGAACTCTGGGTCTGTGTTTGCTGGTCGCCATGGGCGGCGGCACGTCGGCCCATCAAGCGCCTGATCACCTCCGTGCCATCCCGTTCACTCGCCCTTTCGGCTTAATCGGGCAACGGGGGTGCACGCTACCAAGCCGCGCAGCACTCATGTCACCCAGTCGGGTTATTTGATCTCATCCGATCGAGACCCACACGGCGCGCGCTCGTCCACACACTCCGTGAGGGCCGATGATTGCTGATGCCGAGTACGCCAAGCGAGCATCGCGGCCAAGTTCCCACGCAAGGAGCAAGTGGTCCACGCCCAGTTCCACCGGACGCTCGACCTGGGCGACGAAGGTGCCGAGCACGAACGCGGGCCCGCCGTCCGGGGCCACGGGCTGCGCGGACGGGCAGTCCAGCGCCGCCCACACGATCTCCGGGAGCACGTTCGTCCCGTCGTTCGGCAGCACGTCACCCGGCCGCCAGACGCCCGCCCACTCGCTGCGGCCGTCCAGCGGCCCCAGGAGCGCGGCGATGCCGTCCTCACGACCGGGCCCGCACCCGAAACACGTCGGGAACGGGTGCTTGTCGCGCCACGGCACCTTCGCGGCGGCCGCGCGGGCCTCGTCGAGCGTCGGAGCGGCGGGAACGTCGAGGTCGAGCGTCGCAGGCTCGGCGGAGGCGATCACCACGTCCCCGTCGAGCAGCTGCCCGTCGCGGACCTCCATCTCCCGGTCCAGCGGCACGGGCTTGCGCAAACGGACACTGACCGCCTGCGAGTCGACGTGCGCGGCGAGCAGGCCCGCCGAATATCCGCCGTTGCCCATTCCGGGCGGGCCGTTGAACCGGCTGAGCACCTTCATCACAGCGCCTCCGCGTAAACCCACTGGCCGTTCTCCCGGATGAACCTGCTGCGCTCGTGCACGACACCCCCGACGTAGTGCGCGCGGAACTCCACGACGCCCTCGTTCTGCAGCAGCCCGCCGTTCTCAGTTGCCAGAACTTCGAGCTTCAACCACCGGTCACCAGCGTCGATTCCGGCGCTCGCCGGCCGGTGCTTCGAGGCCCACGTCCTGAGCAGGTAGTCCTCATCGGACACGGCGAAAGCGCTGTAGCGCGACCGCATCAGCTGCTCGGCGGTCGCCGCCGTGCGGGCTCCGGAGTGCAGCGCACCACAACAGTCCACATAGGACTGGCCGGTGCCGCAGGGACACAGTTTGTTGTTCACGCACACATTGTGCCTGGTGAACCCGTTAGAACCGATGCCGCACCCCGTACGTACACCTTGTCAAGACTGACTCGCGGGAGGCAGAGGAGACGGCAAGTGAGTGTCGACAGCAGGACTGAGCTCGTTCCGCTCCGCACGTGGTTCGGGCTGCGGTGGCGCGGCTACGACCGTGACGAGGTGGACGACTACGTCGCCGAACTGGAAGCCGAGCTTCGCCTGGTCACCGCCGACCGGGACGCCTCGGAGGCGAGGGCGGAAGCCCTGGCCAGCAGGTTGATCTCGGTCCAGGAGGAGAACGCCGGCCTGCAGGACGGCCTGCACCGCATCTGCCTGACCCCGATCGACCCGAAGGGCCTGCCGGAACGGCTCGCCCGGATGGTCGCCCTGGCCGACGAAGAACGCCGGGAAGTCATCAGAGACGCCCAGCTCAAAGCACTGATGATCGTCGGAGAGGCGGAACAGCGCGCCCGCAAGCTCGACGAGGAGGCGGCCCAGAAGCGCGAGCAGATCCGCGAGGACTTCCGCCTCGCGATGTCGGCCCGCCGGGCCGAGGCGATGCGCGCGCTCGCGGAACTGCGCAACGTCGCTCTGGACGAGGCCGAACGCATCATCGCCGAGGCCAAGGTGCTGAGCGCCCGAACCGAGTAGAAATCTTTCGCACGTTCTCGCGAACGGCCGGGCGGAGACACCCGAAGAATCTCCGCCCGGCTATTCGTCGTGGAAGTCCGGCACCGTGGTCTCACCGGTCTGCCAGTCGCGGCGCAGAATCGCGTATCCCACGGAGTCGTGTTTGTGTCCCGACGCGTCCGGCCACGCCTTGCGGTAATGCGCTTCCTTGACGTATCCGCACCGCCGGAACACCCGCCGCATCGCCACGTTGTCCTGTCGCGTCGTACCCTCGATCCGTTCGACGTGAGCGAACTCGCCGAACAACCGGTCGGTCAGCCACGTGACGGCGTCGCGCCCGAGCCCCTTGCCGCGGTGCCGTTCGCCGATCCGCAGGTCGAACATCGGTGTCTCGTCCTCGAGGTCGAAGAGCCGGACGATCCCGGCCCGTTCACCGTCGGCTTCAATCCAGTACGTCTCGTCGTCGTAGTAACCGTCGGCGACCCGTTTCAGCACATCGGCACGTTCGACGATTTCGATCGTGTGGAACGGCCAGCGTTCACCGGCGAGGAAGTCGGCCAGCGCCTCACCGTCGGCTGCATCGAATTTGATGAACACCTGGGCCTCTCATTCACGTTGCGCGACACACCTGACGCATACGACATTCGTATCACCGCTGTTCCGGCGACAAGTGTCCACAAAGGTCTTGCGTCACATAGATTTGCAATGTTTCCATCCCCGCATGGACATGGGGACGTTCACGCCGATCACGGCTTACATCATCGCGTGCATCGGCTCAGCCCTGGGCCTCCTTTCCAGCGAACGCGCACGGAACGCGGCCGGCGCGGCACGCAACGGATGGCTCGCGGTGGCCGCGATGTCCATCGGCGGACTCGGCATCTGGGGCATGCACTTCACCGCGATGCTCGGCACGTGGATGGGCACGACGGTCGCCTACGACATCCCCATCACCCTGCTGAGCATGGTCGTCGCCGTGCTGGTGGTCGGCACGGGACTGTTCCTCACCCTCCGCCGGGGCGACGAACGCCTCCGCACACTCGCGGCGGGCGGACTCGTCACGGGCCTGGGCGTCGCCGCGATGCACTACACCGGCATGTCGGCCATCGTGATCAACGGCGAGATCACCTACGACCTCGTCGTCGTGGCGCTCTCCATCGCGATCGCCGTGGTCGCCGCCACCGCTGCCCTGTGGTTCACGAGGAACGTCAGCGGCCCGCTCGCCGTCCTCGGCGCCTCCCTGGTGATGGGACTCGCCGTCACCGGCATGCACTACACCGGCATGCACGCCATGAACATCCAGATCGACGAGCTCGCCCCTGTCGCCGTCAGCAACTCCGAGGAACTGATCACGTCGTTGATCATCAGCGGCGCCGGGTTCAGCGTCATCATCGCCTTCCTGCTCGCGCTCACGTCCTCCGACGAGGAAGGCCGCGAGGAGGCCGAGCTGCTCGACCGCGTCCTGCGGCGGACCGAGTCGCGAGGACAGTGAGACCTGGTCCAGCGTGGACAGTCCGGCAACGCGTCCACACGGTACGGCGCCGGGGACGGCGACTCAGGTTCGCAGCTCGACCGCGTCGGCGAGCAGGCCGGGTGAGCCCGGCGTGACGGCCACGTCGCCGACGACCTGGCCGTCACGCATCCGCACCAGCCGGTCGCAGCGCTGCGCGACGTGCTGCTCGTGGGTGGCGATCACGACGGCGCCGCGCTCTTGTGGTCGAGCAGGCGCGTCACGTGCAGGGCGGCTCGTAGCGCAGACCTGGGAAGTAGCGGTCCCACTCCGCCCGCGTGATCACCGGATGCGCCGTCTCGCACACCCACCTGCCCGCCTCGTCCACGTCGGCGAGCGGCCGGCTGGGCACCTTCCACAGCAGCGCGGTGCCGTCGTCGCTGCCGGTCGCGAGCGTGTTCCCGTCCGGGCCGAACGCGACCGACACGACGGCGTTGCCGTGGCCGGTGAACGTGGCGATCCGCCTGGGCCACCGGGCGTCCGCGAGGTCCCACAGGCGCGTGGTCTGGTCGACGCCCGCCGTGGCGAGCATCCGGCCGTCGCCGCGGAAGGTGACGGAGCGGACGATCCCGTCGTGGCCGCTGATCGTGCTGAGCTGGCGCGGGGTCCGCGGGTCCGAGGTGTCCCAGAGCACCACGAGACCGTCCTGGCCCGCGGTGGCGAGCAGCTTGCCGTCCGGGCTGAAGGCGAGCCACACCACCGGCGCCGTGTGAGCCGTCAGGAACACCGGGTGCTCCGGGTCGGACAGGCGCCACACGGCGGCGCGGCGGTCCCAGCCCGCCGTGGCCACCACGTCGTTGTCCGCGCCGAACGCCACGGAGACGAGGCCGTCCGCGTGGCCGCGCAGCGTGGTGACCTCCTCGCCGGTGCGGGCGTTCCAGACCTTCGCGGTCCGGTCGGTGCTCGCGGTCGCGACCAGGGTGCCGTCGCGGCTGAACGTCACCGCGTTGACCTCGCGGGTGTGGCCGCTCAGCACGGCGCGGCCGGCGCGGTCGTCGGAGTTCCACAGGCGCGCCGTGTAGTCCCAGCCCGCCGTGGCCACCGTGCGGCCGTCCGGGCTGAACGCCGCCGCGTTCACGGTGCCGCGGTGACCGGTCAGCGTCGCGATCTCCTTCTGCTGAGCCACGTCCCACAGCTTCGCGGTGCCGTCGTGGCTCGACGTGACGACCATGCTCCCGACTCCGTTGAACGCCACGGTGTTCACGTGACCGGCGTGGCCGCGCAGCCGGGCGAACGGCAGCGGGAACGTCTCGAGCAGGCTCGTGCGCGCCTCGTCGGTGGGCGCGAGGCGGTAGGCCGCGAGGCTGAGCTGCGCGGCGAGCATCGGGTTCGAGCGGCGCAACGCGTCCGCTTTGCCCGCGACGATTTGGGAGAGCGCCACGTCCCGTTGGCGTGCAGCCGTGCGTTCGGCGTGCACGGCGTAACCCGCCGCACCGACGACGAGCAGGAGAAGGACAGCCAGGGTCACGACCAGCTGGCGCGAACGACGGGCCCGGCGCAGCTCCGCCGTCGCGCTGGCGTGCAGGAACTGGTGCTCCCGCGTGCTGAGGACGTCCGCGTGGCCGGCCGCCCAGTCGCGGGTGAGCGCGAGCCGCACGCCCCGGTACAGCGCGCCGGGGTCCTTCCCCAGCGACTCCCAGGCCTGCGCCGCCTCGGTGAGCCTGCGGTGCAGCCGCAGTCCCTCGTGGTCCTCCGCGAGCCAGTCGCGCAGCCTCGGCCAGCGCCGCAGCAACGCCTCGTGTGCCAGCTCGACGCCGTCGCGGCCCGCGGTCAGCAGCCGTGCGGCGGTGAAGCGTTCGAGCACGACACCGACGTCCGGGTCGTCGTCCAGCTCGTCGTGCGGCACGACCCGTTTGACGTCACCGATGTCCTCGCCGACCGCGGTGAGCCGGCAGAAGAGGTTCCTCGCGAGCACCTGCTGGCGCGGCGTCAGTCCACTGTGGATCTGTTCGGCCGTCTGGGCGAGCGCGCCCGCGAGACCGCCCGCGGACTGGAAACCGCTCAGCGTCAACGTGTTCCCGCGTCTTCGCCGCCACGTCTCCAGCAGCGCGTGCGACAACAGCGGCAGCACACCGGGCTGACCGGTCGCCTCCGCGGCGATCGTCGCCTGCAACGAGTTCTCCAGCACGCACCCCACCCGGACGGCGGGCTGCACGATCGCGCGCTGCAGCTCGGCCGCGGTCATCGGCCCCACCGTGACCTGGCCGTCGCGCAGCGCGTCGACGAGCTCGGGAAAACCTGTGCAGTGCGCGAAGAAGTCCGCCCGCACCCCGATGACGACGCGGCACGGCGCACCGGTCAGCATCGCCACGAACTCCGCCCGCTGCTCCTCGTCCTGGCACAGCGTGAAGATCTCCTCGAACTGGTCCACCACGAGCACCGCGTCCGGCCCGCCGATCTCGTCCAGCCACCGGGCGCACTCCCGCACCGGTGACGACCCCGGCGTGCCCAGCACCGCGGATTCCAGGCGGGGCAGCACACCCGCGCGCAACAGCGACGACTTGCCCGAGCCCGACGCACCGAAGACGGCGACGAACCTGGTGCGCGACAACGTGTCCAGCAGCTCCTCGACGAGCCGCTCACGTCCGAAGAACCGGTCGGCGTCCTCGCGCTGGAACGATCCGAGCCCCAGGTACGGCGCGAGAGAATCGTCCTCGGGCGGCGGAGTCTGCGCCGTCAACTCGGCGGTGATCTCGTGCCAGCGCTGCTCCCACGACTCGACATCGCCCTCACACGCGCGCACGTACGCCACCGTCACGTCGAGGCTCGGCAGCTTCCGCCCGCTCGCCGCATCGGACAGGGCAGCCGCGGAGAAGTGCGCGCGCTGGGCCAGTTCGCGATAAGGCGGACCTCCCGCCTTCTCCCTCAGCCTCCGCAGATCCGCCGCGAACCGCAGCAGCGGCGTGTCCCCCGGATCCAGCGGACGTTCTCCCCGTGGCACCAACGACCTCCCCAGTGTCGGATCCCTCTCGCATTGTTCACTCCTTGTCGTTCAGCATCCGGAGACCGAACGAAGACAACCCGATCGCACTAGACAGACGGTGTCCGAAGGACGTCGGTCTCGAAGTCGTGTGACCACAACGAACTGAGGGGAACTGATCATGCGAAGACTCTGGACGGCGCTGGCGGCGATCGCGATCACGGCGGCACTGGCGGCTCCCACCGCTCAGGCCGACCGGCGGCGCTGGACTTCACCACGACGTGGGTGAACCACAACAGCGGCAAGTGCCTGGAGATCGCCGACTCGCAGACGTTCAACGGCGCCCGCGCCCAGCAGTGGGACTGCGTCGGCGGCGTGGGCACGCAGCAATGGCGCTGATCCGACACCAACGAGGGGGACTCGTCTTGTCCAGGAACCGAATGCTCGCGCTGGCCTTCGCCGCCGCCGCGGCACTGGGCCTGCTCGCACCGGCCGTGGCGGGCGCCGCTGAGGAGAAGTCCGCCGCACCGCTCGCCTGCACGGTGAACCCGGACCCCGGCTTCGTGCTGTTCTACCAGCACTCCGACTGCCAGGGCCGCTACCAGGGCTGGGCGCGCTGCGGCTGGCACGACTTCACCGGCGTGGTGCGCCGCAACGCCAGCTCGTACTGGGACAACCAGGTCGGCGGCGCCTACACGAAGGTCTACGAGGGTTCGACGGTGGTGTACCAGACGGAGCCGTTCACCGGCGTCCGCAACGTCGCGTGGTGGGAGAACGACCGCAACGAACGGGCCTACCTGGTGTGTTGACCCGCCTCACGGTGATCGTCCTGCTGCTTCTCTGCCTCTGCGGCGAGAAGCAGCAGGTCCTTCCCGACGACATGGACCTCGACGCGGTGGCGTATCCGCTGGACGCGTACGACCTCAGCGAGCACGAGATGGTGGTCGTCGCACGGGCGAAGTACCTGATGGCCCAACGGTGCGTGCGACAGCTCGGCGCCGACCTGCCCCCGTTCCCCACCGGCAGGATGCGCGCACCCCAGGACGACCGGTACGGCCTTGCGTCCAGGCACACCGCGTGGGAGTGGGGCTACTCGCTCGACAAGCCGCCGGTGCGCGTCATCCCGTGGGAACTCCAGATCGATCCTCGTTCCCGCCTCCACTCCCTTCTCAACGACGGCCCCGACGGCGGTTGCCTGGGCTCCGCGAACCGCGCCCTCGCGGAGCCCACCACCAACCCGTTGCCACGCCTGGACGACGAGGCCTGGCGAGCATCCCGCGACAAGCCCGCGGTGCGGCAGGCCGCGCAAGCGTGGCACCGGTGCACCGCCCGAGCCGGACTCGACTACGACGACCCGGTCGAGGCGCCGTACTACCACTGGGGCGAGAAGCGGATCGCGGCCCACCGCACGTTGACGGAAGAGGACCGCAGGAACGGCCTGCGCCCCTCTGGAACGGAACGCAGGGCGGCGCTCGTGGACGTCCGGTGCAAGGTGGAGTCGGGTTTCCTGCGGGCGTGGGCCGAGGCGGACGTGGCGGCGCAGCGGGAGCTGGTGCGGCGGCACCTCGGGGAGCTCACGGAGCGGCGGCGGGCGCTCGACCTGCTGGTGCGGAGCGCGGAGACCGTGAACGGATGAGGTGAGCGGCGGGCGCGGCCAACGCCCAGGGCTCCCGGTGGCCGCGCTACAAGCGGAGCGACGACGCCACGGCGGCGTTCTGCCTCCTCTGACGCTCGCCGGCGAGGGCGTCGGCCGAAGCCCTCGCCGGCGTCGCGCTAGTCCCTCTCGATCAGGTGGCCGATGACGTCCGGACCCGGATGCGCGTGGCCGGAGCCGTCCCGCCGCGGGTCGACGTCCGGCAGCTCGACCGGCGACCCCTTGTCGTCCGCACCCGCCGGCCTGCTGCCGATCCACGCCAGCACCAGGTGCGACTCGCCCTTGAGGAACCGCTGCGACCGCACACCACCCGTCGCGCGGCCCTTCGCCGGGTACTCGCTGAACGGCGTGACCTTGACGCTCTGCCCGGACGACGTGACGACCATCGGCTCGCCGTGCTCGTCGTCGTCCGTGCGGATCGCCCCGAAGAACACCACGTGCGCGTCACCGCTCAGGTTGATGCCCGCCATGCCGCCGCCCTTGAGGCCCTGCGGCCGGACCAGCTTCGCGTCGTAGCGCAGCAACGACGAGTCCGAGCTGACGAACGCGAGCGTCTCGCTGCCGTCCGTGAGCCACGTGCAGCCGACGACCTCGTCGCCGTCCTTGAGCGTGATGACCTCGAACTCGTCCGACCGCACCGGCCACTCCGGCACACACACCTTCACCGTGCCGAGCTTCGTGCCGAGCGCGATGCCGGGAGAGTCCTTCGGGTCGAGCGGCGCGATGCCGACGACCTTCTCGCCCTTCTCCAGCGGCACCAGCTCACTCGCCGCCATACCGCCCCTGAGGCTGACGGTCCCGCTCTGCTCCGGCAGCACCGGCAACGGCAGCACGTCGGTCTTGAACGCACGCCCGAGGTTCGTGATCAGCACGACCTGACCGCGCGCGGTCGAGTGCACCACCGCGGCCACGGCGTCGTGCTTCACCCGCCCCGCCCGGCGCTTGCCCTCGGACACCTCCTCCGACTCCGCCGCGGTCCGCGCGACGAGCCCGGTGGCGCTGAGGATGACCTGGCACGGGTCGTCCGCGACCTCCAGCGGCCCCGCCGGCTTCGACGCCGCGAGCACCTCCTTGAGGTCACCGTCGATGAGGCTGGTCCTGCGGTCGCCGCCCAGTTCCTTGGCGACGTTCGCGAGCTCCTGCGAGACGAGCTTCTTCAGCACGTTCTCGTCGTCGAGGATCGCGGTCAGCTCCGCGATCTCCTTGTTCAGCTTGTCCTGCTCGTTCTCGAGCTCGAGCTTGTCGTACTTGGTGAGCCGGCGCAGCGGCGTGTCGAGGATGTAGGAGGCCTGGATCTCCGACAGCTTGAACTGCTTCATCAGGCCGTCCTTGGCGGCAGCGGCGTTCTCGCTGCCCCGGATCAGCTTGATGACCTTGTCGATGTCGAGCAGGGCCTTGAGCAGACCCTCGACCAGGTGCAGGCGTTCCTCGCGCTTGCGGCGGCGGAACTTCGTGCGCCGCGTGACGACCTCGTAGCGGTGCTTGAGGAAGACCTCCAGCAGCTGCTTGAGACCGAGCGTCTGCGGCTGCCCGTCCACCAGCACCAGGTTGTTGATGCCGAACGACTGCTCCATCGGTGTGAGCCGGTACAGGTCCGCGAGCAGCGCCTGCGGGTTCACACCGACCTTGCACTCGATGACGAGCCGGATGCCGTTCTCGCGGTCGGTCAGGTCCTTGACGTCCGCGATGCCGGTGAGGCGCTTGGACTTGTTGACCTCGTCGGTGATCTTCTCGACGATCCGCTCGGCCCCGACGCCGTACGGCAGCTCGGTGACCGTGATGGCCTGACGCCCGCGGGAACCCTCGAGCGGCCCGATCTCGACCTTCGCCCGCATGCGGACCACACCGCGACCGGTCTCGTAGGCCTTCCTGACCTCGTCGAGGCCCAGCAGGATGCCGCCAGTGGGCAGGTCCGGCCCCGGCACGAACTCCATCAGCTTGTCGAGGTCGGCGTCCGGGTGCGTGATCAGCCAGCGCGCTGCCCCGACGACCTCGCGGAGGTTGTGCGGGATCATGTTGGTGGCCATGCCGACCGCGATGCCGGACGTGCCGTTGACCAGCAGGTTCGGGAACGCGGCCGGGAGCACCGACGGCTCTTCGAGCGAGCCGTCGTAGTTCGGCCGGAAGTCGACCGTCTCCTCGTTGAGCTCGCTGACGAGCTGCATGGCGACCAGCGACATCCGGCACTCGGTGTACCTGCTGGCCGCCGGTCCGTCGTCCGGGCTGCCGAAGTTGCCGTGGCCGTCGATCAACGGCTCGTTGAGGCTGAAGTCCTGCGCGAGGCGGACCAACGCGTCGTAGATCGCCGTGTCACCGTGCGGGTGGTACTTGCCCATGCAGTTGTGCACGACCTGGCCGTCAACGACGAAGGCGTGTTCCTCGGTCTCGACCTGAATGTCGTAGGTCGTGTCCGGTGCTACGGGCTCGACCGACGTCACCTCGAGGAAGCTGAAACCGGACAACGCCTCCAGGTGCGCGGCGACCGGCGAGCCGATCCGGTGCAGCTTCTCGATCCAGCCGTTCTCGTGGGCACGCCCGAGCGGGAACAAACGCTCGGCGAGCGCCTTGCCGTGGCGATCCTTGCCGTAACGGACGTCGGCCCCCAACGACGCCCGGAACGCCACACCGTCGACGTCGCGGAACCAGCCGCCTCCCTGATGAGCAGCCGAGAACTCCGCCATCACCGGTGCGCACGGCAACCGGTCGTTGCCCTGCTTGCCGCCGTAGCGGTAGCCGATGGACAGCACCTGACGCAGACCGTCCTGCTTGTGACCGACCTTCGTCCAGGGCAGCAGCGCCAGTGCGAGCGCGGCGGCGTCCCGCCCCGTGATCGAAAGGCCCAGCAACGTCTTGTGCCCGGTCGTGCTGACCCGTGACCAATGGTGTCCGTGGATGCCTCTGTCCGCGAGCATGCCGTGCAGCTGGTCGATCAACCTCTGGCTCGTGCTGACCAGCACGATCTCGCGGTTCTGTTTACGCACGTAGCCGTCGCCGTCGAAGAAGCCGGCGATGAACGGAGCCCACGCGGACCGGTCAGCCAGGACGCTCGACGGGACGACCTTGCGGTCGCTGCGCGGTGTCGCGACCTCCAGCAACGCCTCGTGACGCGCGAACGTGAGGATGTGCTGATCCTTGTGCTTCGGGTTCTTCGCGACGCGCTTACCACGCGTGACGTTGACGTCGTTGAGGATCGCCCAGCCGTGCGCCACGTCGAGCGGCTCGACATCGCACATGTGGATGCGCACCCGCCCGTCAGCGGCACGCTTGCGGTCGACGGCAAACCCCTCGGCGACGAGGAGGCCCTGCACGTAAGCACCGAGGTCGCCTCCGTCGGACGCAAGACCGGCCTGCCTGTCCGCGCCGTAAGCGATCGTCTGCCTGCCCACCAGGTCCGCCGCCGCGGTCCAGCCGATCGAGAGGTCTGACTCGACGGTCCGGAACCGTTGCCCCGGCGTGACGAGCATCGTGCGGCCGTTCGACCAGGTGATGCGCACGAGGTCGGAAACCGGGTTCTCGTACACCTCGCTCACCCGCACCGGTGTGCCGCGGCCGTCGAGCACGAGATCGCCGATCTCGATGTCCTCGATCGGACGCAACCCCTCCGGCGTCGACACGAGAGCGCCGCGCACGAAGCAGTCGCCGACAACGCGTGACGACTTCACGTACGGAGTGTTCGGGCGCTGCGCGTTCTCGTGCATCGAGTAGAGGATGCGACGGTGCACCGGCTTCAGCCCGTCCCGCGCGTCCGGCAGTGCCCGCGAGTGGATGACCGAGTACGCGTACTCCAGGTAGGAGTCCTCGATCTCCGTCTTCAGCGAGTTGTCGAGCACCGTGGCGCCGGCCCGGTCGAACGCGGCGGGGTCGACCTTGGTCGTGGGTCCCTTGCGGCGTGCCATGACTGTCTTCCAGCTCTTTCCGTGAGGCTTAGAGATCGATGGCCGACTGGTCGACCCGTGCGGCGGACTCGACGAGCCAGTTGCGGCGCGGCTCGACCTTCTCGCCCATCAGCAGTTCGAGGGCTTCCTCGGCGGCCTCCGCGTCGTCCATGGTGATGCGACGCACCGACCGGCTGGCGGGGTTCATCGTGGTCTCCCACAACTCGTCCGCGTCCATCTCGCCCAGACCCTTGAACCGCGGCACCGGCGTGACGACCTGCTTGCCGGCCTTCTCCAGCTGCGCGACCTTCTTCTCCATCTCGCGCTGGGTGAAGGTGAAGTGCGTTTCGGCGTTGCGCCCGCGAGTCATGACCTTGTGCAACGGGGGCATGGCGGCGTACAGACGCCCGTCCTCGATCACCGGGCGCATGTACTTGGCGAACAACGTGATCAGCAACGTTCGGATGTGGCTGCCGTCGACGTCCGCGTCGGCCATCAGGATCACGCGGCCGTACCGCATCTGGGAGATGTCGAACGTGCGGCCGGTGCCGGCGCCCAGGACCTGGACGATGGAGGCGATCTCGGCGTTGCGCAACGTGTCGGCCAGCGAGGCCTTCTGGACGTTGAGGATCTTGCCGCGCAACGGGAGCAGCGCCTGGTACTCGGAAACGCGAGCCATTCTCGCACTTCCGAGGGCGCTGTCGCCTTCCACGAGAAATAGCTCGCTACGCGAAACACCCGTCGTCCGGCAGTCCACGAGCTTGGCCGGCATCGCCGCACCCTCGAGCGCCGTCTTCCGCCGAGCCGCGTCCTTCTGCTGCTTCTGCGTCAACCGGACGCGCGACGCGTCGACGACCTTCTGCAGCACGGTCTTCGCTTCGACCTTGGTCTTGCGGTCCTCGGTCCACGCCCGCACCTGTGCGTCGACGATCCCCTGCAGCACCTTCGTGATGCCCGCGGTCGACAGCTCGTCCTTGGTCTGCGAGGTGAACTGCGGTTCCGGGATGCGGACGTGGATGACGGCTGTCATGCCCTCCAGCACGTCGTCCAGGGTCGGCATCTCCTCCTTGGGCTTGAGCAGCCCTCGGGTCTTGGAGATCGCGTCCTGCACCGCCTTCAGCACAGCGCGGTCGAAGCCACGCCTGTGCGTACCGCCGTGCATGTTGCGGATCGTGTTCGTGAAGCACTCGACGGTGCGCTCGTAGCCGGTGCCCCACCGCAACGCGACTTCGATCTCGGCGGATCGCTCCACTTTGGACCGCATCACGCCGTTCTCGTCGGCGGCGTTCTCGAAGTAGGTGCCGGAGCCGGTGATGACCAGAGTTCCCGACACCGCCCGATCACCCGAAGGCGCCAGGAACTCGACCATGTCGGTCAGGCCGTGCGGGTAGTGGAAGACCTCTTCGGAGATCTGGTCTTCCAAAGCGGTCCGCAGCACGTACGTCACGCCCGGTACGAGGAACGCCGTGTTGCGCAGCTTCATGCGGACGGTCTCGACGTCCAGCGCCGCGTTGTTCTCGAAGTAGCGGGCGTCGTACCAGTAGCGGATCGACGTGCCGGTCGACTCGTTGCGCTTCATCTTGCCGGTGACCTGAAGGCCGCCCTGGCGGGTGAACTTCGCCTTCGGGCCAGGGCCGTCGAAGACGCCGGGGACGCCGTGGGCGAACGACATCTCGTGGACCTTGCCGCCGCGGCGCACGAGCACGTCGAAGCGGTGTGAGAGGGCGTTCACGGCCGAGGCGCCGACGCCGTGCAGGCCGCCGGAGGTCTTGTAGCCGGAGCCGCCGAACTTGCCGCCTGCGTGCAACTTGGTCAACACCAGTTCCACACCGGACAGACCGGACTTCGCGTGCACGTCGGTCGGGATGCCCCGGCCGTCGTCGTCGACCTGGACGCTGCCGTCGGCGTGCAGCGTGACCACGATCTTCGTCGCGTGGCCCGCGACGCCTTCATCGGTGGAGTTGTCGACGATCTCGCTGAAGAGGTGGTTGATGCCCCGGCTGTCGGTCGACCCGATGTACATGCCTGGCCGCTTGCGGACGGCCTCGAGTCCTTCGAGGTGCGTCAGGTCGTCGGCCCCGTACAGGGTCTCTGCGGTCACGGGTATTTCTCCCTGGTCGTGTGCGGACTGCCAGCAGCGTATCTGCCTGCACTGACAATCCTGGGCAGGACGCCCGCAGTGGCGGTGACGACTGCGCTCCGCGACGGTCCCGGTACACCCTCGGGTACCCGTCCAGCCGCCGGTCAGAGCCTTCCCGGGCAGGAATGCGCACTGCTCCGAACGACCGCCGGGCGGCGAACGTCACTCGGGTTGCGGTGCGTGACCTGGTCGAGACCTTCCCGATGCGCACCCGTGAACCGTGATGAACATCGGCACGTATGCCCCGGTGTCGGAAGCGGACCGAGGGATGGAGTGATCGCGTGCGGCACGGTGTGGACTCGGGTCTTTTCCAGCAGACCGCGCACAGCCCGTCCTACTTCGAGCTGTCGCGGACCGGTGCCGGTGAACTCGTCGACTTCTGCATCCCGTGCAACCCGTACTTCCCGACGCCCGAGATGTTCGAGGAGCTCTCGAAGAACCTCGAAGCGGTCCTGAAGTTCTACCCGAGCGACTCGTCCAAGATCGCGCAGCAGCTCAGCACCGTCCTGGGGCTCAACCCGGCGACGATCGCCATGTCGAACGGGTCGACCGAGCTCATCACGTGGATGGACCACATGTGGATCCACGAGAGCGTGGCGATCCCGATCCCGACGTTCGGCCGCTGGACCGACCAGCCGATGGAGAGCAACAAGCGCGTCGACATGTTCCTGCTCCAGGAGAGCAACAACTTCGAGCTCGACGTCGACGAGTACATCAAGTTCATCCGTGCCCGCGGCAGCAAGGTCGCGGTCATCTGCAACCCGAACAACCCCGACGGCGGTTACCTGCCGCGGCGGGAGATCGTCCGGTTCATGGACGAGCTCGCCGACCTGGACCTGGTCGTGATCGACGAGTCGTTCATCGACTTCGTCGAGGTCGAGCGGAACCCGTCGGTCGCGGCGGAGGCGTCGATCCGGCCGAACGTGGTCGTGCTGAAGAGCCTCGGCAAGAACTTCGGGTTGCACGGCATCCGCTTCGGTTATCTGGTCGCGAATCCCGGTCTGGCCGGGAAGATGCGCCAGACGCTGCCGAAGTGGAACCTCAATTCTCTCGCGGAAACCGTCGTGTTCATGCTCGCCGAGCACGAGGCGGAGTACGCGGAAAGCCTGCGTCTGCTGTCACGGGACAGGTACCGGATGGGGATGGAGCTCTCCCGCCTCCCCGACCTGACCGTCTACTCCTCGCAGGCCAACTTCCTGCTGGTCAAGCTCGGTGGCGGCGTGGACGGTCGGGAGCTTCGCGACCACCTGCTGTCCCGGCACCAGGTCTTCATCCGCGAGTGCGGCAACAAGCTCGGCATGAACAGCCGTTTCGCGCGTCTGGTCGTGCGTCCCGAACAGGACGTCGACCGGCTCGTCGAAGGCATTCGCGACTTCACCCAAGCGAGGTGGACCACCGAACACGCAAGCCATCCGAGCCACTCCAGCGAACCGTCGCTGCTGATGCACAGTGCTTGATCACTTTTCCGAGCCGTTGAACGCGCACATCGAAAGGTCCCAGACAATGTCATCACCGCACGTCCTCAGCGGTCGGCGCGGCCAGGTGGCTGCGGCCGCGCTGGTGGCCGCCACACTGCTCAACGCGGCCATGTTCGGCGGTACCAACGCCACCGCCTCGTCGCACCGCGAGGCCCCGCTCATCGCGGGCGACCCGGCCGTGGACAACACGGACCTGTACGCGTTCGTGAGCCCCGACCACAAGGACACGGTCACGCTGGTCGGGAACTGGTCCGGGTTCCAGGAGCCCAACGGCGGCCCCAACTTCTTCCCGTTCGCCGAGGACGCGCAGTACGACTTCAACATCGACAACGACGGTGACGCGAAGCCGGACGTCGTCCTGCGCTGGCAGTTCCACAACGACGACCGCCGCAAGAACAACACGTTCCTGTACACCAACGGTGTCGTGGAGTCGCTGGACGACGAGAACCTGCTGTTCCGCCAGCGTTACGACCTCGAGGCGATCTACGAGAACGGCCAGAAGGTCAAGCTCGTCAACAACGCCCCGGTCGCACCGTCGCCCAACGGACCCGCTTCCATGCCGGACTTCAAGAAGCTGCGCGACCAGGCGATCGTGCAGATCCCCGGCGGCGGCAAGGTCTACGTCGGCCCGTCCGAGGACGCGTTCTTCGCGGACCTGAGGGTGTTCGACCTGCTCTACGGCGGCAACCTGAGCGAGGTCGGCCAGGACACGCTGCGCGGCTACAACGTCAACACCATCGCGATCCAGCTGCCCAAGCACGCGCTCGCGGTGAAGAACGACGCGAACCGCAACCCGAACATCGGCATCTGGAGCACCACGCAGCGCCGCACGCTGAAGCTGTCGCCGGGCAAGGCCGAGGCCGTCGGTGACTTCGTGCAGGTCTCACGGCTGGGCAACCCGCTGGTGAACGAGGTCGTGGCCCCCGCGGGCCTCAAGGACGCGTTCAACGGCCTGCGTCCCGACCAGGACGCCGGCGTCAAGGAGCTCGTCGACCGGGTCGTCAACCCCGAGCTGCCGAAGCTGATCGAGGCCATCTACAAGATCCCGGCGCCGAAGGGCCAGCGCGACGACCTGGCCGAGATCTTCCTGACCGGCATCACGAAGAAGCTCGGCGGGCAGATCAACGCCGACCTGAACTCGCAGGTCAACAACGCCGACGTGGACCAGAGGCAGTTCCGCCCGTCCGAGATGCTGCGACTGAACATGTCGATCAACCCGAACGCCAACCCGAACCGTCTCGGCCTGCTCGCCGGTGACACGCAGGGCTTCCCGAACGGCCGCCGGCTCACCGACGACGTGGTGGACATCGCCGTGCAGGCGGTGGAGGGTGCCGCGGCGTCCGGCAAGATCGTCGAGGCGCTCGCCACGGGTGACAAGGTCGACGCGAACGACCAGCCGTTCGAGGCGAACTTCCCGTACGTCGGCCTGCCCCGCAACGGCACCGCCGTCAACGCTTCGGGCAACACGGCCAACGTCGCGGTGAACCCGGTCGGCAAGATCGGCAGCCTGGACCCGATGGCGATGACCACCGCGGTGGGCTCGGCGTTCGTGTTCGGCGCGGGCTTCTGGTTGTGGCGCAAGCGTCAGCAGCAGATCCGCAAGTACGGGTCGCACTCGAAGTGAAGTACCAACAACGGCAGGCCGTCGCGGTGGTTCTCCTGGTCACCGCGGCGCTTGCCCACCTCGCCGCCTCCGGTCCTGCCGACAGCAGGGCCGGGGGCGCGCCCCCTGTTCCGGCCGTGGCGCAGCAGAACCAGATGCACCGCGTGGTGCACCAGCTCCAGCAGCGCCTGCACAGCCTGCCGCAGGACAAGGCTTCCTGGGCGCAGCTGGGTGCGTCCTATGTGGAGCTCGCGCGCGTGACGGCAGACCCTTCGTACTACGCGAAGGCCGAGGGCGCGCTCAAGAACGCGGGCGACACGGGCCTGGCCGCCATCGGCATGGGCACGCTCGCGAACGCCCGTCACGACTTCCACGCCGCCCGTGACTGGGCGACGAAGGCAATTGCCGCGCTGCCGTCCTCGGCAGAGGCGTACGGCGTGCTGGCAGACGCGTTGACGCAGCTCGGCGACGACGCGGGTGCCCAGGACGCGGTGCAGAAGATGCTCGACCTCAAACCCAACACGGCGTCGTTCGCGCGTGCCTCCTTCCACTTCGAGCTCCACGGTGACGTCGACGGCGCTCGCGATGCGATGCAGCGCGCGCTGACCGCTGCCGCGACGCCCGAGGAGATCGCGTTCTGCCGCTACCGGCTGGGTGAACTCGCGTTCGACCACAACAGGCTCGACGAAGCCGCGCAGCACTACGAGCAGGGACTGGCGGCAAGAGGAGACGACATGACTCTCACTCAAGGCATGGCCAAGGTCACGGCGGCACGGGGCGACGCCCCGGCGGCGCTGGAGGACTACCGCAGGCTGGTGTCCCGCGCTCCCCTGCCGCAGTACCTGCAGGAGTACGCGGAGCTGCTGGAGGCCAACGGCAGGACCGAAGAGGCCGCCAAGCAGTACGACGTGCTCTCGGAGCAGCAGCGGCTGATGGAGTCGCAGGGCGCGTCCGACGACCTGGCCGCGGCGCTGGTGGCCGCGGACCGCGGTGACGGCATGCAGGCGCTGCGCCGGGCGGAGGCCGAGTGGAGCCGCCGGCAGAGCGTGTTCGTGGCCGACGCGATGTCGTGGGCCCTGCACATGAACGGCCGCGACGCCGAGGCGCTCGAGTACTCGGACCGCGCCAACGCGCTGGGCTGGCAGAACGCGACGTTCTCCTACCACCGCGGGATGATCCTGGCCGCGCTGGGCAGGGTCGCGGAGGCGCAGGAGGCGCTGGTGCAGGCGCTGCGGCTGAACGCGAACTTCTCCCCGTTGCAGGCGCTCAAGGCCGGCCGCAAGCTCGCCGAGCTGCGAGGCGGCCGGTGAGCCTGTCCAGCTGGGTCGTGCGGCCCGTCCTGGTCGTGGCCCTCCTGCTGGCGGGCATCTTCTTCATCAACGGCGAGGCGTCCGCCCACCCGCTGGGCAACTTCAGCGTCAACCACTACCACGGGCTGCACCTGCACCCGGACCGGATCGATCTGAGATCCGTGGTCGACGTGGCAGAGATCCCGACGCTGCAGGAGAACTTGAAGACCCGCGACGCCCGGCAGTGGTGCGACGAGGTGTCGAGGACCGACAGGTCCACGGTGGACGGCAGGCAGATCAGCTGGACCGTCTCGAACGCCACCAAGGAGCACCCGACGGGTCAGGCGGATCTCAGCACCACCAGGCTGGTCTGCGAGTTCACCGCGAAGGTGGACCTCGACCGGCCCGCGCGCCTGGAGTTCCACGACGAGTCGAACTCGGACCGGGTCGGCTGGCGTGAGATCACCGCCGCCGGCAGCGGGATCAGGCTCACGAACTCGCAGGTGCCGACCGAGAGCATCAGCGACGAGCTGCGGACGTACCCGGAGGATCTGCTCAGCAACCCGCTGGACGTCCGCTCGGTCACGTTCAACGCCGAACCGGGCAGCGGGTCCGAGCCGAAGAAGGCCTCCGGCTCCCCCGTCCAGTCCTTCAGCGTCACGGCGGCCAAGCTCAACGACATCCTGGGCAGCGACGAACTCACGCCGTGGCTCGGGTTTTTGGCGTTGTTGCTCTCGCTGCTGCTGGGTGCGTCGCACGCGGCGTTGCCCGGTCACGGCAAGACGCTCATCGCCGCCTACCTGGCCGGCCGTCAGGGCAGGCCCAGGGACGCGTTCATCGTCGGTGCGTCGGTCACGGCCACGCACACCGGTGGCGTGCTGGTCCTCGGCCTCGTCATCAGCGCCTCCAGCGCGCTGGCCGGTGAGTCGGTCCTGCGTTGGCTCGGCCTGGTCAGCGGCGTGCTGATCACGGTGATCGGCGTGATGCTGCTGCGCTCGGCCCTGTCGACGACCCGCGAACCGGCACTGGCCGGCGTCGGACACGGACATGGCCACGGACATGGGCACGGTCACGGTCATGGGCACGGACATGGGCACGGTCACGGTCATGGGCACGGTCATGGGCACGGTCATGGTCATGGGCACGGGTACAGCCGCGCGAGCCTGATCGGCATGGGCGCCGCCAACGGTCTCGTCCCGTCACCCTCCGCGCTCGTCGTCCTCCTCGGGGCGATGGCGCTGGGCCGGACGTGGTTCGGCGTCCTGCTGGTCGTCGGTTACGGATTCGGCATGGCCGCCACCCTCACCGCGGTCGGCCTGGTGCTCGTGAAGGCCCGTGAACGCGTCGAGAAATTCCTGGACGGACGTGCCACGCGCGTCCTGTCTCATTACGCACCCGTGGGCACAGCCGCGATGGTCATCGTCGTCGGCGGCTGGCTCACATTGCAGGCTCTTTAGAATTACATCAATGTAAGAAGGGCCCGGATTCTGACCGAATCCGGGCCCTTCTGGTGTTTCCGTCCCCTACAGGTTCGCCACCACGAACGTCTTGCCGTCCGCGCTCTCCACCGAGATCGACTTCACCTTGTCGGTCGACCCGCTGACGTTGACCCGCATCTGGGAACCGTCGACCCGCTGCTTCTCGGTCGTGGTCCACACGTGGGCCTCGGTCCTCGTGCCGTCCGTACCCATCACGATCAGCTTGCACTTCTGCGCTGCGGGCAGACCGTCGATGTTCGCGGTCAACAGGTAGCGGTCCTGCGACGACGGCGCGATCTCCGCCACCATCTTGATCCCGCCCGCCGTCGCCTCACCCGTGCGGGTGGAGGCGACGCTGGTGCCCGGCCCCTGGTTCTGCATGAACACTGCAGCACCCCCGAACGCGACCACCGCGGCTACAGCCGCGGCGGCGAGGTATCCCGGCCAGCGCCGGGGTTTGGCGTGCTGCGGTTCGGGGAGTTCTTCCACCGGCCGCGGACTGGCTCTCGGGCTCTGGTCGGCCACCCGCGGCTGCGGGATGACCGATTCCTGCCTGATCTGCCGCAGCGCTCGCTGCAGCACCAGTTCCGACGGCATGGGCAGGTCGGCTTCGCGCTCGTGCAGGAATGCCTCACGAGGCATGTCGTCGAGCGCCATGCGGATCCGATGGAAGTCGGCGACCTGCTCACGGCAGGACGGACAGCCCCTCAGGTGCTGCTCCACGCCAAGACTCTCGTGCGCGTCCAGAACGCCGAGCGCGTAGCAGCCAAGGGTGACCGCGTCGTGCGCGCCAGCTGTCATACGACCTCCTCGTCGTCCCGATTCGACCCCCGCGGCGAAACGGTGTCACAAGGAAAACGCGCAGATAGGAGTGTTTGGTTCAGCCCGCGAACGAGTTCATTCTGATTGCCGATAACAATGGCATTACGTAACCGTGCAACTACCCGCGAGTACCGCCCTGAGCAGCGCTTTTCACTCGATCGGACGACTCAAGGTGTCTCGAATGGCTACAGGCACGTCTCTCGACGAACCAGCGGTCGCTCCTCGGCGTCGATGAACACCGCGAGGCCGTCGAGAACCCGCGCCAGACCGAACTCGAACTCGTCCAGCGGACTTTCGAAGCCGCCCGAGTTCCAGATGTGGGTCATCATCGGCAGCCGCTCGGGCGTGAAGTGCTCCCAGAGCGCCTCACGGCCGTTCCACCAGTCCTCCTCCGACACACCGGTCTCCCGTTCGGCCTGCACGCGGTCCGCCATCGTCCTGCCGACGCCGTCGACGAACTGGGCGACCGTCGTGACCACCGCGACGATCTCCTCCGACCGCAGGCCGAGCTCGGAGACCACGGCGAACGCGGCGTCCATCCTGGTCATGGCCTGCGGGCCGGGCATCCGCCGCGAGGTCGTCAGCTGCAGCATCCACGGGTGCGCGCGGTACATCGCCCACATCTGCCGCGCGAAGAACTCGAGCCCCTCGCGCCACGGACCGGCCGGGGCCGGGTCGGTCTCACCCCAGACCGCGTCGACCATCAGGTCGAGCAGCTCGGCCTTGCCGGGAACGTGCCGGTACAGCGACATCGCGGTGTTGCCGAGCGTCTCGGCGACCCGGCGCATGGTGAGCGCGTCGACCCCCTCGGCGTCGGCCACCTTGATGGCCGCCTCGACGACGCGTGACTGGCTCAGCGCCGCCTTGGGCCCCCTGGTCGGCTCGGCCGGCGCCTCCCACAGCAGGCGGATGCTCCGATCCCGGTCGCTCTGCTTCACGCAGCCCCCTCTTCACAAACTCCTTGCCTGTGAATCCTAGAACCGTGTACAACGTACACTCTGTGTACAACGTAAGCAGTTAATCCACGGGGGTGAAGTTCGTGGGACACGCGGTGCTCGCGGAAGGCCTGCGGAAGAGGTTCGACAAGAAGGCGGCGCTCGACGGGTTCGACCTGGCCGTGCCCGCCGGGACGGTGTGCGGGCTGCTCGGCCCGAACGGCGCGGGCAAGACGACGGCGGTGCGCATCCTGGCCACGTTGCTGCGCCTGGACGGCGGACGGGCCGAGGTCGCGGGCCACGACGTGGTGCGCGAGGCGCCCGCGGTGCGCCGGCAGGTGGCGTTGAACGGTCAGCAGTCGACGGTGGACGACGTGCTGACCGGCAAGGAGAACCTGGTGATGTGGGGTCGGCTCTACCACCTCTCGAAGCGCCAGGCCTCGGCTCGGGCCGATGAGCTGCTGGAGCAGTTCGGGCTCACCGACGCGGCGGACAAGCGCGCCAAGCACTACTCGGGCGGCATGCGCCGGCGCCTGGACCTCGCGTCGAGCTTCATCATGCGGCCGTCGGTGCTGTTCCTGGACGAACCGACGACCGGTCTCGACCCGCGCAACCGCGGCGAGGTGTGGCGCGAGGTGAAACGGGTCGTCGCCGAGGGGACGACGGTGCTGCTGACCACGCAGTACCTCGACGAGGCCGACCAGCTCGCCGACCAGATCGTCGTGCTGGACACCGGCAAGGTGGCGGCACAGGGCACGCCGGAGGGGCTCAAGTCCAAGCTCGGCGGCGACCGGATCGAGGTCGTCGTCCGCACCGCGGAGGAGCTGCCGCTGGTGCGGGACGTGCTCGGGCCGGACGCCGAGGTGGACGCCGACGGGTTCCGGGTGAGCGCGGCGGTCGCCGACCGGGTGGCGGCGTTGACGCGGGTGACGTCGGCGCTGGCCTCGAAAGGCGTGGAAGCAGAGGACATCGCGCTGCGGAGGCCGACGCTCGACGAGGTCTTCCTGGCCATCACGGGACACAAGGCTTCGGAGGTGCCGGCGTGAGGTACGCGGCGATCGACTCGTGGGTCGTGGCCAAGCGCGACCTGATCCACTGGCTGCGCGAACCGGTCAGGGTGTTCGCGAACCTGGCCTACCCGATCATCTCGGTGCTGATATTCGGGCTGGTGTTCGGCAGCGCGATGAACGTCTTCGGTGGCGGCGACTACATCGAGTTCCTGCTGCCGGGCATGTTCGGCCAGACCATCGCGTTCGGCGTCGGCACCACGCTGATGATGGTGTCGATGGACGCCGACCGAGGCGTGACGGACCGGTTCCGCGCCTCGCCGATGTCGCAGACCGGCGTGGTGGCCGGGCGCAGCATCGCGGACCTGGTGAACTCGTCGCTGGAACTGCTGGTGCTCGCGCTGTGCGGCCTGGTGATCGGCTGGTCGTTCCACGACGGGCTGCTGAACGCGCTGGTGGCGTTCGCGTTGTTCCTGTGGCTGCGGTTCGCCCTGGTGTGGGTCGGCATCTACCTGGGCCTGCTGGTGAAGCCGGAGGCGGCGCAGGCGTCGTGGATGTTCCTGTTCCCGCTGACGATGTTCGCGAACACGTTCGTCTCGCCGGAGCTGATGCCGGGCTGGCTGCGCGCGGTGGCGGAGTGGAACCCGCTGTCGTCGACCGTGGCGGCGGCACGTGAGCTGTTCGGCAACCCCGGTGTCGGTGGCGACTCGTGGGCGGCGCAGCACTCGCTGCTACTGGCCGTGCTGTGGCCCGCGCTGTTCGTGGCGGTGTTCTGGCCGCTGTCCGTGCTGAAGTACCGCAACCTCAGCCGTTAGCAGGTCGGTCCGGAGCTGGTCGGCGAGCCACGCCGCGAGCAGCTTGCGCCAGTTCCGGACCATCGTCTTCTTCCGCTCCGGCAACGTGCCGTCGCCCTCCCACTCCCGCCAGTCCTCGCTGGCGAGCCACCCGATGCAGCCCGCGATCCGGTGCACGCGCAGCAGGTTCGGGTCGGGCATCGAGCCGTACCCGGTCCAGAACGCCTGCGGCAGCGAGGCTCCGTGCAGGTAGAGATGTTCCTCGAAGGCCGCGAGTTCGTCGAGCGGGTTGCCCTGGCCGGGGTTGTCCCAGTCGATCAGTGTGGCCCGGCCGTCGCCGACGATGATGTTGTGGAGGTTCACGTCGTTGTGCAGCAGGCCGACGCGGTGGATCTTCCGGAACGCCTGGCCGATGCTCAGCCAGACCTCTTCGGACACCGGCAGGGCGTCTGCGAGCGTCCTGCCCTCGACGTACTCGACGAGCACGTCACCACGTCCGTTGTGCGCGAGGATCTCCGGCGCGCCGGGCACCACGAACTTCGGCAGGTCGCGCGCCACCTTCGGTTGCCGCAGCACGGCCTTGCGCCCGTCGGCCAGCGTCACGAGGTGCAGGACGTTGGTGAGCCCTTCTCCTTCCAGGGGTTCGACGCGGACGGCGGTCTCCAGCAACCGGAACAAACACCCACCTCCAGTGGCAAAGGGTGTAACACAGGACACATCGGACAGCGAAGGACTTCAGGGGATGCATTCGGCGGCGATGGACGCATGGAGGCACACCGATGACCCAACGCTATCGGCGCAGACGTCTCGCGCTCTTCTCGGCACTGGCACTGGCGTTGCCACTCGCCGTGACCGGCCCAGCACTCGCTGATCCCAGCAACAACTCCCCGGCCAAGCTCACGAAGGCCGTGACGCTCGACGGCGTGCTGCGGCACCTCGACGCGCTCCAGGCCATCTCGGACACGCACGGCGACCGCGCGGCCGGACGTCCTGGGTTCCAGGTGTCGGTGAACTACGTGGTGGGGCAGCTGAACGCGGCCGGCTACTCGCCGACCGTGCAGGCCTTCGACTTCCCGTACGTGGAAGACAACTCGCGGCTCGACCGGATCGCGCCGGTCGCCCGCATCTTCGCGCGGGACACCGACTTCAACCGCAACGGCTTCACCCCGACGTTCGAGGGCGACGTCACCGGCGTCATCGAGCCCGTCGACGTGATCGTCCCGCCCGCTCCGGCGCCCAACACCAGCACCAGTGGCTGCGAGGCCGCCGACTTCGCCGGGTTCACGCCCGGCAAGATCGCGATGCTCCAGCGCGGCACGTGCGGGTTCAACGTGAAGGTGCTGAACGCGCAGGCCGCGGGTGCGTCAGCGGTCATCCTGTTCAACGAGGGCCAGCCCGGCCGCACCGGCCTGGTCACGCCGATCGGTGACACGCCGGGTCTCGCGATTCCCGTGGTGTTCGCGACCTACGCCGCCGCCGAGGAGCTCATCGTGCTGACCCCCGGCGCCACTGTCCGGGTGAAGGTCGACTTCACCGAGGAGACCAGGACCGCGTGGAACGTGTTCGCCGAGTCCCAGTACGGCAACGCGAACAACGTCGTCATGGCCGGCGCGCACCTCGACAGCGTCCAGGACGGCCCCGGCATCAACGACAACGGCAGCGGCTCGGCGGCGTTGCTGGAGACCGCGATCCAGATGTCGAAGGTCAAGACCAACGCCAAGGTCCGCTTCGCGTGGTGGGGCGCGGAGGAGGAAGGCCTGCTCGGGTCCGAGCACTACGTCGCGAACCTGTCACCGGCAGAGCAGGACAAGATCGCGCTGTACCTGAACTTCGACATGGTCGGCTCGCCGAACCACTTCTTCGGCGTCTACGACGGCGACGACTCGAGCGGCACCGCACCGGTCCCGATCCCGCCGGGGTCGGCGCAGATCGAGGACGTCTTCGAGAAGTTCTACGCCGACCGCGGCCTGCCGTTCGAGGACACCGAGTTCTCCGGGCGTTCGGACTACGGTCCGTTCATCGCGGTGAACATCCCGGCGGGCGGCCTGTTCACCGGCGCCGAAGGCATCAAGACGGCGCAGCAGGCCGCGTTGTACGGCGGAACCGCGGGCGTCGCCTTCGACCCGTGCTACCACCAGCCGTGTGACACCAGGGCGAACCTGAACCTGACCGCTCTGGACGTCAACGCCGACGCGATCGCCACCGCGGTGATCACGTTCGCGTTCGACACCTCGACGGTGAACGGCGTGCGCGCGCCCGGCAAGTCGCACGGACGCGCGCCGCAACGGGGTGAACTGTCCTAAGAGGACCAGAGGTCGCACCGGTGGTCCGTCGGTGCGACCTGCCCGGTCGCGAACAGCCGGACGTCCTGGCGTGCCCAGCCGGGACGTCCGGTCCGCGCGAACCGGGTCCACGCCCGCACCATCTCGTCCGACAGCTCCTGCTGCGCGGCGGTGAGCTCGACGTTGCCGTACCTCAGCAGGAACGGCAGCTCCGAGCCGTGGTAGGCGCCGTACGGGAACTCCGGCATGCCGGGGAAGATCATCGGCGGTGCGGGTTCGGCGAACTCGTAGCCGTACGCCCCGGTCTGGCTCCTGAGCTCGTCGGTCGTGCACGCCGAGGTCATCGCCGTGAGTGCCGCCGACAACGGCACCCGCTCGTCGCCACCGGCCGGCGGGTAGGCTTCGAGAACCCGCTTCGCCTTCGCGGCACCGAAACTCTCAGTGAGGACCTGCTCGTACCCGGCGGCGTCGAGCGGCGGGTAGAACACCGCGACGAAGACCGTCAGCTCGTCACGTGTGGTGCCGGCGAGCACGGGGATCTTGTGGAAGCGACCCTGTCGCAACGCCGTGATCGGGTTGTCCGGCAACGTTTCCGTGTCGTACGCGGGTGACGAGAAGAGCGGTGTCAGGGCTTTGACCTGCTGGACGCTCAGCCCGCGCAGGCACTTCAGGTCCGTGCACCCGTGCGGTGCCTTCGCTCCGGCCTGTTCGACGTCCGTGCGGGCCGCCCACGTGTGCTGGACCCGGTTCTCCCCCGCCGGGAGCCCGAGCTGGCACGGTCCGCTCTGGATGATCGCCTTGTGGAACAGGCCCTTCGTCCTCGGCGAGGTCAGCTGCGCGCACGTCGACAGGCCACCCGCCGACGCCCCGAAGAGGGTGACGTTGTGCGGGTCGCCCCCGAAGCTTCTGATGTTGCGCTGGACCCATTCGAGGGCTTTCTGCTGGTCCTTCAGCCCGAACGCGCCGGAGCCCTCGAGTCCCGGGTAGCCGAAGAAGCCGAAGGCGCCGAGCCGGTAGTTGACGGTGACGACGACGGAACCGTTGCGCACCAACTGGTCCGCGCCGAGGTCCGACCCTGCGCCGCTGGTGAAGCCGCCGCCGTGGAGCCAGACCATGACCGGCCGGTTCCGTGCTTTGTCCGGTGTGGTGACGTTGAGGTACAGGCAGTCCTCGCTGTCGCTGGCGGGACTGCCGAACCCCTCGTCCTGCGCGCACCGCGGACCCGGCGCGGTGGCCTTGCGGACGCCCTGCCAGGGCTGCGCGGGCTGCGGATCACGCCACCGGTTCTCCCCGGTGGGCGGTGCGGCGAAAGGAATGCCCTGGAAGGTGCGCTGGGTGTTGGTGACGGTGCCCGACACGAATCCTGTGTCGGTGCGGACGGTGGTTCCCGCGGCGTGGGCGGGAAGTGCTGTTGCGGCAACGAGAAGGGCCGCTGTGATGGTTGTGGTTGAACGCATGTCACGATCAACCTAGCTGCGTGTGCAACCTCTTTTGGTTCCGCGACAACAACCGCGCCGCCACCGCGGCGGGCAGGTACATGAGAACCCCGTACACGGCGGCCGGGATCGCCATCGCCTCGTCGTTCAGCACCGTCAGCGCCAGCGTGATCGCGATCGTGGCGTTGTGGATCCCGATCTCCATGGCGCTGGCGATCGCCTGGTCGCGCTCGACCTTGAACGCCTTGGGCACGAAGTACCCGACCGTCAGGCTGAGGATGCTGAGCAGCAGCGCCACCGGCCCGAGCGTCGCGATGTTGTCGACCAGCTGCTGGAACCCCGTCACGATCGCCGCGACGATGACGAGCACCAGAACCACGACCGAGGCGATCCGCACCGGGTTGTTCATCTTCAACGCCCAGGCCTCGTACCTGCTGCGGACCCACATGCCGATCGCCACCGGCACCAGCACGATCGCGAACACCTGCAGGAACTTCGCCGGCTGCAACCCGAGCGCCGCCTGATCGCCCAGGAAGTAGGCGGTGCTGAGCCCGACCACCAGCGGCAGCGTGAACACGGCGAGCACCGAGTTGATCGCGGTGAGCGTGATGTTGAGCGCGACGTTCCCGCCGGCGAGGTGGCTGAAGAGGTTCGCCGACGCACCACCCGGCGAGGCCACCAGCAACATCATGCCGACCGCGAGCACGCCCTTGATCCCGAACGCGAGCACCAGCCCGACGCAGATCGCCGGCAGCACGATCATCTGGCAGACCAGCCCGATGGCCGCAGCCTTGGGATACTTCGCGACCCTGGCGAAGTCGGCGGTCGTGAGCGTGAGGCCCAGGCCGAACATGACCAGGCCCAGCGCCACGGGGAGGAAGATCTGAGCGATGAGCACGGCGGCCTCCGTGATGTCCGGCTTGTGCCGTTTGATCTGATCGGAAGATCTTGCCGTTACACCGGGGCCTGCGGAATCGGCCAGGTGGCCGCACTGGACCGAGATCGGATAGTTTGCAGAAAACCTTCTGGGGGCAGAAATGAAGACCGTGGTGGTCACCGGCGCGACCGGAAAGCAGGGCGGTGCAGTCACGCGGCACCTCGTCGCGGCGGGTTGGGACGTCCGCGCCGTGACTCGGAACCCGGCGGCGAGCGTTCCCGGCGCGTCCGTCGTAGCGCGGATCCAGGTGAACGACCCGGAACTGCGCAAGGTGTTCGACGGCCGCGCGGAACCGCCCGTCGACGTCGAGGGCCTCCGCGCGCTGCACCCCGGCCTGAGGTCGTTCGCAGCGTTCCTGTCTGAGGTGCGGAACAGCACCGCGTAGCGCACCCTGGTGCGATGGCGCGCCTGCTGACCCCGCGCTTCGCCCTGCTCACCGCCGCTGACCTGGGCTACTTCACCGCGGTGGGCATCGCGGTTCACACCCTGCCCCTGTACGTCACGGGGCCGCTGCACAGCACCAAGGCCGCGGCGGGCGTCGCGTTCGGTGCCTTCGCGATCTCCGCGCTCTTCCTCCGCCCGCTGGCAGGCCGGCTCACCGACCGCCTCGGGCGAAGACCGCTCCTGCTCGGCGGCGCCGCCCTCGCCGCCGCCGGGCTCGCGCTGACCGCGTTCGCCACCGACCTGCCCGCGGTCATCGCCCTGCGGCTCCTGCTGGGCGTTGCGGAAGCGGCGTTCTTCGTCGCAGGGTTCGCCGCACTCGTCGACATCGCCCCGCCCGACCGCCTCGGCGAAGCGCTCAGCCTCAACTCACTGGGCCTCTACCTGGGTCTGGCCGCGGGCCCGCCGCTGGGCGAGGTCCTCGCGCAACGATCGTTCGCCACGGCCTGGTTCGCCGCCGCCGCACTGTGCCTGGCCTCCGCCCTCGCCGTGCTCCCGATGGGCGAGACCGGCACACCGGGGCAGGCCGCGTCCACAAAGCTGATCCACCGCCCCGCCGTCGGGCCGAGCGCCGCCCTCGGCGCGTCACTCGCGGCCGCCGGCGGCTTCCTCGCTTTCTCCGCGCTGCGGGCTCAGGAGATCGGCTACGAGAACACCAGCCTGCCGCTGTTCCTCTACGGCGCCACGGTCGTGGTCTGCCGCCTGGTCTTCGCGAAGGTCCCCGACCGCGTGCCGCCCCTCAGGCTCGGCGCGATCGCCCTGGCCGTCATCGCGGCCGGCCTGGCCCTCACCGCCGTCCCGCACCTGCTGATCGCGGGCAGCGTCGTGCTCGGCGTCGGCGTCACGTTCAGCACGCCCGCGTTCTTCGCCGCCATCTTCGCCACGGCGCAACCGCACCAACGAGGTGCGGCATCCGGGACCGCCAGCGCGTTCCTCGACCTCGGGCTCGGCGGCGGACCGATCCTGCTCGGTCTCGTCGCCAACGTCTCGACCTCCGCCGCGCTGGCCGCCGGTGGTGGGATCGCTCTGCTGGGCTGTCTCTGGACGATCCGGCTGCGGCGAGCACACTGAACGACGTGCAGATCGGTGTCTTCACCGCGGGCGACCTCGAACCCTCCGAGATCGTCACCCTGGCGATCGAGGCCGAGGCCGCAGGTTTCGACGTCTTCGCGGTCGGCGAGCACCACAACCCGCCCTACAACTCGTCGTGCCCCGCCACGGTTCTCGCCCACATCGCGGCGAGGACGACCACCATCCTGCTCTCCACCGCCACCACGCTCATCACCACGAACGATCCCGCGAGGCTCGCCGCCGAGTACGCGACGCTCGACCTCCTCGCACCGCACCGCACCGACCTCGTGCTCGGGCGCGGGAACACGGCGAAGGTGTTCGGCTGGTTCGGCAAGGAGATCGAGTACGGGCTGCCGTTGACGATCGAGCACTACCAGGCGCTGAAATCCTTGTGGCACAACAGGCCGTACCTCTGGCACGCCTGCACCCGCTCCCCCGAGATCGCCGAGCTGGCGGCCGAGCACGGCGACGGCCTGTTCGTGTTCGCAGGCCGGAGCGAGCAGGTGGCCAGGTACCGCTCCCTGGCCGCACGTCCCCGCGTCGGCGTGCTGGCTCACCTCGACGACCTCCCGGTGGCGCTGGACCTGAACCCCGACCGGCTGCTGGTCCACGCCCGCGACGCCGATCACCTCCGCCAGATCACCAAGGCCACCACCAGGATCAGCACCCCGACCGCCACCGCCGAGCCGAGCACCCACAACCCGTAGATCGCGAACGCCACGAACTCCGACCCGATCGCCGCCACCGACGTCACCGTCGCCCGCGCGTCGGACTCGATCCGGTGCTGCAACTCGGTTTCCACGTGCACCAGCACGAACCGGTAGAGCCCGTAGAAGAGTCCCAACAGGACGATCGCGACCGGTACGGCGAGTGCTGCCGCCACGATCAACAGCACGCCGGAAGCGAACAGAACCCAGCCGCGGAACGGCAACCGGCCGCCCAGGGACGCACCGGCGGCACCCAGCAGCGGTACCCCGATCGTCGCCAGCGGCACCCAGACCGTCGGCACGTGCCAGTCCTGGACCAGCAGCGGGAAGTACTCCTCGAACGCGTCGATCGCGTACACCAGCGCCACCGCGATCACCGCGCGTTTGATCGGCACGGACTCCTTGAGCCCGGCGCGCAGCGTGGCGAAGTAGCTCTCGTGATCCTCCGACTCGCGCGGAGGTTCCGGGAACCGCAACGCGACCACGGACGACGCGAGGCACATGGCGACGGAGACCCAGCCGACCCACTCGTAGCCGCCGAGGGAGAACAACGCGGTGGCGAGGACGGCGACCGGAACCTGCGAGATCAGCTCGATGGTGTCGATCCGCGCGTTGAGCCGCCCGTACTGCTCCTCGTCACCGTTGGCCGCCAGCCCGTCGTACAGCAGCGCCTCGAACGAGCCCGACGTCAACGTTCCACCGAGGCCCCACAGCACGAAACCGGCCGCGAAACCCCAGAACGACGGGAACACCACCCAGGCGGCGTGGCCCAGCGCCTGCAACACACCGGCGGCGACCAGGGAGTTTCGCCGCGAGAACCGGTCCGCGATCGCGCCGGACGGCACCTCGAAGACCACGGCGGTGGCCGACCAGATGGCGAGCAGCACCGAGATCTGAGCGTCCGACAGACCGCTCTCGTCGAAGAACAACGCGTACAGCGCGTAGATCGGCACGACGTGCGTGCACCACGCGAACGCCGTCGCGGTTCGGGAAAGATCAGTTGAAGATCAACGTCGTCGTCGTCGCATGGGACAAGGCTAAGCCGTCAGCGCCACCGATTAAATGGCGCTGACGGCTGGTGGTCGATCAGAAACCGGCCGTGACCTTCGTGAACGCGAGGTCGGCCTGCTGGATGCCCGAGCAGCTCGCCGACACCTGGCCGTCGCAGCCGCCGCGGTCGCGGTTCACCGACCAGAACGCGAGGCGCCCCAGCCCGTTCGACTTCGACCAGTCGCGAATCGCCGTCCAGTCGTCGACGGTGGTGAGCTCGCGCTGGTCGGACAACCCGTTCATGCCGGAGATGCCGACGTGCTTGAACGCCTCGGCGTCACTCCAGCCGAAGGTCGACTTGAGCTTGTTCTTCAGCCCCGTGGCCGCACCGATGGTGTCGGTGCGGATGTTGGAGCTGCCGAAGTCGAACGGCATGATCGTGAACACGTCGATGTTCGCGTTCAACGCCTTGGCCTGGTCGATCAGCCGCGCACCGTAGAAGTTCGGCCCGGTGGTGCCGGTGCCGAACGTGACGATCGTCTGGATGCCGGGGTTGTTCTGCTTGACGATCCGCAGAGCGGTGATGATCCGGTCCTGGACGGTCGTGTTCTCGAACTCGTCGGAGTTCTCGATGTCGATGTCGATCGCCTTGAGCCCGTAAGCGTTGATCACCTGCTGGTACGCGCCGGCCAAAGCCTCAGGCGTGGAGCAGTTCGGCCCGAGCTTGTTGCCACTCCAGCCACCGAACGAAGGCACGATGTCACCACCGGCCGAGCGAATGGCGTTGATCGTCTGCTGGTCGACCCCACCCGTGAGCGGACGCTGACTGTCCCAGGACGGGGTGCACCCGCCGCCGGACAGGACGAACGCGAGGGTGAACCACTTGACGCCGGTAGAGCTCATGACCTGAGTAGCGCTCTGCGGGTTGCCCCAACCCAGGTAGAGGTAAGGCGCGCCACGACCGTTGCCGGGCAACGGCGGGTTCGACGTCGTGGTGGTGGTGGTAGTCGTCGTAGTCGTGGTCGGCGGTTGCCCACCGTCACACGACCCCCCGTTGATCTTGCAGTTGGTCGGGCTGCCACCCGAACCGCGCACGGTGAAGCCAAAGCTAGCCGTGCCACCAACGGGCACATTGCCGTTCCAGGTGTTGCGGACGGTGATGTTCTGCCCGCTCGCGGCATAACTGCCGTCCCACAGCGACGCGATCGCCTGCCCACTCGGCAACGTGAACTCGACGGTCCACGAAGTGAGCGCAGACCCACCACTGTTGGAAATCGTGTACTTGGCCTCGTACCCGGTGCCCCAGTCCGACGTCTTCGTGAACGCCGCCGTCACGCCCGTCGCGCCGCTGGCCGGAGCGGCGAGAACGCCTCCGGCCACCGTCGCGATCGCCAGCGCGGCGGTCAGCAACTGCCAGCGGAACTTCTTCATGGTGCTCCATTCACGTGCAGGGGGAACGTGATGGCGAGCACGTTAACTGGTCTGGACCACCTGTTCAAGGGGATGAACTTGGGAGTATCTGCGCTTGTCAGGGCGGTTGTGAGGGAGCGCTCCCATAGTTGGTCCACTTGACATGGTGGGCGGTTTTTGGCGCGACCAGAAGCCCTTGAGGTGCATGGAACCGGTTACGGTCGGCGCGGGGTTGGCCACGTTGCTGAGGCTTTTGATGATGCTCAGGTTTGGGGCGCGGGCCGGCTTGCGTTGCAGCGCGGGCGGGTCGCCTTGCGTTGGTGGTGCTTTGGGTCGTATGACGAGCCGGGTCATTTCATCGTCGCTTCGCGACGATTGCGATTGGGGCTTGACTTCGGGGCCCTTGCGAGGCGCTCATCGGCCTTGAAAAGCCGGGCATAAGGAGCCCGGCCGATCCAACCAGCGTAGCACCTCGCTCCCAAAGTCAAGCCCCAATCGCAAGCGTGCGTGGTTGCGTTGGGTTGTTCGGCTTTCGTCATTACCGCTTGCCCGCGTTCGCATTACCCTGTCCGGCTCGGCTTCGCCATCGCGGTTGATGGGGGTGCTTGGTTTCGCCATTGCCAGCGTTGCTGCGGGAGATTCGGCTTGCCTACGCCATTCCCGTTTACCTTCGGCTTCGACATCGGGTTCGGGCGATTAGCTGCGCTAGATGTGACCCTGCGGGATTGACTCACCGGGTTGCTGCCCCGCAGGTTAACCTTCGCGGGTTGACCTCACTAGTTTCCTTCGAGAGATTGTCCCCGCGGGTTACGTTCGCGGAATTGCCCCCACGCGGCAGGAGTAGCGCGCTGCACGGGTAGCGCAACAGGAGGAAGAAACGGCCACCGCCCACGCAGCCGCCGGTCAGTCAGCGTTGGCGCGGGTGCCTCGTCGCGGTCAGGCGTTGGCGGCTCGCGGGCACGTTGTCCGGCCTGGGCGTCGCCGCGTACGAGGCGCCTGGAGGCACCTGGCCGTGACCAAGGCAGCATTCATCAGGCCGTCTCGCCGTGGCCAGGACGGGTCTTCACCAGCCTGCCTACCCGCAGCCAGGCGGGCTTCATCAACATCGCCCCGTAGCCTGGCGGCCTTCATCGCCACCGCGTGGCCGTGGTTAGGCGGTGTTGATGAGGTTGCGTCTGGGTCTTTGTTGCGGGTCGAGCCAGGTCGGTGGGTAGAACGTCGGGATGCCGGTGACCAGCTTGACTTCCCACTTGCTCTGGTGGATGAGGGTGTGGTGGTGGCGGCAGAGTAGGACGGCGTTGTCGACGGAGGTATCTCCACCGTTGGCCCAGTGGCGGATGTGGTGGGCGTCGCACTGCCGTGGCGGTCTGCCGCAGCCCAGGAAGGCGCAGCCTCGATCTCTGGTGACCAGGATCCGGCGGATTGCGGCGGGGAAGGTGCGGGTTTTGCGGCCGATGTCGAGCGGCTGGCCCGCGCCGCCCAGGACCATGGGGATGATCCCCGCGTTGCAGGCGAACTGACGCACCTGCTCGGCCGGGACACGGTCGCCGTTGTCCAGGGTGGCGTGGCCGACCTGGTTGGCGAGGTCGTCGTAGGGCATGGTCAGGGTCAGGGTGACTGGTTCGCCGCCGTGTTCGGGCAGTTGGTCGGCGCGCAGCATCAGGTCGATCAGCTCGGCGAGGGCGTCGCCTTCGCGTTGCTCGCGGGTGCGCAGGTCCGGGCCCTCGTCGGCGGTGTTCGGGCGGGGCTTGGCCAAGGGGTCGATCAGTGCCTCGTACTTGGCGCCGGTGACCTTGTCGAGCTTCGCGCGGATCTCCAGCCGTCCGTTCTTCCACCGCATGATGTGTTCGTTGCCGGGCGGCGCGGGCTCGGGGTCTCGGGGTTCCGGGTCGTTCTGGTAGAGGCGGTAGAGCAGGTCTTCGCCGAACTTGCGCACTTCGTTGG